>NZ_JACHZA010000017.1:0-107689 GCF_014193305.1 Rhizobium sp. BK181
TGTGCGGCGGTGATGAACTGCTGCTCCATCAGGTCCAGAACCTCCATCGACGCCATGATGTTGGCGATCGAGCCGTGCACCCGCAAACCGGCCGGCTGATGGCCCGGGGTCTTGCCGATCACGGTACCCGGTTCAGGCTGCCAGCAGCCAAGGGAGACGAGTTTACTCATGGTGGCGGGCCGGATCCACTCGATGCATCGAAGCCGATCGTGCGACCGAAGGCGATGGACGAGTCCGATCTGAGGATCGAAATGCTGAAGGTCAAGGCACGGAATTTTCACTAGTGCCCTCGCGGCGGACGGCGAGCTACGGCTGCCTGAAGACAATCATTTTTTCGGCCGTCATCTCACGCGCGGTATATGGAATGCCGCCGACCCCATAGCCTGATGTCTGCCGACCGGCAAACGGCATCCAGTCGGTCCGAAACGCACTGTGGTCATTGACCATAACAGTCGAGGCATCAAGGTGTTCGGCCGCCTTGAGCGCAACGGCGAGATCACGCGTGAATATGCTGCTCTGAAATGAGACCGGCAACGAATTTGCCTCGTGAATGACCTCGTCGAGACTGGAAAATGAAAAGACGCAGGTGACCGGGCCGAACGCTTCTTCGTGTGACACCTTCGATTTTTGGGGCGGCTCCACGAGAACAGCAGGCGCCAATGTCGTGCTGCTGAGGCGTCCACCTCCGATAAGGCGCGCACCGTCCGAAGCGGCTTGCGCGACCCAGTCTGCGACCCGATCGGCCTCTGCCGGCGTAATGAGTGGGCCGACTTCGGTTTGGGCAAGCAGGGGGTCTCCGACGCGCAGTCGCCCGACACGCTCGGCGAACCGTTCGACGAAGGCATCCTTGAGAGACCCATGGACATAGATCCGTTGGACGGAGACGCAAACCTGACCCGCATGATAGTAGCCGCCCTTCGCGAGCGGTTCGATGATTGCGTCGATATCGGCAGTCTGGTCGATGATAACGGGGGCCACGCCGCCGTGCTCGAGTGCGCAGCGGGTTCCTGGCGCCAGATTGGCGCGCAGATGCCAGCCTACCGCGGCCGAACCGATGAAGCTCAGGAAAGCAATCCGCGGATCGCTTGCAAAGGCGCTCGACAGATCGCGGCTCTCGGGAAGCAGGGTCTGGACCCAGCCCTCCGGCATGCCGGCTTCATGGACGAGCTTGACCAGCTCCAGGCAGCTAAGCGGTGTGGCGGCGGCGGGCTTGACGATGACGGGACAGCCCGTGGCGATCGCCGGCGCGATCTGGTGCACAATGAGATTGAGGGGATGATTGAATGCGGAAATCGCGGCAACCACGCCGATCGGTTCCAGGATCGTCCAGGCGCGGCGGCCTTCGCTGGCCGGGGTCAGGCCCATCGGTATCTCGGTGCCGCCTCGGGTGCGAAGCAGGTCTGCGGCGTTTTGAATTCCATCGATCGCCCGATCGGTCTCCACCAAAGCATCGGTGTAGGGCTTGCCGCCTTCTCGTGCGATGCGTATCGCGAACGTTTCCCGCTGCTGCAAAACCAGATCGGCAAGGCGGAGGAGAACCGCCCGACGCTGGTGCGGCTGCAGCCAGCCGCGCCTGTCCTCGAAGCGTTTGCGGGCGAGGGTCAGCTTGCTTTCAAGTGCTGTGGCGTCGTCCGTCGGAAGATCGGCGATATGTTCGCGATCATAGGCTTGCACGACTTCAAGCATGAGATCCTCCGTTCCAGTTACTCTCCGAGCGCGACAGCTTCGAGGACAAGCGCCGAGCGATCCGCCAACGCCGGAACACGGGCGAGATAGGCCTGGTAGTGCTGCGTCTGGCGATGGGCTTCGACCGCCTCCGCGTCACGCACAAGAATGGCATCGTAGTCGGCCGCATCCACCTCGCTGAGTTTACGGCTGCGATTTAGCCGCCGAAAAGCCTTGCTCTCGAAGAACGCCTTCTGGGCGGGGTCCTTTTCGTCATAGGCGTCGTAAGGAGTCCACCCGCCGGCGGGCGAGGCGAATTCCACCGCGATGCCGGCGGTGTCGAGGACATCGAACGGGTGGGCGACTTCCGCAAAAAAGAAGCCGGTTTTCCGGTTATGCGGTCCGATCACGGCTGCGTTGGTGACGATGAACAGGACATGCTGGGTCATGGTTGTCTCCTAGACATATGGTTCGGTTTGGTTCTTGCGGGCCGTGCCGTCAGAACGTGACCACGGCACGCCCGACGATCTTGTTGTCCCGCATGAGATCGATGTATTCGTTGATATCCTTGAACGAGATGGTCTTGATCGTGTGCTGGATCTTGCCTGCGGCTGCCAGCGCCATGACCTCGATGAGATCCGCGTTGTTTCCCCAGAACGATCCGTGAAAGGTCTGTTCGCCGGAGACACGCGGAAACAGGGGAATGTTGATCCGGTCGCCGATGAAGCCGACGTCGGCATAGTGCCCGCTGATCGCCAGACGGGAGAAGGCAAGCTGCATCATCTCCGTAGCACCGGCGCAGTCGATGATGGCGTCGAACTTGTCCTGGCCGGTCGCCTTCTTGAGCTCTTTTCCGACATCCTCCGACGACTTGCCCTCGATCGCGATGACGTGGTCGGCGCCGTATTTCTTGGCGACCTGAAGCTTCTCCTCGTTCCGCGCGACGGCAACGACTGGGCCGCCTGCGCCGAGCAGCTTGGCATATTGGACCGCATAAGTGCCAAGGCCGCCTATGCCGAACACGCCGATGACTTTGTCTGGTCCTAGGCCACCGGCATCGCGGATCTTCTTGAGCCCGCGATAGGGCGTCAGTCCGGCATCCGTCAGTGGCGCCAGCTGCTCGAACTTGAGATGCTTGGCGACCTTGATGGCATAGCGGGCCGGCACCGGAATGTATTCGGCAAAGCCCCCATAAGTACCAAAGCCCGGCCAGCGGACATTGGGGCAGATGTGCGTATTGCCGACCTGGCAATGCTTGCAGACGCCGTCGCCCCATCCGGGCGAGACGACGACATGGTCACCTTCCGCAAGACCGGAGGCCTTGGCCACGACCCCGCCGATCTTATCGACTGTTCCGGTGATCTCATGACCAGGAATGACGGGGGGCGGGATATCGCCATAGCCTTGGAAGAACCCATCGATGAGCAGCACGTCGGAGCGGCACATGCCGCAGGCGGCGACCTTCACGAGCACCTCGTCGGGCTGAATATCGGGAACCTTGATGTACTCGAGGACGAGGGGCTTGTTGTATTCGAGAATACGCGCGGCCTTCATAACAGGTCTCCTTCACCGTGTTGGATTTGTCATGATCGCGGCTGCCGCCGCCTCGGCGACCGCGATGTCCTGCTCGACAGAACCGGCGCTTGCGCCCACCGCACCGACGATCTGATCGCCAATCGTCACAGGCAGACCGCCGCCGAAAATCACGACACGGCCATCGTTGCTCTGCTCGATCCCGAACAGCGGTGCGCCGGGCTGTGCCAATTCAGCGAGATATTCGGTCGTCTTGTTGAACATCCGGGCCGTCTTTGCCTTGCCGATGGCAAGATCGATACTGCCTTCGAGCGCGCCGTCCTGGCGCGCGAAGGCGATCAGCGCGCCACCCGCGTCGACCACGGCGATGTTGTAGGGAATGCCAATTTTGGCCGCCTTAACCTCGGCTGCCTGGAGCATCTGCTTGGCGTCCGATAAAGTCAGTGTGCTCAGCGCGCGAGGCATGATCCCTCCTCGATCCGATGGTTTCTCGACCAGTCTCGTCCAGGCACAAGCAGGCATGGCCAACAACGACCACCTAAAACTCGAACCTGCTGATGCTGTCGGGCCGTAACCTGTGGGATCTCGTTATCCACCGGCCTCGCCACCTTAATATCACTGCTCAAGGAAGGTCGCCGGTTAAAAAAGGTGAATCTCCGATCAGGACGATGTCACGCTTGGTTGGCCTCGATCGGCTCCAAACCGAAGCGGCCCGGCGCCTGTGCTTTAATGTCGTCAATCAGGCTCGGTTGGGATGGCCGCAAATCGCCTTCATATCCGTCTTCGACATGGTGGCCGTCGTATCAAGGCAGCGGCCATTGTGGAGGCAGCCCATTTCTCATCCGATCGGCCACCTTTCAATAGGTTCCGCTGGTGTTACGACTGTGGTCAACCGTGCATGAGTTGCAGACAGAGACAGGTTGCTCATACACTTTTGCGCCGCGAAGCGGTTGCCGGACAATTGGTTTCGACGAGGGAAGTCTTTATGAAGGGAACGGACTTCTCTGAATTCAGGAGCGGCTGGCGGATCGTTCTGGCAAGCCTGCTTGGAACGGCTTTTGGCTTGCCGGCCATTGTGTTTTATACGATCGGCGTTTTCGCGCCGATCTTCGCGCGGGAATTCGGCTGGTCGTTCGCGACAATTTTTGGCGGCCTGTCGTTGTTAGCCGCTTCGGTTCTGGCTGTCGGGCCATTTTTCGCGATGTTGATCGACAAGTTTGGAGCGCGGCTGGTGGCGTCGACCTCTCTGTCGTGTCTGGGCCTGAGCTATATGACGCTTGCGGCGTCGAGCGGCTCTATCGTTCAGTATTATCTCTCGTGGCTGGCCATCGCGATCTTCGGGCTGGGGGCGACGCCAGTCGTCTTCACGCGGGTGATCAACGGCGTGTTCGAGGAGCGCCGGGGGTTTGCTCTTGGCATCGCGCTGTCAGGCGCGGGGCTGTTTGCCTTCGTGGTGAAGCCTTTGGCTCAATTTTTGATCGAGACGGGCGGCTGGCGCGTCGCGATCCTCGTCGTGGGCACAATGCCGATACTCATAGCATGTCCGATGGTACTTTGGGGCTTTGCCGGATTGCGCAGCAGGAATGTCGACGCGGGGCCGGCGCCAGAGATTGCGCTGGAAGGCATGACCGCACGCGAGGCCTTCCGCTCGCGTTCATTCTGGCTCCTGGCCATCGTTTTCATCCCGATGTCTCTTGCCGTTGCGGCTCCGCTTCCCAACATCGAGAACATCCTTCGTTCGCTGCGCCTGTCGCCGACCGAAGTCGTCGAGCTCGCCTCGCTCGTCGGAATAGCGGCTGTTGCCGGCCGGCTGCTTGGCGGCGTTTTGGTCGACAGGTTCTGGGCGCCTGCGGTTGGCACGGTGATATTGACGCTTGGCGCTGTCGCCTGCTTCATCCTTTCGCTGGACGATGTGGGCTTCTCCGTAGCGTGCATCGCCATCCTGCTGCTCGGCCTGGTATCTGGGATCGAATTCGACCTGATGGCCTATCTGGTTTCGCGCTATCTCGGGATGCGGAGCTACGCCACGACATATGCAACATTATACGGGATCTTCGTGGTCGGTGCTTTCGTGGGCCCCAGCCTGTTTGGCTATGCGTTCGACAGCACCGGCACCTATTCGGGCATCTTGAAAGCCTGTGCGCTGCTGCTCATCGGCGGTGCGACAGTGGTTCTTTTCCTTGGACCCTATCCGACCCGGAAAGCCTAGCCATTCGCGTATCACCGCAGGGCCGATCAAGGCCGTTGTGACCGACTTCCGTTTTTACGTCTTTTAACCAGCCGAGCCGCAACCCTCGCTATATCATCTGCGCAGTTTCCCGGAAGGCCGGCATCGGTCCTCCGTCCATCGCGAGGCATTAGGGGTTCGACACGATGAAACGCTCAACCTGGATATTGTTCGCTGCCATGACCGTTTTTGCTCCCGCGGCCTCTGTTGCCGCCGAAAAAACAGTCTCGGTTGTTCTGGTGCACGGCGCGTTCGTCGATGGCTCCGGCTGGCAGGCGGTGTTCGACACCCTGAGCGAGGATGGGTATGAGGTGCTGGTGGTTCAGAACCCGACGATCAGCCTCAGTGGCGATGTCGCGGCCACGGAGCGCGTGATCTCGAAGGCGAAACATCCAGTGGTTCTCGTTGGCCACTCCTACGGTGGGATGGTCATTACCGAGGCCGGGGCTAACCCCAAGGTGCAAAGCCTGGTCTATGTCGCGGCGTTCGCGCCTGACGCCGGGGAGTCGGTGGCGTCGCTCGCGGAACAGCCGGTTCCGGCCGGAGAATCGGCCGCACCGCTGTTGCCGCCCAGCGATGGCTACCTGCTTGTGGACCCGTCGAAGTTCCCGAAGGCATTCGCCGCCGATGTCGATGCCTCAATTACACGCTTCATGGCCGCAGCCCAGGTTCCCTGAGGACTGGACGCTGTGAAGACCCCGATCAGCAAGGTCGCGTGGAAGGCCAAGCCCTCGTATTTCATGGTCACCACGAAAGACATGATGATCCCCCCAACCTTCCAGAGGGGATTTGCCAAACGGGCCGGCAGTGTGACCACCGAGATCGACAGCAGCCATGCCGTGATGCTTTCGCACGCCAAAGAGGTCGCAGCCTTCATCGAAACTGCGGATAAATAGCGGAACCGGATCATGCTCTACATCAAGATCATGGCCACCTTGCTTGCCAAGCCGGGCAAAGCCGAAGAGCTTGAGGCGCTGCTCTTCGCCATGGCACCCGAATGCAGGATGGAGCCGGGGAACCTGAGATGGGATGTCTGGCGGGATCAGGCGAAAGCCGACCGGTATGTTCTGGATGAACTCTATATCGACAACGCCGCGGTGGCGGCGCACCGCGAGACGCCGCATTTCAAGAATTACCTGGCCAGCATCCATGATCTCGCCGAACGGAGCGCCTTTGTCCTCGACCCCGTAATGGTTGCGAGCAAGAATGGCTAACTCAATCAGGATAGGTGTTTTGCCGGAGAGCTTCGAGAAGTTGACGGGCCTTCACCACGGTCACGCAGGGCAATACGTCATCGAACTCGGCGCAGACGGGCGACAGCAGTTCGGCCGCCGCCTCGCGCCGGTCGGCTTCCAGCCATAGTTCTGCTAGTGCCGTCGATGCCCGAAGCCGGAAGAAAAGCGCACCGCTTTCCCTTGCGGTTTCCGCTGCGAGCAGAAGCGTTTCCGAGGCCCCTGACAGATCGCTATCCAGCCGCTGCAGCGTTGCGCGCACGCGCAGCAGCTCCGGTCGGGACCAGTCTTCCCCCTGCCGGTCGGCGTGGTCGAAAGCGGCACTCAGGCTGTCGCGGGCCAACGCGATGCGCCCGTCGCGCAAGGCAGCCTCGGCGAGAGTGGCGAGATAGAACGGCACCCGAACAAGGAAGTTGTTGGCGACGAGTTGATCGATCGCGAGGTGCATCGTGTCGACTCCCTCAGGGTCGCCTTCCATGCTCCCGGCGACGCCACGGTAAAACAGGCAGACAGGTCTCCAGATCGCGATTTCGCGCAAAGTAAGATTGCGGGCAAGCGCCGCGGCATGCAGGCGTACGATCTCGGTATCGCCGGACCAAAAGGCGATAGGCAGCGCAGCCTGGGCCAGAGCGTTGGAATGCGAGACCGTGTGGTTGAGTGCGACACTATGGTCTAGCGCGTCTGTCAGTGCTGTCGTCGCCTCACCGCGATCTCCCGCTACCCAGGCTGTCATAGCCAATGCAACCCGGATCGACACGAACCGGTCCATCTGGAAGCGGGCAACAGCCGAGCGTTTCGCGGTGGTGGCATTGTCGCGCGCGAGGCGCTTCAGGTCGGAGTGCGCGCGCCCGATATCGCCGCGATAGAAGACGGCCGTCAGCCTGACCCGTTCTCCCTCTACGATAGCCAGCCGTTCATCGTCGCCGCCTGCGAGTTTGGCGAACTGCTCAAGCGTCGCGATCGCCTGCTTGTGTCGCCCGGTGAAGCTCTGCAATATGCCAAGCCCCCACAAGGTGCGCAGCTGATAATCGACATTGCCGATCTCGCGCGCCAGTCGGTTTGCCTCCGCCCACGCCGCGTCGGCTTCGGGACCGAGATGATCAGAGAAATTGAGGCCCGAGGCATTGGACGCGATGAGCTTCATCTTGATGGCGGGGTCGCAACGCGACAGTGCTTCCGTGGATTTCAGCGCACGCTCGACACATTGCCGGCTTTCAGCGACGGTCGACAATTCGTCCCAAAGCGGAATTGCAGCGGCGGTAAGGCGCACACCCACCTCCGGCTGGGCGCCGTCACCGAGAGTCCAGTCGATCGCCTTGCGCAAATCGTTCGTCCGTGGTGCGTAGCACGCGGTCCATTCGCTCCTCGGTTTCCATAGCCACTCCGCCTCGGCTTGCTCGAACAGCCGGAGGAGAAAGCGCGCGTGGCTGGATCGGGCGTTGGCGGCTTCTCCACTCCTGGCCAACTGCTCGGCCGCGAAGCTGCGGGTACTGTCGAGCAGCCGATAACGTAGTTCTTCGACGTCGCGCGTGGCCGACAAAAGCGATTTCGCCGCGAGGTTTTGCGTACAAGCGGCGACCTCCTCGATTGCTAGGCCAATGTGGTCGGCTACGGCGATGACGTCGGACAAAGAGAAGCTTGCCGAAAAGACCGACAGGAAGCGCAGAAGCTTGGCCTCATCCTTGGACAGGAGCTGATAGCTCCACTCCAGCGTCGCGAGCAGGGTCTGGTGTCGTGGCGGGGTCCCCGCGGAACTGGCGACAAGTGGTTCGAAACTGTGTTCGAGCAGAACAAGCAGGGTTGTCGGCTTCAATAGCGGCAGCCGCGATGCGGCGAGCTCGATTGCAAGCGCTATACCGTCCAGACGCCGGCATATGGCTGCCACGACGGGTGCATCAGCGTCATTGAGTTGGTATCCGCAGGCCTCGTTGACCCGTTGAACAAAGAGCTGGACCGCGGGGAAGGTCAGGGCATCTGCTCGGTTCTCTCCGCGGTGTTCGTCTGGATAGGGAAGCGGAGACAGGCGATAGACGCTCTCCGACCGTGATCGAAGCGGCTCCCGGCTTGTGGCGATGATGTGAAGGCCCGGAAGCGCAAGCGTAAGGTGTTCCGCGATCGCCGACGCGGTGCTGAGAACATGCTCGCAGTTGTCCAGCACGAGCAGCATTTCGTGACTGCGCAATGCCTCGACGATCCCGGCAAGCGTATTCGCCGATCTGCCGCCGATGCCCAGCGACGTCGCTATCGTCACCTCCACAAGCTGGGGATCGCCGATGACGGCAAGATCCACAAAACAGACACCGTCCCGATAGTTGTCCAGAAGGCTTTTTGCCGTGGCGACAGCGACAGTCGTCTTGCCGACTCCCGCTGGTCCGACAACGGTTACCAGTCGGCTTTCCGGAAGCCTGGCGGCGAGTTCCGCAACGACGTCGTGGCGACCGACAAGTTGCGGCAGGCGGGGCAACTCACGGATGAAAGCGTTGGCCGCATCGAAGGAGAGGTGCGGCTGGTCTCCACCATAGATGCGCAGGGGCGCAACGAAGCGGTAGCCGCGGCCGGCCACGGTGGCAATGCACGACAGGCCTGAGGCCGTTCGTGGAAGGGCTCGGCGCAGCGCGGCGATGTTGACTTTCAGGTTGCTTTCGTGAACGAAAGTGTCTGGCCAGGCGAAACTCATAAGCTTGTCCTTGCCGACGACCTCTCCCGGGTGGCTCACGAGCAGGTGGAGTAGATCGACGGCCCGGCTTCCCAACCGCAACGGCTTGTCGCGAAACATCAGTAGTTGCCGGTCCGGAATGAACCGATAGTCACCAAAGCAATATGTCTTGCCGTCTGATTTGCCGGATCGTTCCATGCGCTCTCAGATGATTTCGCTGTGAACGTGCTGTGATGAGTTGCGCCGAACGAATTCAAGGCTCAAACTGGCGCTTGCCAGCGAATTTAGCCGCTTTTCGCGCCAGCGTCACCCACCCGTGTTAGCTCAACAAGTGAAGACGTTCATCATGGCTGAGCGCACGATCATGCCGCACTCGGGCGACAATAGCACCTCGCGGTAAAGTGCTGGCATGGCTGGACCTGTTGCGCCGTGGCAGCAATAACGACGCAACACATGCAACCTCACAGCCGAATTCCGTCTGATTGTGAGGTTCTGAAATATATTTCACTATATGAATTATATTGACATGTATTTCGTCTTCGCCTTTATTGTTCCCATCGAACTTCGAGGAGGAAGTTCGGTTTCAACGCGATCAGCGGCGTCGGTTTGACGCCCTCGGGCTTTTGGGAGGGGCTTCGGCCTCGAGGAGGAATCTTGCGCAAATTTCTAGGCTCTACCGCATTGGCGGTCCTTGCAACAACGCTTTTTGCCGGCACAGCGTCGGCGGAGACGGACAATCCGTTCCGCTGCAAGCCGGGTGAAAAATACGTCATGAACGTCATGGTTTCGGGCGTCGAATACTGGTTCCCGGTCTATGAGATGTTCAAGCAGGCCGGCCAGCAGTTCGGCTGCGAAACGGCCTATACCGGCACGCCGGAATATGACGTCAACAAGCAGATCGCCACCTTCGACCAGGCGCTAGCCCAGAACCCGGCCGGCATCCTCGTCCATCCGATGAACTCCGATCCGTTCATCGAGCCGATCAACCGCGCCATCGACCAAGGCACGGCCGTCGTCACCTTCGCCGCCGACTCGCCGCTTTCCAAGCGCGTTTCGTTCATCACCTCGGACAACAACCGCGAAGGAGTCTATGCCGCCGACGCGATTGCCGAGAAGATGGGTGGCAAGGGCGAATATGCGGTTCTGGAAAATCCTGGTCAGGACAACCACGACAAGCGCATCACCGCCTTCATCGGCCGTATGGAAGAAAAGTGGCCGGACATGAAGCTGGTTGGCCGCGCCGCTTCCAACCAAGACCCGACCAAGGCCTATCAGGGGCTTTCGAGCCTGATTCAGGCCAATCCGAACCTCGGTGCAGTCTTCATGCCAGAGGCGAACTCCGCGATCGGTGCCTCGCAGGCGTCCAAGGAAAACGGCGGCAAGGTTCTCGTGATGTGCGCCGACGTCAACGCCAACATCCTCGACATGATCAAGGCCGGCGAAGTCTTCGGATCGATCAACCCGAACCAAGGCATGCAGGGCTACATGGGCTTCATGCTGCTGTGGCTTGCAAAGCACCCGGAACTGATCGACCCGATGAATGACGCCAAGCGCTCGGGCTTCAACCCAATGAGCATCCCGGTCGTCGACAACGGCCTTTCGATCGTTACCGCCGAAAATGCCGACGACTTCTATTGGGACAAGTACCTGAAGCGGCGTGGCACGAAGGGAATCGAGGAGTAAGGGGGCTCTTCTCCCCGGCTGGATGGGGGCCGGCTCTGAGCATGCCGCACTGCCCCTGTCCCCTCATCGCCTCGCAAACTTGGCACTTCTCCCCGCTGGGGGAGAAGCGTCAGATTACGGCAGCCGCCTCGATCTGTTGCCGGCTATGAAGTAAGGGAAAATGACCAATGGCGGATCCGGTGCTTACCATTCACGGCATGACCAAGCATTTCGGGGCGGTGAAGGCCTTGACCGATGTCAACTTCACGCTCGAACGCGGCGAGGTTCATGCGCTGTGTGGCGAAAACGGCGCCGGAAAGTCGACCCTGATGAACATCATCGCCGGCGTGCTGCAGCCGACCGAAGGCGAGATCCGCGTCGATGGCAAACCCGTGCGTATTGCTTCGCCGGCTGCCGCGCAATCGCTGGGCATCGGTCTCGTGCATCAGGAAATCGCACTTTGCCCGGATGCGACAGTAGCCGAAAACATGTTCATGGCGGCGACCAACCGGCGACGCACCCCTTTCATGAATTACCGTGCCCTGGAGCGCGATGCCCAGGCGGTGATGAACCGGCTCGCCGCCATCGATGTGCGCCAGAAGGTCGCGGATCTGTCGATTTCCAGCCAGCAGCTTGTCGAGATCGCCAAGGCGCTGACGCTGGACTGCCGCGTTCTGATCCTCGATGAGCCCACTGCTGCGCTTACCGAAACGGAGGCGCAGCGGCTCTTTTCCATCATCCGCGACCTCAAGGCGAACGGCATCTCGCTTATCTATATCAGCCATCGCATGGCGGAGATCTTCAGCCTCTGCGACCAGGTGACCGTGTTCCGTGACGGCCGTTATGTCTGCACCGACAACATCGCGGATGTCACGGCTGACGACGTGGTAAGCCGCATGGTCGGTCGCGAGATCACGCAGCTCTATCCCGACAAACTCGGAGCGGGCGAGGCATCCAGCGAGACGATCCTTGAAGTCGATGGCATCAGCGACGGTGCGCGTTTTCATGACATCAGCTTCGATTTGCACAAAGGCGAAATCCTCGGCATTGGCGGCCTGATCGGCTCCGGCCGCACGGAAATCGCCGAGGGCATTTGCGGCCTTCGTGCGCATACATCCGGCGAGGTCCGCCTGCATGGCAAGTCTCAGGCGATCCGCGCCTATGCCGATGCCGTTAAGGCCGGCATCCTCTATCTGTCGGAGGACCGTAAGGGCGCGGGCATTTTCCTGGAAATGTCGATCGCCCAGAATATCTCGGTGCTGAACCTGAAGGCGCTCACCAATCATGCCGGTCTGCTCAACGGTCGCGCCGAGGCGGCGGTGGCGGAGGATTTCGCGCGGCGGCTGGCGGTGCGCATGCTCGGCGTCGAGGCGCCGGTCAAATCGCTTTCGGGCGGTAACCAGCAGAAGGTGGCGATCGCCAAGCAACTTGCCGTCAATCCCAAGGTGATCCTGATGGATGAGCCGACACGCGGCATCGATGTCGGCGCGAAAACCGAAATTCACCGGCTGCTGCGCGACCTCGCGCGCGGCGGTATCGGCATCGTCGTCATCTCTTCGGAAATGCCCGAGCTGCTCGGGCTCTGCGACCGCGTGATGGTCGTGCGGGAGGGGCGCATCGCGGGCGAGCTTGGCCCGCAAGACATGACGGAAGAAGCCGTGATCCGCCTTGCATCGGGGGTCAGCGTAGCGAGGACGGCAGATCATGCCGCTTAAGGAGGGGGAGACGGGAATGGCAATCGACACGATGGCGGCGGACATGCCGAAAACGGGGCATTGGAAACGCATCGGCACCATGCGCGAGGCTGGGCTGATCGCTATCATCCTAGCGCTCTGTGTGATTATGAGCTTTGCCTCTCCGCACTTCCTCACGCTCGGCAATTTCCGCGCCATGCTGATGAGCTTTTCTGTGGAGGGTATCGTCGTCGTCGGCATGACGATCCTCTTGATCGTCGGCGGTATCGATCTCGCCGTCGGCTCGGTGGTCTGCTTTGCGATGGTGCTCTCCGGCTCGCTGTTCCTTGCCGGATTGGACCCGTGGACGGCCTCGCTAGTCGGCATTCTCGCCAGCGGTTTCATTGGGGCGATCATGGGCTTCTTCGTGACGGTGGTCGGGCTCAATCACTTCATCACCTCACTTGCGGGCATGGTGATCGTACGCGGGCTTTGCCTGATCATAACCAAGGGCACGCCGCTCTCGCTTTTCACGCTGCCGGCAAGTTTCAAGGCCGTGGGGCAGGGTACGTTCTATGGTGTTCCCTACGTGATCCTGATCTTCGTCGCTGTCGTCATCCTGTTCGATTTCCTGCTGCGCCGGGCGACTGCCTTCCGCAAGGTCTTCTACACCGGCAGCAACGAGAAGGCGGCACTCTATTCCGGCATCCGCACCAACCAAGTGAAGTTCTGGGTGACGGTTCTCTGCTCGACGCTGTCAGGTGTCGCAGGTGTCATCTATATGTCCCGCTTCGGCGCCGCGACGCCCACTTTCGGCGTCGGCATGGAGCTGAACATCATCGCGGCGGCGGTTATCGGCGGGGCTTCACTGAACGGTGGCTCGGGCACGATCTTCGGCGCCATCCTTGGCATTGCGCTGCTCTCGGTCGTCACCTCGTCGCTGATCCTGCTCGATGTCTCTGTCTATTGGCAGGACATGATCAAGGGGTGCATTCTGCTCGCCGCCGTTTCCATCGATCATTTCCTGCACAAGCGGAAGGCCGTCTGATATGCCGATCGCCAAACTGAAACCCAAGACCACAGCGCCACGCGAGGAAATCGTCATCGCGCGCCAGATGCACCAGGCGCTCGTGCTGCACTTCCTCGAAGGTTTGACGCAGTCGCAGATCGCCGACCAGCTCGGCATCTCGCACGCCACCGTCAACCGGCTGATCAAGCGCGGCCGCCAGCTCGGCCTTGTCGAGATCAAGATCAAATCGCCGGTCGAACCGCTGGTGGACATGGAAGAACGCCTGCTTTCGCTCGGCGGCATCCGCCGCGCCGTGGTGGTGCCGACAGTCTCCGACAATCCGCAGACGGCGTTGCAAGCGGTTGGGGAAGCGGCGGCTCGGCTGCTGCTGGAGGAAATCGCCGATGGCGACACGATCTGCATCACCGGCGGCAAGGGTGTCGGGGCAGTCGTCGCCGGCCTGCAGCCCGCCCGCCGTTTCGACGTCGAGGTGATCCCCGCGACCGGCTGCGTTCAGGGCAAGCACTATACCGACGTCAACCACGTCTCGACGCTGATGGCCGACCGGCTCGGCGGACGCTCCTACCAGATCCACGCGCCGCTCTTTGCCGATGATGCCGTGCAGCGGGACATGCTGATCAACATGCGCGCCGTCGCGGATGTCTTCCGGCGGGCGCGGGAAGCCAAGGTCGCGGTGGTTGGTATCGGCTCGATCCTCAGCGCAGACTCGACGTACTACGATCTGCATCCTTCTTCGAGCGAGGACCGCAAGGCCATTGAACATTCCGGCGCGAGTGCGGAACTGCTCGCCCATCTGCTCGATGGCGAAGGCCGGGTCTGCGATTACAGCCTGAACCGGGCACTGGTTTCGCTGACGCTGGAAGAGTTCGCCTCGATCCCGACGAAGATCGGCGTCGCAAGCGGCCTCAACAAGGCCAGCTCCATCCTGAGCGTGCTGCGCGGCAGCCATCTCGATACACTCGTCACTGACGAGGCCACCGGGGCGCGCATTCTTGAAATTGCATCCGGGGAAGGGTTTTCGGCATGAGTGGCGAACAGTTGATCCGCGAGATCGGGCGCTCCGGCGTCAGGGCCTCGGCCGTAGGGCTGGGCACGTGGGCGATCGGCGGTTGGATGTGGGGCGGCACCGACGAGGCGCAATCCATCGCCGCCATCCACGCCTCGCTTGATGCCGGCGTGACCCTCATCGACACGGCCCCGGCTTATGGCCTCGGCCGCTCTGAGGAGATCGTTGGCAAGGCGCTCACCCGTCGGCGCGACAAGGCTGTCATTGCCACCAAGTGCGGCCTCGTCTGGCATACACAGAAGGGCAAGCATTTCTTCGATCAGGATGGCAAGCCGGTTCACCGCTATCTCGGGCGTGACTCTATCATCCACGAAGTCGAGGAAAGTCTGCGCCGGCTCGGCACGGATCATATCGACCTCTACATCACTCATTGGCAGGACGTAACGACACCGATCGAGGAGACCGTGCGGGCGCTTGAAGAGTTGAAGTCGGCGGGCAAGATCCGTGCCATCGGCGCAAGCAACGTCGATAAGGCCGGGCTTCAGCAATATGTTCAAACTGGATCGCTCGATGCGATCCAGGAGCGGTTCAGTATGATCGATCGCGAAATCGAGGCGGACCTGCTGCCACTTACTGTTCAAAGCGGGATTTCGACGCTCAGCTATTCCTCGCTGGCGCTCGGTCTGCTGTCGGGCACCATCGGACCGGATCGCATCTTCGCAGGCGACGACCAGCGCAAGGGCAATCCGCGCTTCTCTGTCGCCAACCGGCAGAAGGCGAAGGCGTTTTCCGACGCGATCGGACCGATAGCGGAGCGGCATGCGGCGAGCGTCGCGCAGTTGGTGATCGCCTGGACGCTTTCGCAGCCGGGCGTCACCTTTGCTCTCTGTGGCGCACGCAATCCGGCGCAAGCACTCGACAATGCACGAGCCGGAACGCTCAGGCTTTCTGCGGACGATCTTTCGGCCATTGACGCGGCACTGGCTGCGAAACTGGCTAACATGGACGGATAACAGGCTGTCATCATGAACCGTGAAGAGACATTGGACGGGCTCCGCAAGAGCCCGAAGGTGGACGTGTGCGTCCTCGGCGGCGGCATCAACGGGCTCAGCGTCTTTCGCGAGCTGGCGCTGCAGGGCGTGAACGTGCTGCTGGTCGAGAAGGGCGACTATTGTTCCGGTGCCAGCGCCGCACTCTCGCGCATGGTGCATGGGGGGCTGCGCTATCTCGAAAACGGCGAGTTCAGCCTTGTCCGGGAATCGCTGGTCGAGCGCGACCGGTTGTTGCGCAACGCCCCCCACTACGTCGCACCGCTGCCGACCACCGTTCCGATCTTCGACGTTTTCTCGGGTCTCGGTAATGGCATCGTGCGTTTCCTCGGCCTCACCCGCCGCCCGAGCCGCCGCGGCGCCATCGCCATCAAGGCGGGGCTCAGCATCTATGATTTTCTGACACGCAAGCGCGCCCTGATGCGGAAGCACCAGTTTCGCGGCCGCCGCAGCACGCTTGCCAAATGGCCGGCGCTCAACCCGGCGATCCGGAGCGCCGCTACCTATTACGACGCCTGGGTCAGCCACCCAGAGCGCGTCGGTATCGAGATCTTACGCGACGGCCTCTCAACCGACACGAATGCCTCGGCTCTGAACTATGCGACGATCGAGCAGGCTCCAGCCGGAGGTTTTCTGCTGCGTGACGGGATTTCGGGCGAGACGCTCACAGTCAAGCCATCCCTCGTCATCAACGCCACCGGCGGCTGGATCGATATCGCCAATGACACGCTCTTTCCGCAAGAGGCTCCTTCCACGCCGCTGATGGGTGGCACCAAGGGCTCACATCTGATCATCGACCATCCCGGTCTGCGCGACATGCTCGACGGCCACATGATCTATTATGAAAACGAGGACGGCCGCATCTGCATCCTCTTTCCCTATCTTGGAAAGGTGCTGGTCGGCTCGACTGATATCCGGGTGGATGACCCCGAAACGGTGCGCTGCGAGGCAGACGAGCGGGATTATATCCTGCAATCACTGGCATTCGTGCTGCCGGGCATTTCGATCCGGCCCGAGGAGATCGTCTTCCAGTTTGCTGGCGTTCGCCCCCTACCGGCAAGCAATGACAGCTTCACCGGCCGTATTCCGCGCGATCATTTCTGCACGATGCTTGAAGGCCGCGACGGCGAGCCGCCGGTCCTCTGCATGATTGGCGGCAAGTGGACCACTTTCCGTTCCTTTGGGGAACTGGCGGCCGATATGACGCTGGAACGGCTCGGCCGAAAACGTCGCATTGATACCGCCGAACGTACCTTTGGGGGTGGGCGCGGCTTTCCAGGCAAGCCGAACCTCTGGGTCCATCAGCTCGCTGAGGCGACGGGCATCACCCTCGATCGCTCGGAAACGCTCTTTGAACGCTATGGCACGGACGCGCAGGAGGTCGCCCACTTTATCGCGCTGGAACCGGACCATCTTCTGCCTCATGCCGGCTACAGCACCCGCGAGTTCATCTATCTCATGCGTCACGAAGCCGTGGAGCATCTGGACGACCTGCTCTTGCGGCGCACAACACTCGCCATCAGTGGTGAACTTTCGCTCGACATGACCGACGCCGTGCTCGCCATCCTCTCGGTGGAAAAAAGCTGGCCGCCCCAGCGCGCCGCCGAGGAGCGAACCCGTTTTCTGACCCTCCTGAACGACCGTCACGGCGTTTCGGAGGAAGCCCTTTCCGCAAGGAACGAACAAAGGAGTGAATTATGCGAGACAACCGCAAGGTCCGGATGAACCGGCTGTTCGGCAACGGCCGTTGCCTGGACGTGGCGATCGATCATGGCGTCTGCAACGAGCCGTCCTTCCTCGATGGGCTGGAGAACATGCCCGCCGTGCTGAAGGCGCTGGTCGACGCGAAGCCCGATGCGATCCAGATGAACTATGGTCAGGCCGACCTGTTGCAGGACCTGCCCGGCAAGGACAAGCCGGCACTCGTCATGCGCATCGACATGGGCAACCCCTATAACCGCGTCCGCCACCGGGATATGTGGGCCGTGTTGCAGAACGAGGCCGAGCCGCTGATCGGCGCGCTGCAGGCGGATGCGGCCTGCGTTGTCGTCAATCTGTTCATGCTGCCGGATGAGCCTGATCTTTTCCGCCAATGCGTCCAGAACATTGCCCGTGTTCGCGCCGATTGCGAGAAATACGGCATGCCGCTGATGATCGAGCCGCTTGTGATGCAGGCGGTGACTGAGCACGGCGGCTACATGGTCGATGGCGATGCCGACAAGATCGTGACACTGACGCGGCTTGCCCGCGAGATGGGTGCCGATATCGTCAAGGCCGACCCGACGATCAACGCGGAGGATTTTCACCGCGTGGTCGAGGCGGCACGCTGCCCGGTTCTCGTGCGCGGCGGCGGCAAGGAGGACTTGTCCGCCGTCTTCGCCAAGTCCGCCGCCTTGATGCGGCAGGGTGCGGTGGGCATGGTCTATGGGCGCAATGTCTACCAGCATGCCAATCCGAGCGCCGTCGTGCGCGGCCTGATGGCGATCATCCACGAGGATGTGACTGGCGAAGAGGCGTTTGCACTTTATCGGAAGGGGTGATGGAGCTGGGCCTGTGTTTTCAGCCAGAATCACGCAAGACTCTGCCAGAACCTTGGGAGGGGTTCGGAATGGAAAAATATCTGTTGGGGCTCGATGCCGGAAACACGGTCATCAAGGCTGTAATCTTTGATCTCAACGGCCGGGAGGTGGCCTACGCCGGGGAGGAGGGGCATAGTCGTATGCCGTACCCCGGTCACGTGGAGCGCGATCTCGGCGAGCTCTGGGCCAATGCCAAACGGGTGATCCGCACCTGCCTCGACAAGGCCGGCATTGCTGCCACGGATATCGCCGCGATCGGCTGTGCTGGCCATGGCAATGGTCTTTATGCGCTCGATCGCGATCGTCAGCCGCTTCTCGGTATCCAGTCGCTCGATACGCGCGCGACCGGACTTGTCGAGGAATGGGCAGCGGAAGGGGTCGGCGACCGCACAGCACCGATCGCGCGCCAGCGCCCTTGGCCCTCCCAGACGCCGACGCTGCTTGCCTGGCTGAAGCGCCACCGGCCGGACATGTTCCAGCGCATAGGCACGGTGTTCTTCTCCAAGGATTTCGTTGTCAACCGACTGACCGGTAGCCGCGTCAGCGAAGTTTCCGACATGTCCGGCGCCGGCTTGCTCGACCTTGCGGCCCGCCGCTATGACAGGACACTGATGGCGGCCTACGGCCTCGCAGACAGCATGCACATGCTGCCGCCGCTGATAGAAAGCGCCGATATCGCGGGACATGTGGCGGAAGAGGTGGCGGCCGAAACCGGGCTCGCGGCAGGCACACCTGTCATCGGCGGGCTGTTCGACGTCGTGGCCTCGGCGCTCGGCTCGGGCGTGTCGCGCACCGGCAGCGCCTCGATCATCGCCGGCACCTGGAGCATCAACCAGGTGATCATCGATGGTCCCGATCTCAATGGCCCTGTCTTCATGTCCTCCACTTTCGATCGCGGCCGCTATATGGCGATGGAAAATAGCGCGACGTCGGCCGCCAATCTCGAATGGCTGGTGCGAGAGTTCTTCGAAGGGGAGCATGAGGAAAGCGTCTCGCCCTTCGATGCGGCCTGCGCGCTTGCAGCCGCGGTCACGCCGGCGACCGACGATCCGCTCTATCACCCCTATCTCTATGGCGCCCAGCAGGATGGCCACGCGCGGGCCGGCTTCTACGGCATGGCCGGCTGGCATACCAAGGGGCACCTGATCCGGGCGCTTCTGGAAGGCGTCGCCTTCGGTCATCGCCAGCATATCGAGACGATCCGCAAGGCGGGCGCAACCTTCGAGGAGGCTGTGCTCTCCGGCGGCGGCTCGCGCAGCAAGCTCTGGCCGCAGATCTTTGCCGATGTCCTCGGCGTTCCTGTCACGGTCGCCGTTTCGCGGGAAACCGGGGCGCTCGGGGCTGCGATCGCGGCCGGAATGGGCGTCGGCCTGTTTGCCGATTTCACCGAAGGGGCCACCGCCATGGTCCGCAACGATCGGCATTATCAGCCGAACGGCTCGCTGTCGGCCCACTATGACCGTCGCTATGGGCTCTACAAGGATATTGCTGAGGCGATGACGCCGCTGTGGCGGCGCCTTTCGGAAGCGCAAAGTCCCGCGACAGGAGTTGCAGCGTGACCATGCCCATGAATGAAATGCCCGTGGATGAAGGCAGCTACGATTTCATCGTCGTTGGCGCGGGGTCGGCTGGTTGCGTACTGGCAAACCGGCTCTCGGCCGATCCGAAAAACCGGGTGCTGCTGCTCGAAGCCGGCGGCTCGGATCGGTATCATTGGGTGCATGTGCCGATCGGTTATCTCTATTGCATGGGCAATCCGCGCACCGACTGGATGATGAAGACGGCCGCTGAAAAAGGTCTCAACGGCCGCGTCCTCAACTATCCGCGCGGCAAGGTGCTCGGGGGCTGCTCCTCCATCAACGGCATGATCTACATGCGGGGGCAGGCGGCCGATTACGATGGCTGGCGGCAGGCGGGCAACGTCGGCTGGGGCTGGGATGACGTGCTGCCCTATTTTCTGAAGTCGGAAGACAATTATCGCGGCAGATCGGTCATGCACGGCGCGGGCGGCGAATGGCGCGTCGAGCGCCAGCGGCTGTCCTGGCCGATTCTCGATGCGTTTCGCGATGCCGCGGAAGAACTGGGTATCCGAAAGAGCGACGATTTCAACGACGGCGACAACGAAGGGTCCGGCTATTTCGAGGTCAATCAAAAGGGCGGGCTACGGTGGAACACGACGAAAGCCTTCCTGCGGCCGGCGATGAAGCGCCGGAATTTGCGCGTGCTGACGGGCGCCGAAACCGAGCGGCTGGAATTTGACGGGAAGATGGTAACGGGCGTGCGCTTCCGCCGGAAGGGCCGATCCTGTGTTGCGCGGGCGTCACGCGAGGTCGTGCTCTCGGCCGGGGCGATCAACTCGCCGAAAATTCTGGAGCTCTCGGGGGTCGGCCGGCCGGATGTTCTTTCGGCGCTCGGCATTCCTGTCTTGCACGATCTTCAAGGCGTTGGCGAAAATCTGCAGGACCATCTGCAAATCCGCACCGTCTTCCAGATCGAGGGCGCGCGCACGCTGAACCAGCTCTATCACAACCTCTTCAGCCGGGCCGGCATGGGCCTGCAATATGCAATCAGCCGTTCCGGTCCCTTGTCGATGGCGCCGAGCCAACTCGGCATTTTCGGCCGTTGCGACGGCCGATCTCGAATATCACGTCCAGCCGCTCAGCACCGACCGTCTCGGTGAACCGCTTCATCTTTATCCTGCCGTAACCGTCTCTGTCTGCAACCTCCGGCCGGAAAGTCGCGGCACGGTGCACATGACGACTCGTGATGCCTCGGCCGCCCCTGAAATCCGTCCCAACTATCTGTCGACCGCGGGCGACCGGCTGCTCGCTGCAAATTCTATCCGCCATGCGCGCAGCCTTATGGAAACGAAGGCTATCTCCCGTTTTCGACCGCAGGAGATGCTGCCGGGCCGGCAATATCAGAGCGATGACGAGTTGATCCATCGTGCCGGTGATATCGCCACCACGATTTTTCACCCTGTCGGCACCTGCAGGATGGGAAGCGATCCGATGGCGGTGGTGGATGCAAATCTGCGCGTGCATGGGCTTGAGAAGCTGCGCGTTGTTGATGCCTCGATCATGCCGACGATTGTGTCCGGCAATACGAACTCCCCGGTGATCATGATCGCGGAAAAGGCAGCGGAGATGGCGCTGAGGATGCAATAGCTGGACGATGCTTTCTTCCATCCGCCTAGACATTCAGGAGCATCTACAAGTGCCCGAGATGTTCAAGTTCAGCACTGTGCCAATGGTCAACGCGCCCGCCGCACACATCTGTCGCGATGCAGGCTTTTTTGTAAGTCTCTGTGTGATCAGGCGCCGCAACCAAACTTCCCTATGCCAAGCCCGCTTTATGCGGGCTTCTTACGTTTATGCCAATCGCCGCAGCGGCGCTCCATCAAGGTTCAAAAGGCGGCCTTGACGGGCCCGACGCAACGAAGGCTCGCCCTTGCGGCGCCTGCCTTGCGTTAAGGTAACGCAATATTCGGGCCGAAAACGATATGCAGCTCGCCTGCACACTAAGTCACCACCGACGACACCATATCGCTTTCGCAAAAGACCATGTTTGGCCTGTATCCATTGTCCAGGAAAGTGTCGCGTCCAGCAGCACTTGACGTAAATACCGCTGCTGTAGACGTTATTTCGGGGGTGTGCTCGGTTGGCGCCGGAAGTATCGTGATGTTATTGTTGAGGCCAACCTCGCGAAGAAGGCTTGCGAGCGAGTCGACGGACGAGACCTGATCAAGGATCAGGTACTTCAGGCTCGACGCGGCATTCACTTTTTGCGCCAGCGTTTGAACCGCCACCATCAAGGGCAGCCTCTCACGGAGGCCTTGGATCTCGGGATGTTGGCTGCCGCCCCCATAGCACATTCGCGCAAAAATCTCGTAAGCCTTGATATATTCGCCTCGCTCGAACCACATGCGCAATGCCACCGACATTCGTCGCATTGTAAAGACCTTGCACGCCTCCTCGTATTGCGTCGATTTTGCTGGCGAGAGGTCAATCTGGCCCCGTTTTGAGCCCAAATAGAGAAAGTATTCGAGGCCGCCCCGATAGCGGTCCCATCCCGTCATTGCCTCGTCGTTACCGGCCTGCGCACGGTCGCGCACGACAGCGGTCCGCACGACGGATCGATAGAAAGGCTTGTCGAGAAAAGCGACTGCGCCAACATCGAGCAAATGGGCAAGATGGGAGAATGCCCAGAAGCAAAAGTCTTTCGGCACGAAAGCCGACCTCAAGGCCGAGGTTCTATAGATAGCGATTTCAGGAAAAATGTGCCGCTTCGTCATGAAGTCGAAGACGTCGCTGAAGCTCCGACGAGAGAATTTGCGATTCTTTTCAATGGTGTAGAACAGACTAAGATCGACCTGATCAATGGCATCGTACATCGTCCACGGGGCATAACAGGCGACCGTTTCGGGATTGATGTTGAGGTAGACGATGGCCGCCCGCAGGTTCTGGAAATTCAGAAGATCGTCATCGGCAAGATAGAGTGCGTACTCTCCGACTGCTTGCTGATAGGCGTTTGCGAGGTTGGGCCAACCTCCGCCGTTTACGTCACGCCGGCAATACTTGATCGGCAAGCCCTGAAGGAGAAACTCCTCAACGACCGTCGCCGTGTCGTCGGTAGAAGCGTTGTCCGAGATGACGATCTCATACGGAAAATCGATAACTTTCTGTTCTACGAAAGTGGTCAGCAGAAAGCGTAGGAAGGCCGCGCGATTGTACGTCGGTATGCAAATGCTTAACTTGGTCTTTTTTTCCATTGCTGCGTTCCGCTGTCGTATTCGCGCGCTCAGCGCTGTCCTGCTTAGTCCTTTGGCCGCTCATCCACGGTGGCGTCGTGGACGACCAGACGCCGGTGAAATCTAGTGCCCGGCGTTCCCTGTCGATGTCACTTGACCACCCATGCTCCCGGTGCGTTTGCCCAGGGGAATCTTGATAGGGGTTTGTCGATCTTCCTATTACGCGCGAATTCATCCCAAGCGAGCGTTTCGCCTGGCCACTTGCTTGTCGCATATTCATCGAGGATCAGCACGCCGCCGGGCACCAATCGATCCCAGCATTGCTCGAGGATGATGCGCGTCGGCTCGTAGATGTCGACGTCGAGATTGAGCAGACAGAAGCGAGCTTCGGGATTTTCTTCGAGCCAGCGAGGCAAGGTCTTGCAGATATCGCCCTTGACGATCGAGCCACGATTGCTGGGGATCACTCCATCTTCGTTGTGGAGCTTGAGCAGCGCCTGGAATTCCTCCAGAAAGCTGCCGGAGCTAAGGCCGCCGACTTCCTTCTGGATGTTCGCATCAACCGCGCCGTCTTCGCTTGCAAGGGTAGGAAAGCCATCGAACGTATCGAAACCGATGACCTTCTTATGCGTGGCCGTTGGCGTGAAGGTCTCGAGGAATTTATGCCAGCTGAAGAACGACTTACCGAAATAGACGCCGAAATCTGCATAGTGTCCGGGCAGATCTACAGTGAGCTTGAAAAGCTCATAGTGGGCAAGCTGGCGAATGAAAGAACGGCGGCTCGCATAGACCGGGAACAGATCCAGGTAATGCCGAATTTCATGCGGCCATCTCTTTGCGAGTTCATCAAGCTTCGAGAAGAACACGCTCTCGCCGCCGGAAGGATAGTAAAAAGTATCGGTAGCCATTCAGTTTTCCTGCTCGTTACGGGATCGCTTCAAAACGTCGTTACGTTTTGAAGCGGAGGTGCTGCACGGTGACAAACGGATAGAGCGCTTTCTGCCTGTGGGCAGCGTTTAAATGCGGCGCAAGAATCCGTCAGCCGATGCCGTAATCATGATCTTGTTCTCGATGATCTTGTCGGTTTCGAATGACAGCTTTCCACCGTCGGAACCGCTCCGTCCTTCAGACGACAGGAGTTCGAGATACGCCCTGACGGCGGTCTTTGGGTTGTTTCCTTTGCCCCAGGGGCGATCGCCGCACATATCTTCGGGCAGGTCTTCGACACCAGTGTCCCACACGACGCAATAGGATCCCTTTGACGCCAACGGCGCATAAAGCTCCAATTCAGCGAGGACGTGGTCATGCGTGTGGTTGGAGTCCAGAAAGACCATGACCCGTTCGTAGCCTTTCGCGTGCGCAGCTACTTGGGAGAAGACGTCCGGTGCGATCGACGACCCTTCAATCGTGACGATCTTATGAGCGAGCGGATGGCTTTCTATTCCCGCGCGGTTGTGTTTTCGGATATCGATGTCGACAGCGACGACCTTGCGGCGGCTCGCCTTGGGATCGAGAACACGACCATCAGCAACCGCGTCACAATAGTCGAGCATGGCTAGCATTGACGCGCTCATGACGAGCGATCCGCCGTGTGCGATGCCTGTCTCGATGATGAGGTCGGGCCGGCATACCCAGATCAGTTCCTGTATGGCATAAATATCCTGCGGCACCTGGATGATCGGGCGGCCCAACCACGTGAAGTTCTGAACGTAGTTGTGACGGATGCATTCGCGGACCCACACTTGTGAGAGGCCGATGAAGCCTGCATCCTTACTTGCACTCTCGATGTTGCCGGCGACGAATGCCGCAAATTTCTGATCTTCAGTCATGATGCTTCTCTTGGGGCGTGCGCGTGCAGTGGATGTCCCACCACTGCGTGCGCGGGGCTAGTCTGTTTCCATTGAAGTCGCGGACAGTGTGTGAATAGCTATCGACAACAGAGCCGTACGATGACCATGCGCCAGGAACGTCATCGCCGAACGGCCCAGACGAACCCACCGGAAAATTGTAGCCAAGCGAGCTATCGCGAAGCGACGGAACTGTTGATTGATCGAGCAATTTGAAACCGTCGTAGCCGCATGCAGCAAGCGTCTCCAGATACTGGAAGCCGAAACGACAATCCTCGACGCTGACGTACAAAGGGAGGCTCGGGAGTTCCTTCAATTGGTCGAGGACCACGTGGTCGACGCCCTCGACATCGATCTTCAGATACAACGGTACGCCGTACTCGGCGAACAACTCCGACAAAGTCACACAGCGAACGGTGATCGCGCGGCAAGTGCCGTCGTTGCGGCCAGCCCAACCGATGTCAATGCTGCTCCAATGATCGTTTTCGAGGTTGATGTGGAAGACCGCTTCGCCTGAATGCTCCCAGATCGCCGCGTGAACAATGGTCAGCCGCCCGTCGTTCACTTCCGTCTCGAAACGTCTGGCGGCACTTTCGCAAAGCGTCGGGTTGGCTTCAAGAGCGACCACGCGGAAGCCGCGTTTCAGATAGTAGTCCGTATCGTCACCGTTGTTCATCCCGAGATCGAAGACGAGTTGGCTGCCGCTTGCGAAATGTTTCATTGGATACGGACTTTTTCCTGAGGAACTGCATAGACGACCGCTCCGGTGCCACACCAGCTATGAAGCCGCATAAAGAAGCGGTACGCCGGAAGTTGCTCCATCAAGTACTCAGGGGTACGCCATAGGCCGTCGCTGTTGTGATAGGTTGTTACGGCGACGATGGGCCGATGCCGCTGCAGCGTTTCGGATCCACCCCTAAGGGCGTTCAATTCCGCCCCCTCGAGATGCAGCTTCAGAAAGCCGGGGGAGAGAGCCAAACTATCCAGCGTTACAGTCCGAACATGCTCTCGACCCGTATCGGATAGTTGGGAGGCGTATCCGAGCCCGTTGTGGAAGCAGCGTTCATGCTCCATTGAATCAAGTGCATATGGCAGCAGCGTCACATCGCCGGCGCCTTTGGCGTCCAGAGATGCAAGCCTTCTGCTGAAGGCGGCGGCATTCTTCGCATCCGGCTCGATCGCGATGATAGCGGTCTGACGAGGCCCCGCGTTGGCGACCAGCTTCGCAGTAATGCTTCCGTCATGCGCGCCGCCATCGACAAAGACCGACACTGCATTCAAGCAATGCCGTATCTCCGGAATGAAGAAACGATCGTCGCCGGTGACCGGCGCGCCTTCAAAGGTCCATTCCTCGCGTAGACGTCGCCATGCCAGAAATTGCAGGTGGTGGGCACGCGAAAGATCATCCTCCCATCCCAGCAGGACCTTCGTCGTCCTGGCGAGTTCTTCCGATGTCAGTTTTTCGGCGAACCAACCGTTCGAGAGGGGATGCCGCTCACGGTAGCTCTCGGCGACATCGTAAAACGGCACAACGTCATGCCAGCCCGCTTCACGCAAAGCCGTTTCCAAAGGAACGAAGGGCGTCGTGGCGATGCTGACCGCCAGCAGCGCCGAGCGCATCATGTCGTTAGGCACCTCGGACGGGTGAAGAACCTGCACGTCTGCCCAAAACGCGTCGTTACGAAGTGCGACTGCATTCCTGTCGACGACGAACGCAAAGTCATGCCCTATTGAGCGAAGGTAATCACGCGCAAGGCGTCCCATGTCGCCGGCGCCGTAGAGCACCAGCGGATCGCGCAGCGGGCGCGCCGAAAAGCGGCAGGTGGCATTATTAATTCGACGCAAAAGCTCTTGTGCAGCCAACCCGTCCGGCAGTCCAGGAAAGTGAAGCGCGCCGTGCGCGGCAGACGCTTGTGCGACCTCTTGCGATCTCGCTCCTTGGTGATAAAACATTGCCGTCACGTGACCTTCATCCTTCTTTCCTGGTCACGCGACCACACACTCACGGTCTCGAGAAAGGCAATTGGAACGATCCGGTGACCAATCGTCGTCCGTCGGTTCGGCAACCAGCGAGAGCAGCGACGTGTCTTCGGGAAAGCAGGTGAGAAAATGATCAATCGTTCCCTTTGCTGCACGCCCACCCGTCCGAAGATCGAGCGTTTCGAGCGTTACACTGGCCAGGGTCTTGGTCGACAAGAACCATTCAGCGGCTGTATTGCCAAGCCTGCTGCGGAAATCAGTGCGCCGCTTTTCGACCTGCAGAAGGTCAGCGTAAATTTTCTCAAACGCCATGGCGCTAGAAACGGGCGTCCGCGTCGTGGCTATATGGTCAGCTGCTTTCCTGCCCATTTCCGCTACAGCTTCCGGATTTCGCATCATCCAGCGAAGCCGTTCCGTGGCCTCCGCGATGCTGCTCACGATAAATCCTGTTCGACCATCTTCGACGATGGCCGCTTCCGCGGGATTGTTAAACACGACCGGCACACACCCTGATGACATTGCCTCGGTCAGAGCGTTTTCTGCCGTCCCAAGATGTTCCGGCTGCAGCAAGTACAGAAAGATGCCGGTTTGCGCGAAGACATCCGCCGGATTGTCAGTGTGACCCATAAAGCGGACGCGTCGCGGATCCTTCATGGCAGCCGCCGTATGAACGACTTCGCTCAATGGGCTGACTTCGCCCCATAGACGGACCGGTGCCTCTGACGTGGCCGCCTCGTCGGCGACACGAAAGATATCCGGGCTCATCTTGGCGAAATCGACTGTCCCCAGGTAGCTGATGGAATTGCGGTTTCGCCGTACACCGTCAACTGTCCGAGGTGGAAGGCCAAAGCCGCTGTTGACGACACCAAATCTGTTTCTTGTCGCGGGAGGAAGCGTTGCGACGTTGGGCGCAGCGAATGAGCACTCCGACGAAAACACGAATCGATCGTCACCGGTCAGAAGCCCAGTCGGCAGATAAGGAGCCGCAATACCCGAGATGTGCGACCAAAACAGTGTCCGCATCTTCGGCCAGGCGGTTTCGCACAGGCATTCGTACAATCTCGGATGGTTCCACCATTCGACCTGAACGATATCCGCCTTTGCCGCCATCGACGATATGGTTTTGCGATCCGGTGCGACCACAACATCGGCGCCGAGTTGCTTAAGCAAGTCGACATGGCGGAGGTCGCGGGGAGGCTCGAGCAGAAGGTAGCTTCGCTTTGTGGAACTTGGATCAACGCTGCACAGACTGCTGTGCGCCTTGCCCACGCCACCTCCGAGATGAGCCGCAATGTGCAGGATGTTCATTCGGCAGCCTCGACTGCGATCCTGCGTCCGCCCGGAGCCTGAGCGCCAGGATTCAGGGTCACCGTAGACTTGAATTTCTCGAGTAGCATCGGGCGAAACGCGTCGATGTTGTCGGGAAGGCAGTGGGTCAACTGACCGCAATTGCCACAAGTACCGTTTTCACACCGACGACCTTCGAGATGCTGGAGCCGGAGGGCATTCATTGCGTCCGAGTTCCAGATCTCTTTCATCGTCTGTTTTCGGACGTCACCGATGACGAGCTTTCGTCCCCAATCCAGGAAGCATGAGCTGACAAGTCCGTCGGCGTTTACGGAATACCCGTAGAAAATGTAAGGACAGGTGTCCGTATTGCCGATCTCCTGCTGGTAGATGCCGCCGGTAATTTTGACACCCGTATGCTTTTCGATATCGAATTCAGGCCAGCACGGTGCAAAATTCTCAATGAAGATGCGGTCACAATGGTCGCCGAACGTATCGAAGAACTCTTGCCTTTGGGCTTGGGTGATCAGTTCTCCAGGGATCTTGATGGAGATCTCCATGTTTCCCTTGTTGGCATAGAGCCATTTGACGTTCTTCACGAAAGCGTCGAAATCGAACTTGAACCCTGTAAACTGGATGTACTGCTCTCGCGTCATTCCATCCACGGAGATGTTGAGCTTATCCAATCCAGCTTCAATAATCGGCCCCATTCGCTCTGGGGTGATGAAAGTGCCGTTCGTCGTTGAATCGATATAGTCTGCATGTCCGCTTTGCTTTGCGTAGGCAACCATGTCAGCGAAGCGCTTGTTCAGAAGCGGCTCGCCATCCTTGTACATCCTTAGGACTTTGATTTTTTGTGGAAACTCGCCAAGATTGTCGACGACTTTCTGAAAGACCTCATACTTCATCGCGCCTTGAAAACGGCCGGTATCGGCGATCAGGTCGCGGTGTCCCGTCGGACAGAATGTGCACTTAAAGTTGCAAGAACTGGCCGGATCAACAAAGACGATGAAGGGCGTGTCGAGGGGTATAACCGTCTCCAACGCAGTACGATCATCGAGATTGATTCTGGGCTTAAGCTGCGCCTTCATTAAACGTCTCCGGTCTCTCCGGCGTTGAAAGGCTGCAGGCGCGCACGACGACAGGACGATATTGGCCGGCCTTGGTTTGGCCCCCCATATTCCCACGCCAGCACCCGCAAACCGCTCACAACGGCTGGATATCAACGGCTCAACTCAATCAAACGTTGGTTGCGCCAAGCTGACCGCTCTCGCGGCAGCGGTGGCTGAGGACAGACGGTCGTCTCAGGCTTGCACGGCCATATTGGGTGGTTGGTTGCCCGCGTCCAATGTGCGACCGGCGAGCGGGTCGTCGAGAAAGTCGCGGGACGCGATCCCGTTCAGCCCTCACACCAGATTGAAGCAAACTTGTCTTCACAGTTCCAGGTTCACTTCGATCGGCAATGTGAAGATGAATGTAGCGCCGAACGGCTTGTTGTCCTCCGCCCATAGCCGTCCGCCATGCGATTCGACGATCGAACGACAGATCGCCAGTCCCATGCCCATTCCCTGTTCCTTCGTCGTGAAGAACGGCTGGAAGATCCTCTCGGGAAATTCGACGCCAGGGCCGTGATCGCTGATCTCGGTCTGCACGACGCCCTTCATGCGGCGCAAACGCACGCTAAGGACTCGATCGCCTGTCGTCATGTCCATCGCCTCCATGCCGTTGCGCATCAGATTGATCAGAACCTGCTGGAGCTGGACGCGATCGACCGCGACGCGCGGGAGGCCGTCTTCGACTTCGACGAGCAGACGGACGCGACGTCTCGAAGCTTCCTCGGCTAAAAGGTCGCGCGCCTCCGCGATGACCCCTTCAAGGTCCGTAAGGCTGCGGGTCTCCACGGATTGTTTGAACAGCGCGCGAATGCGGGTCACGACATTGCCTGCGGAGTTGGCGCTACGCATGATGCGCTCCAGAGCCATCCGGGCGCGCTCCATATTGGGTGGGTTCGCGGTGAGCCAGCGCTGGCAGGCGTCCGAACTGGATACCAAGGCCGCCAGCGGCTGACCGACTTCATGGGCAATGGATGCCGAAAGTTCGGCAAGGCTAGCGGCCTGGCTCGCGCGCGCCATGTTCTCGTGAGCCATCCGCAGATCCTCCTGCGCCTTGATGCGATCCGTAGCGTCGAGAAAACTGCCGATGCTGATGCCGAGGCTGGCGAGGGCCGACGGGAATACCGTGGTGTGGAGACCTTCGAGCGCGCGTCCGTCATAGGTCATGAACTTTGCATGCTCGGCGTGAGACTGCTCGCCACGGAAGCGTGCTTCGAAACTCCGCCTCACCCTATCGGATGGCGCCTGCCAATACGGGGTGATCGGCCCCGTCAGGTCGATGTCGTGCTTGGCGCCGAAGAGCTCGATGGCGCTCCGATTGACTTCTTCGATCACAGTGAGGTCCATGGCCTCCCTCAGGAAGTCGGGATGCTCGTTCATGTACCGGCCGAGGTCCGTTACGCCCTGCGAGCGCACCTGATTCAAAAGCTCATCGAGGCGGGAAGTATTCACCCGCCAAAGAGGAATAGGCGTGTAATGGAACACAGCGCGATAAAGCTGCTCGCTTTGGCGCAACGCCTCCTGGGCGCGCACCTGGTCATCGATGTCGTGGGAGAGGCCAAACCACTGGGTGATGCGCCCGCTTGGGTCCCGCAGCGGCTCGGCACGACCATCCACCCAGCGATAGACGCCATCCGCGTACCGCATGCGATACTTCATGGAGAAATGCTCGCCTGTAGCGAGGCAGCGGCCGAGCGCCTCCTTCAGACCCGCGACATCATCGGGATGCGCAATAGCCTCGATAATCGTAGGCAGTCGGTTCCCTTCCGGGTTGTCGAGGTCTGGTATCCCCGGGCCGAAAAAATCCCTGATACGCTTGTTGAAGAAGGTCGTCCGCCCTTCGGGGTCCAGCCGCCACAGGAGGCTGGGCACCATGTCCACCAGTTGCGAGAGTTCGCGCTCGCGCTCGCGCAGGGCTTCCTGGGTGCGCATCTCATCGTCGATGTCGACGCTCACGCCGTACCATTGGACGATCTTGCCTGAGTCATCGCGCAGGGGCTCGGCACGGCTCTCGACCCACCGATGGCAGGTACCGGAGCGGCGCTGACGGTACCTCGCCGTGAAAGAAGTCCCCGTCGCGATTGCGTGCGCCAAGGTCCTATCCACCCCATCCCGCTCATCCGGATGGACGACGGCCAAATATCGCGCGCCATCAGGCGCGACCATATCCTTCAAAGTAATGCCGGTGATATCCGTTGTTCGCTTGTTGAGGTAACAGGGTGTTCCTTCCGGCGTCATGCACCAGATCATGGCAGGCACGGTGTCGATCATCTGCTGCAACTGCCGCTCGCTTCGCCGCAGCGCGTCTTCCGCGTGCATCTGATCGTCGATATCGTGACAGAGGCCGTACCACTGGACGATGCGTCCACCGTCGTCCCGCATCGGCTCTGCCCGGCTCGACATCCAGCGATAAACACCATCGGCACGTCGCAACCGGCATTGCAGAGCGAAACTGTCGCCGGTGGCGAGGCAGCGTTGCAGACTCTCCCTAACCTGAGCCGCATCGTCCGGATGCACGGTCTCCATGAACGCTTCCAGTCGGCTCATGCCGGGCCTATCTGTGTCTTCTACGTCCATGCCGACATAGTCGACCATGCGCCGATTGAAGAAGACTGGTTCTCCGTTCGGGCTCAGCCGCCAAAGGTGGATGGGAACCATGTCGATGAGCTGCGATAGCTGCCTCTCGCTTTCACGCAATGTCGCCAACGCGGTATGGTGCTGCCGGGATATTGCCGCCACGACGAGCGCCGAAAGGGCCGAAATCGCCAAAAACAGCTGCAGCATGATCTGCTTTTGATGCTGGGATTCGGGATCGCCGGCAAACTGACTGACGCCGGTGATCGTGAATGCTGCCGTGATCAGAGCGAGGAGAGCCAAGGCGATGACCGCACCCTTGAACTCAAAACGCACAGCGGCCCAAAGTAGAGGCGGCATTATGAGGTAGGCGAAGGGCAGGTAGCTGCTCAAGGAAAAGGCGGCGACACCCAGAAAGATCAAGCCGACGGCGCAAGCTTCGATCCATCGCGGAGCTGCCGAGATCGGGTTCTCACGACGCCAGTTCTGGACTAGAACCAGAGCTAGCGGTGCGACGATCAGCACCCCGGTGGCGTCTCCGATCCAGAACAATGGCCAGGCCCCCGTGAAGGACTGCATGCCAAACCACGCGAGAGTCGCACTTCCCACGGTCGCGCTGACAATGGGCGCAATTCCAGCGCCCACCAAGGCCAACACGACAACCTCGCGCAAGGTTTCCAGCCGAACCGGACGCCTGCAGGTCCGCTGGATTAGCCATGCGCCGAGCACTGCCTCGAGTGCGTTGCCGGCATTGATCAGCACGGCGACTGGCAACTGATTGTGGAACCACAGGAGGTTGCAGGTCAGTTCGGCCAGGAGGCCCGCCAGCACCCACCAGGGCCAGCTCGGCGGCGTAGCAACGACAAGCGTAGCGATGAACACACCGCTCGGCGGCCAAATGGAGATGCCTGTTCCGGGCACGACGGCGAGCAACTGAGCGAAACCAGCGCCCAACACGTAAGCCGCTATGAAAAGCCCCATGTGCAGGAAGCGCGGGCGGTGCGACCCAATGCGAGACCACCTGCTTTGTTCAAGTTCGCTGATCATATTGTCGCCCAGTTCGTTCAGCGCGAGAGATCCTTTTTCCGGACAGTCCAGATTGCGCATTGAGGACGGTCGCCGCAGCCTTCAAGGCTGCGCTGACTATGCCCAGGAGCCGCCCGACCATCCTGGTCCGCTATCGCAGCGCGTGAACTTCTACCGGCTCTTCAAATCCCTTCAGATTGTGGAGTCCCATGCGCTCGGTTCGCTCCGAACAGTTTGCCAACTTGACAAACTCAGACGAGATCAAGACCGGGCGCTGGAGCTCCTTTGTGAGATTTTCGAGACGAGAAGCAAGGTTCACGGCCGGTCCGATCACGGTAAAGTCGAGCCTCTTCTGCGAGCCGATATTGCCATACATTACTTCGCCGACGTGTACGCCGGTGCCGTAGCGCAGTTCATCCGCGAATCTGGTCCCCTGAGCCTTCGCAATCGCTTCGTGGGCGTCGCAAACGGCTTGTAGGAGGTTTTCGCACGCTTTTGGCTGTTCTAGTGGAAAAATGGCAAGGAGTCCGTCGCCGATGAATTTCAGGATCTCTCCGCCATGCCGGTCAACCGGACCGGCAACGGCATCGAAATACTGGTTCAGTATGGAGATGACTTCATCGCGCGGACGACGGTCCGACAGTTTGGTGAAGCCGCGCAGATCGCAGATCATAATCGCCGCGTTGATTGACACGCCGCTTCCGCGCGTCGTCGCCCCGTCCAGTATCTGCTCGCTGGCATGCGGCCCGACATAGGTCTCAAGCAGCGTGCGTGCCAACTGGTTCTTGACCCTGATTTCGCTAACCAAAGAAAACACGGGCAATATCTCGCGCAGAAATATGATGTCGCTATCGTCGAAGCCGTTCGGTCTGTCTGTCGAAAATGTAATGAGATGCCGCTTGCCCTGCGTGTGATCGATTGGCCAGCCGGTATATTCAGAATGACCCTGCTCGCGTAGCTCCTCGTACAGCGGAAAGGCATGCGGCCCGTGGATCTGAAGCTTTTGACGGATTTCCGAGCCTGTGCTGAAGACGACGCGATAAGGGCTCTGGAGGAAGGTAGCGGTTGCCTCAACTTCGTAGCCCACGATCTGTACATCCGGTCTCGATTGCCCCCTGGCCCATATGATCCTCGTCCCGAGCCACTGCGGATGGTAGACGCGGATATGCAGGCTCGCCCGGCTGAGTGCGACGCCACAGTCAACGAGCCGAGTGCAGAGCTGCATGAATATCTGCGCGATATCGCGTTCCTCGCGAACGCCAGCGAGCAACCACTGAACGAGCGAATCGCGGCGGGGATTATTCAGAAGACTCATCTTGTTCCTCCCGATCGAGCGTCTGAACTCATCGACCGAAACCTTGACCTTCGCACTGACACCATTTCAACGGTTATCGGTGGGCGGATCTTGGCAGGACCGCCAGCGGCCGCGCGGTTCTGGGTATTACGTCTGCATTTGGTACGGCACGGCGCCCGGAGGCGCCAATGGCGGCAGCCAAAGACGCTCTCGAGAAACACGTCCGTGCTGTCTTTCTTCAACGCGACGTGGCTTGCGCAACAAACTCGAGCAGATCCTGCGAGTTCAGAGGCTTCGCCAGAAACAACGCTGCGCCGGCCGACAGCGCGTGCTGCCTGATGGTGCTCTCAGCAAAGGACGACATCATGCAAACCGGAGGGCCTTCAGCCCGAACCACCGCATCGAGAAGCACGAGGCCGCTGGTCCCTGGCATTCTTACATCGGCGAGCACGCAGTCCACACGGGACAGGTCGCCAGAGTCCAAGAAGGCGTCGGCCGAGCCGTAAATCAGACTGGAGACGCCGACGGTTTCGAAGAGGTCACGGAGTGCCTCCAGCAAAGCGCAATCATCGTCTATGATGGCGATCGTCGTTTGTTTCGTGGCCTGCATGGAGCATGGAACCTCAGAAGAGTGGGCCGGGGCAGTTCCCGGCGGTTAAAAGAAAATTTCGTTCTAAAAGCACTGGATAACGACGCTCGGCCTTTCAAACATTCCGGGCGGTGAGATCAGCCAGACCGTGCTCATGCGCACGCCTTGGTCAAAAGGCTGTGGCGACCCCATGACCTCTAGTTCGCAAGCGTCGGTTCCAACGCTATCTGTTGAAGACAGCTGCTGCGTGCTCGTCATTCTTCGCTCGAAGGTATTTCAGGCTCCCGCCAAGATCGCGGCACCTCTCCGCCCGATGACGAGAACTCCGGTTACATCTCATGGTATCAGACCGGTAAGGCGATACAATTAAACGAACGTTTGGTCGCGGACCGAGGTCTCATTAACAACTTATCGCTTCCGCTGTGGCAAATCGATGCGCGGGTAATGACTGAGACCTTCCTGCGCGCGAAGCCGTTCGGTGATGAATTGACGAGCAACGCAGGGACAACTCCGAACTCTTGAAGCTTGTCAGCGAGTCGGTGGTTGTCACCGGGGTCAATGATAGCGCCGTCGCACTGTTGCGCGCTGCGAACAAGGAAGACCTTGTTGGTCCCGTCGCAGATCACGAAGGAGCGATCAGCGTCGAAAATGAAGCGGGCGTAGGCGCACGGTATTTGGTCACACTTCCTGCTATATCTGACGGAGAGGTTTTCGAACGAAGGTGGCAAGGTTGCGGACAGCAGTGCACTGGCGCCGACACGGACAAGGGGCAATCGATGAAAACGCAAATTGCATTCACTTGAGGAAAGACGCATGAGCATTCAACTCTTCAGCTTGAAGGGCAAGCGGGCCCTCGTCACCGGCTCCTCGCAGGGCATTGGCTATGCCCTGGCCGAGGGCCTTGCAGGCGCCGGTGCAGAGATCGTCCTCAATGGCCGCGACGAGGCGAAGCTACAGGCGGCGGCTCAAAGCCTCGGCGTGAAGCACACGCTTGCCTTCGACGCTACGGATCACGAGGCCGTGCGCAACGCCGTCGACGGCTTCGAGGCGGAAATCGGCGCCATTGACATACTTGTCAACAATGCTGGCATGCAGCACCGCACGCCATTGGAGGACTTTCCGGCAGATGCCTTCGAGCGGTTACTGAAGACCAACATCTCCACGGTTTTCAATGTCGGCCAGGCGGTCGCGCGTCACATGATCAAACGAGGCGCTGGGAAGATCGTCAATATCGCCAGCGTCCAGACCGCGCTTGCTCGCCCCGGCATCGCGCCCTATACGGCGACCAAAGGCGCGGTCGGCAACCTGACCAAAGGCATGGCGACCGACTGGGCGAAATACGGTCTGCAATGCAATGCGATCGCCCCTGGCTATTTCGACACGCCACTAAACGCCGCTCTCGTCGCCGATCCGGCCTTCTCAGCCTGGTTGGAAAAACGCACGCCGGCTGGCCGCTGGGGCAAAGTCGAAGAGCTTGTTGGCGCCTGCATCTTCCTTTCCTCCGACGCTTCCTCTTTCGTGAACGGACATGTGCTCTACGTCGACGGCGGCATCACGGCTTCGCTCTGAGGCATCCGGGCGCATTGCGGTAAGGGGGTCGGGAAAATCGGCCGTGGGTGCAGCGCTCGCCGCTCGCCCAACCAGTTATTCCAAAGATCAGAAACTGCCCGGAACGCGATCGTGCCGCCGCGATGGGGAAAGGCCGCCTTTCGGCGGCCTTTCCGCTTCTACGAGGAGGCCTTGCCGATTCCTCCGGAAACGAGGCGGCCCTTGTGGAAAGTGGCGCTGCGGGCCGGCATGCGGGCGACGGCTTCGGCCGAGCAGCTCGCAGTCGTCAGCGTAAAGCCCGCATCGTCGCCGGGTTTCGGCCAAGCGCGATTGCCGTCATTGTCGAGTGGCAGGACGCCGCCGGTAGAAATGGCGAGCGAGCGGGACAGGTGGTACTCGTCGGAGCCGCGGTAGAGCTGGGCGTAGAGATTGGCCTTCTCCAGCATGTCGCCGCTGCCGAAGGGCGACCAATGGTCGATGACGCTGTCGGTGCCGGTCATCACGAAGACGCCTGCCTTGCTGAGCTGTGGTAGCGGCATCATCAGCCCGCCGATCGGTACGGTCGATGCGATCGTCATGCCGTTTGCGGCAAGCCGCGCCGCCGTCTCTTCGAGGACTTCGGGGCTGAGCGTCGTCAACGCGAAGGCGTGGCTGATCGTCACCTTGCCCTTGAGTGCCGGGTTCTTCTCCACCGTGTCGATCATGTAGTTGACCGCGGCAACGCCTGCCGGACTTGTCTCATGCAGGTGAATGTCCACGCCCTTGCCGGTGTCGAGTGCGATCTGGAACATCGCGTCGAGCGATTTTTCCATGGCGCCGTCGACATTCGTCGGGTCGAGGCCACCCACATATTCGACGCCCATCTGCATGGCTTCACGCATCAGGCCATCGACCTTCGAGTGCAACAGGCCGTGCTGTGGGAAGGCGACGGTCTCGCAGATGAAGTCGTCTTTGTGTTTCTCCAGCGCAAGCTTCAGGTGCTCCAGGCTTTTCAGGCCGCTCACCGGATCGATGTTGCAATGGCTGCGGGCAATCGTGCTGCCCTTGGACTGCAGGAGCGCGATCAGGCCTTCGGCGCGCTGGACCGAGGTCGGCAGCAATTTCGGTAGCAGCTTTTCCTCGAGTGCGATCATATCCATGATCGTCTTGCCTTGGCGTGGTAGCGGCGCCTGCCACGCGCCACCGTAGAATGTCTTGTCGAGGTGGATGTGCATGTCGCGCATGGTCGGCAGCGCGAGTTGACCGCCTGCCTGGTAGGTCGGCAGGCCCGCCGGTAGCGTGGCTCCGGCGGCATGCAGCGCGGCGACCTTGCCGTCTTTGACTTCCAGTGTGTATAGCGCCGTTCGGGTGGCAACGATGACATCGCCATCCCTCTCGAAACCCTCTTCGAGGCGTACGTTGCCGAGCAGGTAGTGGCTGTCTTTCACCGTCGTTACCGTGGCGCTCTCTGCGCAATTCGTGGTCTCGGCTGCGGCCTCGCGGCTCATGCCGCCGGTCAGCCCTGCGACTGCCGCGACTGTTGTCAATTGACCGGTGCGGCTTAGGAAGGCCCTGCGGCTCTGCGATACAGCGTGTTGCACTATCGTCTCCTCATCGTCGTGCATGGAAGGGATGGCGTATTTTAGGAAATGTCCCCATTTCATGGCAGCGACATTTGAAAATGTTGGCTATTCGATTTGCCAATGACGTCAGCGTGTCAGACCACAGAAAGCAATGAGCCGAGCAGCGAGGTCGAGCGCCAAGGGGGAAGCGTTGTCCCGGTAGAACAGAGCAAGCTCGAAGTCCTCGACCGGTGGCAAATGCTCGGCGATACCGAGCACACGATGCGCCGGCAGCCGGCAGCTTGCCGGTAACAGGCTAACGCCGAGACCGGCGGCAGACGCGGCCGCTAGGGCTGCGAGGCCCCCGCCGCTATAGCTGACGCGCCAGCGAACGCCGAGGCTGTCCAGCGTCTGGCACAGTTCCTCGCGGTAGAGCCCGTTAACGGGAAAGACGGCGATCGGAACCGGCGATTGGTCGATAGCCGGGTGCTTCTGGCTATCGAGCCAGAGCAGTGGTTCGGCCCGTGCGGCGCGGGGCAGATGTACTCGTCGCTGCTTGACCAGCACGAGGTCGAGTTCCTCTTGAAGGTAGGCGCGGTGCAGGTCGCGGCTGAGGCCGCTGGTGACGTCGAGTCGGAGATTCGGATGCTCGCGCTTGAAGGCTGCAAGCAACTCGACCGTCGGCACGGTGAAATCCTCAGGCATGCCGAGCCGCAAAACGCCGTCTCGCCACGGTCCGGTCAGCGCATCGTGCGCCTCCTCGTTGATCGCAATAATGCGTCGCGCATAGCTCAGAAGTTTGATGCCCTCTTCGGTTAGCCGCACCTCGTGGGAGGTTCGCTCGAAGAGCGCCTTGCCGAGAAGTTCCTCCAGGCGGCGCACCTGCTGACTGACGGTGGACTGCGATAGCGACACCCGGTCGGCCGCGCGTGTAAAACTGGTGGTCTCGCTCACGGCCACGAAGCTGATCAGAAGCTGCGGGCTGAACATGGGATAGCGATTCATAATTCCGCCGTCGCGCGTTGGACCATTATCACTTCTAACCGGACGCGAAGGACTCCACAATGTTCGCATATTCGAAGGCGTAGGCAGGCAAATGAAGCGTCCGAACCGCAATTGGGCACGGACGCTTTCCATCACAGTTACTTCAACCTGTCGGCCAATTTCTCGATGGCTTTGACGGCGCAGGCTTCATCGAGGTTGCCGCCCGGTGCACCGCCGACGCCGATCGCGCCGATCGTGTCCTTCCCGACCTTGACCGGCACGCCACCTGCCAGCACCAGGAAGCCTGGGATATCTGCGAGGCCAGCCGCGACACTGTTCTTCTGCACCGTCTCGGCCATGCCGCTGGTCGGATTCCGCGAGGATGCGGATGTATAGGCCTTGGCTGTCGCGGCATTCGCGGTGTGAGCACCTGCGCCTTCAGCGCGGACGAGCGCCAGCAGGATGCCCGCGCGGTCGGTAACGGCGGCTGCGACGTTGTAGCCATCAGCGGCGCACGCGCTGACGGCGGCTTGAGCAAGATCGACTGAAAAAGCAGTGCCGAGGCTGGTTTGCTTCGCGATATCTTCCGCAACAGCCGGGGCGGCGATAACGGTGCCAAGAACAATAGAAAGAAGGACGCTTTTCATCATGGGAACCTCCAGGTGTTCGTTTTCCCGGAAGAGGGTGTATCCAGCGTGGTGCCGTTCCGAAATTCGCACGGTCACGGAAGCTTATCGGTAGGATTACCGATACACGCCGAGCCAGATGCGCGTCTGCTCGGCGACAGCGGGCGTTCCAAGCTTCATGGCGATGCTTGCTCTGTGGCTGTCGACGGTGCGGACGGAGACGTCGAGGGTTGTTGCAATATCTTTGCTGCCCAGCCCCTTTGACACGAGCTCCATGACCTCGCGCTCACGGGCAGTGAGCTGGTCGAGCAGGCCGGCGGTTTCCTGTCGGGCAAGCAGCTCGGCAAGTTGCGCCTCGCACGAGGCAATCGCCTCGATCAGCACATGTTCATCAATGGGCTTGACCAGGAAGTCTGCCACGCCGGCCTTGAAGGCGCGGCGGCAGGCTTCGACGTCGCCATGCCCGGTGACCATGATTGCGGGCCACGCAATGCTCATCTCGGCCAGCTTCTTCAGGAGCTGCAATCCGCTCGTTGCCGGCATGCGCAGGTCAAGGATCAGTATGCCGGGCTTTGCCTTGTCCATATGGGCGAGCAGGTGCGCCGCATCCGGGAAAGCCGTTACTTCCTTGCCATAGGTCGAAAGCAGCAGCACCAGAGCCTCGCGCACCGAAGCGTCGTCATCGACAAGATAGATCATTGAGCTCCTCCCGACGGCAGGCGAATGATGAAGCAACCACCGTCATCGTTGCGTGCCTCGATTGTGCCGTCCATTTTTTCGATCAGGCGCGCACAAAGAGGCAACCCAAGACCCATACCGTCCGGCTTGGTGGTAAAAAATGGCTCGAAAATGCGGTCCAAGGCAGCGACATCGATCCCCGGACCGTTATCAGCGACAGCAACGATGACGTCTTGGCCTTCGGATCCGGTCCACAGGTTGATGCGCGGTTCAGGCCGACCTGAGAGAACTTCGACCGCATTGCGGATCAGATTGTGGATGACCTGCTGGAACGAGATGACATCGATTGCCACCATGCAGGACCGGTCGGAGATCGCGATGTTCAGCGCGATGCTCCGTTGTGCCAGGTCCGCTTCGACGAGCCGCACCGCATCAGTCAGCGCATCGGCAAGCGCCACCATCTCGATCCGTGCCTTTGCTCCAGAGATATAGGCCCGCATACGGCCCAGAATGTCGCCTGCGCGTTTTGCTTCACGGACGTTGGCGTCGAGCGCCTGCAACAGGATGTCATTGTCCTGGATCATCAGCGCCCGTCGCGCGGCCTGACTCTGGCTCAGCAGAGCGGTAACCGGCTGGGCCAGTTCATGGGCGATGCCCGAAGCCATCTCGCCAAGTGCGTTCACCCGCCCGGCGTGGGCAAGGCGCGCCTCCTGCTCCAGCAGGGCCGCGCGTCGCTCCTGACGATGTCTTTCTTGCCTGGCATTGCGATATCCCGCCACCAGCCAAACGAGCGCCGCCAAACCGAGCATCAGTGGTGCAATGAGACGCGGAGGCATGAGCTCGCCGAGGCTGAAGTACCGTCCCAAGGTGAGGTGCAACGGTTGACCCGGATTACTGGCCGACAGGCTCGTCGCTGCGCTGAGGCGTGATGCCTCGTTCGCTCCACTGGTGAATAGTTTGATGCCATCGAGCGACAGGCCGACGAAATAGCCAGGAGAAATCTCGTCGGCCGGTAACAACGCGCCGGCGTTGATGCGCAGCCGTAGCAGCCGGTTGCCTTCGACCAGCTTATAGATGTCGTAGGCATTTTTTCCGGCGATTGCTCGGATTGCAGTTTCGCCGGGCTTATTCAGTCCCGGCAACTCGGCACCAGCCGGGTATTCGGCAACCGTCGGGTTGGTGGGCTTTCCGTAGGTAACCACATGGGCCGTCGGACCATCAACGCGGATCGTCGCGATGTCGTCGATGCGCGGATAGAAGGCGGTAATCGAGTTGGCAAGCCCCTGAATGGTAGGGGATGGCTCGGTCGGCGACATGCGGATTACGGCCGCAAGTGCGGTCATGTGGGCATCATGCTGTGCCAGCTTTTCAGCGAGCAGCGTATCGGTCTGCCGCGCCAGCGCCGAAAGTTCTGCAAGGCCTGCACGATATTCGATCGCAGCTACCGTGGCGATGCTGATCAAGCTGCTAATCAGCCAAATTGCGAGCGGTAGGATCCACTGAGTCGAGCGATTTCTTTTCATTGTGTAGCGACGAGAAGGACGGGCCTTTGCATACTAAAAAACCTCAGGATCATTCACCCTGTCCGGAAGGGCGGCCGCGGAGCAAAATGACGCCGCTATGCTAGAGCTGCACCTCCTCCTCATTAAAGCAGGAATTCACGTGATTAACCGCCTCTGGCGCGCAAAGCAAATTCGCCCAAAATCAAGGGGTTTCATTCGACCGTGAAGCTTGTGTGGGCCAACCCGTGATTAGTCACGCCTTGCATCCAAGCTCTGGACCATTCGAGTCTGAGGGCGGAGAGAAGGTTTTGGTGACCAAATACGGGTGATTATGGCGCCTATCTTCTGTACTTGCAGATAGAGCGCCGGCACGAAGACGAGCGACAGCGCCGTCGAGGCGACCAGTCCGCCGATAACGAAAATCGCCATGGGAGCGCGGAATGCGCCGCCATCGCCAGTTCCGAAGGCGACGGGCATCATGCCGGCAACCATGGCAACAGTGGTCATGACAATCGGCCGGAATCGCCGTTCGGCGGCCAAGACGACGGCCTCTCTGGGCTCCTCGCCCGCCTCGATTATCCGGCTGGCCAGATCCACGATCAGAATGGCATTTTTAGCGACGATGCCCATAAGCATAAGAGCTCCGATCAAGACTGGCATGGTCACGCCATGGCCAGTCGCGGCGAGCGCGATGAGCCCGCCGGACAGCGCCAGCGGTAGCGACAGAAGGATTGTCAGCGGTTGAAACGGACTACCGAAGAGAACGAAGAGAATGACAAAAACGCAGGTCGAGCCGAGAATGCTCGCGTCAACAAAGCTCGCAAAAAAGTCTTCCATCGAGCGCGTTTCCCCAGCCGTTTGCAGGATTACACCGGCCGGCAGCGGATGTTGTTCAATCAGTGATTTCACGAGCGCGAGCGCCGTCCCCGGCGAGGCGCCCGCGGCAAGGTCGGCGTTGAGTTCGATCCGCCGCAATCCGTCCTGGCGAAGGATCTGGCCCGGTCCGTAAGCTGTCGCGATGCGTGCAACTGCCCCCAACGGAACCACCTTCCCGTCTCCTGTTCGCAGGGGAATGGTCTCGACCACCGACAGTTCATTGGCCGATTTTGCGGCCTCAACCCGAACGGGGACGCTCCGGCCATCCATCTGGATGGAGCCGAGTTCCCGATCCCTGTCGCCCATCGTTGCAACGCGCACCGCATTCGACAGCGAATGCAGGTCGACACCCAAAGAGGCGGCAAGATCAAGGTCCGGGATGATTTGAAGCTCCGGCCTGTGCGCAGCGCCGAAGGATGAGACATGACCGACTGAGGGGATGGTTACCATTGAGGATGCAAGCCAATCGGATGCGTGCTCCAGTGCCGCCGCGTCCTCTGAAAGCAACGAGACGGAAAACTGCCGCCCGCCTGTCAGCCCAAGCTGGTTGACCCTGATGTCGGCGACCGATGTTAGTTTCCAGGCGATATCGGAGGCGATGACCTGTCGCGTTTGTGCGCGATCGGCAGGGTCGTTGAGTTCAATCTGGATGGAGAAGGCCTGTCGGGTTGCGACGCGGCCAGCAGGGGCAGATCTGTAAGCGTAAACATGCACGACATTTTCATCAGCGGCGAGCAACCTGGTCACTTCGCCCGATTTCTCCCGCATGGAGGCGTTGCTCGTGCCGCCCGCCATCTCGACCGTAAATCGCAGTTGTGTCCCGTCCTCTTCCGGAATGAAGCCCCGTGTCAGGCCGGGCAGGACGAAAAAGGCAGCCCATGCGAGGGAAGCAATGCCGAGAGCAATAGTGATGAAGGACATGTCAAGCGTCATGGCGCGGCGAGGCAAGCCCGCTCGAGATCGTCCAAGTGGAACGCGGTGGCAGCCGGTCGCAAATCTCAACAGTCGGGAGTAGCCGCTGGCAGGCGAGGCGGAGTTGCGTAGAGCGGGCGCCCTCGGCCGGAGCATTCTCGAGGCGAGAAGCGGCGTCATGAGACGGGCAACGAGCAGAGACGCCACCGTTGCCGCTGCTACCGTCATGCCGAACTCGCGAAAATATTGACCGGGCATGCCGCCGATCATGGCAAGCGGCGCAAAGACGGCAACGATCGTCAATGAGATCGCAATAACGGAGCTGCCGATTTCGTCCGTTGCATCGATAACCGCCTGAAACGGGGTCTTTCCCATTTCCAGATGCCGGGCCGTGTTCTCGATTTCTACGATGGTGTCATCGACAAGCAGGCCGATCGCCAACGTCAATCCGAGCAGCGAGACGAGGTTTAAGGAGAAGCCGAGCGCCTCCATCACGAAGAATGTCGGAATCACGGCAAGCGGTAGGCTGATTGCTGCGATCGTGACCGAACGCCAATCTCTCAGGAAGAGAAACAGCACCGCAATCGTGCAGACCGCGCCTTCGATCATGCCACTCACGGTGCTTGCAACATTGTTGCGGGTGTAGCTGGCATTCTCGTCCAGCAAGGTGAACTGCAAGCGCGTGTCTTCAGCGGCGAAATTGTCAATCGCCGCGCGGATGCGGGTGAATGTTTCGACCTCGTTTGCCCCTTTCTCCGTGAAAAAGGAGAGAGCCAGGATGGGTTCCCCGTTTAGTTGGGCGAAGCCGTTGGCCTCGGCCCAGCCATCTTCGATCCGGGCGATATCCGAAAGCCTCAGAATGGAACCGTTGGCATCCGGCAATACGACGTTGGCGAGTGCGGCAACGGCCGAAGGTGCCGATACCGTTCTTATTGGCCGATCGATGTCATTGGTGGACGCGATGCCCGCGGGGGAATTGGTGATCGCAGTGCGAAGCGCGGCGCTTACGGCACCAGCGGACAACCCGCGGGCGAGCATCTCGTCAGGGTCGAGCCAGACCCGAACCTCACGGTCGTCACCGCCTCTAAGGACGACCTTTCCAACGCCCCGAATTCGCTCGAACCGGCGCAGGACATCATCGCTAAGCAAGCGGTTGAGCGCCTGGAGAGACATTGTGTTCGACTGCACGGCGAAGGTCGCAATGGCGATCTCCCGCAAGTTTGATATCTCGATCGCCGGCTCTTCGACCGCCGCTGGAAGGTCGCCTCGAATCGAACGGATAGCGCGATCGGTACGCTCGAGCGCCAACTGTGGGTCAATGCCGCTATCGAACTCCACGTTGAAGGTCACAGCGCCATCCTCGATCGTAGTATCAAGGCGACGGATACCTTGAAGTCTGAGCAAGGCATCTTCGGATTTCTGCGCAACGTCATGTTCGAGATCGCTGGCCGAGGCCGCTTGCTGCCGAAGCACGACCTTGACGATTGGAGACTCCATTTCGGGAAAACGGTTGATCGGCAACGCATGCAGCGACAGAAGGCCCATCACGACCAGAAGAACGAAAATCGCAATGCTGTAGGCGGGCCTTTCGATCGACCAGCGGGAAAGGTTGAACGACATGAGCAACCTCACTTGCTCGAGGCGAGAACGGAGGCGACGGGCACCTGTCGCACACGCATACCCGCCTGGACGATTCCGCTTGCACGCAGCACGACATACTCGCCCTCGCGCAGACCTGACAGGATCTGGATCTGCTCAGCCGTCTGCTCCCCGGTCACCACGCTTCGCCTTTCAACGACACCTGAGGTCACCACATCCACCTGCGCTCCTTCAGGCGCCTGACGGACGGCAGCGACAGGCAGGACAAGCGACGTTCCTTCGACATAAGGCAGCTCGGCGCGCGCGAAGGCGCCGATCTTCAAAACATCGGATTGGGGAAGGGCGATGCGAAGGCGCGCCATCCTGGTGGACGGATCAACGCTGGGCGCGATATGCCGCAGCGTGCCAGAAACGGCTGTGCCCATACCTTGAACCGTGACGAGGACAGGCGAATCAGTTTGAACGCGCCCGACAAGACGCATTGGCGCCATGGCCTCGAACTCGACGAGACCATCTCTGACAAGCCGGAATAGCGGCGCGTCGGCAGAGGCGATGTCGCCGAGCCTTGCGATCCGCTCGGTGACGATGCCGGTGGCGGGCGCCCTGATCCGGTTTTTTTCGAGGCGGGTCATCAGCTCTCGGCGTTTGACGTAGGCAATCGCGCGTTCTGCGATGGCAACCCGTCTCGTTTGCTGCGCGGTCCTCAGCTTGGCTTTGGCTACCTTCACGTCGGCCTCGCGCTGCTCGAGCGCGTCAAGTGATGTCACCCCACTGCGTGATAGCGGCTGGGCCCTTTCGAGTGCCTTGCGGGCCAGGTCCAAATTGGCCTCTTCCAGGGCGATCGAGCTTTCGCTTTGGAGGAGGAGGGCGTTCGCGCGCTCGATCTCGACCTCGTTCATCGAGACAGCGATTTCATCGAGATCGGACGCCAGGATGGCGAGTATCTGCCCTTCATGGACTTGATCGCCTTCTTCCACGAGGACCGCCTGAATTCTCGCGTGTTGGCTCTCGGTTCCAACGGACACCTCCTCACGCGCCACAAGCGATCCAGAGACGATCGTGCGCGTCTCGAGACGCCGGGTTTCGGCCGTGACCGTTGTGACGGTCGGAGCGTTGTGGGCATTTGAAACGAGGCCTATATCCGAGACAAGTTTCGGCGAGCCCGCGCCCAAACGTGACTTTCCGACAAGAAGGGGGCTGACGAGCACGGCGGCGGCAATCGCCGCAAGCGCGATCGCCGATGCCATTTTCCGCAGCCAGGCGACGCAACCTTGCACGGTGGCGTCGAGCCGAGATTTATTCGTCCATCGCCGTCTTCCGTTCATGACGACGCCCTCTACGCCAAGGTGGCACTCGCAATCGCGGCGCGGTCGCCACCGGTGGAACAGTTGCTCATCGCCAAGAGGGTGCGACAGCCGGCGCAGATGGCCGGTTCCTTTGGCTGCCAAGCCGGTATCGGTACCCTTGTCGGCTGCTTTCTGGTCTCCAGAGCGCGAGCGAGCCCCATCTGCTCCCAAACCTCGTCCAGGGCCGCGACCAGCCGATCGATGTCTGCCCGGCTATGGAGGGGCGAAGGGGTGATGCGCAGCCTTTCTGTGCCGCGGGGAACGGTTGGGTAGTTGATCGGCTGGATATAGATGTCGAAATCGTCGAGCAGCAGATTGGCGACGGTCCGGCATTTCACCGGATCGCCAACCATCACCGGCACGATATGGCTGGGATTGGCGAGGTGCGGAATGCCCCGTTCGTCGAGGCGCTCGCGCAGCATCCGAACGTGACGCTGTTGAGCTTCCCGTTCCCGTTGGCTCTCCTTCAGGTGCCTTACGGAGGCAAGAGCTCCGGCCGCAAGCATCGGCGGAAGCGCCGTCGTGAAGATGAAGCCGGAGGCGAAGGATCTGACGAAGTCGACCACCGGAGCGCTGGATGCGATGTATCCCCCAACGACCCCGAATGCCTTGCCGAGCGTGCCCTGGATGATTGTCAGACGATTCATCACCCCATCACGCTCTGCGATCCCTGCACCATGCCGGCCGTAGAGGCCGACGGCATGGACTTCGTCCAGGTAGGTCATGGCGTCATACTGTTCAGCCACGTCACACAGTTCCGCGATCGGCGCGATGTCGCCGTCCATGGAATAGACCGACTCGAAGGCGACCAGCTTTGCGCGGCCGGGTTCGACTTCGCTCAGACAGCGTGCCAGATCCTCTGGGCTGTTGTGCTTGAAGATCCGGTAGTCGGCCCGGGAGTGACGAATGCCTTCGATCATGGAGGCATGGTTGCCGGCGTCGGACAGGACGACACAGTTCGGCAGCTTCGCCGCAAGGGTAGAAAGGGCCGCCCAGTTGGAGACGTAGCCCGACGTAAACAGCAGAGCGGCCTCCTTGCCATGGAGGTCGGCCAATTCGCGCTCCAGCAGGACGTGACTATGGTTGGTGCCGGCGATGTTGCGCGTGCCGCCGGCGCCGGTGCCGCACAGGTCGATCGAACGATGCATGGCTTTCCGAACCTTGTCGTTCTGCCCCATGCCGAGATAGTCGTTGGAACACCAGACAATGACATCACGGACGCGCTCGCCATCATGATAACGGGCGCGCGGAAAGGCGCCCGCCACTCTTTCTATGTCGGCAAAGACGCGATAGCGCCCTTCCTGACGTAGCCCATCCAGGGCGTTGGTGAAGAACGCACGATAGTCCATTGCCCCCTCCTTGGTCGGATCCCAATCCTCGATACGAGGTTCCGACTTGATTCCACCTTGTATGGTAAGGGAGTTCACGGGCTGTCAGGGACCTACTTAGGTTGAACGAAGTTTGCGACGTAGGTGCCGTTGGACTGGACGAAAGTCCCATCGTTTCCTGCGACCTTTGTAGTTGGTCTCGGAGACGCCCCCTCAAATATGGGCTCTGTCTCCAACCGGTAGCCGGAGGTGCGTGCGGACCACCCGTTTTGGGCTGGCAAGAGTGCCAACGGACCGCGCTTGCACCGTTCCGTGGCTTGCCTTTTTCTCTGCGCCTCTAGCTACCACCTGATCGTGTTTCAGGAATGATTTTGTGGAGAGGGTGATGTCTGTTCCGGACGATCAGGTTCTAACGCTGCAAGTTGCCAACATGAGGCCACAGGACGCCGGAGCGAGCATAGCGCGGCTATCCGCTACGGCTATGAATAAGGTTGGCGTGCGCGAGGGCGATCTCATCGAGTTGATAGGCAAGCGTCACACGGCCGCTATTGCGATGCAGCCTTACCCGGATGACGAAGGGCTCAACATTGTGCGCCTCGATGGCTTGCAGAGGGTCAATGCAGGTGCGACGAGCGGCGACCACATCGAGGTTCGCAAGGTCGAGGCGAGGGCGGCCGCCAAGGTCGTGCTCGCGCCCGCGCAGAAAAATCTCGTTCTCCAGGGCTCCGGCGAGGCATTGCAGCGAACGTTTCTGCATCGGCCCATGGTCGCAGGCGACGTCATCTCTACGTCCGTCCAGCAGCGCGCAAGCGGACGGGATCCGCGGGATCAGGCGTTGCGAAACCTTCTCGATCTGCCGGCATACGGCCTCCAAGAAATCAGGCTCGTGGTCGTGTCGACGCAGCCGCGCGGCATCGTCCAGATGACTGAGCAAACCGTCGTTGAGCTTCGCCCGCAGTTCGAAGAGCCGAAGGAAGCACGCAGGGCAGACGTTACCTACGACGATATTGGCGGTTTGGGGTCTTCTGTGGACCAAGTCCGGGAGATGGTCGAGTTGCCATTGCGCCATCCTGAACTGTTTCAGCGGCTCGGGATCGATCCGCCGAAGGGTGTTCTTCTTTACGGCCCTCCAGGGACCGGCAAAACGCTGCTTGCGCGAGCCGTTGCCAACGAAACGGAAGCCAACTTCTACCATATCGCCGGCCCCGAAATCATGGGCAGCCGATACGGTGAGTCCGAGGAGCGGCTGAGGCAGGTGTTCCAGGAGGCGTCGCAAAACGCGCCGTCGATCATCTTCATCGACGAAATCGATTCCATCGCCCCAAAACGCGAGCAAGTCACCGGCGAAGTGGAGCGGCGCATCGTTGCTCAACTATTGACCCTGATGGATGGGTTGGAGCCGCGGCAGAACATCGTGGTGATCGGCGCGACCAACAGGCGCGACGCTATCGACGAAGCGCTTCGTCGGCCGGGGCGCTTTGACCGCGAAATCGTTATTGGGGTGCCGGATCAGAATGGAAGGCGAGAGGTTCTTGCCATCCATACAAGAGGAATGCCGCTCGCTGAAAACACCGACATGGATGAGATCGCCCGGACGACCTACGGCTTTGTCGGTGCCGATCTCGGTGCATTGGTACGCGAGGCGGCCATGGACGCGTTGCGGCGCGTTCTGCCGGATATCAATCTGAGGGATGGCATCCCCGCCGAGGTCCTCGAAAGACTCACGGTATCGCAAGATGATTTCATGTCCGCAATGAAGCGCATACAGCCATCGGCGTTGCGCGAAATCATGATCCAGGCCCCCAATGTCCGGTGGGAGGATGTTGGCGGCCTTGATGAAGCGCAAATGAGGCTGAGAGAAGGGGTGGAACTGCCGCTTCGATCTCCCCAGTCGTTCAAGCGCATGGGCATCCGTCCGGCGAAGGGCTTCCTGCTATTCGGACCGCCCGGAACCGGCAAGACACTTCTTGCGAAGGCGGTCGCTCGCGAGGCCGAGGCCAATTTTGTCGCAACCAAATCGTCCGATCTCCTGTCTAAATGGTACGGCGAATCCGAGCAGCAGGTGTCCCGCCTTTTCGAACGCGCCAGACAGGTCGCGCCGACCGTGGTCTTCATCGACGAGATTGACTCGTTGGCACCTGCGAGAGGTGGAGGCTTGGGCGAGCCCGCCGTGACAGAGCGCGTCGTCAATACGCTTCTGGCTGAAATGGACGGCCTCGAAGACATGCAGGGTGTCGTCGTTATGGCTGCCACCAATCGCCCGAACCTGCTTGATCCGGCTCTGCTTCGCCCGGGCCGTTTCGACGAGTTGGTCTATGTTCCCGTTCCGGATGCGAAAGCGAGGCGGAAGATCTTGGGCATTCATACGAAGAGGATGCCATTGGCTGGCGACATCGATCTCGACGACCTGGCTGAAAAGACGGAGCGCTTCACCGGAGCCGATTTGGAGGATCTGACGCGGCGGGCAGGGCTGATCGCGCTTCGCCAGTCTCTCGACGCATCGACGGTCACCAACGAGGATTTCACAATAGCGCTGCAGGAGGTGCGGCCTTCTGTAACGCCGGAGATGGAGCGAGAGTACGAGGAGATGCTGCGCACACTTCGCCAGGAGAATCCGCAGAGAATGCAGATCGGCTTTACAGCTCGGCGACAAGCGGCCGAGTAGCCTGCCGCCTGTCCAGCGGACCATTTGTTTCGGTTGTCATGCGCGAAGCCATTTCTGGCCAGGCGGATCCATCGGGATCGCTCTTGGAAACTCTGCCTTTGATCTCTACACTTACTCTATGCTCGGAAGGGCCATGGCGAGGGGAGGGAGGAGCCCGCGTTCGTGAAGCAGCGATTTCGTGTTCTTGTCGGACTCTGCCTTTTGTCGGCTGCTTGCTACGCGGCTATCTCTTCCGGCAGGGAATTCGCGACGCGAAGCTATATGAACGAGGCGTCTTTGCAGGCTGGTTCCGCCTTGCGTCTGGCCGTTTCGGCGCTTGCGGGGCATCTGAGCCGATATGAACCGCTGCCTGAATTGATTGCCGATCATGACAATATCAAGCAACTGGTGAACGATCCCGGCAATGAGGCTCTCCGCAGTAGAGCAAACACTTATCTCAAGGAAATCAATAGCCTGCTTGAATCGTCCGACATTTATGTGATGCGGATGAACGGCGATACGATCGCTGCGAGCAATTACGATGGGTCGACGAGCTTCGTGGGGGAGAACTTCAGCTACCGCCCCTACTTTCAAGACGCTGCAAGGGGCAGTCAGGCGCGGTTTTACGCGCTCGGCACGACGTCATTGAAGCGAGGCTACTACTTCGCCTCTCCCATCCAGGTGAACGGGACCGTACGCGGGGTTATCGTCTTCAAGGTCGACATCGACTCGATCGAGGGGTCGTGGAAGGGCGGTGAGTACAAGATACTGGTGTCCGACCCGGAAGGCATCATCTTCATGACCGGTAGCCCCGAGTGGCTATATTCCTCCGTCCTGCCATTGACAGAGGAGCGCCTGCGACGCACCCAGGCATCGCGCCGCTATGCCGAGGCTGTTCTCAGGCCACTTCCAATTAGCGAGCAGTATGCTGATGGTCATCGGCTGCTTACAGTCGCCGACGGCGCCGCGCCCAGGGAGTATCTGACGCTCTCTCACTATATGAGGGATGCCGACTGGACCGTCAGTGTGTTGATGGACACAAGTTCAGTGCATGCGCAGGCGCGGACCATGCTCATCGCGGTGCTGCTTTCAATCGGTCTGATGGGGCTGGTTGTCGCGATCGTGCTGCAGCGTCGCGCCCGGGCGCAGGAGCGGATGCGCATGCAGATCGATGCGCGCAATGAACTTGAGGAGCGCGTGGAGGAGCGGACCGCCGCTCTCGCGCACGTCAATCAGCGCATCGAAGAGGAGATCGCCGAGCGGCGCCTGACCGAACAGAAGCTTCGCCAGACACAGGCGGATCTCATCCAGGCAGGAAAACTTGCTGGCCTCGGGCAAATGTCAGCCGCGCTATCGCATGAACTCAACCAACCGCTTGCTGCCGCCAAGACCTATGTGGACAGTGCCGCAATGCTGATTGCGCGCGATCGAGTCGACGAGGCCCGCGATAACCTCTCTCGCATCTCCGGCCTGATAGACCGGATGGCGTCGATAAGCCGACACCTGCGCAATTTTGCGCGCAAACCAAATGAAAAGGTAGGGCCGGTTTCGCTCGCAACTGCGATCGCCGATACGCTCGAAATCGTTTCCGCGCGTTTGAAAGTGGCGGACGCGACACTCGTCATCGACCTCGGCGAACCTTCCGCCGCCGTGCAGGCGGGCTCTGTGCGTCTTCAACAAGTTCTCGTCAATATCATCACCAACGCCGCTGATGCGGTGGAAGGTCTTGATGACCGACGTATCCATGTCGTGGCGGTTCGGGATGGCGCCAAGATGATCCTCACGATCCGCGATCATGGTCCGGGTGTTTCTCCCGCGATCGCCGAGCGCATCTTCGATCCGTTCTTTAGCACGAAGGGCGTTGGCCGCGGCCTCGGACTGGGCCTGTCGATCTCCTACAATATCATCAAGGATTTCGGTGGCAGCCTTTCGGTCAGCAATGCAGAAGACGGGGGCGCCGAGTTCCGTATCGTGCTTGATGCCGCGCCCGTTGTCAGTGAGGCGGCCGAATGAAGGAAGGCCGGATACTCCTGATAGACGACGAAGAGGAGATGCGTCGCTCTTCCGCCCAGGCGCTCAGCCTGTTCGGACTCGACGTCGCGACATTCGCGAGCGCCGAGCCGGTCCTGGAGCGGGTCGGCTATGGCTTCGACGGCGTGGTGATCAGCGACATCCGGATGCCCGGAATGGATGGCATGACTTTGTTGCAGCGCGTCCGCGAAATGGATTCCGAGATACCGGTCATTCTGGTGACGGGACACGCAGATGTGCAGCTTGCCGTCAGCGCCATGCACGCCGGGGTCTATGACTTCGTTGAAAAGCCCTTCGCGGCCCAGCATCTGGTTGGCATCATCCGACGCGCGCTGGATCGGCGCAGTTTGGTTCTCGAGAACAGACGGCTGCGCGCCGTGGCCGGCAAACGCGACGACATCGAGGCGCGCCTGCCGGGACGCACGCAGGCCATGGTGGACCTGCGGTATCGACTGCGTGCAATAGCAGCGACGGATGCCGACACACTGATCATCGGTGAGACGGGCGTCGGCAAGGAGGTGGTAGCCCGTGCGTTGCACGATACCAGCGCCCGCGCAGAAAAGCCGTTCATCGCGATCAATTGCGCTGCGTTGCCGGAGACCCTGATCGAAAGCGAGCTGTTTGGACACGAAGCCGGTGCTTTTCCCGGAGCTCTTCGGCCGCGATATGGCAAGTTCGAGCACGGCCGAGGTGGCACGATCCTGCTCGACGAAATTGGTTCGATGCCGTTCGATCTTCAGGCTAAATTCCTGCGCGTGCTGCAGGAGCGCGTTATCACGCGCCTGGGCTCCAACGAGGCTGTACCGCTCGACGTGCGCTTCATCGCGACGAGCAAGGTTGATCTGGAGACCGAAGTCGCGCAGGGCCGCTTTCGTCCAGACCTTCTTTACCGTCTCAATGTCGCTACTATTCACGTGCCCGCGCTTGCGCAACGACAGGCGGATATTCCGCTTCTGTTTCTCCAGCTTGTTCGAGAGGCGGCCGCCCGCTACGGGCGCAGCGACGTGGAGGTGCGGCCAGAAACGATCAGCAGGATAGGCTCGCGGACCTGGCCGGGCAATGTGCGTGAATTGCGCAACGCCGCCGATCGGCTGGTTCTTGGTCTCGATCTCCAGCCGGAGGACACAGCGGAGCAAAATCAGAAACTCGCAGACAGGGTTGCTGCCTACGAGCGTGGCCTCATTGCCAGTGCGCTCGCCGCCCACGGCGGCAGTCTCCGTCCGGTCTATGAGATGCTCGGCGTTTCGCGAAAGACGCTCTACGAGAAGATGCAGAAATACGGGCTTGAAAAAGGCAGGAGCGACGATGAGGACGAAGCGTGAATGGGTGGAAATCCACCCACGATCCCGTTCGTTTGTCCCCTTTCCCACCCGTCTCGTGTGGTATCATGCAGGAAAATGCAAGGAGCTATGCCTCTGCCGGTTGTCCGGCGCACTAGGCGTTCCACAGTGACAGTTCGTGACCGGAGCGGGGGGAGCCGTTCCGGCGGGTTACTGGGAGGATGAAATGAAAATATTGAATGCCTTGCTGGGCGTGACGGCCATCGCTGCCGCTTCGCTCGTTTCCGCATCCGCAATCGCTCAAACCTACCCGGAACGGACGATCACGATGGTCGTCCCGTTTGCCGCCGGCGGCCCGACGGATACTGTGGCCCGTCTGGTTGCCGAGTCGATGTCGAAGGACCTCGGCCAGCAGATCGTCGTTGAAAATGTCGGCGGCGCTGGCGGTACCCTTGGTGCAGGCCGCGTCGCTCAGGCTGATGCAGATGGCTACACGCTGCTCTTGCACCATATCGGCATGGCGACCAGCGCCACGCTCTATCGCAAGCTTGCCTATGACACCCTGAATTCCTTTGAGTATGTGGGCCTTGTGACCGACGTGCCGATGACGATCGTTGCGCGCAAGGATTTTGAGCCGGCTGACCTCAAGGGCCTTGTCGAATACGTCAAGGCCAACAAGGATAGCGTCACCGTTGCGAATGCCGGCATCGGCGCGGCTTCGCACCTGTGTGGCATGATGCTGATGAGCGCAATCCAAACGCCATTGACCACCGTTCCATACAAAGGCACCGGCCCCGCCATGACTGACCTGCTCGGCGGCCAGGTCGACATCATGTGCGACCAGACCACCAACACGACCAAGCAGATCCAGGGCGGCACGATCAAGGCTTACGCTGTCACTTCGCCGGCACGACTGAAGGTGCTTCCCGATGTACCGACGGCAGTCGAAGCGGGTCTTGCCGACTTCCAGGTCGGCATCTGGCATGGGATCTATGCGCCCAAGGGTACACCGATTGCGGTAACCGAGCGGCTGTCGAAATCGCTGCAGGTTGCCCTCAAGGACCCGAACGTTGTGGCCCGCTTCGCCGAACTCGGCACCGAGCCATCGCCGGAGGCGGATGCAACGCCGGCCGCCCTCAAGGCTAAACTCGAAGCAGAGATTACCCGCTGGAAGCCTGTGATCGAGGCGGCGGGTCAATACGCCGACTAGCTATGTCGATTGCCGCCCGGAATGGGTTTCGGGCGGCGCGATCGCTGCGGCAGTCGGCCGTGCTTTTCGCGTTCGGGACAGCCGGCGAGCCGCGCTACGACCATCGCCAAGGGGGACATATGAAATCGCTGACATTCGACAGCACCAACGCGCTTTGCGGCACGCTTTTCATCGGGTTGGGCTGCTTCTTCATCTATCAATGTCTTAATCTTGAACTCGGCACCGCCCTGCGAATGGGTCCGGGCTACTTTCCGCTGCTGCTTGCTGTCGTCCTGACGCTTCTTGGCCTGATCGTGCTGATCCAGGCAACACGGGTGCACGGCGAACCATTAAGCCCGATGGCGCTGCGCGGCATGGCTTTCATCCTGCCGGCACCAATCGTCTTTGGATTGACGGTGCGCGGGATGGGCTTCGTGCCGTCGCTGTTTCTGGTGTCGCTGGTGGCGGCCTTCGCATCTTCGCGGATGAAGGTGCCGCTGGCGTTGGTGCTTGCGGTCGCGATAACCCTCTTCTCGGTCATTGTCTTCAGCTATGCGCTTGGCTTGCCGTTCGAGCGGTTCGGCCCGTGGGTTCGGTTCTAGGAGGCGGCGATGGATCTTGTCAGCAATCTTGCCTTGGGTTTCAGCACCGCGGCCTCACCGGAAAACCTTCTTTTCTGCCTCATCGGTGTGCTGCTGGGTACGTTGATCGGTGTCTTGCCAGGGATCGGGGCGACTGCGACGATCGCCATGCTGTTGCCGATCACCTTCCAGCTGGAGCCTGTCTCCTCGCTGATCATGCTGGCGGGCATCTACTACGGGGCACAGTATGGCGGCTCGACCACGGCGATCCTCATCAACATGCCCGGCGAGTCCTCCTCGGCGGTGACGGCGATTGATGGCTATCAGATGGCCCGTCGCGGCCGGGCAGGAGCGGCACTGTCGATTGCGGCGCTCGGCTCGTTCTTTGCCGGCACCGTCTCGACCTTCCTCGTCGCGATCTTCGCAATCCCGCTCACCGCACTTGCCCTGAAATTCGGTGCCGCCGAATACTTCTCACTGATGATCGTCGGCCTGGTGTCCTCGGTTGCCCTCGCCCACGGCTCGATTGTCAAAGCACTCGCCATGGTCGCGCTCGGCCTGCTGCTTGGACTGGTCGGTACGGATATCTATACGGGAACGCCCCGCTTTACCCTCGGCATTCGCGAATATGCCGACGGACTGAATTTCGTTGCCGTTGCCGTTGGCGTGTTCGGTGTTGCGGAAATCCTGCGCAACCTGGAGGGAGAGAAGACCCGCACGGTGCTGATGGCTAAGGTTAGCGGCCTCTGGCCGACCCGCGAGGACTTCAGGCGGATGATCGCCCCGGTTCTGCGTGGCACGGCGATTGGCTCCGCACTCGGGATTCTGCCGGGTGGCGGCGCCATCCTTGCCGCCTTTGCCTCCTACACAGTGGAGAAGCGCATCTCCGACCGCCCGCAGGAGTTCGGTCATGGCGCCATCGCCGGTGTGGCCGGGCCGGAATCGGCCAACAACGCCGGTGCCCAGACCTCATTCATTCCGTTGCTGACGCTGGGCATTCCGGCAAATCCGGTGATGGCGCTGATGGTCGGCGCCATGATCATCCAGGGGATCGTGCCGGGTCCAAATGTGGCCACCGAGCAGCCGGCGCTGTTTTGGGGGATCATCGCATCCATGTGGATCGGCAACCTGATGCTGGTTGTGCTCAACCTGCCCTTGATCGGCCTTTGGGTTAAATTGCTGACAATTCCCTATTACGTACTTTTCCCGATTATCATGGCCTTCTGCTCGATCGGGGTCTACAGCGTTAACAGCAATGTCTACGACCTCTACGCGGTCGCCTTTTTCGGGTTAGCCGGCTACCTGTTGGTCAAATTGCGCTGCGAGCCCGCACCGTTGCTCCTGGGGTTCGTGCTGGGACCATTGCTGGAGGAAAATCTCCGGCGTGCGATGATCCTGTCGCGCGGCGATCCGATGACGTTTGTCACACGTCCAATCAGCGCCATTTTGCTTCTGATCGCCCTTGCCGTCCTGCTGGTGGTGTTCCTGCCTTCGGTGAAGGCGAAGCGCGAGGAGGTTTTCCAGGAAGAAGACTGAACCAACGAAATAGCATCGCGCCGACAAACAGACCGCAACGAGGAGGAATAAGGATGACGAAACTGAACCTGACCCGACGCAGCACGCTTGCTGCGGGCCTTGCTGTGGCCGCGGCGTTGGTCGCCGCATCACCATCGCGAGCGGCAGATTTTCCCGATCGGCAGGTGACGATGGTCGTCCCGTTTGCAGCCGGCGGATCGACTGACGTCGTTGCCCGCATCCTCGCGCAGAAGATGTCCGAGGATCTGGGCCAGCAGGTGATCGTGCAGAACGTCGCAGGCGCAGGCGGAAATCTCGGCGCAGGCAATGTTGCGCGCGCCGATGCTGACGGCTACACGATCCTGATGGGGACCGTCGCGACCCACGCGCTCAACCCGTTGATCCTGAAGTCAACCCCATACGATCCTGAAAAGGATTTTGCGCCGATCTCGCTGTTGGTCGTCGTTCCGAACGTTCTCGTCGTCAATCCCGAATTGCCGGCCAAAACGGTTGCCGAACTGGTGGCGCTCCTCAAGGCCAATCCAGGCACATATAGTTATGCCTCCTCCGGCAATGGTACGCCGCTGCATCTATCCGGTGAGCTTTTCAAGGCAATGGCGGGAGTGGAAATGGAGCACATCCCCTACAAGGGGTCAGGCCCGGCGCTGAACGATGTCCTTGGCAATCAGGTTCCGATCATGTTTGACAACCTGCCGTCCTCGTCTGGCCACATCAAGAGCGGCACGCTGCGTGCACTTGCGGTCACCACCAAGGAACGCGCGCCATCCTTCCCCGATGTGCCGACCGTTGCCGAGACTGTTCCCGGCTATGAAACCTATACCTGGAACGCATTGTTCGCTCCCGCCGGCACCCCTGAGGATGTCGTAGCCCGTCTGAACTCAGCAGCCAACAAGGCGCTCGCCGATCCTGAAGTGGGCAAGCGAATGACCGAGTTCAGTGCCGTTATCGTGGGTTCCACACCGGAAGAGCTCGCTGCGCACGTCAAGGCGGAGATTGCCAAGTGGACACCTGTCGTGCGTGACGCCAAGATCGAGCTCGAATAGCCACCGCGAATCTTTTACGCCGTCTGCACAACGCGAACTGAATGTGGTGCGTTGGAAATCCGTCGCTTGTTGCTCGAAGGGTCGGACCTGCGAGAAAATCGTCGGTTGGCTGGTATCCTGCTCGGCGAATACCGTTCTTCAGGCGTGCGTCAGCTTTGCGACCCAAAAGCAAAACGACACACCTGAGGGTTGGGACGGCGCCTTTGCCGACCGCCTGGAACATTTTATGGGGCTCAATACCGGCTAAACGTCGGCGGTTCGCGCAGGCAAGCACAATCGGTCAAAGTGCCTGAAGGCGCCGCTGGGCATTCCTTTCGGATGCCGGAGTGGCGCGCTTGTTAAGCTGAAAAATGAATTCGGAACACTTATGACAACCGTTACAAGTATATCGTCTACGATGACGGCCTCGTTCCTTGGTTCGCTGGTTGAAGTTGTAGAGGCTTTCACGATTATCTTGGCGGTTGGCGTGACGCAGGGTTGGCGGCCGGCTTTCCTCGGCACTGGCTTGGCGCTGGCAGTCCTGGCGATTCTGGTGCTCACGCTTGGATCACTTCTTGGGATGATTCCAATCGAGCTCATGCAGTTTGTGATCGGGACGTTGCTCATTCTGTTCGGAATGCGATGGCTACGGAAGGCGATCCTCAGAGCATCAGGCTTTACTGCTTTGCATGATGAGCAGAAAGCCTTCGTACAAGAGACGAACAAACTTCGCATGCAGGCCTCCGATCGCCGCGCAAATCTACTGGCTGCCATCACCGCCTTTAAGGCGGTTCTCCTCGAGGGGGTCGAGGTCGTGTTTATTGTCATTGCGACTGGCGCGGGCCGAGGAATGATCTGCTATGCAAGTGTTGGCGCGGCGGCGGCTTGTCTATTGGTTCTTGTCGTCGGTTTCGCTGTGCACAAACCCCTGTCGACTGTCCCGGAAAACAGCCTCAAGTTTGCTGTGGGAGTGCTCCTGAGCGCATTCGGAATTTTTTGGGCGGGCGAGGGGATCGGCGCGGAATGGCCGGGAGACGATCTGGCGCTGCTGCCGATCCTTTTGGTGCTCATCCTGGCCTCTTTCGCGTTGGTAAGAACGCTCCAACGCTATCATGCCTCTCACGTCAGGCAGGTCGTCAGATGAAAATCCTGAGGATGGCCATAAAAGAAATCGTCGGCATGTTCATCGATGACGGTGCCGTGGCGCTTCTGACGATCGCGCTGATCGCGTGCATCGGGTTAATGGTGAAGATCGAGGTGATCGGAGGACTGACAGGCGCCTGCCTGCTTTTCCTGGGATGCGTGTTTATTCTTGCTGAAAGTGTTGCTCGGGCGGCTCGACGCAAGGTGAAGGGGATGGTCCACGCCCAAAGCCTCGATAGAAACCATGCGCCTGAGAGTACGCGTCTACCTTGATTTTTAAGTAGACCCCGCTACGCGCGGTCTCTCCACTGTCAATCGTTGGTATCGGGATGCGTTGCTGCCTTCAGATCGGCAAGGCCACGATTGGCGTCCTTGTTGCCCGTCGCAGCCGCAGCCGTGAATATCCGCTCAGCGTCGCCGTACATACTCATACTCAAATAGGCATATCCGCGCAGCACCATCAGGTCGATCGGCTCCTGCCGGAGTTGTGCACGCTGATCGAGGTATATCAGGGTCTCGCGATAGCGCTTGGCGCCGAAGGCGGCGACGGCCCTGTCGGCCAAGATCGCGACCTGCAGTTCGGCCGCACGCTGTTGTGTCTGTGGCGCCTTCGTGGCCGCGACGGCGGCGTTGTTGGACAAACCGGCGCGTAAATACGCGAGGCTTTGGCCATAGGCTGCGTCTTCGCGTGTCTTGCGGTTCGGACTGGCCAGCGCCGCCTCGAACGCCTTTGCTGCCTCCATGGGGCGATTGATGTCCATCAGGCACCAGCCACGCGACAGCGCCGTTTCCGGATCGAGCAACTGCGCATTCACCGTGGTCGTGCATCCGCGCAGTTGCCGCGCGCCGCGGCGAACCGTTACCGTTTGCAGCGCGGGTTGGCGCGCGACCGGTGGGCTCGTGCCCTCAATTCGCTCGGTCGGGACCCCAACGATCTCCGGTGGCGAAACGGTTTCACCCTGCGGCACTGTCTCGCTGGGCGCTGGAAGCGGAGCTTGCGTGGCTGGCCGCTTGTTTGTTTCGCCCAGCTGCGCGATGCGCTCGGACTTGCCCGCCCACAGGCGCTGGATCTCAGCCACGCCCGCCCGGTCCCGTAGCTGTTGGCGCGTGATGGCCAATCCGTAAGCAGACGGTTCGTCGTCCGGTTTCCAACGCAAGGCCGTCTCGAACCAGCGCGCCGCCGTCTGCGGTTGGTTGAGCGTACGGGCAAACCAGCCGAATTGCTGCGCCGTCGGGACGTATTTCTGCGCAATGACCTCTGCGGCGATACGCGAGAGCACCGCTTCGCTGAGGTTAGCCGGCGGCTGCAGGGCCATCAGGTTGGCTGTCGCTGCGAGATAGGTCGCAGTCGCGTCCTTGGAGGAGGCGCGCCACTTGTAGACCACTTCCTCCGCCTCCTGGGGCCTTTTCTCGGCGATTAACGCCAGCGCCAGGCCTTGGGAGGCAAGAGCCGTGTCGTCCTTCTCATGTGCTGCCCGGAACCATTTTTCCGCGTCCGCATAATTCTCCCGGCGAAGCTGGTACCAACCAAGTAGAAGGCTGTCAGATGCAAGCCCTTCAGTTTCGGCGAGTCGTTGGACAATCTGGAGATAAGCCGGGGCCACGGCGAGATCGGGGTCGTCGTTACCAGCGGCGACAAAGCGGCGCGCCAAGTCGTTTCGAATGCTGTCGAATTCGCGGCCGCCGTTGCCGTCAGGACGTTCGAGCGCCAGGAGATCCTGCATTGTCGCGTAGGACAACAAAGCGGACGCTTTCTGAATGGTCGCCAGACGTTCCTGCGGATTGGTGCAGTTCTTCAGAATATAGACGTAGCCATCCCGGGCACGGGGTGCGCGATCCGTCCTTGCAAACGCTTCTGCTACTCTCCAGAGCACGTCGATGTCGCTGCATGTCAGAAGGCTCGGCGTATTGGCGCCGATCTGAATGACGGTTGCGTATTGCTTCAGGTCGGAGGCATTGACGAGGCGCGCGCGGGCCTCGGCGACATCCAACCGGTCAAGCAAATCCGGCGGCGGCTGCCATGCCGAGTCGGAGGCTTGCCGATCGGCAATGGCCTTGCGGAGTTCCGCATAGCGCCCCTCCGAGTACAGTTGCCACATTTGCTCCAACTGCGGGTCGCCGCCCTGGGGAACGGCCAGAGGATCGGCTGGCGGCACCCAGTTCGGGTAAAGTGCCTGCAGCCGCGCGATCTCCGCCTGCAGTCGCGCCTTGTCGCCGCGGCTGGCGAAATAGCGCAATGCGCTCTCGTCGACTTTTGGCTGTGCGGGCTTTGCTGGCGGGGCGGGGGTTGGCTGCTGCTGCGGTGCCTGGGCAACAACCAATGGGCCTCCGGTCACGCCGCTCTCTTGAGATGCCGGCGGCGGAACCGTGGTTGCTGCCTGCAACCGATCAGTAATGGCCTGGACGTCAATTTGCGGTTTGGAGCTGATCTCCGGCCCCTTGACGCGACCCATAAGCATGAATTGCGGTGCAGGCGCCTGATCCGGTGCGAAGCCCAGCATCTCCTGTAGCGCTGCGCGATCCTTCAGGGCGGCCACCAGACCGGCCACCGCCACCGCAACCACAATTGCAACGGATGAGGATTTCACAGACACTCCGGATGCTTCTCCCCGATAAATGCCAACCCAAGTAGATGAAGGGTCGATGGATAGTAGAGCGATGGCTCAAATCGCTGCGACGACTCAGGCAGCTTCGTACCGTTTGTCACACAGGCCACGACATCGTTAACAATTCGATAACCGGGGTCCGGCAGCAGCGTTTTCGGCTTGCCGGACGCGAGGTCGATCGTCGCCGGCACGCCGTCCTCGGCGGTCATTCCCTCGCGTAATCTTGCCAGCAGAGCCTTGTCCGAAACTCCCGCGCGAACGAGGTAGAGCGGGATTCGCAGGCTATTGTATCCAAATTCCGCGTCGAAGCCGGCGGCGGGCTCCGGCATACGATTGAGGCTCACCCAGTCAGCGGGCAGCTTACGTGGGCCGAACTGCATTGCACGCAGCAGCGCCAGACCGTCGTCGGATAGTTTCTGCCAGGCGTTTGACGGCGCAAGCAGCGCCATCACTGGGATTGCTTCATAGACCCAGTAGGAGGGATTGATGATCGGGCCATCCTTGCGATCGGGAGAATCGAAACCGCTGGCGCCCGGCAGCAGCAGAGTGCGTCCACCCGAATTGATCACGAGGTGCGACAGTAGCGCCTGCGCCATCTTCGCTGCCGCCTCGATATATTCGCTCTTCTTCCAAGCTGACCCCGCAAGGGCCAAGGCATAGGCAATCAGGAGGTCGCCATCCGACGCATTGTTGGTATCGGTGATGTGAGGCGTGACCGTGGGATCCCATTTCCAGGCGGCAAGGCCATCGTCGCGCAACAAGAGTTCGGTGCGGGTGAAATACCATATTTGCTCGAAGTCGGCGGGGCTGTTGGCAAGGTAAGCCAGGAGCAGACCATAGCCTTGACCTTCGCTGTGGCTGATATTGCCGTTTGCGTCATCGACAATGCGGCCGCTCGCATCGAGAAACTTCGCCTTGTACGCGCCCCATGCTTCCGGGGTGATCCCCGGACCTTGCGCCTGCGCGGACTGGCAGAAAGCGGCAACCGCAAAGCTTGCGGCACAGATCAGTTTTAGAAGTCTCTTCATTCGCGCCTACCCAGCCTGGAAAGCATGCCAGCCGTTGTCACTCCGATCAGCAGCGAAAGGACGACCAGGAGGAACGCGTAAGACAGGATGTTGGTCGACAACCAGTTTGCGGCAATCAGGCGGTAGTTTGAAATTGACCACGGCTGAGAAGTCACGAAGTCGAAGCGGCCAACCGGGACGCTGACGATCTTACCGGTCTTGCTGGAATAGGTGGTGATATGACCGGCGACCTGCGGCCAGTTGACTTGTGCGGTGAGTGCCTCGGCGCCTTCGCGCAGATCGTTGGCGGAGGGAGCCGTGACAACGGTCCAGGTCGATCCCCCTGCTGCGCTCTTACCCTGAGCGATCAGGAAGCTCTCGGCGTTGGAAGGCGTGAAGACTTGTTCTGACCCTGGCACGAACTGCAGTGAGCTCAGCGAAATGTCGAAGTTGCGGCGTAGCCACTCCTGAAACGATGTGATTTGGCCGCGCCACACGCCGCCACTGACTTTCGAGCGCCAATCGTCGAAGCTCACCGAAGGTTCTGTCTGATTTGACTGCGTCGCTGCTGGAGGTTGCCAGGATGCCTGACTGGTCGTCGCAATGTTCAGTTGCGTCAGCACGGCTGCCGGCATTTGCGAAATGGAGCCGATGAAAATTGCGTCCCGTTCGCCGATGGCACCTGGCGTCGCGGCCGGCTCCATGTCGAGCGGGCGGCCAGCAGCGACGGCCATTTGGCCGAGCAGCGTCGCGGTCGCAGACAAGGTGTCGCTATCAATCATGTCGATGAAAAGCGGCGTTGGCTGTGTCGCTCGATTATAAGGATATGCGGTACCGGATAGACCGGCAAGGTTCGGCCGCTGCCCGATCCGGGCAAAGTCCGGTATGTGAATCTCGCTGGTGTCGAAGAGTGCAAAACGCGGTGCTGCTCCGGCAGTCGTGCCAGGCACGCACACCTCGTCCTCCTTCGTCATCAGGATGGCTTCAAGCGACAACGTATTCAAGCCCGGCTTGAAATGCCGCATTGTCACGCGAATTGGCAGGTGCCGGAAGATGCCTCCACCTGTCGACGAGATCGGCACAGTCGAAGCGATGTTGCCGTTGACGTAGATGTCGATATGGCTGCCGGGCAGGATGTTTTGTGTGTAGGCTGCATCCAGCAGGACGGTGGCGTCGCCATAAGCGTTCGCATAGAAATCGGACGGCACGCCGATATTGAAATTGGTCCGGAAGCGGCGTCCGGAAAACTCCGCCGTCTTCACGCCGAGCTGCGAAAAGGTAAGGTTCGTGTCGGAGAGAACCAGCGGCGCATCCGGAGCACTCCAGCGCTGCGTTGCCAGCGTGTCGCGAACAGCCGTCGCGGGGCGGTCGGTAGGCGAAACGATCGTGTCGATCGCGGACGAAATTGCGGGCCAGGATGGGCCGCTGATCAAGAGAATCGGGGCCCCCGACTTCGGGTCCGTCACGAAAGAGGCCGACGGCGCCGTCTGGGCGGCCGGCGGCGGAGTGATGACTGGCTGGAGTTCGGCCGGCGTTCCCACGACAACGGTCATGCGCCCGGCTCCAGGCTGAGGAAGCGAGCTCGGGCTGAAGGAAAATGTCTGGTTCGGCATGCCGCTCAGAACCGCAAGTCCCTGCGCTAGGCGTAGCAGCGGCTTTGTTGTGCCTGGCTGCTGGAGCGCCGGCACGACGAGATTGAACTGCGTCCTGCCGGTTTCATCGACACCGATGGCGCGAATGGCATCCGTGCTGGAAAACTTGGCTGCCTCTTGCCCGCTGAAGCTTAGATAGGTCTTTGCGGGGTCGATGTCCGACCAAAGCTCATAGGTGGATTGAACAGTACAGTCAGTGCGGTGGCGCTGGGTTGCTTCAAATGTGAGGAGATTCGCGCCCGGTTGCAGCAGCCCTACGGGCACGTCGAAGGAAACGTTCGATGGTGCGTCCGAGGAGCCAATCTGCTGTTGTCCGACGATCCGATTGTTCAGAAGAACCGTCAGTTCAGACGCCTCCGGAGCAACGACGACAGCATTCTGATAGGAGAAATTGAACTTCGCCGGTGCTGCGGCCTGCTCCGGTGTGATGTAGACCGACCACGATTTGCGATCATACTCGCCATCCAACCCGAACTTGGTGAATGGAATAACAAATCTCCGGAGCGCATCGGCGGTTCGCTGGCGAACGGGTGGCGGCGCTTCTGCGGGCGCCGGGCCGACGGGTGCAGCAGATTGGGGGCGAGGCGGTTCCGCCGGCGCGGGCGTCGCCGATGGTGCCGGGCTCGTCGGTGCAACGGAGGTCTGTGGGACCGTCGCCGGTGCAGGCGCCGCCGGCAATGTCAATCTCGGCACCATTGGCGTGCTGCCTTGCTCGCGCTCGCCCGACATGTCGAAGGGCGCCGTCTGCGCATAGGCAATTGTTGAGGCGGCGAGAACGAACGCAGAGATCGATGCGATCTTCTTCATCAGCTGCCTGCCTTCGCGGCCTGATGTTGCCGCTCGCGCTCGGGCCTCATACTGCGGAAAAGATACACGAGGCCTCGGCTCGTCTGGTAGAGTGAAAGGCCGAGAAACCAGATCGTTCCGCGAATAAGACCAGGATTGTGGCGGCGTGCCTGCTGGAACTGCGTCCACTGGTCGGAGTTCGCAAATATCAGGTCGGCGATCAGCCGATGGTCGAGGGCATTCTTCGGAACATATTGGCAGCCAACGGCCAGAATCTCGCCGGAAGGCTGGATGTTTCGGACGATGAGCGGCAGCGTTTCGATGCTTGCGCCGCTGTGTGGCTGGAAACGAATTTCCCCCTCGGAGCCAATCACCATCGGGTCCAGCTGCTTGTTGAACACATGCAGCCGGGCGCCGTGTACCGACACATCCTCGATCGATGCAGTGTACCACTTACCGCCGACCCCGAATTCGCAGCGACGGTTCACCCGTACGCGGCGGGACGCGGCCCGCTCGCCACGTTCGGAAACGACTCCGAGGGCGCACCCGGCCATAATCAGGTTGATCACGTTCCAGCCGCCGACCACGAGGGTGACGTCTGCTTTGTACGGTTCGGCATAGATCCGATAGAATGTTACCGCCAGAGCGACCAGCTGTACGGCAAAGATGACGAAGAACGGTCGGCTGATCTCCGAGAGGCGGCTGACGGCAATGGACTCGTCCTTCGCCGTTACTTTGAAGGTTGGCTTTCGCGGATTGAGCATGACCGAAACCACCGCCGGGAGCAGGTGAACCGTCTGAACATATTCGTAGAGTTCCGAGATCCACGGCCAGCGGAACGACCCATAGAGGTAGTTCTGCATCATCAGGTTCACCAGCATGTATGCCAGCGTGTAGGCCAAGAACTCGCCGCCCGATGCTGTGAAGATCTCCAGATCAAAGAAGAGATAGAAAAGCGGTGCGAACAGGAAGATCGTGCGGGGAAACGGGAAGAGCCAGAAGAGCGTCGACGACATGTAGCAAAGGCGTTGGGGGACCGTCAGGCCGCGCTTCAGCAAGGGGAAGCGGAAGCGCAGAATTTGCATCATCCCCTGTGCCCAGCGGCTGCGTTGGCCAATGAAGCTTGCAAAGGTCGCCGGCTGCAGCCCGGCGATCAGCGGCTTGTCCACATAGATGCTGTTCCATCCGCTGCCATGAAGGGCAAGTGCGGTCTCGCAGTCCTCGGTGATGCTGATGCCGCTGAATCCCCCTTGGGATTCCAGTGCCCTCCGGCTGAGAACGGCGGCAGAGCCACAGAAGAACGCCGCATTCCATTTGTCGAGGCCACGCTGGATGATGCCGTAGAACATCTCGTTTTCGCTCGGCATTCTTTCGAAGGTTCGAAGATTGCGTTCTAGTGGATCCGGGTTGATGAAGAAATGCGGTGTCTGAACGAGGAACAGCTTCGGATCGTCATCGAAATAGCCAACAGTTTCGAGCAGGAAGTCGCGTGCTGGCGCGTGGTCGGCATCGAAGACGGCGATCAACTCGCCGCTTGAATGCTTCATTCCGTTGTTGAGGTTGCCGGCCTTGGCGTGTTCGTTTCGATCGCGCGTGAGGTAGCGAACGTCGAGATCCTCACAAAGCTTCCTGAGTTCGTTGTGACGCGCCACAGCCGCCTGGGCCTCGAGCAACTTGTTGGAGTTGCGCTTCTGTAAGGTTCCGCCGTCGTCCAGCAGCCAGACATGCAGTCTTTCGGCTGGATAATCCATGGCCTTCGCCGCGGCCAGCGTGTTGGCGAGGAGATGCGAATCCTCGTTGTAGGAAGGGACGAACACGTCGACATGCGGAAAACGCTCTTCCTTGCTCGCGCGCGATGGGCGCGGAGGCAAGGGCGTGGCCACGATGAACAGGCTGAGCGCCAGCATTGCCACACTGTACATTTCCGCAAGATAGAGCAGCAGACCGGGGATGAAGTTCTCCGGCTGGTTGATCGGCGGCAGCGTGTTGGTCGTGCGCCAGTAGACATAGCGAAGAACAATTGAGGTGCCGAAGGCGAGGGCGATCAGCCTCCATGTGCCTTCAGCCTTCAACCCCTTGATGATCGCCATCACGGCGACAACGACAATGCTCGCGATCAGCTGGGTCTGAAGGTTCACTGGCAATGTGATCAACGCGATCACGCACAGAGAAACGATGGCCCACGTAATGATGCTTCGGGCTTTATGCATCAATATCCCTTTGACAATGCAGGCTGGGCGCTTGGGAACACCACAGCCCCTTCACGTCTATCTCTGGCACGCGGCCGTCATGGCCGAATCCCCTATACACTCTGGCAATGGCACAGTGACGCCGCTTGCCGTCACGGTTCTCTGTTGTGTCTGTTCGTTCGAAGGCGCTGCTGACATGTCTGGTTGCGGCTGACCGCTGGAGCCGTCCGGCAGTGGTACGCGAGGACCTGTCGGGGGCGGCAATTGCAGAGGGGCCTCTTCGGCTTTCGGCTGAACGCTGCGTACGCGAACGACACGAGATTGGATTTCCGGACGGGCAGGTTCATAGCCGAAGGCCATCGGTGTGTTCCTGTAGCCGCCCTCATCGGGATAGATCGGATTGCCGGGGCGCCCGAGTGTTGGATCAGCGCCATGCGGAAATCCAAACGGATTCCAGATTTCTCCATTGAGCGTCCCAACGATTGTGTAGCCGTACATGATGCCCAGCAACTGCCTTTCGGTTGCTCGTGCATCGCAAAGGCGCAATCGTACCTGGATCATTCCGAAGTTGCGCGCTTGTGTGTGGGCCGACCGGCTGGAGCGGATCTGCTGCCAGCCGTAAATGCACGTGTCGCCCGAACCGCTCTCGCCCGACGCGTAGCTGAACGGTCCATAGCTGTTTTGCAGATAGGTCGCCGATCGGGCCATCTGCACACCGGGCACGGCGGCAAATGCTTCGCGGATTATCCCGTTCTCACTGATCATCTGGTAGGAAGCGCTTCCGATGCCGGGATTGGCGCCCGACGCACCAAGGAACTGCACTTTAAGAAAATTCTGCCCGGACACGGAAGATGATGTGTAGAGCGAAATCATCTGCTCCGTGCCGTTGCCGCGCTTGTGTTCGACGACGCTGACAATCGAAGGGCCGCCTGGCGGAGGCAAGGCCAGTGCCCTTTCGGCGGGGACCGTTTCGGAAATGTTTGGTGAGCTAACATTTCCCGACGACTGACATCCGACCACGAGCCCGGCAAGCAATGCCAAGCCTAATGCCTTCAGCAGACTGAACGTTTTGGGTCGCCGCAATCGTCTTTCCTCACCTCCATACGCAAATTTCGCGCTGGACTTGCGAATCAACGACCCTTGGGGCCGCTACCTATGGTAAACGACGATTATGGTTAACCCAACGTTAATGTGCGGCGATAGTTGTCGGTAAGGTTGACTTCAACTCGACGGTGCAGTCAGTCCGGCGACAGGAAGGATACGAACTGTCACCGTTCTCGCGGGCGGACAACGGCCTTAGCGCCGCAACCTCAACTGAATGATAAAAGCGCGACCTCAAATTCAATTATAAGCTGTTGGCGACTTCTCTCAAGGTTGCAATAATATATACCCCTATTGTCGTAGTAAATGAATAACTATTAAGCATTTTACAACAAGAAGACGCATGCTATTCTTAGAAATCTCTAGGTTTTTAGGGGTGATGTCGGGAATATTCTCGACATAACATACTTCGTTGCGTGCCGTTTTGTCTTAAGAGAGCCAAATGAGCGCGTTGCTTGTTTTTGGCGTGGGCCGCACGACTTGAAGACATAAAAACACAATCTGGAGGAGACATTCGATGTTTCGTACAGAGACGTGGCATCTCTTCGGCTTTTCCTAGAAGCCGCCGAGACATGGAGAGCAGGCAGTGGCTGGGAACCACCTTCGACCGCACGGTCGGACCGGGATGAAGGTAGCCTGAAACATTCATGAGAGGTGAAAACGCGGCAACAATGCCGCTGCATAGCTCAGGTGGACTGCGTTCTGAAAATGACGCGGCCGGACGTGAAATCTTTGGAAATTCGCCAAGCATTGGAGTGGTCCGATGATCAATAGCTTTGGTGAAGATATCTGCTTGCCGTTGGTGCAGTTGATCTACGAAACCGTTGTGAGCCCGCCGGAGTGGGAAAAGGTCATAGCGGAGCTGATCGACATCACCAAGGCAGCGGCGGGAGCTGTCGTAGGCTTCAAGGGGGCGGAAGATCGGCGCGCGAGCGTGTTCGCAAAAGGCGTTCCGAAAAGCGCGCTCTCCAATCCTCCGATGATTGCCGCATTGCATGCGGCGACGCTTGCCTTGGGGCAAGGAGCATTCCTGACGATCGATTTAAAGGCGAGGCTCAGTCCTCAATGGGAAGTACCCGTGCGTGACTGCTTTGGTACGGAAGGTTGCCTTCTGACGCTCGTTCTTGTCAAGGAAGGCGGACGCCGGATTACGCTGATGCTCCATTTCGATCGCCCAGGTCGAACCGAAACGGATAGAGCGGCCCAAATGCTGCAGAAATTGCTGCCGCATTTTCAGACGGCCTTTGCCATCCAAAAGGCGACCCTCCTGGAGCGGGAGAGGTCCGCGCATATGGAGAGCGCCTTCTTCAGTTCTTCCGCACCTTCTGCGATTATCACGGAAGACTATCAGGTGCGTCTCGCCAACGGTAGTTTCGAGAAATTTGTCGAGGCATCGCACCTGCTTGTCGAATACAGCGATTCGGCGATCGATATCGTCGATACGGCCCTTCAGGATGAAGTTGCGCGTCTGATCGGCCTGGCGACATTACACGGGCGTGTTCGGCACGTTGCCTGGGTCGAGGATAAGGTGAAGAATGTCAAATGGTTGGTAAGCGTCGATGCCCTGTCGGGGCGTGTTGGCCTCGGATCGCAATTCAAGAACGTCTTTGCCACCAACGAGCGTGTTTACATGCTGACGATACGCGAACTTGGTGGAAACAGTCTGTTGGCACCTGACACGATCAAGTCCATCTTCGGCCTGACACCGACAGAGGCGGATCTCGCATATTGCCTTCTGAGGGGAGAAACGGCGTCGGAGATCGCGCGCCAACGTGGCGTCTCAAAGAATACGGTCCACAACCAGCTTGCCTCCGCGATGGCCCGCGTCGGGGTAAACCGGCAGACGCAATTTCTGCACTGCCTGTCGATGCTGTCCGCGATGTGCTGATCTCTGGCTCAGAAGCGCCAGGTCACGTTGACGGAGACGTTATAGTCGATCGCATGACTCATGCCGATCGTCGGCGATACACCGCCGCCGGCATCCGCGACATAGTCGATCGTCGGCACCTTGTTGACGAAGTTCACGCCGGTGTCCAAGCCGATCACGACGTTTTCCTTGGGTGCGTAGCGCAGCCCGGCGCCGAGGCCAGCAAGCAGACTGGCGTCGTCGCGTGTCTCGGAAATGAAGTCGAAGGGACCCGTCGTCATCGTTGGCAGAATTGCCGAATAGTGGCTTCGATAACGGGAATGCAGGTAGGCGCCGCCCAGCCTGGCGTCGAACGAAACACTGAGATCCGGCTGCAGGGCTTGGGTTACAGCCAGTTCGGCGATGGCGCCGACATAGCGCGCGTCGAGTTCGTCGGTTTGCGCGAAGCCGACCTCAGGCACCACGATGCCCGGTTGATTGGCGGTTATACGGAGCGTTCTGCGAAAATCCACGTCGCGATCGATGGAGCGGTACATGGGGCCGAATTTAGGAGTAACCGTCCAGCCGCCCTGAAGATCGATCGGAGCGCCGAGAAGCAGTTCCTGATCGATCACGAAGGCATCCTCGCTGCGCTTGTCGATGATCGCGCTGCTGCTGAGGTCACCGGTCGCGGCCAGGGTAAAGCCGGTGTTGTCACCATAGGCTGCGTAGGCCGCGGCGCTCTGGGTCGAACCGTTAGTCAGGGTAGCTGCGAAAGACCCGCCGGTCACCCCCGTTTGGGATGCAAAGTGGGTCACACGCCCGCCCGCGGGCGACGAATCCGAGAGAAAGGTGTGACCCGTCGCGCCTGCACTGTCGGTAAACGTGACATCAGCGGTGGCGGTCGCGGGCAGCGTCCCTATAGGCGACGCCGTCAGTAGGCTCGGATCGATGCGGCCGTTCGCCGAATTTCCTAAGCTGAGGTTCAGGGAGTTTTGGCCGGCAAGGCTCGTTCGGTCGGTCGAACTGGACGACAGGTCGGCGATACCGCCATTCCATTCCAGAATGAGGGGCTGCAAACCGATTTGCCCGAGCGGCAAATCGAGGCTGATGCCAAAACCGATGCCATCATCAATGACTCTGCTGTCGCCGGTTCCAAGAAAGTCGGGTCCCCGAGGACTCCAGCTTGGCAAGCTGAACCAGTAGATACCGGTGCCGATCTGCACGCCTGTCGCGGGCTCGACACTCTGCGCCGTCGGCGCTGTTTTGATGTCATCGGCAACTGCAATCGATTCGCTGCTTGCAATGCTTGCCAGTGTCGCAACAAGGATAGCAGCCAGTTTGTGAGACTGAACGGCCCAACAAATCCGCATTCCCTATCACCTCGATATGGCCGCCGAAGCACGCCGGCACGACACACTGAGGTCTATTTCTATTATAATTTAGTATACAATCAATTAGTCTCGTTTCCTCCATTCGGAAGATCACCCGAACGGTGCATAAATGTCACGGCACCGACACGACGCAGAGCTTCTCGCCGCTCGGACCATACACCGTCAGCCGGGCGCTCCAGCCATTCGGCGACACGGAGACGGTTGAGCGCGAAAGCGCAAGCCGTCCCGGGTCATCCTTCTGGAAATCGCCACCTTGAACGTTGCTTGAGGTGTTGCCATCGGCGTTCGAGAAAATCTCGAACTGATATGTCCCTTCGCCGCGACCATCACTCTCGATTGTCGGAATAAGGGTCATCGCGCCGGGACTCTCCTTGTGATGCTCGATGATGCAGTGGACGGGGGGGAGGGCTGCGATCATGGTCGGGACTCCAGGCAAAAGAAGTCAGCGGCAAATGCCGCTGACTTTCAAATGTACGATACTAATGCTGAATCGTGACCGAGGTATTGCCCTTACCCTGCTGGTAGGTTGATGAGGTGTTGCCCTTACCAAACTGCCCGGTAAAAGACAGGTTTCCTCTGCCCGTTTGTTCGGTATACGAGTCGTTGCCGATGCCTTTTTGATAGGTTACAGATTCGTTATATTTGCCATGTTGAACAGTTGTGGCGTCGTTCCAGCCGCCGCGCTGTATCGTGCCGCTGAAGTTGCCCTTGCCATGCTGGGCTGTGCCCGCGTAGTTGCCCCAGCCGCCTTGATCCGTGACGGCTTCATTATCCGCTGCGAAAACTGCCGTAACTGACGAAAGCGCGAACACGGTTGCGATTACTAGGCCCTTGATTTTCATTGTATCTCTCCTCTTCCTCCCGCCGGAATTGACGGTTGTGAGACACTACCAAATCGCCAACTGCGCGAGGGCTTCAAAGCTTACCTAATGCGAGAGGGAAGTTGCTAATTTGAGCCAAGCAATATGGTACTGAATTGGTTGGAGAGCGCAGCACATAGTCTATTGCACCATCCCGATAGCAATAGTCGCTAGAAAATTGGGGACGAAGTCGCGGCAGAATGCTCGGGATAGTCGCGCTTGGCGGACGCACATATAACGCAGCCTCCGGTACGCAGACGCACCTGGCGAGGGCGTCTGATCAATCGAAGGTCAAGTATTTCGCTGGCCGTGGCCACCCAGCGGCGGGATGAAGATACCGCTTACCGAGATCTGTCTACGGCAAGCGAATATCGCCTGATCTAAGCCTCAGCTCCAGCGTCGGAAGACAGCGCTTGCGTTGACACCGCCAAAACCGAAGCCGTTACTGATCGCATATTCCATGGCGAGCTTGCGTCCCGTCTTACCGACGATGTCGAGACCTTCGGCAGCGGGATCAGCTTCATCGAGATTGCGGGTCGGCGGTGCAACCTGGTCGCGCAATGAAAGGATCGTGAAGATCGCCTCAAGCCCACCGGCTGCACCAAGCAGATGGCCGGTGGCGGACTTCGTCGCACTTACGGCGATCTCTCCATTACGGCCGAAGACGGTGCCGATGGCCGCCATTTCGCCGCGGTCGCCGACGGGGGTGGATGTCGCATGAGCGTTGAGGTGCTTGATCTCCGACGGTGCTATCCGCGCCTGTCGGATTGCTGCCTCCATCGCCCGGCGCGCACCGTCGCCGTCCTCTGGTCCCGCGGTCATATGGTAAGCGTCGGCCGCAGTGCCATATCCGACCAGCTCGGCCAGCGGCGTGGCGCCCCGGGCGAGAGCATGCTCCAGCGACTCGATAACCAGGATGCCCGCGCCTTCGCCCATGACAAAGCCATCGCGGCCGGTATCAAACGGACGCGAGGCAAGCTCCGGCCGATCGTTGAAGCCCGTCGAGAGTGCCCGCGCCGCAGCGAAGCCGCCGAGGCTGACTCTGTCGATGCAGGCCTCCGCGCCGCCGCAGATCGCAACATCCGCTTCGCCTGAGCGGATCAGCCGTGCGGCATCTCCGATCGCCTGCACACTGGCGGCACAGGCCGTGACGGGAGCGCCGAGCGGACCCTTGAAGCCATAGCGGATACTCACCTGGCCTGCTGCTAGGTTGACGAGGAACGACGGCACGATGAAGGGCGAGAGTCGACGAACGCCGCGCGTCTCAACCGTACGGACTGCATCCGTGATAGCGGGAAAGCCCCCGACGCCGGACGCAATGATCGTCGCTGTGCGCTCCCGCGCGACCGTATCGTCAGGGGTCCATCCGGCCTGCCGGACTGCTTCGTCGGCAGCGCCCATCGCAAAGTGGATGAAGCGGTCCATTTTTTTCTGGTCCTTGGGCTGAATATAGCGGTCCGGATCGAATCCGCCTTCAGCGTCCTCCGCGGCGGATGGCACGACACCGCCGACCTTGGCGGAGAGGTCGCCGACGATATCGTCGCTGAGAACCCTAAGCCCGGAGCCGCCGGCAAGCAGCCGTTGCCATGCCGTTTCAACGCCCGTGCCAAGTGGCGACACGAGTCCCATGCCAGTCACGACGATCCGATCCATCTGTCTTTATCCTTGTTAGGCATAGATGCCGAGATACCATGTCCTGGCGCGTGCAATGCGGTCGCGATCGCCTTCCGCGGCCGCCGGGCCGGGAAGCAGGCAGGTATTTCGAGGGGTAAGTTCTTCACCGGTTTCGACGTCGACGAGTTTGGTATGCCGCTCCTTGCCGGAGGCAGAGTCGCCGAGCAAGAAGGCTAGGTCTTCCTCCGGCACATGGCGGCGGCCCCACGAAAACAACGCCATCAGAACTGGAAAGAAATCTTGGCCCTTTTCCGTCAACACATATTCGTGCCGGGCGGGGCGATCGCTGTAGCGCCGTTTCTGGAGGAGGCCGGCCTCGACAAGATGTGCAAGTCGACGGGTGAGGATGTTTGGGGCAACGCCGAGGCTCTTCTGGAATTCGTCGAAGCGTGTGAGGCCCTGAAACGCATCGCGCAAGATCATAATACTCCACCAGTCGCCGACGCTGTCGAGCGCACGGGCCACCGGGCATTTGAAATTGGCAAAGCTTGTTCGTTGCATAATGCAAGCCACTATAAGAATGACTTCCATTATGCAAGTAACTTCTGGCGGAGCCGTCAGCGGTGTCGATCCCTCGGCGAAGCGCGGCAGGGCGGGCTTGCAATCAAAGGATTGAGAAAGCTACCCGGCAAGCCGGTGATTGGGGGACCCGTCGGCACCATCGATCAAGGTGATGTTCCTGCCCTTCGATTTGGCGCGAAGGAGCGCCGCGTCTGCCCTTTGCAGCAGCGTGGCGGCTGGTTTGTCATCATCCGCCAAGGCAATCCCGATCGATACAGTTACGGTCCCCAACGGCCGCCCCTGATAGGTTATGGGTGCGGCCTCGACCGCGTTGCGAAGTTTTTCCCCAATATCGAATGCCGATTCCCGCGTCCCTTCGGGGAGAAGGACCGTGAACTCCTCGCCGCCGAACCTGTAAACGGAACCCGACTTGCCGGCCGTCTCGGCCATCAGGGTCGCAACTTGCCGCATGACGTGGTCGCCGGCATCATGGCCAAACTCGTCATTGAAGTGCTTGAAGTGATCGATGTCGACCATCAGGCAGGCCGTTGGGCGGTCAACGGTGTCTCGGCGCAGCCGGTTCATCTCGTCGTCCAGCGAGCGTCGATTGAGAAGCCCTGTCAGGGGATCGCGCACGGCAAGCTGTGTCAGCCGCTCCCTGAGCTGAAGATTGGCGATCGCCAGCCCGATATTCTCGGCGATGATCTCAATGTAGAGCCTTGCGGTCTCCATCGCCTTGCCGCCATCGGTGCCCTCGAAATACAGCAGACCGACTGTGTCGCCATGGGCGGAGAGCGGTATGCAGATGCAGGCGTGTTCCCCTTCCTCAAGATGTTGGCAGGGCACATCGTCTCGCGAATGGTCGCTGACATGCGGCCTGCCGCGTCTCAATCCCCAGCATTCCGCCGGCGCCAGTACGTCATGCGACCGGTTCGGTTGTAGCCAGCGGCTGGCGGAGGCAAGGGCCGATCGGCCACCGTTCATGAGGTACAGGTGTCCGGCGAGATGTGGAAAGATCTGCGGCGCGAAAAGTGAAACGACATCGGCGAGTTCCTCCTGTTGCTGGCAGGCCTGAAGCCGATGCATCATCTGAAGAATGTGATCCTTCGTTTTCTGATCGCGCCGTCGCTCGGCATCCAGGCGCTCTCGCTCCAGGCCGTTGTCGCGGAAGATCTGGATCGCTTCGTTCATTTCGCCGATCTCGTCGTGCCGCCTGTCAGGCAGCACCTCGACGTCATAGTCCTGCTTCGCCAGTCGATTGACGATCCCAGTCATTCTGAGCAGCGGCGTTGCCACCCGACGCTTCAACACAAAATACAGGACGCCGATGAAGACGGCCGCCGTCAGCCCCAACATCGACTTCGCTATGTTGTCCCAGAGGTCGGTTCTTGCTTTTGCAGCAGCGAGTTCGTCGTCGGCACGGGTCGCCACGAGATCGGTAAAATGCTGAACGCTGGCGAGCAGATCAGTCTGCAAGCGCTCATGCTCGGGTCCAAAAAGGGTTTGCCGTGCACCGTCGCGATCGCCGTTCCCATAATCAGCAACGGCACGTTCCTCGATTTGGTCCAATGCCTCCGCGTCACCTTCCAACCGGCGCAATGCGGCAAGTTCCGGCGATGACAGATCGGTCAATTTCAAGCCCTTGATGGCTTCCTCGCGAGCGCGTTCCTCTCCATCGGCGCTGCGGAAGGCCTGAAGGTGACGGTCCTCGCCGCGCATCACGTAGAGGCGGGCATCCTCCGTTGTCTGTTCGGCTGCTATTGCGAGCTGATCAGCAAGCTCGTCGAGTTGCTGGCGCATCTCCACCGCCGACCGTTCGCGCACGGCGCTGTAGGCAGACAGAATGAAGGCTCCGCCCGAGAGAACGGTGAGTACAACCGTCACGGCATAGGCCCAATTTGTAATCGTGCTGATCCGCATTCTGTCTCGTACCTTCGCCCCCTGGGTGGTCCTTCTGCGATGCTAAGATAGATGAATAAATGAGCACTTAATTGTATTTGCCCACCGAATTCTGGTAGCGCCAATCGATCTGCGACGGCAGTCTACCATGTTACGCGCGGAGCCGCCCTTTGTATGCTCGCGCGACGTGCTGCGCTTTCACCCGCCGAGTCGCCACCACTATTGACCACTACGCGAGAAAAAGTATTCCTTTTGTCGACAAAAGGATTCTTCGATGACTGATACAGATACGAACTCCACCCCAGAGCGCAAGCGCGGCTCCGGCGTCAAGATGGTCTACGACCTCTTGCGCGACGAGATCCTTGATCTTGTATTGCCGCCCGGCAGCCCCATCGATGAAGTGCAGTTGGCCGAGCGGTTCAAGATGTCGCGTACGCCGATCCGCGAGGCATTGGTTCGGCTGGCGGGCGAGGGGCTGATTGAGACACTGCCAAACCGTTCGACTATGGTATCGAATATCGACTTCCTGAATCTCAACACCTTCTTCGACGCGTTGGTCCTGATGTACCGCGTGACGACACGGCTTGCGGCGCGAAACCACCGCCCGGAGGATTTGGCGATTATCCGCGGCTTCCATGCAGACTATGCGGCGGCCGTTGAGGGACGCAATGCACTGACCATGATCTCCACCAATGCGGCTTTCCACGCAGCAATCGCCGAGGCGGGCCGCAATCCCTATTTCACCAGCCTGTTCCGTCGTTTGCTGGATGAGGGGAGACGCATTCTGCGACTTTACTACCGGTCTTACGACGAGCAGTTTCCGCAACGCTTCGTCGATGAGCATGCGGAAATCATCGCTGCTATCGAGGCACGCGACATCGAGGCGGCCGATCGCTTGGGCAAGGCGCACGCGGAGCAGATCGTTGCCCAGGTGCAGAAGCTTTTCAGCCGTGATGTCGGGATCGACATAGCGCTTTAAAGACCTCGGCGGCGTTTGCGTTTTTCTTGTCGACAAATAAAATACAAGATGATATATCACCTGAAAAAGAGGGAGGCTCTGCACGTTTGTGTCGGCCGACTGATCAAACGGCCGAAAGGAGACCGATATGAAGGCTAAGATTTTCTCGGGCGTGATCCCCGCCCTGATGACCCCCTGCAAGCAGGATCGTACCCCCGATTTCGACGCCCTTGTCCGCAAGGGACAGGAACTGATTGCCCAGGGCATGTCGGCAGTCGTTTACTGCGGTTCGATGGGTGACTGGCCGCTCCTGACCGATGCGCAGCGCATGGAAGGCGTCGAGCGCCTGGTAAAGGCTGGCATCCCGGTCATCGTTGGGACCGGTGCCGTCAACAGCGCCTCGGCCGTTGCACATGCAGCGCACGCCCAGAAGGTAGGCGCCCAGGGCCTGATGGTCATCCCGCGTGTCCTGTCGCGTGGCTCGGTGATCGGCGCCCAGAGGGCGCACTTCAAGGCAATCCTTTCGGCTGCCCCCGATCTTCCTGCTGTCATCTACAACAGCCCCTATTATGGTTTTGCCACCCGCGCTGATCTGTTCTCTGCGCTCCGGGCCGAGCATCCTAACCTAGTCGGTTTCAAAGAATTCGGCGGCGCTGCCGATATGCGTTATGCGGCCGAGAACATCACCAGCCGCGATGATGGTGTTTCGCTGATGATCGGCGTCGACACGGCCGTCTTCCACGGCTTCGTGAACTGCGGTGCGACCGGCGCCATCACCGGCATCGGCAATGTGCTGCCCAAGGAAGTGCTGCACCTCTGCAACCTCTCGCAGGCAGCGGCTGAAGGCGATGCGGATGCCCGCCAGCGGGCGCTGGAGCTCGAGCAGGCACTGGCAGTGCTCTCCTCGTTCGACGAAGGCCCGGACCTCGTCCTGTTCTTCAAGCACATGATGGTGTTGAAGGGCGATAAGGAATACACGCTCCACTTCAACGAAACCGACGTCCTGACGGACAGTCAGCGCGGTTACGTCGAATCTCAGTTTAAGCTCTTCAACAACTGGTACGCAGAGTGGAGCAAGCTCCCCGGCGCAGTGGCGAAGTACAAGGCTTGATTTTCTAAAGCTCTCAGGAAAGGCCCTCCAACGGAGGGCCTTTTTGTGTTTCCGGCGGTCTCGGGTGGTGGCTCAGGCCACCGCCTCCAGACCGAGTGCGAGCAACCGCTCGAGCTGCTTGATTTCGGCCTCGGTCAGCGTGACGCCATTGGCTTCCGATTTTGCGCGCGCCACATACCGGCGCTGTGAGGGCAGGCGGGCGCCTTGGCCGACGATTGCCTCAAACAACATCTCTGCACGCGCAAACGGATTGCCCGGCCGGCCGGCGGCGAAGGCCTCCGGCGAGAATGCAATGATCAACTCGCCGTGGAAGGGCGCAAGTGTTGTCGTGCCGAGATAATCGAGCACCTCTGGGCTTGTCAGGTCGCCGATCATGATGCCCGCGAGCAGCTCGATCATCGTGCCGATGGCCGAGCCCTTGTGTCCGCCGAATGGCAGCATGGCGCCAGCAAGCGCAGCTTCCGGATCGGTCGTCGGGTTGCCGTCGGCATCGATCGCCCAGCCGTCCGGCAGTGATTTTCCCGACCGCCGATGCAGCTCGATTTCGCCGCGCGCGGCAACAGAGGTGGCGAAATCGAAGACATAGGGTGGCTGGCCGGCGCGCGGCCAGGCGAAGGCAAAGGGGTTGGTGCCGAGCAGGGGTTTGTTGCCTCCTGTCGGTGCAACTGTCGCATAGCTCGGGCACATAACGAGACCCGCAAGCCCTTGTTCGGTAAGCGCTTCTGCTTCTGGCCACAGGGCGGAGAAGTGGGTGCAGTCGTTGATAACGAGTGCTGCCAGTCCGCACGCTCGGGCGCGCTCCGCGAGTGCCGGCAGGCCGAGTTCGAAGGCCGGATTGGCGAAGCCGCCCTTGGCGTTGACCTTTACAATCGCCGAACCCTCCTGCAGCAGCAATTCCGGAACCGCATCCGGCTTCACCTTGCCCGCTTTGACGGTACGCAACGCACCTTCGATCCGATAGATACCGTGCGACTTGCAGGCATCCCGCTCACCGGCGACAATTACGCGAGCGAGCGCACCGGCTTGGATCTCGTTGAGGCCTGCCTTGCGGAAAATTGCATCGACCCTCTCCTGCAGGGCCGCGACGGTCAGGGTGGTGTTCTCGCTCATCTTGTGTCTCTCATGGCTGGCCCGGCCGCCGAAGGCGATCGAGTGTTGAAGTTATAAATACATAGAGTATACAAAGATCCGGCATGCGCAATTCGCCTGCAGATGGATTTTCGCAAGGCGCCCCCGGCTTTCAAGGAAGGAATAGCAAATGGTCTTCACTCCCAATGGAAAACACCTCGTCGCGGGCGAATGGCTCGACGGAGCGGGTACTTTTGCATCCGCACCGGCGCATGGTCCAGTGCATCAGTTCGCCGTTGGCACGGTCGACCTGGTGAGCCGCGCCTGCGAGGCGGCCGAAGATGCCTTCTGGAGCTACGGCTACTCCACACGCGCAGAGCGGGCCGCGTTCCTTCGTGCGATCGCTGACGAGATCGAGGCGCGGGCCGAGGCAATCACGGAGATTGGTAGCCAGGAAACGGGTCTGCCGGAAGCGCGCCTGCAGGGCGAACGCGGCCGCACGACCGGCCAGTTGCGGCTCTTTGCCGATCACATCGAAAAGGGCGAATATCTTGACCGCCGCCGTGACGCGGCACTGCCCGACCGTCAACCCGCGCCGCGGCCGGAGATCCGCCTCATTCAGCGCCCGATCGGCCCGGTGGCCGTCTTCGGTGCGTCGAACTTCCCGCTGGCCTTCTCGACTGCTGGCGGTGATACGGCCGCCGCACTAGCCGCGGGTTGCCCTGTCGTGGTCAAGGGTCACTCGGCGCATCCCGGCACCGGCGAAATCGTCGCCCAGGCGATCGAGGCTGCCATCCGCAAGACCGGTATTCATCCCGGCGTCTTCTCGCTGATCCAGGGCGGCAATCGCCAGGTCGGCGAAGCCCTGGTGCAGCATCCGCGTATCAAGGCTGTTGGCTTCACCGGCTCGCTCGCCGGCGGTCGCGCGCTCTTCAACCTATGTGCCGCACGGCCTGAGCCGATCCCGTTCTTCGGCGAACTCGGATCTGTCAATCCGATGTTCCTTTTGCCCGAAGCGCTGAAGGCACGCGGCGAAACGCTCGGCCAGGGCTGGGCGGGATCGCTGACCATGGGTGCCGGGCAGTTCTGCACCAATCCCGGCATCGCCGTGGTGGCGGAAGGCGCCGAAGCCGATCGCTTCGTGGCCGCAACGGTTGAAGCACTGGGCAAGGTGGCGCCGCAGACCATGCTCACGGACGGCATCGCGAAGGCCTATCAGGATGGACAGGCGCGCTTTGCAACCCGCAATACGGTCAACCCGCTGTTCACCGGCGAGTCCTCCGGCCGGACGGCTGCACCCAACCTTTTTGAGACGACCGGTGCGCAGTTCCTGGCCGACCACGCCCTCGGTGAAGAGGTCTTCGGGCCGCTTGGCCTTGTGGTTCGCGTTAAGACGATTGATGAGATGGAGCAACTGGCGCGCGGCTTCGAAGGTCAGTTGACGGCGACGATCCACATGAATGCCGGCGACATCGCCGACGCCCGCCGTCTGCGCCCAGTGCTCGAGCGAAAGGCGGGGCGCGTCCTTGTCAACGGGTTCCCGACGGGCGTCGAGGTAGTCGATTCCATGGTCCATGGCGGCCCCTATCCGGCTTCGACGAACTTCGGAGCAACCAGCGTCGGCACGATGTCGATCCGTCGCTTCCTGCGGCCGGTCTCGTACCAGAATATGTCGGAAGATCTTCTGCCTGAGGATTTCCTCAGCTGATTTTCATCGAAAGGTAGAAAAGCAAAGGGCGGCCACTACTTGGCCGCCCTTTTTGTCGACATGATCGCTATTCGTCTTATACTTTTTGCATACTTGATGTATTTTACGATTGATTTGCGCGCGCTGAAGAGGAATAGTGCGCCTCGCTGTCCATCGACAAATCCAACTCTGGGAGAGAGAAAAATGAAAACCTCGGTCCTCGCTTTCGGCCTTCTGGCCGCCGCCACCCTCCTGACCAGCCCGGCCAAAGCCGACAAGCTGGACGACATCATCGGTTCGGGCACGCTGCGCTGCGCCGTTGTGCTGGACTTCCCGCCGATGGGTTCGCGCGACGAGAACAACAATCCGATCGGCTTCGACGTGGACTACTGCAACGATCTGGCCAAGGCGCTCGGCGTAACTGCCGAAATCGTCGAGACCCCGTTCCCCGAGCGTATTCCGGCGCTGATGTCCGGCCGCGTCGATGTCGGCGTCGCCTCCACCTCCGACACGCTGGAGCGTGCCAAGACCGTCGGCATGACGGTTCCCTACTTTGCCTTCGAGATGGCGGTTACCGCGAACGAGAAGTCGGGCGTGAAGTCCTTCGAAGACATGAAGGGCAAGGTTGTCGGCGCAACCGCTGGCACCTACGAAGCGATCGCGCTCGAACAGCAGGTCAAGGCTTGGGGTGTCGGCGAGTTCCGTCCTTACCAGACGCAGGCCGACGTGTTCCTCGCACTGAGCCAGGGCCAGCTTGACGCCACCGTCTCGACCTCGACCGTTGCTCAGGCCAACGTCAAGACCGGCAAGTTCCCGGGCATCGCAGTGGTCGGCAAGGCGCCGTTCGATATCGACTACGTCGCGCTCTTCACCAACCGTGAGGAATACGGCCTGGTCAACTACCTGAACCTGTTCATCAACCAGCAGGTTCGCACCGGCCGCTACGCCGAGCTCTACAAGAAGTGGGTCGGCGGCGACGTCCCGTCGCTCGCGGTCAACGGCGTTTACCGCTAATCTGGACCGTTTCTCCCGCGGCGCGAGGTCATCCCTCGCGCCGTAGCTTTACGACAAGGTGAGACGGTCATGTTTAACTACACCTTCCACTGGAACCAAGCGCTCAAGGCATTGCCACAAATGCTCGACGGCGCGCTGGTCACGCTGCAGATCGCGCTCCTGTCCATGATTATCGGACTGGCGTGCGCACTTGCGCTGACCTTGTTCCGGCTCTCCGCCAACCGCATTCTCGCTGGCTTTGCCACTGCCTGGGTCGAGATCGCGCGAAACACACCTGCGCTCTTCCAGATCTACATGGCCCATTTTGGCCTTGGCAATTTTGGCATTCACCTCACGCCCTTTACCGCGCTCCTTGTTGGCATTGCCTTTAATAACGCCGGTTACTTGGCCGAGAATTTCCGTGGCGCGCTGAAGGCGATCCCGGACACGCAGACACGCGCCGGACGCTCGCTTGGCATGACGTCCATGCAGGCGTTTCGACTGATTGTCCTTCCGCAAATGCTGCGCGTGGCGTTCCTGCCGGCGACCAACCAGATGGTCTGGGCAGTTCTGATGACGTCGCTCGGCGTTACCGTCGGCATGAACACCGATCTTGCCGGCGTGACGCAGGAGCTTAATGCGCGCTCTTTCCGCACCTTTGAATTCTTCGCCTTGGCGGCGGTGATCTACTACTTCATCGCCAAAGTTCTGACCCTTGCCGCCCGGGCACTTGCCTGGCGCATGTTCCGCTACTGAGAGAGGTGAGAGATGTTTGGTACTGCCCTCACCTGGGGTGATCTGGCCTTCCTGGCGCAAGGCGCGGGGATGACGCTCGCGGTCACTGTCGTTTCCGTCGCCGCCGGAACCGTTCTCGGCATCCTCTTCGGGATGATCCGCGTCGAACTCGGGCCTTACTGGTCCGCACCGCTGACCTTCGCGCTCGACGTCTTTCGTTCGGTGCCTTTGTTGATCCAGCTTGTGCTCGGCAATGCCTTGCAGTCGATCATGCGGCTTGGCTGGCCTCCGTTCACGACCTCCTGCGTTGTGCTGTCGCTCTATACGGCCGCCTACTGCACGGAAATCGTCCGCGGCGGGATTTCCTCGGTGCCGCCGACCACGCGGCGTGCTGCCCGGTCGCTCGGCATGAGCTGGTCGCAGGATATGCGCTATATTGTCATGCCGCTTGCGACACGCGTTTCGCTACCGTCCTGGATCGGCCTGACGCTTGGCGTCATGAAGGATTCCGCCTTGGTTCTCTGGCTCGGCCTGATCGAGCTGCTGCGCGCCTCGCAGATCCTCGTGACCCGGCTGCAGGAACCGTTGTTCATCCTGATGATCTGCGGCGCCGTCTACTTTATTATCAGCTTCCCCATCGCCCGGATTGGCGGGTATCTCGAAAAACGGTGGTCCCCCAATGATTGAGATTGAAAACGTCCGCAAATCCTTCGGCTCATTGGAGGTCCTGAAGGGCATCAACCTCACTGTCCCCAAGGGCGAGGTGCTGACCATCATCGGTGGTTCTGGCTCGGGAAAGTCGACATTGCTCACCTGTATCAATGGTCTCGAAGCCATCGATAGCGGCCGTATCGTCGTTGACGGCACCGATGTCCATGCCAAGGCGACCGACCTGAATAGGCTCCGCCGCAAGCTCGGTATCGTCTTCCAGCAGTGGAACGCGTTCCCGCATCTGACGGTGCTGGAAAACGTCATGCTCGCGCCCAGAAAGGTGCTCGGCCTTCCCAAGGCAGAAGCCGAAGCGATGGCTGTAAAGCAGCTTACCCACGTCGGCCTGGGGGAGAAGCTGAAGGTCTATCCCAACCGCATGTCCGGTGGCCAGCAGCAGCGCATGGCGATTGCGCGCGCGCTCGCCATGTCGCCGGAATACATGCTGTTCGACGAGGTCACCTCGGCGCTCGACCCGCAGCTCGTTGGCGAAGTCCTCGACACGCTGCGCATGCTCGCCTCCGAAGGGATGACGATGATCTGCGTCACGCACGAAATGAAGTTTGCGCGTGAGGTTTCCGATCGCGTCGCTTTCTTCCACAAGGGTGTGATGGCTGAGATTGCTCCGCCGGAAGAGCTGTTCGGTGCGCCGAAGGATCCGGAGCTGCAGGCCTTCCTCGCTGCCACTCACTGAGGCGATGATGAACGATCAAACCCAACCTGATGTGATCGTGATCGGCGCTGGAGTCGTTGGGCTTTCCGCGGCGATCGCAGCGCAGGCACGGGGCCTTTCCGTGGTCGTACTCGATCGCGAAGGTCCCGCTGCCGGCGCATCGGCAGGCAATGCCGGAGCCTTCGCCTTTACCGACATCCTGCCGCTCGCCTCACCCGGCATCCTGAAGAAGGCGCCGAAGTGGCTGCTCGACCCGCTCGGGCCGCTTTCGGTGCCGCCGGCCTATGCCTTGCAGATCGCACCATGGATGTTTCGGTTCTGGCGGGCCTGTGCGCCCGGTTGTGTTGCCCATTCGACCGCAGCGCAAACCGCGCTGATGGATCTTTCGAAAGCCGAGCTCGAACCGTTCCTGCAGCAGACCGGCACCGCCGCCATGCTGCGCAAGGACGGCAATCTTCAGGTCTATGAGGGCGAGGCCGAGTTGAAGGCCTCGCTTCCCGGCTGGAAGGCGCGCGAAGCGCACGGCGTTGAGTTCCACCACCTCGATGCAGCTGGGATCGCGGAGATCCAGCCCGGCCTCGCGACGCGTTTCACCCATGGCACCTTCACGCCCGGCTGGTACTCGATCGCCGATCCCAAACTCTATACCCTGGCTTTGGCAGATCACTTCCGTGCCATGGGCGGCACGATCGAGCGCGTCGAAGTTACAGCCTTGCGTCCCGCCGAGGGTGGTATCGATGTTCTGAGCGTCGGCGGCGGTTTGCGACGGGCCGCACAGGTCGTCTTGTCGGCAGGCGCCTTTTCCCATCAAGTGGCGCGCACGATCGGCGAGAAGATTCCGCTCGAAACCGAGCGTGGCTACAATACCACGCTTCCTCCCGAGGCTTTCGACCTGCGCACGCAGATTACCTTTGGCGGTCACGGTTTTGTCGTTACCCGGCTATCGACGGGGATTCGCGTTGGTGGCTCCGTCGAACTCGGAGGGCTGAAGCTGCCGCCGAATTTCCAACGCTCGGAAGCGATGCTGGAGAAAGCTCGCAGCTTCCTGCCCGGGTTGAAGCCGCACGGCGGTGTGCAATGGATGGGGTTCCGTCCGTCTTTGCCCGACAGCCTGCCCGCCATCGGCCACGCCCGCGATACGCAGCGGGTGATCCATGCTTTCGGCCACGGCCATCTCGGCCTCACGCAGTCGGCAGGCACCGCACGCATCGTCGCGGATCTGTTGACTGGCAAGAAGCCCGCGATCGACATCGCGCCCTTCTCGCCCCAAAGATTCTGACGGGGATCAAGGCGAGCGAACCGCGACGTTGCTCGTAACATCCCCGTTGGTGAATGCCATCTCTCTCCTTGAGGCTTCGCCGACATGAAACACTCTGTACCCGATCGCAGCATTCTCGCTGGCTCTGCCCACGGTCCGGTTATCGCCACCGATGAGGCTCTGAGCTTCTGGGGTGGAGTCGACCCAGCGACCGGCTGTGTGATCGACGTACACCACCCGCTTCACGGGGCGTGCCTGACAGGCAGCGTCTTGATGATGCCGTCGAGCCGTGGGTCCTGCACGGGCTCCGGCGTTCTCCTCGATCTTGTGCTGACAGGGCGCGCACCGGCCGCTCTGGTTTTTTCCGAGGCCGAGGATGTGCTGACACTCGGTGCGCTGATCGCGTCTGAAATGTTCGGAAAGCCGCTGCCTGTCCTGCGGCTTGGGCCCGACGCCTTCTCCGCACTCTCCCGTGCGAAAACCGCCGAGATCAGCGATAAGGCCGTCGTGGCAGACGGGTTGGAGATTCCGATTGCACCTCCGGAAACCGCTGCACTCGATTTTAGCGAAACCGACCGCGCCATGCTGAACGGACAGCAGGGCGTCGCCGTGCAGCAGGCCATGCGCATCATCAGCGCCATGGCAGCGCAGCAGGGCGCGCACGGACTTGTCGATGTCACGCAAGGCCACATCGACGGCTGCATTTATGCGAGCCCGGCCAATCTCACCTTCGCGGAAAAGATGGCCGACATGGGGGCGCAGGTTTGCGTGCCGACCACGATGAACGCCATTTCCGTCGATCGCGCCAATTGGCAGACGCAGGGCGTGCCGCAAGCCTTCGGCGACCCGGCGGCCCGGCTTGCCGATGCCTATGTCCGCATGGGCTGTCGGCCGACTTTCACCTGCTCTCCGTACCTGCTTGACAGCGCGCCGCAGGCGGGCGAACCCATCGCCTGGGCGGAATCCAATGCGGTGATCTTCGCCAACACAGTGCTGGGAGCCAGAACGGCAAAGCACCCGGATTTCCTCGATCTCTGCATCGCGCTGACCGGTCGAGCGCCACTTTCCGGGGTCTATCTCGACGAGCACCGGAAGGCACGGCGGATCATCGATGTGGAGTTGCCGGCAGAGGTCGACGACGCCTTCTGGCCACTGATCGGCTATCTCGCCGGTCGCGCCGCGCCGGACCGCATTCCGCTTCTGCGCGGCCTTGGTCCCGCACAGCCGACGCTGGATGATCTCAAGGCCCTGTGCGCCGCCTTCGGCACCACCTCTGCTGCACCCATGCTGCATATCGAAGGCGTCACGCCCGAAGCTGCCGGCGCTGCCCGCGATAATGCCGACCATGCATCGATCTCCCGTGCCGACATGGCTGCGGCCTGGACAGCCCTGAACGGCGGGCCGGAGGAGGTGGAACTCATCGCTATCGGCAGTCCGCATGCCTCCTTGACCGAATGCCGCGCCTTGGCTGAAGTTCTGGCTGGTCGTCGCCGACATGCCAGCGTCGCGGTGATCGTCACTGCCGGTCGCCAGGTGATCAGTGATGCCCGCAACGAGGGTCTGCTCGGCAGGTTGGAGGATGCGGGCGTGCAGGTTCTCCCGGATCTTTGCTGGTGTTCGATTTCCGAGCCGCTGTTCCCGACGCGGACCCGTGCCCTGCTGACGAATTCCGGCAAGTACGCCCACTACGGCCCAGGGCTCTCCGGCCGCGCCGTTCGCTTCGGCAGCCTTGCTGATTGTGTCGAAGCGGCTCTAACGGGTCGCGTCCCCCCGCGGCTCCCCAATTGGCTTTCCTGAGGAGGTATCATGCGCAGTACCAAGACCATCCATGTCGTGTCCGCCCATGCCGAGGGCGAGGTGGGCGATGTCATCGTTGGCGGCGTTACGCCGCCGCCCGGCGAAACCATATGGGAACAAAGCCGCTGGATCGCCCGTGACGGGACGTTGCGCAACTTCGTCCTGAACGAACCGCGCGGCGGTGTCTTCCGCCACGTCAATCTGCTGGTGCCTCCGAAGCATCCCGATGCCGATGCCGCCTTCATCATCATGGAGCCCGAGGACACGCCTCCGATGTCCGGCTCGAACTCGATCTGCGTCTCCACGGTGTTGCTGGACAGCGGCATTTTGCCGATGCAGGAGCCCGTTACCGAGATCACCCTGGAAGCCCCCGGCGGCCTCGTTCGCGTGCGCGCCGAGTGCCGCAATGGCAAGGCCGAGCGCATCTTCGTGCAGAACCTGCCGAGCTTTGCGGAACAGCTGGATGCCAAGCTCGAAGTCGAAGGGCTGGGCACACTGACCGTCGATACTGCCTATGGCGGCGACAGCTTCGTCATCGTCGATGCGGCAGCGATGGGCTTCAGCCTGTCGCCCGACGAGGCGCATGACATTGCGAGGCTCGGCGTGCGTATCACCAACGCGGCCAACGCTGGGCTCGGATTCCACCACCCGGAAAATCCGGATTGGAAGCACTTCTCGTTCTGCCTTTTCGCAGGTCCGGTGGAGCGCACCGCCGAAGGTCTGCGTGCGGGTGCGGCCGTCGCCATTCAGCCCGGAAAGGTCGACCGTTCGCCGACCGGAACCGCGCTTTCGGCGCGCATGGCGGTATTGCATGCGCGCGGACAGATGAACCTCGAAGATCGGTTGACCGCGGTCTCGCTGATCGGTTCGACCTTCTCTGGCCGCATTCTAGGCACCACGAAAGTCGGCGATCGCGCGGCAATCCTGCCGGAAATTTCCGGCCGCGCATGGATCACCGGCACCCATCAGCACATGCTCGATCCGTCCGACCCCTGGCCGGAAGGGTATCGATTGACTGACACCTGGGGCGCCCGTTAACGGTTAGGCTGCGTCGGCAGCTCGCAGGCATGAATCCGGCAAATTGTCTTGAGCGGGAGAGCTCGCTCAAGGTGCCGACCGGGTCCCACTCTGCCGCTTTGATTGTCTAATAAACGTGATACGCTCTCGGCACCAGCTGGGGGCAGATCATGCGACATTTCCTTTTCAGCCTAGTGCTCGCAACCATGACCGTATTGTTCGGTCAGGTTGGTACGTTCGCCCAAACGAAGATCGAGATCGGCAAGATCATGCCGAAGCCGAATACAGGCGATCTCGACGCGATGACCAAGATCCGGCTTATCCGTATTCTGGTGCCGTATAGCAAGACCATCTATTTCATCGACAAGGGCCGCCAGTACGGAACGGCCGTGGAGTTCGGGACCGCCCTCGAGGCGGAGCTGAACAAGGGTAAGAAGAAGGAAATCGAGCGCATCCGCATCGCCTTCATCCCAACCGGTCGCGACCGACTGATTCCAGCCCTCAAGGAGGGCGCCGGCGACATCGTCATGGCGAATCTGACGGTGACGCCGGCGCGCCTCCAGGAGGTCGATTTCAGCGCGCCGCTCTACAGCGACGCCAGCGAGGTTCTGGTTTCCGGACCGTCTGCGGGGCCGATTGCAAGCATCGATGACCTCGCCGGCAAGGAAATCCGCGTCCGCCAGACCAGCAGCTACTACGAGCATCTTCTGGCGCTCAATGAGCAATTCAAGAAAGATGGAAAGCCAGAGATTCAGGTCAAGCCGATCGACGAGAACCTCGAAGATGAAGATCTGATGGAAATGGTTAACGCCGGCCTGCTCCCCTGGACCGTTGTCGATGGATATAAGGCCGACATCTGGGCAAAGGTGTTCACGGACATGAAGGTGCATGCTGACGTCGCCGTGTCGGCGCATGGACAGATCGCCTGGGCAATCCGCAAGGGTAGCCCGCAGTTGAAAGCCGTCCTCGACAAGTTCGCCGAACAGCACAAGGTCGGCACGACGTTCGGCAACATGCTGCGCAATCGCTATTTCAAGAGCGATACGATGTTGCGGCGAGCCTATTCGCCGGCTGATGTCGAGCGCTTTAAGGACCTGGTCGAGATATTCCGCAAACACGCAGGGACGTATTCGTTCGATTATCTGATGCTCATGGCCCAGGGCTATCAGGAGTCGCAGCTCGATCAAACGCGCCACAGCCCGAGGGGCGCCGTCGGCGTGATGCAACTGTTGCCAGCCACGGCGGCCGGCAAGGAGATCGGTATCACCGGCATCGCAAAGAGCGAGGATCGTAACGTCGAGGCCGGCGCGAAATATCTACGCTATCTGGTCAAGGTCTATATCAATGATCCCGGCATCTCAGCCCGAGATCAGCAGCTGATGGCATTCGCCGCCTACAATGCTGGCCCGGGGAATCTGCGGAAATTTCGTGCCAAGGCGAAGGATATGGGGCTTAACCCTGACGTCTGGTTCGGAAACGTCGAAAACGCCGCTGCGGCCATCGTCGGGCGCGAAACGGTCCAGTACGTCAGCAATATATTCAAGTACTATGTCGCCTACAGCCTGCTGACGGAACGGGTCGAAGCGCAACGCGCTTCCGTGACGGTAACGACACCAGTGAAAAACTAGCAGACTGTGCACCTCTTACGCCGGATAAAGAACAAGGGGCCCGCGCGATGGCGGGCCGCTTGGCGTTTGTGTTAATGCCCTGTCAGCGGTCCATGTGATAGCAGGCTGCATTCTGCTCTGGCCGAACCAGCTCCGTCGGCGGCATTTCCTTGCGGCAGATATCCGTGGCCTTCCAGCAGCGCGGAGAAAACACGCAGCCTGGCGGGGGATTGAGCGGCGAGGGCGGGTCGCCTTGAAGCCGGATGCGTTGCCGGTTGCGTGCCAGCTTCGGATCAGGCACTGGTGCTGCCGAGAAGAGCGCCTGTGTGTAAGGGTGCGCCGGCCGATCGAATACGGTGGCGCAATCGCCAGCCTCGACTACCTTTCCGAGATAGAGCACAAGCACATCGTCCGAGATCAGCCGCACAACCGAAAGGTCGTGGCTGATGAAGATCAGGGTCAGCCCGAACTCTTTGCGGAGTTTGCGCAGCAGGGTGATCACCTGCCCCTGGATCGACACGTCGAGTGCCGAGACCGGCTCGTCGCAGATGATGAGCTTCGGGCGCGTCACGACAGCGCGGGCAATGCCGATACGCTGCGCCTGACCGCCCGAGAATTCGTGCGGATAGCGGTTGATCATCTCCGGCACCAGGCCGACGGCACTCATGATTTCCCGGACGCGCGCCACGCGTTCCGCTTTGGTAAGCTTCGGCTCGAAGACGGTCAGCGGTTCGGCAATGATATCGCCGACGGTCATGCGCGGGTCGAGCGAGGCGATCGGATCCTGGAAGATGATCTGCATGTCGCGGCGCGCTGCCCGCATCTCTTCGTCCGAAAGATCGAGGAGATTGCGTCCCTGCCACAGGATGCGGCCTTTCTGCGACTTCAAAAGACGCAGGATCGAGCGCCCAAGCGTGGACTTGCCGCAGCCGGACTCGCCGACGATCCCGAGCGTCCGACCTTCTCTCAGGTCGAAGCTGACATTGTTCACCGCAGTCAGCTTCATCGGTGGCCTGAAGAAGCTCTTCGACGGAATTTCAAACTGGGTGGTGAGGTTCTCGACCCTCAGAAGCGAACGGTCAGCCATGGCTCAGAACCTCCTCACGGCGCGGGAAAGGATGGAAGCAGGCCGCGGAATGGCCCTTCGCCAACATCTCAAGTTTCGGCGACGCGTCGATACAGTCGTTCTGGACCATGGGACAGCGCGGCGAGAAGCTGCAGCCCTTCGGTAGATGCTGCAGGTTGGGTGGGCGGCCTGGAATGACGGCGAGCTGATCGACGTCTTGGTCTGGCCGCGGGATAGAAGCGTGCAGCGCAGCCGTATACGGATGCGCCGGTACCTCGAAGAGCTCGTCGACCGGTGCTTCCTCGACGATCCGCCCAGCATACATGACCGCAACGCGATCCGCGAGGCCGGCGACAACGCCCAGATCATGAGTGATCATGACAAGCGCCGTGTTCATTTCCGCCGTCAGGTCGTTGAAGAGATCAAGGATTTGGGCCTGGATCGTAACGTCGAGCGCGGTCGTCGGCTCGTCGGCAATGAGCAGCTTCGGTTTCGTCAGCAGTGCCATCGCAATGACGATGCGCTGGCGCATGCCGCCCGACAGTTCGTGTGGATAAAGGTTGAAGCGTCGCGTTGGGTCAGGGATGCCGACCCGCTTCAGCATATCGAGCGCCTCGTTGGAGGCAGCGCGCGCCGTGAAGCCCCGGTGAACCTCAAGCTGCTCCGTCAATTGCCGGGAAATCCGCAGCGACGGATTGAGCGCGGTCATGGGGTCCTGGAACACCATGGCCATGTCCTTGCCGCGGACATGGTCGAGTTCCCGCGGCTTTAGCGCCAAGACGTCCTTGCCTTCCAGCAGTGCCTGGCCACTGGTGCGGCCGTTCTTGGCGAGCAGCCCCATCACGCCGAGGAAGGTCTGGCTCTTGCCCGACCCCGACTCGCCGACGATTGCGACACGCTCGCCGCGACGGATCGACAGGTTCATATTGGACACTGCCTTTACCTCGCCATCCGGCGTCGCAAAGGTGATCGAATAGTCTCGCAGTTCGAGAAGCGTATCGTTTTTTGTTTCTTGTTGCATTTATCGATCCTTCGGGTCGAACGCGTCGCGCAGACCGTCGCCGATGAAAAGCAGGCTCATCAGCAGGGCGACGAGGAAGCAGGCCGGGAAGACCAACAGCCACGGCATGCTTTCCATGGCGTCGGTGCCCTCGGCAATCAGCGTGCCGAGCGATGTCAACGGTTCCTGAACACCGAAACCAAGATAGGACAGGAAGCTCTCCGTCGCGATGATTTCTGGGACCGTCAGCGCAGCAAAGATCACCACCGGCCCGACAAGGTTCGGGATGATGTGCTTGAGGATGATCTTGAAAGGCTTCTGGCCGGATGCCCGGGCCGCCTCGATGAACTCGCGGTGCTTGATCGACAGCGTCTGTCCGCGCACGATTCGGGCCATCGTCAGCCATTCCAGCGCACCGATTGCTGCAAACAGCAGGTAAACGTTGCGGCCAAACACGACCATCAGCAGGATGACGAAAAGGATGTAAGGCAGCGCATACATGATATCGACAAAGCGCATCATGATCGCGTCGAGCCTGCCGCCGATATAGCCGGAAATCGCGCCGTACAGCACCCCGATCACCACCGAAACGATGGTGGCGGTCGCCGCAACGGCAAGCGAAACACGGGTGCCGTAGAGCACGCGGGCCAGCAGGTCACGGCCGTTCGGATCGGTTCCGAAATAGTGGCCGCTTTCCATATCAGGCGGCACCCGGAACGCCGCCCAATCCGGCTCCTCATAGTCGAACGGAATGAGGTATGGCCCAAGAAATGCTGCGAGGATGAGAAGCAGCAGCACAACGATGGCAACGACGGCCGCCTTGTTGCGGGAAAGACGACGCAGGGCATCGCCGGTGAGAGAGCGGCTCTTGTGCGAGAGCCCTTCGGCCTCGAGAAGTTCGGCCGCAAGCAGCTCTCTTTTTGCGGGATTGAGGATCATCGGTTTCTCACTTTCGGATCGAGCCACGCATAGGCGATGTCGACGAGAAGGTTCAGGATGACGATCAGCACCATGTAGAAGATGACCGTGCCGAGAACCATGCCGTAGTCGCGATTCAGCGCTGCGTTGACGAAATAGCGGCCGATGCCGGGCAATCCGAAGATGCTTTCAACAACGAGCGAGCCGGTGAGAAGGTAGCTGGCCGCCGGGCCGAGATAGGAAACAACCGGCATCATGGCGGGCTTGAGAGCGTGGCGCATGACGGTCAGCCGCGGGCCGATGCCCTTGGCCTTTGCCGTGCGGATGTAGTTCTGGTTCATCACTTCGATCATCGAGCCGCGGGTCATGCGCGAGATACGGCCCGCATGCGGCAATGCCAACACAACGATTGGGATGACGAGATATTTGAACGAGCCGTCGCCCCACCCGCCTACAGGCAACCAGCCGAGGTGGATGCCGAGAATCAGCTGCAGGATGGGCGCGATCAGAAAGTTCGGAAGAACCAGGCCGACGAGAATAAGCAGGCCGAGGACGTAGTCAGGCGCCTTATTCTGATAAAGCGCCCCAAGACAGCCGACTGTTACGCCGATGAGGATGGCAAGGATGAAGGCGAGGCCGCCGATCGTGAACGTGTAAGGCAGGCCGATCATGATCTGCTGGGCAACGCTAAAGTCTTCGTTGGCGAAGGAGGGACCAAGATCGCCCTTCAGCACGTCGAAGACGTAGATCAGATATTGTTCGATGAGCGGCTTATCGAGATTGTAGTGGGCCGCGAGGTTCTTGAGGATTACCGGCGGCAATGGCCGTTCGCCATCGAATGGGCCGCCGGGAGCAAGGCGCAAGACAAAAAAGCTGAGTGTCACGGCGATCCACATTACGGGGATCGTCGACAGCAGGCGACGGAGTGCATATTTGATCATGGTCGTGGATCGGCCCTTCCCACGCCAGGCGGGAAGGGCCGGTGTTCCTTATTCTTTGACCGACAGCCAGCGCGTGCGATGGATGTCCTGAATATTGTCTTCGAAGCCCTGGACCTTCGGCGAAACGACGTTCTTCGAGACGTAGTAGTACAGCGGAATGGCGGCGCTGTCGTCGAGCGCGAGCTGTTCAGCTTGCTTGAAGATTTCCGCACGCTTCTTCAGGTCGGTCTGAGCGTTTGCTTCCTTGACCAGCTTGTCGTAGCCGGGGTTGCTCCATCGGCCGTAGTTCATCGAAACGCCTGAAACCAGCAGACCGAGGAAGTTGTCCGGATCGTTGTAGTCGGCGATCCATCCGGCGCGGCCGATTTCCACCTGGCCATGCTGCATTTCGTCGTAATGCACCTTGGTTTCGGTGTTGTAGAGCTCAATCTGAACGCCGAGCGGCTTCCACATCGAAGCGATCGCGACGGCCACGCGCTTGTGGTTGTCATTGGTGTTGTAGCGAAGCTGTGCCTTCAGCGGGTGGTCAGGTCCGAAACCCGCTTCCTTCAGCAGCTTCTTCGCCTCTTCAACCTTGTCCTTGTAAGGCATGTCCTTCCAGCTCACATAGGCGGGTTCGCCGTAGTTGGCAGTGCCCGGCGGAACCCAGGAATAGGCCGGCAGTTCGCCGGTGCCGAGGATCTTCGGGCCGATGACTTCACGGTTGACGGCCATCGACAGAGCTTGGCGGACGCGCTTGTCATCGAACGGTGGCTTCGTCGCGTTGAGGACGTAGTAGTAGCTGGCCAGGAACGGCGTAACGTGCGCTTGACCCGGCAGGTTCTTCTTCATCCACTCATACTGGTCGGTCGGGAAGTCGGTCATGATATCGAACTCGCCAGCGCGGTAGCGCTTCAGAGCTGCTTCCTGGTCTTCGAGCGTGAAGAACTTGACGCCGTCGATCTTCAGGTCCTTCTCGCCGTAGTACTGGTCGTTCTTGACGGTCGTAACTGATGCGCCCGGGATCCATTCGGTCGGCTTGTAAGGGCCGTTGGTGACGATGTTGCCGATCTTCACCCAGTCGGTGCCCTTCGCCTCGACCACGTGCTTCGGCAGCGGATAGGCGGTGTAGTGCATCAGCGAGTTGATGAAGTAGGGCGTCGGGTTTTCGAGCGTGATCTCGAGCGTCTTGTCGTCGATCGCCTTGACGCCGAGTTGGCTGAAATCGGTGATTTCGCCCTTATTGATCTTTTCGGCGTTCTTGATGGTGAACTGCAGGTAGGCGTATTCGGCGGCGTTCTTCGGATCAACCAGACGCTGGAAGGCAAAAACGAAGTCGCCCGCCGTTACCGGCTGTCCGTCCGACCACTTGATACCGTCACGAAGCTTGAACGTATAGACTTTGCCGTCCTCCGAAACCTTCCAGCTTTCGGCCTGCCCAGGGATCGGATCGTCCTTCGGGTCTTCCGTTACCAGACCCTCGAAGATGTCGCCTGCAATGCGGTTCTCATAGTCGCTCGACAGCTTCTGAGGGTCGAGGGACTGCGGGTCACCACCATTGTGGATGTTGAGCGTCGCCGCGTGGGCCGATACGGCCAGCAGCGAGCCAAACACTGCTGAAGCCAAGAATTTTTTCGTAAGGAAGTTCATATGGGGGCCACCTTTCTAGGCTTTGCGCCTTTTATTAGTCGTTTGTTCCCGTGACCAGTTACGTCTAGGTCAACGCGCAACCTATCGTAAAGGTCTGGCGTTGCAAGCCCCCAAATGAAATGGCGAGCGACGCCTCCTGCGACCATGATTTTGGCGCCGTAATCCCACAGCCGGCTACAGAAAGGGGGAAATTTTATCCGCTCCGGTCGCATTAGGCTCAAATGGCCGTGCTCCGCCATATCAATCGGTGGTTGAATAAGCTGACGCTAGCCGGCTCAGCATTCTCCGCTATTGCAGAGAATTGCACTGATAATTCAATGGCAAATGCGTCCCTCTAACGTCTGTTTGCGACATGCCGTCGCCATTGATTTGAAATGTAGCGTTGTCCGAGGAGGTTCGGCGAATGGCTATGCCAGAACATGCAAAGTGACTTTCGGAGACGAAAAAAGAGAAACCGGCAAACATGCCGCCGGCGCCACTGTCTGCCTAGAGGCGCGTTGCGCCGATGATATCCACACCTGATGAGGTTCTGCAATCTCGCGGACCTCAAAGCCCTGCGCGGCCCATGACAACAAAGGACAAGCGGTGCGCCGTTCGGGCACCGCTCTGCGCGCCGAAGGTCAAAGGATTCGCAGCGTCGGGATCGCGACGACGAAGCGTCCACTCCACGCCCGGATATGGTCGTTCGCCTTGACGATCTCGTCTGTCAGGTTCCAGGGCAAGATGACGACATAGTCCGGCTTTGCACTCTCGATATGGCTCGGCGCATGTACCGGAATGTGGCTCCCGGGCAGCAACTTGCCTTGCTTGATGTCGCTGCGGTCGACCACGAAGGCGATGTCGTCGGCGGTGACGCCGCAGACGTTGAGAAAGGTGTTGCCCTTGGCTGCGGCGCCATAGGCGGCGACCGTCTTCCCCTCGGCCTTGGCGCGAGCAAGGAAGGCCTTGAACTCCTGGCACACGCCTTCGATCCGCGATCCGAACCGCTCATACGTCGCCATCTGCTTGAGACCGAACGCCTCTTCCTTTTTACGGAGGGCGACAAGTCTGTCCGTCACAGCGCGTGTGCCCTCTGCCTTCTGTGCGAACACGCGCAATGAACCGCCGTGCGTTGGAATTTCTTCGACATCGAAGACCTTCAGTCCGCAAGCACCGAAAATGCGTTCGACGGCGAGCAGCGACATATAAGAGTAGTGCTCGTGGTAGATCGTATCGAACTGGATCCCATCGATCATCGTCAGAAGATGCGGAAATTCGAAGGTCGAGACGCCATCGGGTTTCAACAGGATGGCGAAGCCACTGACGAAGTCAGCGATATCAGGTACGTGCGCCAGGACATTGTTGGCGGCCGTCACGTCGGCGCGCACGCCGCTCTCGATGAGCGCCGTGGCAGTCTCCTTGCCGAAGAAAGCGACCTTGGTCGGCACGCCCCGGCTCTCGGCAATCTTTGCGGCATTTGCGGCCGGCTCCACGCCGAGCACGGTGATGCCCTTGGCGGCGAAGTATTGCAGGAGATAGCCGTCATTCGAGGCGACTTCGACCACCGTCGAATCCGCTGAGAGCCCGAAGCGCTCGGTCATCATCTCGGCATAACGCTTGGCATGCTCAAGCCAGCTCGTCGAGAACGACGAGAGGTAAGCGTAGTCGGCATTGAAAATTTCGTCAGCCGGCACGTTCTCGGTTGTCTGAACCAGAAAGCATTCCGAGCAAACCATGACCTTCAGTGGGAAGGAGCGCTCCTTCGCAATCGCGGCCGCGTCGGACAGAAAGGCGTTGGACCACGGTGTCGATCCAAGATCCGCGACAACGGTCGTCAGCGGCGCTGAGCAAAAACGGCATTGGTGAGACATGTGGTTAGGGGCCTTTCGTGAAAGCATCAATCTGGCCAGTGACGAGCGAGAGCGCATCTTCGCCCCGGCGCCACTGATCGTACCAGCGCGCGGCCCAGTCTATGGCGTCCGCTTGGCTCAGCCTTGCCCGCCAGGAGAGAGAACGGCTAGCCTCAGCGGGATCAAGGCCCAGCGCGTGCATCTCTCGCGGCTTGTCTGCCGCTGACGTATCCTGCCAGGTTTGCCCGAGCCCCATGGCTGTCTGGACGGATGACGCCACGACACCAACGGGGATTTGCGCTTCATCAGGCGAAGGCCCGAAATTCAGCGCTTCGACCGATACGGCCCCGGTATACAGCGCTTCGCAGAACAGGAAATAGCCGTTCAGGCAGTCGAGGACGTGTTGCCACGGGCGGGTCGCCAGCGGGCTGCGAATATCAAGAATCTTGCCGGCGATAGCGGCGCGGACGATGTCGGGAACCAGGCGATCCTCCGAGAAGTCGCCGCCGCCGAGCACGTTTCCGCCACGCGCGGTGCCGACATGCACGCCTTTTGAGCGGAAGAAGGAGTCCCTGTAGGTCGCGGCTGCAATCTCGGCCGCAGCCTTCGAGCCGGAGTAGGGGTCGTGCCCACCAAGCCGATCGGTTTCGACGAAATGCCGTCCGCTCTCGTCGTTGCTGTAGACCTTGTCGGTCGTAACAACCAGGATGGCCTTGAGCGCCTCGAGCGAACGCGCCGCCTCCAGTAGGCGTATCGTACCCATGACATTGACGTCGAACGTGTCGACCGGCTCAAGATAACTGCGCCGAACCAGCGGCTGCGCCGCCATGTGCAGGATGATATCGGGATTGCACTCGCCAAGCGCCTTCGAAAGCGTCTTGCCGTCGCGGATGTCGGCAATTGTCTCGGCCGTTAGACCCGTGCTGCCGGCAAGCCCATGCAGTGATGGCGTCGTTGCTGGTGAAAGCGCATAGCCGACCACCTCGGCGCCGAGCCGGGAAAGCCATAGCCGCGCCCACGTTCCCTTGAAGCCGGTGTGACCCGTGAGGAAGACACGCTTTCCCGACCAGAAGCGCTGATCCGGAAGCCTGCTCATGACCAGACTTTCCATGGGGCATGGCCGCTCTGCCACAGCTCTTCGAGCTGGTTCTTGTCGCGCAGCGTATCCATGGGCCGCCAGAACCCGTCATGCGGGAAGGCCATTAGTTGGCCGTCGGTGGCGAGGCTTTCGAGCGGCGCTGCCTCGAACGGCGTTAGGTCTCCCTCGATACGATCGAGCACGGACCGGTTGAGCACGAAGAAGCCGCCATTGATGCGCCCGTTATCGCCCGCAGGCTTTTCGGTGAAGCTCGTGACTTTTCCATCGTCGGTCAGCAGGGCGCCATACCTTCCCGGCGGCACGACGCTCGTCACCGTCGCCTCGCGTCCGTGCCTTAGATGAAATTCCGTCAGAGCCTTGATGTCGACGTCAGCCACGCCATCGCCGTAGGTGAGGCAGAATGTGTCATCGAGATAGTTCGCGACACGCTTCAGGCGCCCGCCGGTCATCGATCCCTCGCCTGTTTCGACAAGTGTCACGCGCCAGGGCTCGGCCTTGGTGGCGTGGTAGGTCGTCTCGCCGCGCTCCATGTCGAAGGTCACGTCTGCCGAATGCAGGATGTAGTTCGCGAAGTATTCCTTGATCATGTAGCCGCGGTAGCCAAGGCAGATCACGAAATCATTGAAGCCGTAGTGGCTATAGATCTTCATGATATGCCAGAGGATCGGACGACCTCCGATCTCGATCATCGGCTTTGGCCGCAGATGGCTCTCTTCGGAAATACGGGTGCCGTAACCACCAGCGAGAATGACGATTTTCATGTAGGGTTCCTGGCCTGAGAACGCCGCCTCTGGGAGTTCTATCTGTGTCGCTTCAGAAAGCCGTCGGGGGCCACGGTGATCATAAGCTTCTGATCGATCGCCCGGTCGATCTCGAATTCAGGATGCGTTTCGAGATACTTCCACACAGCCGTTTTCGGATTGTCGCCCGGCCCCCAGGATCGGTCTGGATACGCGTCTTCAGGCATATCTTCGATTAGCGTGTCGAAGACAACGCAATAGCTGCCGACCGAGGTCAGGGGCGCATAGGCCTCGAGCTCAGCCAGCACGTGGTCATGGGTGTGGTTGCTGTCCAGGCACACAAGAACGCGCTTGAAGGGCTTGGCGATCCGATGGACCTCGTCGATGACGCTCTGGTCTATGCTCGACCCTTGAATCATCTGAATGCGCGACGCCATCGGATGCGCTTCGATTGCCGTCCGGTTGTGCGCGCGGATATCAATATCGATGCCGAGAACACGTCGGTTCGAAGCGCGTGGGTCAAAGCTGACGCCGGCTTCCATCGCATCGGTCATATCAAGGAGCGCAAGCATGGATGCGCTGAGGATCAGCGATCCGCCATGTGCGATCCCGGTTTCGATAATAAGGTCCGGACGCGTCTCCCAGATGATCTCCTGCATGGCGACCATGTCCTGGGGGTACTGGATAATTGGGCGACCCATCCAGAAGTAGTTATAGGAATATTTCGGCTCGACGGACTTGCGCAGGAAATCGGAAGCGCTTCGTTTGAACTCTTCGTTGCCTTGGATCGCGACAATGCGGTCGGCGACTTCGCTCTTGAAATCAGCCACGGTCGACCTCGACATAGTTGTAGGCGTTGTTGGACATTTTCTTGATCTCTTCAGAGTAATTGCGATTCATCACGTAGATATCGGAGCCTGGCGGCAGTCCGGGCAGCACCTCGTTCGGGGATTGAACTTTCAAGCCGGTCAAAGGCAGGAACTTGCCTTGCTTTGAAGGGTTGATGTCAATCACGGCGGTGACGGGACGGCCTTTTCGCTGCCGCAAAAGCGAAAATATCACGCCCTTCGAAGCGCCACCCCAGACCACCGCTGTTTGGGTTTCGCCGGGGCTGATGCTTTCCAGCTTCTCGACGAAGTCCGCGGGCATTTTTACGCGGTCGTTCTGGTCGATCATCGGTTGGCGCAAGGTTGCCAGGTCCGCGACGACGTAGAGATACTGGCCGCCGAAGATTCTTCCGCTTGCGACGACGGTCCCGAACATTCGGTGGAAATCCGAAAGTCTGAAATAGTTGACGTGTTCGTAGAAGACGTCAAACCATGCCCGCTGCTCGCAGATCCAATCGAAGCAGGGAACCTCGATGTAAATGTATCCGCGCCCGCCGTTGGCTTCCTTCAGTTGGCCGAGGAAAGCGACCGGGTCCGGAATGTGTTCCAGGACATGCCGGAGGATGAGGCCGTCGCTCTCAATACCGCTGCCGGGCTGGAAATACTCCTGGCGAATTCGGCTGTTGGTGCCTTCATACGCAGGATCGAAGCCGGTTATCTCGACCCCGCGCTCTTCCAGCATCTCAAGGAAAAGCCCCTTGCCGCAGCCGACCTCAACGAGGTTCTTCTCGCCCATGTTCGCGGTAATGATTGACGCGACTTCCTCCAGATGGCGACGAAACATTGGGCTCAGGCCCTGCTCGTTCTGGTAAGATGTGTCATAGACCATCAGGTCGGGTTGGAACGCTGCGTTGCGGACGAGACCCGTGCGCACATCTTCCACCAGGCAGATGTCACCTTTCGGCGAGCCGAGGGCATCCTCCAAGGTGTCGTACATTCTGTTCTGAAAGATCGGCAGACCCCGCTGCTCGTAAAGCACGCGGACATCCGTTGGTGCTGCATTCAAGGCTATGGCACTCCCAAGACGACGGGCGGATCGACAAGATTGTCGGGCCGCGCCCCAAAATTTAGTAGGTCTCGCCGACCATACTGATCGGCGATTCGTTCCGCGAGTTCCCGCACCGTCACAGGAACGCCGGAGCAGACGTTAATAGCGCCCGTGGCTTTTCCGAAGATGACGTCGCATATGCGTGCGGCAGCATCATGGACATCCATGAAGTCGCGGACCTGCCTTCCCTCTGTGAGGTCTGCCCGCTGCCCCGCCTCGAGCGATTTTTTGAGATATGGCACGAAGCGACGCTCATCTTCGCCGTCTCCATACAAATAGAACAGGCGACACCACGCAAACTCGACGCCTTGGGCCGGCAGCCACTGCGAGAGCGCCATGAACGCCGCCGCTTTGGCAGCCGCATAGGGCGTAAGCGGCTTCAATGGTGTGTCAACCGAAAGCTTGCCGAAGCTAACGTCATATTCGAAGCACGTGCCAACCCCGACAAATCGGCGCACGCCTACACTGGCTGCGGCCCTTGCCATCGTCAGCGTGCCGGAAAGGCAGTCCAGATTTTCCGGCGCCGTGAGATATTTTCCAGGCTCCGCGTACCACGCCAGGTGGATGATCGTATCGATCCCGGCAAAGGTATCTTTCCACCAGCCTTCGCTCTCGGAAAAAGGAGACGGGCTTTCCACGATCTCAATCGCTTCGACGTCCCGCAGCTTTTCGACGGCTTTCGGTCGAAGGACCACACGCAAGTCGGTCCCCTGCGCGACAAGTGTGCGCAGGACGTGTTGGCCCACGAACCCGGAGGCTCCGGTGATAAGTACTTTGCCCAAATCAGTGCTCTCGAACAGTGGCTGCTAATGAGCCCTTTTTGGGTGTGAGGTCAAGTTTGCGCGGGTTGAAACAAGGCGATAAAGCATTCTGTCGGCTATCCTCAAACGTTCCGGTCGAGTTCCATGTCCCGTTTCAATCGCATCCCGACTGCCCTCAGCAATCTCCTCGTCGTCGAGCGTCAGCGGCTTGGCGATGAGCGCGGCTTTTTCTCGCGCTTCTTCTGTACCGAGGAGCTTTCGGATTTCGGCATCGGTCGCATCGCGCAGATCAATCACACGATGACGCAGGCGAAAGGGGCCATTCGCGGAATGCATTTCCAGCGTGCCCCGCACGACGAAGCGAAGTTCGTCTCCTGCCTCGCCGGGGCCGTCTTCGATGTCGCAGTCGATCTTAGGCCGCAGTCGCCAACCTATCTCATGTGGCATGGCGAGGTTCTCTCCGCCGAGAACGCGCGGTCAATGATGATCCCGCCAGGTTTTGCCCATGGTTTCCAGACGCTGACGGAGAACTGCGAACTGATTTACCTGCACGACAAGCCATACGCGCCGGGAGCCGAGGGCGGCGTCAACGCGCTCGATCCGAAGATCGCCATCGGCTGGCCGCTGCCGGTCGAGCAGATGTCCGAGCGGGATCGCAATTTCCCGATGCTCTAGGGGAGCATCTGCCGGTGCGTTTGTCGTTCGCGGTGGGCGAGTTTGACGCCGGACTGACTGCCGCTAGATTGAGCACGGCGAAAAAGGAGGACGTGATGAGTGAAGTCGATCTGCCTTGGGAGGGCGGCTGCCGATGTGGCCGCGTGCGATTGAAGATCAGCGCCAAGCCGCTTTTGACCATGGCCTGCCATTGCACGGGCTGCCAGAAGATGTCGTCGAGTGCCTATTCGCTGAGTGCCGCGATCCCGGCGGAAGGCTTCGCGATTACGGAAGGGGAGCCAGTGGTCGGCGGTTTGCACGGCGCCGAGGCGCACCATTATTTCTGCGGCCACTGCATGACCTGGATGTTCACGCGATCGGAAGGGATGGACTGGTTCGTCAATCTCCGCCCGACGATGTTGGACGATCCGCGCTGGTTCAAACCGTTTATCGAGACCTGGACGCGTGAAAAGCTGCCCTTTGCCGAAACCGGCGCAGCCCGCAGCTATGAGGCGCTACCGGAGATGGACGCCTATGAGGGATTGGTGAAGGAATACATGGCCTGCGGCTGAGGCATGTCGCAGCCCGGCCATGCGCGCCAGCCGGGCTGGATGTTGGTTCTCCTTACTCGTCGCCCATCTTGAGCGCGGCGATGAAGGCTTCCTGCGGAATCTCCACCTTGCCGAACTGGCGCATGCGCTTCTTGCCTTCCTTCTGCTTATCCAGAAGTTTGCGCTTGCGGGTGGCGTCGCCGCCGTAGCACTTCGCCGTCACGTCCTTGCGCAGCGCCGAGATCGTCTCGCGGGCAATGACGTTGCCGCCGATCGCGGCCTGGATCGGGATCTTGAACATGTGCTTCGGGATCAGCTCCTTCAGCCGCTCGCACATGTCGCGACCGCGCTTTTCGGCAGACGCGCGGTGGACGAGCATGGACAGCGCATCGACCGGCTCGCCGTTGACGAGGATCGACAGCTTCACGAGGTTGCCTTCGCGATAACCTTCGAGGTGATAATCGAACGACGCATAGCCCTTCGAGATCGACTTCAGGCGGTCGTAGAAGTCGAAGACGACTTCGTTGAGCGGCAACTCATAGGTAACCATGGCGCGCGTGCCGACATAGGTGAGTTCGGTCTGGATGCCGCGGCGGTCCTGGCAGAGCTTGAGAATGCCGCCGAGATAATCGTCCGGCGTCATGATCGTCGCCTTGATCCACGGCTCGCGGATCTCGTCGATCTTGACGACATCCGGCATGTCGGCCGGGTTGTGCAGTTCGCGCTCGCTGCCGTCGGTCATCGTCAGCTGGTAGACCACCGAAGGCGCAGTGGCGATCAGGTCGAGGTCGAATTCGCGCTCAAGGCGCTCCTGAATGATTTCAAGGTGCAGCAGGCCGAGGAAGCCGCAACGGAAGCCGAAGCCGAGAGCCGCGGACGATTCCATCTCGAAGGAGAAGGAGGCGTCGTTGAGGCGAAGCTTGCCCATCGCGGCGCGCAGATCTTCGAAGTCGGCGGCATCAACAGGGAAGAGACCGCAGAAAACGACCGGCTGCGCCGGCTTGAAACCCGGCAAGGCCTGCGCCGTCGGGCGCTTGTCCTCGGTGATGGTGTCACCGACGCGCGTGTCGGCGACTTCCTTGATCGACGCGGTGATGAAGCCGATCTCGCCGGGGCCGAGGCTGTCGACATTGACCATCTTCGGTGTCAGCACGCCAACACGTTCCACCTGGTACTTGGCGTCCGTGCCCATCATGCGGATCGTCTGGCCCTTTGTCAGAACACCGTCGATGATGCGGACGAGAACCATGACGCCGAGATAGGTGTCATACCAGCTGTCGACGAGCAGCGCCTTCAGCGGAGCCTTATCGCCGCCCGGGCTCTTCGGCGCCGGCAGCTTCTCAACGATGGCTTCGAGAACGTCGGGGATACCGAGACCAGTCTTGGCCGAAATCAGCACGGCCTCGGAGGCGTCGATGCCGATGACTTCCTCGATCTGTTCCTTGATGCGGTCCGGTTCGGCCGCCGGCAGGTCGATCTTGTTGAGCACGGTGACGAGCTCGTGATTGTTGTCGATCGCCTGATAGACGTTGGCAAGCGTCTGGGCTTCCACGCCCTGCGACGCATCGACGACCAGCAGCGAACCTTCGCAGGCCGACAGGGAGCGCGAGACTTCGTAGGCGAAGTCGACGTGGCCGGGCGTGTCGATCAGGTTCAGGATATAGGTCTCTCCATCCTTGGCCTTGTAGTGCAGGCGCACCGTCTGGGCCTTGATGGTGATGCCGCGCTCGCGCTCGATATCCATGTTGTCGAGCACCTGCTCGGACATCTCGCGCTCGGCGAGTCCGCCCGTCGATTGGATCAGGCGGTCGGCAAGTGTCGATTTGCCGTGGTCGATGTGGGCCACGATCGAGAAGTTGCGGATATGGGAAAGCGGAGTGGTCGGATTGGTGCTCATGCGCGCCATATAGCAGCGCCGCCCCTTGCCGCAAAGCGGAAAAGCAGGGGTTCGTTTACGATAACTCGCTGTTTCTCAGGCGGAAACTTGGCGCTTGATTCCATGATCAGACTATGTATTTCTATTATAGTAGAAATACTGGATCGAATAATGGAACAGGAACTGGAAAAGGCGATCGCCATTCGCATCCGCAAGCTGCGGGTGCAGAAGAATATGACGCTCGACGACCTCGCCAACGCCTCGGGTGTCAGCCGCGCGATGATCTCGCGGATCGAACGTGGTGAAGCTAGTCCGACAGCCTCGCTGCTCGCGAGAGTTTGCGCAGCGCTCGGTTTGTCGCTTTCGGCGTTCTTTGCCGAGGAGGGTGAGGCCTCGCCGCTGTCGCGCCGGCAGGAGCAGCAGGTCTGGAGGGATCCGGAGACGGGCTACCTCAGGCGCTCCGTCTCGCCGCCCGGCGCCGCGTCCGATGTCGACATCGTGGACGTCGAGTTTCCGCCAGGCGGTCGCGTCAGTTTTCCTCCGCACGCCGCAAGCAGCGGTATGGCCCAGCACATTTGGTTGTTCGATGGCGAGATGGAAATGACGACGGGTGACACGGTCTACCGGCTGCTGCCGGGCGATTGTCTATTCATGCCGGTCGGTGAAGGCCATGTTTTCCATAACCCCGGCAACATTCCTGCCCGCTATTGTGTCGTGCTCGACCGGCGCGGACGCTAATTCATTTCAGGAGAAAAAGTGATGACAGCAATGATCCGCCTTCTTGACGCGGCACAGGCCCGCATGGCGATACCAGACCTTTGCGAGGTGCTGACCGACTGCGTCAATGGCGGCGCCTCCGTCGGCTTCATGCAGCCCTACACCCATGCCGATGCGGAGCCCTATTGGCAGGGCGTTGCAGATGCCGTTGCTTCAGGCGCGACGCTGCTCTTCGTCGCCGAGATTGAAGGCCGCAGCGTCGGCACGGTGCAGGTCGGTGCGGCGCAGATGCCGAACCAGCCGCATCGCGGCGATCTGAAGAAACTGCTGGTGCATCGCTCCGCGCGCGGCAAGGGGTTGGCGCGCGAGCTGATGGTTGCGGCTGAACGCGAAGCGGCCGCGCGCGGCAAGACGCTTCTGGTGCTTGACACGGCAACCGGAAGCGACGCCGAGGCGATCTATCCACGGCTTGGCTGGGAGCGGGTGGGGGTCATCCCGGACTATGCGTTGTGGCCGGAAGGTGGCCTCTGCGCCACGACGTTTTTCTACAAGCGTGTTGCCTGAACTGGCTTAGGCGGGCTTCCGCTTCGGATCGTCGAGCGCCGGGTTGTAGAACAGCGATAGCGTCAGGCTACGGGCGATCCGCTCCGCGGTTGCCATGAACCAGGCTTTGGCCTCGGGGTTCGGGGCGATATCGCTAAGCGTCTCGGAAAACAGCGCCAGCCATTGGGGGAAAAGATCGGCAGACAGGTTCGCGACACCGGTATGCGCCTGCACTGGCTTGCCGCCATAGGCGCCGCTGCGCAAAGCGACCGAGGACCAGAAGCTCTTCATTTTCTGCATATGCTCCGGCCAGCGACCGGAGAGCCTGGCATCGAACACCGGCCCAAGCGTCGGATGCTGGAGCACCCGGCCGTAGAACGTCTCGACCAAGTGATCGATGAACGCATCATCGATCCCCATCGCCTTCATTTCGGCTTCTGCGCGCTCGCGAATGGCGGCCACATGCGCAGCACGGCCCCGTATTTCGGTATCCATCATGAACTCCGGCACGTCGCAACCCGCGACCCCGCTCATATAGACGGTCGGCGCCCCAAGATGAAGGCACTGCGACGCAATGCAGCATTGCGCGTCAATAGCCGTTTCTGTTTTCGCTTCTGGGATCATCGACGATCTTCTCGCGATAGATGTCGCCCGCTCGCGCCTTCAGCCGCCAAGGCCGGGCCTTCCGCAGCGGGATGTCATAGAGAGGGTCGTCGCGATCGAGAACCGCCGTCACCAGGTTCGGTTCGGGAGTTGCAGGGCACTGCGTCACCCATTTTCCGTCCGGGCCGATGATGCCCGCGGGGCCTTTGGCAGCCTTCTGCGCCGGCGTCGCAGCGCCGATCCAGATGCAGTTCAGCCCCGCATGAGCGCGAAGCGCGATCTGGAAGTACTCGGCAAGGCCATACGAGGAAAAAAGCACGGCATCGACGCCGAGCGTCTCATATTCTTGAAACACCTCCTGAAATTGAGATTCGATGCAGATAGCGCAGCCAAATCGATATTCGCCTACGGCGAAAGTGATGGGTGCAGTGCCTGGAGAATACCAACCGCCGAGTTCGCTGTTCGACAGGTGGGTTCTAGAATGAAGTGCGACTTGCTAATGATCCCAATGGGTTATCAATTGCAAGGACGATGCAATGAAACGCACCTACTCTCAGATTGGA
>NZ_JACHZA010000018.1:0-98564 GCF_014193305.1 Rhizobium sp. BK181
GCTCCGCACCGCAACCCGCCGCTACCGCCCCAAATACAGCAACCCAAAACCGCCGGAGCGAACTTAAAACTGGATAAAACTTGGGGGCAAGGTCACTGGCGCACCAGGGACTCCTCGCTGAGGTGAAATGTGTTGCCGTAAAGCGATGATGGAACCCATGTGTCGCGAACGAACCTTTCCACGCTGAGCATAAAAGATACAGCAGCTTAGTGTATCGGAGGCGGTGGACTTTGGTTCGATTCCCTTCAAGAGCAGTAACTTGCGACCTCATCTTGGATTTGACAAACTTTGCCATCAGCACGTATCCTCAAGCATAAAGGAGACTCGAATGGCGACGATGAATGTATCCCTGCCAGATCCCATGAAAGACTGGGTGGAAGCACAGGCTAAGACAGGTCGATACTCGAATGCGAGCGATTATGTCAGGGACCTGATCCGCAGAGACCAAGCCCGTACGGATAAGATTGCCGAGATGCAGCGCTTTGTCGACGACGGGATTAGAAGCGGAGTTGGGAGCCGTTCAAGGGACGAGTTGTTTGCTGCAGCCACCGCTCGAGCCGAGATCAGCCGCGGAAGCGCTTGATGCCATTCAGCCTTTCGATCCAAGCGGAAGAGGATATTGTTTCCATAGCGGAAGAAGGCATCCGGATCTTCGGAGCACCAGTTGCCAGACGATATCACGATGAGCTTTTTGCCTTGCTCGAACTCATCGCCACCAACCCAAGAATGGCGCGCGAACGCTGTGAGATTTCTCCCCCTGTAAGGATCCATCCGTTCAAGGCGCACCTTGTGGTGTATCGCATCATCGAAGACGGGAGCATATTCGTGATCCGTATCCGCCATGGCCATGAAGATTGGGCGGGAGACTCTTTCTAATCAATGCCTTCGCCGATTTAATGTGCTGGTCGCTAGTGCAATCCCATCACGGCGGTAGATCTGCATATTCACTGCACGGAAAGCAATGGACGGCGGCAACGCCATGAAATTAGAAACCAATCAAGAAGCTGAGAAGTTCGCTTGGGCAGGTCCCGACGGAGCTCCGCCAGATCCTCAACCGTAATCTTTGCATACAGCGACTTGGTTACGACCATTCGTTTTGGCATCATACAGAGATGCATCCGCCCTACGCTGAAGCTGGTCCGGCGATATGGCTTCCCTATCAACCGTCCCTGCCGCTACGCCAACGCTAATTGTGACGCAGGGGGCAACGCGTGACGAGGGGTTGGCGAGAGCTGCAGCCTCTACCCGGCTTCGGATCGTTTCTGCGACAGACCGTGCATCCTCTTCGCTTGAATTAGGAAGCAACACAAGAAATTCCTCTCCTCCAAACCGCGCGACCTGATCTTGCTCGCTTCTTAGACTGCTCTGGATGATGCCCGCCACTTTCACCAGGCAGCGGTCGCCTTCGGCATGGCCGAGAGTGTCGTTCAGCTTCTTGAACTCATCGATATCGCACATCAGCATCGCGATGCTCGATCTAGTCGCCTTTGCCTCCGTCCAGCACTTGCCAATGGTTTCCACCATCGAGCGCCGGTTTGCCACACCCGTAAGCGGATCCGTTCGCGCCAGCAATTCGAGGCGATTATTGGCATCAGTTAAATCAGCCAGCCGTCTGCGATCCCTTAGCTCGAGCAGGAAAGTCTTCTGGGCAAGGATGGTGGCCGTCCGGCGGGCCACCAAAGTCGCCGCCACGCCGCTTGCAAAAAATAGCGTTGCCGCCGCGGCGCTTCCCATGGCTATCTCGGGGTTTTGAAGCTGGTATATGCCAACGGCGTAAGTTGCGATTGTCGCCGACCAGCTAAGCGGTATCGGAAAGATGACGATCGCCGTGACTGCCACGAATAGCATGATGGTCAAGTGCCGCTCGTAAAACTGGCCCCCTGTGCTAACGCCGACCAAGGCAACCGACAGAAGGATGAAGAACATGCTCGTGAGAATCGTTGCGCCCTGAACCCAGTAGGCGCGTGTCATCGAGAAAACTGCCGCCGCAACGAGGGCGGCGGGCACGAGGATGGATGCTGGAAGGAGCATGGAACGTACCGCTTCGGCCGGAAGCAGGACGGCGTTGAGAGCCAGCGTCAATGCGTCAAGGACGATCACCCAGATCATCCAGGCGCGTATGATTTTTGAGGTCTGCGGCCACGAACGCTCGCGAAAGAGGCGGCGAAGGCTGGGGTGAAAACGAATGTCGCGCGTGCGCCCACTCAGCTGGCGCTCGACCTCCCGGTCAATCTCTGGGCTAAGACACTGGGCCGGCATGCGCGTGCGCACAGTCGACCTGCCGGCCAGTATCCTTCTAAGAACATTCATGGGGACGATCTAGAGAGTATGCGGGCGCGGGCAAGATAAGCCTCTATCCGACGGGCCTCCATTACCTAACGATGTAGAGCCGTGAGCATTCGAACATCTCGAAAGCTGTTCTGTTGTGAAACGAAGCTTTTACTGTACAGACGTCAGGTGTTCATTCTGCGGTTGAGCGCCCTTTAACGTGGGATGTGGATCCCTAGCAGTTGCGGCTTTCGAGACACGGAAAGCGGGTTGAGCAACGGTCGCCGTCGGATCCCACCATTCGCTCGCACCCCATGGCCAGCCGCCGGCGCAGCTTCAATAGATTGGCTCCCGCGCCGAATTGTGCCACCAGGACTTTTCGCTCGAAGCTTTCGCGACGATCGCAGACGCTGCACTCCAACAAGATGACGGCTTGGCGGACGTCTTTCAGCGTCGGGCCGTCACCACCCGCAAGATTCAGCTGTCGTCTAGCCATCATGTCTCCGGAGATCCGGCTTCATGCCGGCGCGGCGGCTGACTATCCGATCCGGAACTCATAAGCAAGTCACCGCGGCGACAAAGAGCGCAAGCTTCTTATCGATCTTGGATGATACTAACTCACGGCCAACCCGACCGCCTATGTCAAATGCAATTGCGGTAAGTCGCGATAGGCGTATGGTTCGCCGCGGGGCGAAGGCGGGCATTATTTTCTTCTTCGACGCTGACCCGCGTGGAGTGCGTCCTTACCGCACGAGCTGTCGTATACTTATTTGCGTTGTCGACTTCGACACACGCTGGGTACTGACAGATGCGACATAACCATGCCGGAGAACCTGGTTATAGCTTCGCCGCGGTGATCGAATCAACGCTGGCAAAAAGTGTGAGGTCGTGACGTTGGGCGACGAGTGCGTCGGTGAGATAGGAAACAATGCGCTCGGTTCCAGCCTAAAGCTTGGGCGGAACGCTTTTGGCGAGCGGTGCGATCTGCGCGATCTTCATCGGCAAAACCTCCTCGACTGAGCAAAGAGTCGACGGCGAAAATCATGTTCGAGTCCTTCGAGGGGACGCGGCCGGTTCGTGGACTTCCGGCGCGACAGCCTCGACGGGCCGCTGCACTCCGTCCGCCATACACACAAGGGTCTGATCGGACCGAACGAATGGCGACGTCTCGAGGGCGAGTTTAAGTTTCACTGAACTCTTGAATTCGATTTTTCGTCTTCCTAGCTCGTTCCCAACCCGAGGCGTTGAACTCGGTGTGTGCGCCGATTGTGTATGGAGTGACCTGTATGGAAGAGAATATCAGCATCATCAAGAGCGTTGAGATCGATGAGCGGGAAGAGATCATCGTGGACTTTGCTCGTTGGCTCGAGACTGCCTCAAAAGAGGCGTTGGTCCGCGGAGAAGGGAAGTTTGCAGTGATGTCCGCCAGCATGGCGGAAGCAATGCGGGTCAATGCCGACGAACTTGCTCGCGATGATCCTGAAAAGGCCGAACGTGTGCTGCAGCAGGCCAGCGCGATGATGGCGCAGTTCAAGGCCGCCTATCCCCATCGTGTCATCAATCGATCCATCCACTGATAGAGATAGCGGTGGCGGATCTATGAAAGGTCCGCTCATGCTGGCGCTGCCGTAGGCAACAATTCTTGCTGGTAACATGGCGAACCCGTACGATTTGGAAGAAATGCAAAGCGAAGATGCTGGTGGATACCGGGGCCTTCTCCGTCGTTATCGCACACAGCTCGTGGCAGCTGCGACGTTGACCCTGTTCTGCCTCGTCGGCTACGCAGTCATGCAGTTGACGGATGAGGTGCGCTACGACGACGTGGTGGCGGCACTGGCAGAGACGCGGCTGAGTTCGATCCTGCTCGCCTTGCTTTTCACGGCCCTGAGCTTTCTGGCACTCGTCTTCTACGATCTCAATGCCATCGACTATATCGGCCAGCGTCTGCCTTTCCCGCATGTCGCGCTGACGGCCTTCAGTGCCTATGCGGTCGGCAATACAGCCGGTTTCGGCGCGCTGTCAGGCGGTGCGATCCGTTACCGCGCCTATACACGTCTTGGGGTTTCGCCCGAGGATATCGGTCGCATCATTGCTTTCATCACACTTTCCTTCGGCCTCGGCCTGACGTCCGTGGCGGCAATCGCGCTCCTTGTCATCGCCAATGAGATCGCACCGCTGATCAATGTCAGCGGCCCGTGGCTTCGCCTGATCGCTGCGGTCATCCTGGCGATCCTCGGCTCTCTCATGGTGCTCGGCCGCGAAGGCCGGGTGATCGAAATCGGGTCGATTGCACTTCGGCTGCCGGATTCGCGCACATGGTCGCGCCAGTTCCTGGTCACTGCATTCGATATCGCAGCGTCTGCCTCGGTGCTCTATGTGCTCCTGCCGCAGACCGCGATCGGCTGGCCGGTGTTTCTGGCGGTCTACGCGATCGCCGTCGGGCTTGGTGTGCTGAGCCATGTGCCGGCGGGCCTCGGCGTTTTCGAGACCGTCATCATTGCCTCGCTCGGCAGTGCGGTGAATATCGATGCCGTTCTCGGCTCGCTCGTTCTTTACCGGCTGATCTATCACGTTCTGCCGCTGCTGATCGCCATCCTTGCGGTTTCGGTGACCGAGCTTCGCCGTTTCGTGGATCATCCGGCGGCCTCCAGCGTACGGCGCATTGGTGGTCGGTTGATGCCGCAGTTGCTGTCGGCGCTGGCGCTGCTTCTGGGCGTCATGCTGATCTTTTCGAGCGTGACGCCGACGCCCGATCAGAATCTCGAATTCCTCTCCAATTATTTGCCGTTGCCGATAGTAGAGGGCGCACACTTCTTCTCCAGCCTGTTTGGTCTTGCACTGGTTGTGGCCGCCCGTGGCCTGAGCCAGCGGCTCGACGGCGCTTGGTGGGTGGCCGTATTCTCGGCGGTTGCCGCTTTGACATTCTCGCTGCTGAAGGCGATCGCTCTCGTGGAGGCAGGCTTCCTGGCCTTTCTGGTCTTCGGCCTGTTCGTCAGCCGCCAGCTCTTTACCCGCCATGCGTCGCTTCTCAACCAGGCAATGACCGCTTCCTGGCTAATGGCGATTGCCGTCATCGTCGTCGGTTCCGTCGTTATCCTGCTCTTCGTCTATCGCGACGTGGAATACAGCAACGAACTCTGGTGGCAGTTCGAATTTGCCGCGGAAGCGCCGCGCGGTCTGCGTGCCGTGCTCGGCATTACAATCATTTCCTCGGTAATCGCTATCTTCAGCCTGTTGCGGCCGGTGACTTTCAGGCCGGAACCCGCAGATGAGGAAGCCGTGCGCCGCGCCGTGGAAATCGTCGACAAACAGGACAGTGCTGACGCCAATCTGGTGCGCATGGGCGACAAGTCCATCATGTTCTCGGAAAAGGGCGATGCCTTCATCATGTATGGACGGCAAGGCCGCTCGTGGATCGCGCTGTTCGATCCGATCGGCGATCATCGTGGCGTCCAGGAACTGGTCTGGCACTTCGTGGAAGCGGCGCGCGCTGCAGGCTGCCGTGCGGTCTTCTACCAGATTTCGCCAGCGCTGCTTTCGCACTGCGCCGATGCCGGCTTGCGCGCTTTTAAGCTCGGCGAATTGGCAATCGCCGATTTGCGCACCTTCGAGATGAAGGGCGGCAAATGGGCTAACTTGCGCCAGACCGCGAGCCGAGCCCAGCGTGACGGGTTGGGATTCACCGTCGTCGAACCCGCCAATGTCCCCGGAATCATCGACGAGCTCTCGGCCGTTTCCAATGCCTGGCTCGAGCATCACAATGCAAAGGAGAAGGGCTTCTCGCTCGGCGCGTTCAAGCCCGATTACCTCATTTCGCAGCCAGTCGGCGTGCTGAGGAAGGACGGCCGAATTGTTGCCTTTGCCAATATCCTTGTCACCGGAACCAAGTCCGAAGCCACGATCGACCTGATGCGCTTTTCGCCCGATGCGCCAAAAGGCGCGATGGACTTCCTCTTGGTGCAGATCATGGAACATCTGAGAGCGGAGGGCTACAGACACTTCAACCTCGGCATGGCACCGCTTTCGGGGATGTCGAAACGCGAAACGGCCCCTGTCTGGGACCGCATCGGCAGCACCGTCTTCGAACACGGCGAGCGCTTCTACAATTTCAAGGGGCTTCGCGCCTTCAAATCCAAGTTTCATCCGCACTGGCAACCGCGCTATCTTGCGGTCTCCGGAGGAGGCAATCCGATGATCGCATTGATGGATGCGACATTTCTGATCGGCGGCGGACTCAAGGGAGCCGTCAGGAAATGATCGAAGCCTGCGAAGTTCGCGGGGAGCAGCCGGCGACCGGCTCATCGCCCTGGAACTGCGAAGCCAGTCCATTATTGCCTGAGGCGACTGCGCACTTCAGGCACCACTATTAACTCTGACCTTGCGAGAAGAAACAGGCAATGGGAAAGGGACACATGAAGCTTCAGTTGGCCGCAGCAGTAGTCCTTACCGCATGAAGCGCAAGCCAATCATCCATCCTCAGAGTGATATTGACTTATAGGTAGTTATAAGACATTCACCCTAGAACCGTCTAAACTGGATATAAGTGATGGGATGAAGTTCGCAACCCGTTTGCACCAGGTGCCGGATAACAGCCACCGGAACTCGCTGCACGGGACAAAATTCTAGAAGATGCACGCATAGCTGTCCAACGAGCTATTCGCGGCAGGCCCGCCCAGTATCAGATACTGCTTGGGCTCCGCGGCGTCGCCAAGACAGTTTTGTTAAACCAAATTGAAAAGATAGCTGAAGAGTATGGGCACCTGACTTCTTTGGTGGAAGCACCAGAAGGAGTTGCTCTTCCAACACTTCTTTATCCGTGCATCCATCAAATCCTTCGCAAAGTAAGTGTAATCGACCAAGCGAAAGCGAGTGCCTTCAGTGTAATGCGAGCGCTTCGTAGTTTCGCGTCAATATTCAAAGTGGAGATGGGCGATTTCGCGTTGTCAGTGGATCCCGAAACAGGAACGGCCGATAGCGGAAACATAGAATGTGACCTTGCAGAGCTTTTTGTGAGGGTCGGGGAGGCGGCGAAGGCTGCAGAACGCGGCTGGACGCTCCTAATCGACGAAATCCAATACATCAATGAAAAGGACTACGCTGGACTAATCGTTGCGATTCATCGGATAAATCAGAAAGGCCTACCGGTGCTGTTTTTCGGCGCTGGCTTGCCTCAGGTGGCTGCTCTTTCCGGCGATGCGAAGTCTTATGCGGAGCGTTTGTTTACCTATCCCTCAGTGGGGGCACTTGATCGAAATTCGGCGGAGCTAGCTATCAAGAACCCGATTGAGGAGGAAGGTGAGCAAATAAAAGTTGATGCATTGCAATCTGTCGTCACGAAGACCCAAGGCTATACATATTTTCTCCAGGAATGGGGTTATCAAGCTTGGAATACCGCCAATCAGTCGCCGATAGATGCTGCTGACGTGGATCAGTCATCCCAGCGAGCCCTTCAAAGACTTGACGATGGGTTTTTAGGGTACGCTTTGACCGCCTGACGCCGCGCGAACGTGAATACGTTTTCGCCATGGCTAAGTTAGGCGAGGGGCCTTCCAAATCCGGCGACGTTGCAGAGATGATGAAAGAGCCGCCTACCAAGCTCGGGCCTTTGCGGGCCAGTATCATAAAAAAGGATGATCTACAGCCCTTCATATGCCGACATAGCTTTCACGGTTCCATTGTTCGGAGACTACTTACTGCGAAACTGGATAGGTTCTAACGCGTAGAAGCCGAGATATAATACGGGCCGCCGCCGCTCTATACTGTATGTTCGTGGAGTGAAGGTGGCCCGCGCTAAGCTGAATCGGCGGATTGCTCCGGATGGGCCGCAGCAGGGCCCATGCTTGGCGAGGGCGAACCATGAGGGGGATATCTTAAAATTCATCGAACTTGCGCATAACTGCGTGGCGGTGACGCCATCGCTGGTGCCCAAGCGAGCGGGCGATCGGGTGAAGACCAACCGCCGCGACTCCGTCAGTCTGCAGACGCGGATTCACTGAAGAACTTGCGCTGATGGGGTGTAGGCATCAGGTTAGCTGTCGCGCGAATTTCGCCAAGCTGATGGGATGGAGGTTGGGCCTGCTGTCGATAATGAGAGAATGAAGACGTGGCGACTGCGCTTGAACTGGCCAGCCCGGTCTTGGTTTGCGCCGGTCTCAGTGTTTCAGCTCGGTTCCGTCTTTCCCACACATTCTTTGTCAGATCACTTACTTACGAAACGGAACGCAAGGTCAACAGCTCGTATCCTGTCAAGACCAGGGACGTCTTCGCCTGTAATAGCTTTGCGCCCGGATTCGGCCGTGAAGCAGACCTTGCACCTGCCAATGTCTTTGCGCTTTTCTAAATAACGCAATCTTTGTGCTGCCGATGGCGAAAGTAAGCATCGTCACCTTCACGGGACCGCCAGCCATCCACATTTTTCGGATAGCAGAGAATGCCGAGGTCAGACCGGTAATATGGCCGCGACCATTCGGGCCGTGCGTGGGGGCAGCGTCAAACTGATATGTCATGTCCGAAGGCACCGATCTCCTTCCGGAGATAGTTGCGGTCGTCGAGGATATCATCACTGAAAGCTCGGTAGCAGCCTTGAGGGAGCTATGACTGTCCTGTTGGTGCTGGGCACCGAGAGCGCAGAGGTGTAGACCTATCCAAAAGCGCGCTCGCGCAAACGGCCTTCGCCAATGTATCTCATGAGCGGACTTTCAAGTTTGTCGGGTCGAGCTTATCGGATAGATTGGCCTGAATTTCTTTTGGTGATCGACGGCAGAAAATCGCTGGCAGCTCAGAACTTGTAGCCGACCTGAATACCGGCGCGCGTCATGCCGTTGTTCGGACCATCGCAGAGATTGGCATGCGACGAATGGGCAACCTGGGCGATGACATTCCAGTGTTGGTCAAAGCGGTAACCGACACCCAGGGATTCTCGAAAGAGGAATCGACAGCCGAGATTCGGGCCATCCGTGTTGCCTTCGAGCTCCCCATCGTGCCAGACGCCGCCGAAGCCGGCTTCGGCAAAGACCTGGTCGTTGAAGTTTGCAGTCCAGGAGAGACCCGCAAAGATTTGGGTGGCTTCCCCCGATGTGCCGATCGAGGTGCCGAGATTGATGCGCGGGCGCAGAAGCTGTTGCTCAAAGCCCGTCGCGGAGTCCTGACCGAAGGGATCAAAGAACACCGTCACCTCGGGAAAGATACCGTCTTCGTGCTCGCCGCCGCCCTGTATCGATGCGGATGCTCCGAAGCGTAATTCATCAAAGATTTGCTCGCCGGCATGAGACGGAATGACTGACATATTGACCGTGACCGTCACAAGAAATGCTAGTGAGGAACACCCTACAACTTTCGGAAATTCGATTGCCATCCAGATTTCCTCATCCGACTCGCGTCAGAGCCCATTCCCAATTAGTAGCATCGATCGAGACTTGGTAAACCGCGTTTGATCAGCCTTAGTATTTTATTTCGGATGTGCGGCCAACCACGGTTTGAGCTCTCCCCGTCATGTCTGCGCCGGCTGCTACAGCAGCCGGCGCAACGTCATGACGCCCACGATCGATCGTCCCGGCTGACGGGCGAGGAGAAGCCAACGGAGATAAAGGATGATGGCTGGGACGAATGATCAAGGATCGTCAACCGGGGCCAGGGTGCTCGCGGGCGTTAGGATGGCCATGGAAGGGACACGTACATTGTCACCAGATAGCCGGCGGTGTATCTGGTTCACGCGGATGTAGAGTACACTCACGATCTGATGATTGCTGGCGCTACCATTTGCTACGCTTTCGAAGGTGCGACCGCTTGATTGATCATGCCGTCTGGGACGCGCCCTCTTGCTGGGCCGATGAGTTCATCGATTTGTGGGCTGCCAATTCTAGACGGTATAAAGAAGTTTCTCGCCACAGAGCGCTCCTCAATTTATTGTTGAATAGCTCCAGCCGGGTCGTTGGGTTTAGGCAACACCGAAGCGGGAATTTCTGGGGCAGAGCCCGTGCTGTTACGGACCACAAGCTCCACCGGCAAGATAGTCTCCCTCGGAGCGGAGCTATCGCCGTTCAGCAGTTGCAGCAGGACGCCCGCCGCCGCCTTTCCGGCGCCGAATTGCTGTATGCGGACGGTTGTAAGTTGTGGCTGAACGAGGTTCAGGAATGGCATGTCATTGAAGCCGGTGACCGATATCTGCCCTGGGCAGCCAATGCTTCGCTCCCTCAATGCCTCAATTGCTCCAAGAGCAAGTCGATCGTTGGCGCACAGAACCGCTGTGAATGGCTTGCCCTTGGCTAACAGGTTGAGAAGGCAACGTGCCCCTTCCGCCTCGTCGAAGCGTGAAGCAACCTCGATCAATTCGTCATTGACCGCAACGTTCATGTCATCGGCCGCCCGTCGAAAGGCCGCTAAACGAAGCTGGCCCGTCGACAAATCCTGAGGGCCGGATATGTGGGCAATGCGCGTATGACCAAGATCCCGAAGATGCCGCAGCATTTGACAGATCCCAGAATCGTCATCGTTGACGATCGAAGGTATTGGCGAACCGTCAACCTTTCGGTTCAATGTCACCACGGGCAACCCATCATCAGCCGCCTTTGCAATCGCGGGATCGTTTCGCAGGACGGCCGCATGAATAACCCCGTCGACGCCTCGGTCCCGCAAAACGTCTATCAATCGTTCCTCCCGCTCTGGATCACTGTCGGTATTCACGATGATCGAGGCGTAACCTAGCGGTTCGAGAACACTCTCAATCCCGCGCAGGATCGGGGGGAAGATGACGTTGGTGATGTCAGGGATAATTACGCCAACCGTCATGGTCCGATTGGTGCGAAGCCCGGCGGCAATCCGATTGGGGCGGTAACCAAGCGTTTTGGCCGCGGATTGAATTCGATTGGCGACTTCCTCTGTAAGGTGCTTGCATTCCACAGGATCGAGGGCGCGGGAGACTGTCGACACGTGGACCCCGGTCTCGCGTGCTATGTCCTTCAATGTGATGCGTTTTTTTAGCATGTACTTCGACCCTTCAACGGAGGTCATACTAGCGACTCCTGATATTTAAGCAATCGATTGCATGAATTTGTTGACGATATGATAAGACGTATGCTACCTCCTAATGCAATCGATTGCGTAACTCAGTTGAATCCGCAGGTCATGGAGGTGACCGTGGTATTTCACGGTCGGACTACGGCTTTTGGCGAGCGTGTACGCAATCGATTGCGCAGCAAGTTTCGGAGAATGGAGGAGTCTCGATGAAACTTTCAGTCCTTCTAGCAACCACTGTCCTGGCGTTGAATGCACCAGCCGCTCATGCGGACGATATCAAGATTGGCGCGTCGCTACCTATTACCGGCGGCCTTGCCGTCAGCGGCGAAAAGCATAAACGCGGTTATGAGCTGTGCACTAAACTGATAAACGACGGAGGTGGAATCCTCGGTCGTCCAGTTGATCTCGTTGTCAGCGACAATCGTTCGGACCCGGCAACCGCGATCAATCAATACGAACGGTTCATCAACGTCGACAAGGTCGATGCCGTCTACGGAACGTTCTCGAGCCGCCTGACGTATCCCGTGGCAAGCATACTGTCGAAGTACAACATGGTTCACCCCGTGCCCTCCGGCGGTGCGTTGCGCATCTACGAGCAGGGATACAAGAACCTCTTCTATTTTCAGGTTGGCGCCGCGGAATACACTGGAAAAGACGTCGTCAACGTCATCAAGGACCTGATCCCGGCTGGGCAGGGACCGAAGTCAGCTGCCATCGTCCACGCCGACGACTTCTTCGCCAACGCGATCGCATCGGGCCTGCTTGGCGAGAAGGTAGTCGACGCGGCGACAAACAAGCAGATCGCCGACCTCGCGCCAGGATATCTCAAGGAGGCGGGTATTGACGTCGTCATGCAGGAAAAGTGGCCGGACGATGGGTTCAATGACTGGCTCAACCTCGCCAACTCCATCAAGCGTTCTGGCGCCGAACTGATTGTCGGTCTGACGGCATCGGAGGAAGAGGCCGTACAGCTGACCCGTGCCCTTAAGACAGTCGGCGCGACGCCGAAGTTCGTCTACCTCAGCCAGGGCGCTCAACACGAGTTTATCGAGGGTGTCGGCGCAAGCGCCGCCGAGGGCGTCATGGTGCACGCTAACTGGCACAAGGATGCACCTTTCGAAAGCACGCTGGCAGGAAAGCCGTTCACCAATGAGGACTTCGTCAAGGCCTTCAATGCAGCCTATGGCGTTGACCCCGACGAAGACAGCGCCATCCCGTTTGCTGTCTGCCAGGGGATTGAGCAAGCGATTGCGGGATCCGGTTCGACTGACAATGCGAAGATGGCCGAATGGCTTCACGCGCGTACGAAGGACAGCCCGGTGCGGACCGTGCTTGGACGCTTCTCCTGGGACGATCGCGGCCTCGCGAAGGACAAGTCGTACATCATGACGCAATGGCAGGGCGGGCAGCTGAAGTTCGTCTATCCCAAGGACGAGTTTCAGGGAGTTTCCCCGTTGAGCTATCCCAAGGCGGGCTTTTGACAAAACCTCGAACGGGGCGGACGCGCGCCGCCCCGCAAACCAAGCCAGCGAACGAAGGAGGATCGGGCGATGCTAGAGGTCAGAAACCTATGCAAGTACTATGGAGGGCTGCGAGCCGTGGACGGCGCTTCCTTCACGGTCGAGAAAGGCTCGATCACAGCGTTGATTGGACCCAACGGAGCAGGAAAAACCACCGCGTTCAATTGCATCAGCCGCACCGTCACGCCGACGTCCGGTGAGATATGGCTCGACGGTGAGCGCATCGAGCAGCTGCGCCCCCATAAGATCACGGCCAAGGGCCTTAGTCGCACCTTTCAGATATCGCGCAATCTGTCCGACATGACGGTCATCGAAAATGTCATCGTCCAGTCGAAGGTCAATGGAATTAGCGGGCTCTTCCGTCCAGCAATCAGCCGCGAGGAAAAAGACAAGGCGATGTCGATCCTGGAGTTTCTGGGGATTACGCGCATCGCCTACGAGGATGGGCACAATCTTTCCTACGGGCAGAAAAAGCTCATGGATTTGGCCGCGCTTTTGATGTCGGAACCGAAAATCATCCTGCTCGACGAACCTGCCGGTGGCGTTAATCCCACGCTCATGGAGGAGATCGTCGATCGGATTCGGGCGCTGAATGAAATGGGCCTCACGGTCCTTATCGTCGAGCACAACATGGACCTCATCATGCGGTTATCCCACAAGGTCGTGGTCATGGCGCAGGGCAAGGTCATCTGTTCGGGCACCCCGGATATCGTGCGCAAGGACGCGCAGGTCCTCGATGCCTATCTTGGTGGCGTACTCGAAGAGGAGGCGGCCTGATGCAGGAACTCCTCCAAGTCACAAATATTACCGCTGGCTATGGCGACGGCCCAGCAATCCTCGATGGCGCCAGTCTGACAGTCGAACCGGGCAAGGTGCACTGCATTATCGGTCCGAATGGAGCAGGCAAGTCGACCCTGCTGAAGGCAATCTGCGGTATGCTCAAAATCCGCAAGGGCGACGTGATCTTAAAAGGTAAGCGACTGAACGGGATGCGTCCCGACCAAATCCTGCGGGAAGGCATCTGCTTCGTGCCGCAGGAGCGTGCCCTCTTTCCAAAGATGACCGTTCGAGAAAATCTGCGGATGGGCGGCTTCATTCTCGATGGTCAGAAAGAGCTTCACCGGCGCGTTGACGAAATCCTGGAGCGTTTCCCGATGCTTAAGGAAAAGGCTGATCAGCACGCCGGGACGATGTCGGGTGGCCAGCAGCAGACGTTGGCGATGGCCCGCACGCTGATAATCAAGCCTAGTATCGTCATGCTCGACGAACCCTCGCTCGGTCTGGCGCCGAAGGTAATTCAAGAGATGTTCGACATCATGAAGATGATGTCGGCGGACGGCATCACAGTGTTGCTCGTCGAGCAGAATGCCCTGATGGGGCTCAAGAATTCCGATTGGGGCGTCGTGCTCGATCTCGGACGAACCCTTTTTCAAGGGCCCGCGAAAGACATTCTCGCCGACCCTCGAATCCGGGAACTCTACCTTGGTGGCAAGAAAGCTGCCGCCTGAAAGGGGAACAACATGGCTCAATTTATCCAGATATTGGTGCTCGGGCTCGCGCTCGGCGGCGTCATAGCACTTATGGGATCAGGACTGTCGTTGGTCTTCGGCGTGATGCGGATCGTGAACATTGCACATCCGGCTCTGATCATCGGCGGAGCGTATATCGCCTACTGGGCTTTCAAACTCCTCGGCCTCGATCCCATCCTCATGGTGCCGGTTGCTTCGATCGCAATGGCCGCGGTCGGGGTGGTGCTTTACAAACTCCTCTTCGAGCGCGAGGCCAAGAACGCGAAATATTCCGAGATGACGGTGCTGCTGACCTTCGCGCTGGCGACGATGGCAGAAGGATTGCTCGGCGGCATGTTTACGAACACGCAGCGCATTACGTCTCCGGCCTACGCGACAGATGCGATCTTCATCGGCGATCTCTTCATTCCGAAGGGTCAGCTCTACGCCGGTATTGTCTCGCTGCTGATTATCGGCGGTCTGACGCTCTTCCTGAAATACTCGCGGCTTGGCTACGCGATCCGCGCCACGACACAGAACCGCGAAGCCGCTGAACTGCTGGGCGTTAACGTCAACGCGATCAGCATCCTCGCCTTCGCTATCGGGATCGGTCTCGCAGGCGCCGCTGGTTCGCTTGTCAGCTTCGTCTTCAGCTTCTTCCCGGCCAAGCATTGGGAATGGATCGCTATGCTGATGTCTGTCGTCGTGCTCGGCGGTATGGGGAGCATCCTCGGCACCGTCGTGGCAGCCCTGGGCCTGTCGCTCGTCGCGGCCTTCGTCGGCACCTGGATCGGCGCGACATGGTCGACGATGACATTCTTCCTCGCACTTTTCATTGTCCTGCTCGTCCGGCCACAGGGCCTGTTCGGCGAAAAACCGGAGATGGCGTAATGACGGTCACATTCCCTCACTCAAGCACGAACAGCGTGGTTGAAGCCCGGCGTGCGCATAACGAGAAACTGGCGCTGAAGGCCGATCAAACGCGAGCCACTTGGTTTCCGCTTGCACTGCTCACCATCCTGATTGCACTGCCACTTTTGCAGTTCGCAGGCAATTTCAACTACCTCCTTCATCTCGTGCTTTTTGCTGCATCCTTTGTCGCGATGGCTTCCGGATGGAACATATTGGGTGGCTTTGCAGGCTATATCTCCCTCGGCCATAGCGTCTTCTTTGGCATCGGTGGCTACGTGGCCGGAATGCTGCTTGCCCGCTACGGTATCTCAACGATCGTGACGGCCCCCCTGGCTGGCCTCATCGCAGCGGCGGTCGGTTATCTCATCGGGCTCGTGACATTGCGGGTACGCGGGCCGAGCTTCATTATCTCCTCGATCGCACTGCTGATGATTGCGCGGATCCTGTTCGACAACTGGGCATTCATTGGCGGCACGAATGGCCTGACATTGCCCTCGAACAGTCTATCGGCTCAATGGACCAAACTGCCGTACTACTACGCGTTTATCGCCATTGCCGCCTTCACGGTCTGGGCAAGCTACAGGATCAAGCACTCAAAGTTTGGTCTTGGTCTCCGCGCCATCTCCAAGGATGAGATCAAGGCGGAAAGTGCCGGGATAAACACGCGGCTGTACAAGGTACTGGCGTTCGCGCTGTCGGCCTTCTTCGTTGGCATGGCCGGAGCGGTGTGGGGTGAGTACCTGACCTACCTGCGGCCCAACATTTTCCTGATCATCGGCATCTCGGCCAACATGGTCCTGATGTGCATTCTCGGAGGAAAGGGCACGATCGCGGGACCAGTCATTGGAGCTGTCGCCATCGTCGCGCTCAACGAACTGTTCGTGGCGACAATGGGTGCCTCCGAACTCAACATTCTCGGAACGGGTCTGATCATGGCGCTTGGGCTTGTCTTCTTCCCTCTCGGCCTGGTGGGGACTCTTGCCAAGAAAGGCAAGCTTCCCCGGATTTTGAACTGGGACTGACGACAGTCCCATAACCGATCAACACCATGGTGACGGACTTGCCCAAGGGGCAGGAGGAGAAAGTCATGTCCGAATTCGTACTCTACAACGCGCCACAATCGACCTGCAGTCAGCGTGTGCGCTACACGCTTCACACCAAGGGAAGGGCCTTCGAGGAGCACAGACTCGATCTGTTCAGGGGCGACCAACTGAAGCCCGAATATCTCGCGATCAACCCGAATGGTGTTGTTCCGACGCTGGTTCACAACGGCACGCCCGTCGTCGATTCCGCCGTCATCATGGAATATCTCGAAGATATTCTGGGCGATGTCGCGCCACTGCGTCCGCGGCCTCCGATAGAAGTGGCGAGGATGCGGGCAATGATGAGCTTCATCGACGAAGTTCTGACACCGGCCGTACGTGTTCCGTCATACAACCTGGCCTTTCTGCCGCATTACCAGGCAATGACGGAAGAGGAGTTCCTCGCCGTTTGTGAAAGCAAGCCGCTGCGACGCGAGTTCCTCTTGAAAATGGGGCGAACCGGCTTTCCGCAGTCGGAAATGGATGAAGCACTCGGGCGGCTGAAGCGAGGGATCGACCGCATGGCCCATTGGCTGGGCGAATGTGGCGGCCCTTGGCTGCTGGGCGCTGAACTGACCCTCGCTGATATCGCCATCATGCCGGTGATCGTTCGGATGGACGACATCAACCTCGGCCATCTCTGGGCTGATGCGCCCCAGATCGATCTTTGGCTGCGCAACATCAAAGCAACCGATGCTTTCGCGCAGACTTATTATCACGGGTCTCTGCTGACCGAAAAATACCCCCATCTGCAATCCCTGCAACGGACGGCGCACGTCGCCGCATAAGCGGCCGCGCCAGCACACCGGAGGAGACAAGCAATGCAACACGTAACCATCGAACCCCGGCTGATCGCGACGATCGCGGACGTGACGCCAACGGTACTGACCGCAATGGCGAAAACGAGCAATCCGCGCCTCAAGGCGATCACGGATGCCTTGATCAACCACCTTCACCAATTCATCATCGAGACCCGTCCGACCGAAGAAGAATTCGAGTTTGGGCTGCGTTGGATCGCTGCGCTCGGCCACCACACCCATGAGACCAACAACGAGGTGGTACTGGCCGCCGATGTACTAGGCGCGTCGACCCTTATCGATCTGATCAACAATGACGGCATGCAGGGCGAGACCATGTCGGCACTTCTTGGTCCGTTCTATCGTGGCCACGCGCCAGAATGCGTCGACGGCGAGTGCATCGCCCGATCCGAGACGCCGGGACCGACGCTGTTCTTCTCCGGTCGCGTGGTCGATATCGATGGAGCGCCTGTCGCGGGTGCCAAGCTCGACATCTGGCAGGCTTCTCCCGTGGGACTCTACGAAAACCAGGACAGTGACCAGGACGACTTCAACCTGCGCGGCGTCTTTCATACGAACGAGCAAGGCAGCTTCCGCTTCAAGTCGGTGAAGCCCGCTGGCTATCCCGTCCCGACGGATGGCCCCGTCGGCGTTTTGCTGCATGCCCAGAAGCGTCATCCGATGCGGCCCGCCCACATTCACTTCATTGTCTCAGCACCTGGTCACAAGACGCTGATTACGCAGATTTTCTCCGACACCCAGGAAGCTCTCGTAACCGACGTCGTCTTCGGTGCGAAGGCTCAGATCGTGGGGGACTTCGTCGAGCATCTTGAGCCGCATCCAAATTATCCGGGCGAGCAGCTGCCTTTCTATACCTGCGAATACACATTCAAGCTTCTTGAAGGTGACCCGACATATCCCATCCCGCCAATCTCTGGAACGAAGGCCTGACAATGAGTGAGAACGTTCAATTCGACACCCTCAAGGGTCAGGTCGCGATCGTGGTCGGCGGGTCCGGCGGTATCGGCAGCGAAACATGCCGCCTGCTGGCCCAAGCCGGTGCCACAGTCGTGATCGGCTATCGATCCGGGGAGGCCAGGGCGCGTGAGATCGCGGAGGCGTTGCCGGGAAGCGGCCATATCGCGCTGCGGGTTTCAATAGAGGATACTTCATCGATCCAGACCTTCTGTGCCGCGGCCCTTTCCGCTTGCGGGCGTGCCGACATCCTCGTGAATGCCGCGGGCGTGACAAAGCCGGTTCCACATGCCGATCTCGACGCACTCACCGACGAGATCATCGACCAGGTTTTCGTGAGCAACTGGCGAGGGGTGTTTGCGACCATTCGAGCCTTTGCACCGGCACTGGCGGAACACGGCCAGGGACTTATCGTCAACGTGTCGTCGATTGCCGCCTTCACAGGCATCGGATCGAACATCGCCTATTGTGGCGCAAAGGCGGGTCTCGACATTATGACGAACTCGCTCGGCCGCGCCCTCGCTCCAGCGGTTCGGGTCATGGCTATCTCTCCGGGCGTGGTCGATACCGAATTCGTTCCCGGCCGCGGCCAAGAGTTCAAGGATAAGGCGGCAGCCGCAACGCCGCTGAAGCGTCTCACCACGCCGACCGACGTGGCCGAGGCCATCCTTGCCTGTGCAACGCATCTTAAATTCTCGACGGGCACCCGCATCGTCGTCGACGGAGGGAGGCATCTCTGATGCAACAGAACGTTATCATCACCTGTGCGGTTACCGGCAATCTCACGACCCGCGAAAATCACCCGGGTCTGCCGGTGACACCTGAGGAAATTGCCAACTCCTGTCTCGAAGCAGCGGACGCGGGCGCGGCTATTGTCCATATCCATGTCCGCGATCCCGAAACGGCAAAGCCGTCGATGGAGATTGCGTACTATCGCGAGGTCATCGAACGGATCCGCGCGAAGAACAATGCAGTCATCCTCAACGTGACCACGGGCCCCGGCGGTCGGTATCACCCAAGCGATGAAAATCCCGCCGTTGCCGGTCCCAGGACCACGTTGATGCGGCCTGAGCGACGGGTCGAACACATCGTGGCCTTGAAGCCCGACATTGCCACGCTCGACCTGAACACCATGACTTTCGGGGCCGAGGTCGTGATCAACACCCCTGGCAACGTGAAGGTCATGGCAGAGATCATCGAGAGCACCGGCGCAAAGCCTGAACTTGAGGTTTTCGACACGGGCGACATCCAGCTTGCTCACGATCTCCTCAAGGCCGGTGTGCTGAAATCGCCTGCCATGTTCACCATCGTCACCGGCGTCAAATATGGCCTCCCGTCGACGACGGACGCGATGGCGACCGCCGCTCGTATGTTGCCGCGCGACGCCGCTTGGACCGGCTTTGGCGTCGGGCGGATGTCGTTCCCAATGGCGGCACAAGCCTATCTGCTTGGCGGACACGTCCGCGTGGGCCTCGAAGATAACTCGTACATCGCCAAAGGCGTCCTCGCAAAAGGCAATGGCGAACTTGTCGAGCGGGCTCGCGACATCATCGAAAAGTTGGGTGGCGCCATCGCAAGCCCATCGCAAGCCCGCGACATCCTCAACCTCAAGCCTTGAACCCAATTGCTGGTCTCAGAAAGGACAACATTATGAACATCCAGATTGACACGAAGTTGGGCAAGGCGCTGCGGGTTAGCGGGCCGTCGCCCGATCTCGACAACCTTCAGATCGAGGTCGCCGATGTTGGCGTGCCAAAGCCTGGTCCAGGGCAGGTACTGGTCGAGATCATTGCAGCCGGTGTCAACCCGAGCGATGTGAAGGCCTCGCTTGGGCACATGCCCCATGCCATCTGGCCGCGCACACCGGGGCGTGATTTCGGCGGCATCGTGCGCGAAGGGCCAAAACACATGGTCGGAATCGAAATCTGGGGCGGTGGCGGCGAATTGGGTATCAGCCAGGACGGCAGCCATGCCAAATGGATGGTGCTTGATGAGAAGGCTGTGCGGCAAAAACCCTCCAATTTCACCATGGAGGAGGCTGGCTCCATCGGCGTTCCCTTTATCACGGCGTACGAAGGTCTGCGCGAGGCCGGTGGCGTTCAGCCAACCGATGTCGTCCTTGTATGCGGCGGCAACGGCAAGGTCGGCCAGGCGGCTATTCAGCTCGCGACCCTGGCGGGCGCCAAAGTCTTTGCGGTCGAATACAATGCCCAGCCGCTAATCGGCCATACCAACGGCCCCGTGGAAATGCTTGACAGCAGCAAGGACGACGTGGCCGCCATAGTTCACGAGCGGACCAACGGCCACGGAGCTGATATCGTCTTCAACACCGTCGGCAGCCCGTATTTCGAATTGGCCAACAAGGCGATGGCTAGGCAAGCGCGGCAGATCTTCATCTCGACTTTCGATCGCGCCGTACCGTTTGACATCTTCAACTTCTTCCGTGGTCGGCACAAGTATATCGGCATCGATACGCTCGCCTTGTCGTCGGTCGATGGCGCGCGCATCTTTGACCGGTTGAAAGGGAAATTCGAGGAAGGCTTGCTGAAGCCTTTCCCGATCAATCCGGCCACCTGCTACGGGCTGAATGATGCGGCCAAGGCATATACGTCTGTCCTGCGCGGAACTGCCGACCGCGTATTGTTGAAGCCCTGAGACAGCCGAAATGCAAGTAACGCGGTACAAGGAAGCTCGGCCCTACGAGGCGGCCGAGCACTATGACATGCAATGCCTGCGCCTTCAGGGGAAGGAAGCAACGAACACCGACACCATCTGGATTGGCCTGTCGCACCTGTTGCCTGGTGCGCGAACCTCCCTGAAGGATGCGGCCGTTGAGAAAATCTACGTCGTGATTTCTGGCGAAGTAACAGTTGAGACAGCCACCCAGTCAGTAGCGTTGGGTCCGTTAGATAGTTGCAGACTAGCAGCTGGCGAAGCGCGGGCGCTATTCAACCGGTCCGGTTCCCCGGCGACCATTCTCCTCGCGATGCCCGTATAATTGACGAGGTGTCCCAAAAATCGGAAACCCGTGTGGCGAAAGCGCCTATGCCTTGCCGCTGACGGCGTCGGCAAGCCGCACCGCGGAAAACACAATAGGCAATATGATGCATTTTACCTCTCTCCCGGCATAGCTGTAACCGCCGAGATCAAGACGGCAGGAGGCGTATCCCTGAATATATTTTTTTCACCGGTGGTCGAGGGGACGGCCATAAGCAAGCAACCAACTATTGCATAGGCGAGCGGCGAAGCGCGGCGCCGTCATCAAGCAATCGGCGGCGCGGTTCGACAGGTCAAATGCCAGAAGCGGCGTTGTCTATGGACTTGCGCAGCGATTCAAGCCGCCTGTCGAAAGCTGTCGTATCGATCGTCTCGATAGGCTCGTGACGCCGAATCTCGCATCGCAATGTGTATGATCGGCGAGACAGGTGATTAACCAGGCTGACGCTCAGGGACCGCAATCCGTCTTGCTCGGACAAATGGGTGTTCGTGAATGAGAACACAGTCCTGTCTCCTTTGCTTGCTTCCTCGGTGTATGCGTGAAGCGGCGTGCGCCGAGTACCCCAAAAGGTGTCGCTCCGGTGAGAACACCGGGCTTCTCAGCCGCGACCGCTCGGTTTAATTTGCTGGGCCGTGCGAGACGTTTCGCTAAATGGTTCCGCGCAGAATAGCTGCAATTTCAGTTTGACTTTCAGCGCTCAGTGGCCGAGCGCTGATTCGAGGCATCCGATCAGTTTTTCGATATCGACCGGCTTGCCAAGAAAGGCGAAAGCGCCGCCGTTCATCGCTGTGCTGCGTGTCCGCTCATCCTTGTACGAGGTGACAAAGATCATTGGGGGGCGCTGCGAATGCCTGTTCAATTCAGCCTGTAGTTCGATCCCGCTGAGGCCGGGCATCTTCACGTCGACAAGCATGCAATCAATGGCCGATCGCGGTTCGAAAGCAAGAAACTCTTCCGCCGAGGCGAACAGCCGGCACTCGTAGCCGTAGGACCTGACAAGATCGTCCATGGCTTCACGGATGGCCTGGTCATCGTCGACGACGGCTATGGTTGGGATTGGGGGCAATGAACGGGCCTTCTCTGGCTGCTTTTCTAAGTCTTGTTATGCCTTCATGCCCAACTCAAAGATACCATACTAAGATACAGGTGGTCGTACGCCTTCGCCCAGCATTTCGGTCTTCCTTACAAGCTCGGCCACCGAGCGAACTTCCATTTTCCGCATGACATTGCCGCGATGCAGTTTGACAGTGACCTCGCTGATCCCGAGTTCATAGGCGATTTGCTTGTTCATCAGCCCCTTGACCACCGCGTCCATGACCTCGCGCTCACGTGGAGTCAGATTTCCGGCAAGCGATGCGACGGCCTCACTCTGCGCACTCTGGCGTCGGCGCGCGGTATCGCGCTCCATCGCCGTCGCGACGGCATCGAGAATGTCCTGATCCTTGAAGGGTTTGGTCAAGAAGTCGACAGCGCCAGCCTTCATCGCCCGCACGCTCATCGGAATGTCGCCGAAGCCGGTCATGAAGATGATGGGCATCTGGCTGCCGATGCGTTCGAGTTGTGTCTGGAAATCCAGTCCACTCACACCAGGCAGGCGGACATCGAGAAGAATACAGCCCGGACGATTGAAGTTCGCCGTTTCCATGAAGGACGCCGCGCTCTCGAATGCCTCGGCGTCAAATTTCATCGAACGGAACAGGTCTGTCAGCGCTTCCCGCATGGAGAGATCGTCGTCGACGATGAAGACGACAGGCCCGGCTGGTTGCTTCTGCGATTTGCGTAGGTCAGGCATGTTCCAACTCCGGCTTTATCGGCAAGCGCATCTCGAATATCGCGCCGCCTTCGGGGTGATTGGTTCCGTCGAGCTTTCCGCCACGCGCCTCCAAGGTACTGCGGCAGATAGACAGTCCCATGCCCATGCCGGTTGCCTTCGTCGTAAAGAACGGTGAAAACAGCTTGTCCTTCGCATCTTGGGTGATCCCGGGTCCGGAGTCACGCAACGCGATGCACACGTGCTCGATGTCAGGTCGCTCAATCGCTATCTTGATAATCCGCTCTGGGCAGCCGGCCTCGTCCATTGCCTGAACGGCGTTGGTGATCAGGTTAATCAGGACCTGCTGCAATTCGATCTTCACGGCAAGGACCGACGGAACGCCTGGCTTTTGATCGACAAGCACCGTCGTGCCGCTCCGCTGAAGCTCGTGCTCCATCAGAGCCATGGTCTCATCGACCAGGCTGCCGAGGTTGAGGGTTTCGAGCTTATTGCTCGCTGGAGAAAGCAGACCGCGCGTGTTTTGTATGATCTCGCTCGCCCGCTGGCTGTCGCGGATCATTCGCTCGGCCGAACGGCGTACGGCTACAAGATCTGGTGGATCTCGATCTAGCCACCGCAAGAGCGTCTGCGCGTTGACCACGATCGCACCGAGCGGCTGGTTGAGCTCGTGCGCAAGCGATGCGGACATCGCGCCAACCGTTGCTGCCTTCGATGCCTTCGTCAATTCCGCCTGCGCTTCCGCCAGGGCCTTCAAAGCCACTTCGCGCTGGGTTACGTCGACCATACTGACAACGACCCGGTTGAAGGCGGCCGGGTCTTCCGGGAAGCTGATGCTTAGCAATACGAGCTTCGTCTCTCCATTGTCGGCGAGTACTTCGACCTTGTCCTCGAACACCCGTTCACCGTCCATGATCGCCTGAAACACGTCAAGGAGCTTCTCCTGCCCCGGCAGGATGAACCGGCGGGGGCTTCTGACCGAGGCAGATCCCAGCATCTCGCGCGCTGCTTCGTTCGCCGCGACCACTTTTATAAGACCCACACAATGATCGAGGACGGACGGGTTCGCGCGCGCATACGCCTTGATGTCGGTAACCCCCTGTGCCCGGACATCGATCAGATAGCCACGCAGCTTCGAGTAGTCTCGCTCCCACAACGCAACACGGGTGCGGTCGAAGATCGACCGATATCTTGCCTCGCTCTCCTTCAGCGCGGAATTGATGGAAAGTAGCGCGAGGCGAGCCGTCTCCGACTTTAGGAGAAGCATGGTCGTGACGCATAGCGCAGCGAGTGCGACGGCCAGGCGGACGGTAGACTGAAGGTCGGCATCTTTCCCATGTGTCACAACGTAGGAAACAAGGGTGAGGGCGGCACAAACGGCTGCGATGACGAGCAGCCCCACCCGGGTACTCGCTTGCACCGCAAGCAACATAACGACCACATAAAGCACCGCAACGGCGCCCTCGATATCGGTGTACGTATCGACGTAGAAGACGGCGGCCGCAAGCGCGATCGCAATCAAGGCGAAGACCAGGTTCTGACCCGATCCCTCCACATCGCGAACGCGGAATATCATTGACGGTACAGGCATCCTTCCCCCAGTCTTTTCTGCCAAGACCTTACCCGCTTTCTGGTCCCATCTAACCTATACATAGGTGTAAACCGGACTGGTGGTTGTTCGATGTATCCGCGCCTTGCAGCGACGCCAGTTCTGGTCGTGCATGATAGCATTTCTTTCAATCCAGTAGCTGCCTCTCGACAGGCTTTTCCGGTCAGCAAATGATGCAGCAATGGCGTCTCGGCCGGTGCCTTTCAGGCAGAGTTCGGGTGCAAATTACTTTACTGCTTCTAAGGATTCCACCAGCCCCAGACCGGTGCTTCACTGCTCGTTTCGGTCGGCGGAGATTCTTGCTCGTAGAGGCAGGGGCGCCTCCACCAGCCACGTGGCCATCGCTGTGGAGCAGCTCGCAATCGCCACGTACCATAAAGACCGAACCGCCGGTCAAGCTGTCAAGTGGGAGCCACACAAAATTGTAGATCTCATGGATACCGGTGGCAAACACGAGTATGTCACCAAGCCGATATAGCCGCCTACCATCGTGGCACCGACCAGAAAGGCGAAGAACCTGACGTTCAGTGCCTTGTGTTCGCTGGACTTTGCAAAGTTTGCAATGGACTCCTGGTGCATGACGAGATCCTAGCACCTTGCCCAGATCGGGCCACGTAAGTGTACGTGGATGAGCCAAAAGTTTGGGTCCATGGAAACAGTGGCCTGGCACCCACAAAGCCACTGCTCCAATGAAATGCGGCTCGAAATAGACGCGTCGCGGGCACAATTTTCCGGAAGTCGATCCGCTGGTTAGCCGTCGCTGGTCGCGGTGACCGTCACTGGAACGCCCTTATAAGACGGCGTGCCCGAGATACGGTCATAGTGGCTCAGAGAGACGACCGCGTTCATCTCGGGGTAGTAGCCGGCAACCGATCCTCTTGGGATATTGTATTCGACCGCCGTGAAGCCACGCACGCGATGCGTGGCCTCGCCAGTTCCCACGAGGCCACGAATGTCGATCCGGTCGCCGTCCTTGAGGCCGCGGCCGGCCAGATCGTCCTTGTTCATGAAAATCACATCGCGGCGGCCAAAGACGCCGCGATAACGATCATCGAGACCGTAGACAGTCGTGTTGTACTGGTCGTGGCTGCGGATCGTCGTGAGGACCAGAGCATCGGGGTTCTTGATCAGCGGATCCTCATCGAGGCCCGGAGCAACAAGGAAATTTGCCTTGCCGGTTTTGGTGTTCCACCGACGGAAGGAGGCGGCGACATCAAGGCGAAAACCGCCATGCACACGCACACGCTTGTTGAACTCGTGGAAGTCGGGGAACACCACTTCGATCTTCTCGCGGATACGGTCATAGTCCGCAATCATGCCGTCCCAGTCGATGCCATAACGATTGCCAAGCGTCGCCTTCGCAATATTGGCGATGATTGCAGGCTCGGACTTCAGCGCTTCACTCGGAGGCTTCAAGAAACCGCGCGAGGCGTGAACCATCGACATGGAGTCTTCCACGGTGACAGCCTGTGGGCCCGAGGCTTGCGTGTCGAGGTCCGTACGTCCAAGACATGGCAGGATCAGCGAAGTCTTGGCTGTTAGAAGATGCGACCGGTTCAGCTTGGTGGCGATGTGGACGGCTAGATCGAGCTTGCGCATGCCCTCGAAAGTGGCCTCCGGGTCGGACATCGCGACGGCAAGATTGCCGCCGAGGCAGAGAAGCGCCTTGGATTCACCCGCGATGATGGCCTCCACAGCCTCGATCGCATTGTGTCCCTTCTCCGCGGGCGGACGAAAGCCGAACGCTCGTTCCATGCCGTCGATGAGCGCTTTGTTGGGGCTTTCGGTGATCCCGACGGTGCGGTCGCCCTGAACGTTTGAATGGCCGCGGATCGGAGCGATACCGGCGCCTTGCCGGCCGATATTGCCGCGTAGCATCAACAGGTTGGCGATCTGCTGTACGTTGCCGGTGCCATTGGCGTGCTGGGTGATGCCCATGCCGTAGCAGACAATCACGTTTTTTGCCTTCGCGTAAACCTCGGCCGCACTCTCGATGGCGTCCTTCGTCAGCCCGCTGATCGCGACGATCTGATCCCAGCTCGTGTTCTCAACATCCGCGCGCAGGGCATCGAAGCCGGCGGTATGTTCCTCGATGAACGTCCGATCAAGCACCCCGGAGCCGCCCGTCGCGATGTCGGCCACATCGCGTTCGAACAGGGCCTTCATCAGGCCCTTGAGCGCTGCCAGGTCTCCGCCAGTACGGACCTGGTGATAGGCTGACGCGATCGGTGTCGATGAGAGGGTCATCATCTCGATCGGGTCTTGGGGCGCGGCAAAGCGTTCTAGCGCGCGCTCCTTCAGAGGATTGAAGACGACGATTGGAACACGACGGCGCGAAGCCTCGTGCAGCGTCGTCATCATGCGCGGATGGTTTGTCCCGGGATTGTGGCCGAAGCTGAAGATCGCATCGGCGTAATCGAAATCCTGCAGGGTCACTGTGCCCTTGCCAACTCCGATCGACATCGGAAGCCCGACGCTCGTCGCCTCGTGGCACATATTGGAACAGTCTGGAAAGTTGTTGGTCCCGTAGGCGCGCACGAAGAGCTGGTAGAGAAATGCTGCTTCGTTGGAAGCACGACCCGATGTGTAGAATTCCGCTTGGTTTGGATTGTTTAGCTTGTTTAGTTCTGCGCCGATGAGTTTGAAGGCAGCCTCCCACTCGATCGGCTCGTAGCGATCGGTCTCGCTGTTGTAATGCAGCGGCGTTGTCAGCCGCCCCGCGTCTTCCAGCTCATGGTCGCTCCAGTTCCAAAAATCGGAAACGGTGTTTTTCTCGAAGAGTTCCGGTCCAGACCGTTTGGCTGTCGATTCCCAGGTTATCGCCTTGGCGCCGTTTTCGCAGAACTCGAATGACGACGTGTGTTTGGGATCCGGCCATGCGCAGCCAGGGCAATCGAAGCCTTCCGGTTGATTGGCCCTCAGTAGCGTCATGGTGCCTTGGGCCACAACCCGCTGGTGAGCCAGCGTTTTGGCGACAGCCTTGAGCGCGCCCCAGCCGCCGGCCGGTTGCTCGTATTGTTCGATACCTTCTGGACGCTGATCCTTCATGTCGAATCTCCTTGAAATCCGGGGCTGCTTCGGCGCCGCAGGCGCATCAGTCGAGAGAGACTATCACAGGTGTGCATCCGGCCCATTATACTGAGGAATAGGGCGTCGCGGACTGTTCCCGTAGGTGTTGGCCTTAAGCCAATCTCGCCCAGCGCCGGATATTGGTTCGGACGGTGCTTGATGAATAGGGCGGCCGCCGAATCATATCCTGGCACGTTCAATGGTGGCAGCGAACCATATCCGCTTCCGCTTATGAAGCCCGACACGGCTTCAGAAAAAGAAGGCCGTCTCCGGGCGGATGGAGACGGCCTTGGCGGATCTTGGGAGGATCCGCGGCTTCGGCGGAGGGGGAGGGAACACCGAAGCCGGTAGCTGGGAGGGCGCTACCCGCCTCATGAGGGGTGAGGCGATGGAGTCGAAGGTAGACCCGTCCAGCCGATCACGTAACTAAACTTAGGTATTGGCTGGATTAGACCAGCAGTCGATTGGAGCTGCCACCGGCACTTTCATTCTCCACGCCGATGGGCCGATCAGAGAGAATGAAAGGTCTGATGGCGGCGCTGGCCGCATCGCTGACACCTTTAGCTGCACTCTGACGGATGAGGTCGATGCGCGAGCATCAAGGATGACATACGCCGCGATCTTGCAATCGAGATGCTGCTGAGCACCGTCGAAGGCGACGGGCGAAATCGCAGCCCAGCTTGGCTATTCGGAGCCTAGCTCCTTCTTCCGGGCATTTCGCAAATCGACGTCGAAGAGCCCCGAAGCATCACCCAGCGAGAGCCACGGTAGTTCGGGAAGCCAAAAGCACCAGGGACCTTTGTATAAATGATCCCGTTTATGGAGAAGCGAGCATGCTGTTTCGCAGTGCCATTTGGCTCTGGCTCCCTACTCCGCACTGAGCAAGCGCATCGGATTTCTCGCTCCATCAATGGGCGCGCCTATATGCCTACCCGACAATCTATACCGAGGCGTAGCGGTTCCATACCAACGTCTAGGGAAATACACTGGCCGTACAATTCATTGCTCGCATCCTGCGTCTCACTATGGGGCCAGCCGAACTCTCCAAGGAGATCATGGATGCCTGGCGCTACGCCTCTTACCCGACCTACACCGTCTTCTCTTGACCTCTCCGATGTCAGCCACGAGACCTTGCGCGAGGTCTCGCGCTTGCTGTTCCATGCCACAAGTTACGTCGACCGGGACGAGGCCATCACCATCAACCTCGTCAAGGCAGCGTCGACCCTGCTGCGGCCTTTGAAAGCCAGCGGCGTCGAAAGCAAACAAGGCTCAACGCGGGGCCTCGCCCCTTGGCAGATCAACCGTTTGAAGAGCTTCGTTGATGAGCGGATATCCCGCCCAATCTCACTTGAGGACCTCGCGCGTCTAGTTCGGTTGAGTAAGAGCTACTTTGCCGCGGTGTTCAAGGGTAGCTTCGGTTTGACGCCCCACAACTACATCGTTTCGCGACGGGTCGAGCATGCCAAGCATAGGATGCTGACAAGCAACGCCTCCCTCTGCGAAATTGCATTGGATTGCGGCTTGGCCGATCAATCCCATCTTTCGCGAGTCTTCCGTCGCGCGACTGGAACCACGCCAAGCGCATGGCGGCGACATGCGGCAGCAGTTGATGTCCCGCGCTACAATAGCTGAGGGCCACCACGGCGATCTCGCGCAAGCTGGAGGATTAGATGCCATGCCGACTCTTTGGCCGCTTCGCCATCGTTACTCCAAAGGGCGCTGTCGAGACGGTTCATGGCCAGCCGATGCTCGGCCCTATTGGTCCGTTTACAGCGTGGCAGATAACGATCCGCGCGAAGGATAATCTCGATGTCGATCTGACTAGCGTGGATCGCCTCAGCATGTTTTTGTTCACGGACGTCTGTTTGAAACCCATCCGAAACGATCGGAACAGGCTGCCTCGAGCAGCCCGCCTTCTGGGTCAGCATCTTGAGCGATGTGGCCGTCACTTGTTGCCATTCCAAGAATTGCCCGCGCGGAGGCGGTCTTTCGAACTTTGATGTAACGCGCGCTTGAGCTTAGCATTGCCGTTTTGTTTTTACGCCTCACCAATCCCCGGACTTTGCAATGCGGCACTTTCTGGCAGCAAACAAAAGTACTCCACCCTCATGTAGGCCCCGTCTGCGCTGCCGGCAACATATGCAATTTGGGCCAACAGAACTATCCGACGATCAAGCTCCAGAATTTATGAAGCTGATCAGAAGATCTCCCGTTTCGGATCCCGCTACTCCCAGGTCGCGAACAGAGTTCATATGGTTGCGACCCGTTATCTTGTTACGCGTTGCCGAAAGGCCTTGGGCTGCAACGTGGTTGATGAAAGCATCCGATTGGTCATGAAAGGGACGTGTTTCGTCCTGGCCGACAGCCACTAAAACTCGGCAATCTGCTCGATGCCGTCGAAAAAGTGGTGTGAAGCGAGACACCTCGTCCTCGGTCAGCGCTATCTCTCTCTGCAAGAAGGATTGTTGCAGCGGTGCAAGATCATAAAGGCCGCCGAGCAGGAAAGCGCCCTGAACTCTGGATCCTTTTTCGCTCTCCTCGAACGTGAACGTCGCGAGATGCGCTCCCGCAGAGTGTCCGCTCACAGAAAGACGCAAGGGATCGCCGCCATAACTTGCAATATGCTGGACGACCCATTCCTTGGCGCGGACGACTTGGTCGACAAGAACCTCCATGCGCTGCCCCGGCATGAGGGAATAATCAACAATCACGGCGATAGCACCCGCCAAAGTGATGGTGTTGGCGATGCAAGAGTAATCCCGCTTGGAGAACATCCGCCAGTACCCGCCGTGGACAAACAGGTGGACAGGAAGGTTCTGACGGGGACCCGCAGGAAAGAACATGTCCACCGTCTCATCTGGTCCGTCGCCATATGCGACGTCCAGTATCATTGGCAAGGTTTCGCGCGTCCTCGCACTCGCCGCGACGATCTCACCAACAATGGCATCGAAATCCGCGACATGGTCGCGGATCCGGAATGGGTCGGTTTCCATAAGAGCAACTCCGCTTCAGAAACTCGTAGCGATATATTTGGCTTCCATGAACTCGGCAATGCCATGGTGCTGTCCGCCCTCGCGCCCCAACCCGCTCTGCTTTACGCCGCCAAAGGGCGCTGCCGGATCGGAGACCAAACCTCGATTGAGGGCGATCATACCTGCTTCGATGGCGGAAGAAACGCGTAGGCCGCGTGCAAGGTCACGGGTGTACACATACGCTGCAAGACCATATTCCGTATCGTTGGCACACGCTATGGCTTCTTCCTCGTCATGGAAACGGTAGAGCGGTGCAACGGGACCGAAAATCTCCTCTGACATCATCTCCGAGTTTACCGGGACGTCGGCAAGGACAGTCGGCGGGTAGAAGAAACCAGACCCGGACGGCGCCTCACCGCCGCATAGAACGCGCGCGCCCTTGCCTTTTGAATCGTCAACCAGGCGGCTGATTTTTTCGACCGCCTTGCGAGTGATCATCGGGCCGCAGTCGGTCTCGGCGTTGATGCCCGGACCGACCTTTAAGGCGGCCATACGCTTGGCCAATCCTTCGGCAAATGCGTCGTATATGCCGGATTGCACGTAGAAGCGGTTTGCTGCCGTACATGCCTCGCCCGCATTGCGCATCTTGGCGATCATTGCCCCGTCGAGCGCGGCACCGAGATCGGCATCATCGAAGACTACGAAGGGCGCATTGCCGCCGAGTTCCATTGAGCACGAGATGACATGCTTCGCTGCCGCTGCAAGCAGTTGTTTACCAACGCCTGTCGATCCCGTGAAGGAAAGCTTCCGTACACGCGGATCTGCCAAAACATGTGCCGTCACAGGCCCGGGATTGGTGGTTGTCAGAACGTTGACGACGCCCTTCGGCACGCCAGCCTCTTCGTAGATTGCCGCAAGTGCGTAGGCCGTGAGTGGCGTTTCGCTGGCAGGCTTGAGGATGACCGTACACCCTGCCGCAAGGGCAGGGGCGATCTTGCGGGTTGCCATCGCTGCGGGGAAGTTCCAAGGCGTGATCATCAGGCAGATCCCGATGGGCTGATAATCCACGATGATGCGGTTCGTGCCTGATGGGGCGATGCCGAACTCTCCTGTGATGCGTACTGCCTCTTCGGCGTTCCAGCGGAAGAACTCGGCAGCGTAGGCGACTTCGCCGCGCGCGTCACGCAACGCCTTACCGTTCTCCAACGAGATCAAGGTCGCCAGCATCTCCGAGCGTTCGACCATCAGTTCGAAGCAGCGACGCAAAATCTCGGATCGCTTGCGGGGCGGAGTGGCACGCCATGCACGCGCGGACGCCGCTGCGGCATCGACGCATGCCTGGGCATCTTCGATTGTCGCATCAGGCACAGCTGCGAGAATGACACCAGTCGACGGATCGACGACGTCGATTTGCCGACCGGACTGCGACGGCCGCCATGACCCGTCGATATATAGCCCGCGTGCAGCGGCGTCGATGTCCGGCGTTTCGCACTCGGTTGCATGGATCTGCTGGGCAATGGTCATGAGTTTTCCCTCGATGTTCAGATTGCGGAGGCTTCGAGATCGCCGTCGTAAGCTGCTCTTACAAGACGCTTCATTGCATCGAGATCGAACGGCCGTGGATTGTTCTTGATGAGCCTGTCGATGCCGAAGGCCTGTTCTGCCGTCCAGTCGAGCTTGTCGGCTGCCAGCCCGAGATCGGCAAGGGTGGGGGTGATACCGATCGCTGCGAACAGCCTGCGAATTTCCTCGATCGCGGCGACGGCAAGCTGTTTTGGATCGGCACCCTCACGATCAAGCCCAAGCGCTTCAGCGATATCGGCCATTTCGGAGGTGGAAACCGACCTGTTGTAGTTCATCACGTACGGCATCATGGTTGCAACACCGAGGCCGTGCGCGGTGTGGGTCAGCGCTCCGGCTGGGTATTGGACGGCGTGAGCCGCTGCGGTCCCTGCTGTCCCGAAGGCACAACCCGCTGCCAACGCTCCCATCATGACATCGGCTCGGGCCTCTTCATCAGAGCCATCCTTGCAAGCCTTTTCGAGACTGCGCCCCAGAAGCTTGATTGCCAACAGTGCAAAATGATCGGTGAGGGCGCTCTTTCCGATAAAGACGTGTTCTTGCGCCAAAGCGGGATCGGTGCCTCTGCGAGCCGCAGTGAAAGCCTCGATAGCGTGGGTCAGGGCGTCGGCTCCGGCGATTGCGGTCAGTCCGGGAGGGCAGGTCATCGTCAGTTCCGGATCGCAGATCGCCACGGCCGCGATTAGATATGGGCTGGATATGCCGACCTTCAGCGTGCGGTCGGTGTCGGAAATGACCGCAACGGGTGTGACCTCTGATCCCGTTCCTGCCGTTGTTGGCACGGCAATGACGGGGATAGTGGGACCTGGGACCTTGTACTCGCCGTAGTAATCCTTCAACGCTCCGCCGTGGGTGAGCAGCAGGGCCGCACACTTTGCCATATCAAGGCAACTTCCTCCGCCGATCCCGATCACCAGATCGGGATCAAAGCTGCTCGCGTCCTCGACGCATGTCGAGACAGTAGCTGCGGGGACGTCAGGCTGGACACCATCATGAATCAGCACTGCAATGTTCGCAGCCTCCAGCGACTTGACGATCTCGCCGAAGACGGGCGAGCCAGCAAACCGTTTGTCCGTGCAGATGAGTGCGCGTTGACCTAGTTTAGTCGCAACTGAGGGGAGAGCATGGCGCTGCCCCTTGCCGAAAAGAATTTCGCGGGGAAGCCGGATGGCGGCGAAAAGGGTCATTGTCGATGTCCTCTGGCAAGTGGTTTGTTCGAGTAGGAAAGTGCGTTGAGCTCGTCCCACAGTTTGGGGCTGATCTCGATCCCGTCCTTGTGCGCCTGTTCACACCGCGACGATGCGCCGTCGCCGGGAACTGTGACGGGGCGCAAAGGATCAGCGGGGATGGAAGTTCGGATTCGCTCGAGATAGTCACTGAAGCGCCGGAGCAGGGCTGGCTCTGCAGCAACGTCAATGACGATCAGCACATCTCCCTTGTTGCAGATATTGTCGGCGTCGAGCGTGCCGCGCACGTCGGGAGCCAGCGCCGAACCAGCGATCGAGGCGACGAGGAGCTCGAGCGCTATCCCGAGAGCGTACCCCTTTGCATCGCCGAAAGGCGCGATCGAACCCCTTGTGGCAGCTGCGGCATCCGTGGTCGGCTTTCCGTTGCTGTCGCGAGCCCAACCTTGAGGAATGGCGACGCCGTTGGCAGCATGATGGTGGATCTTGCCCATTGAAACGAGACCGGTTGCCAGATCGACAATGAGCGGCCTTCCGGCCGTGGGAACAGCGATCGCGAGCGGGTTGGTTCCGAGGAGCGCGCGCGTCCCTCCATAGGGGTGAACAAGCGCTTCGCTCGAGGACATGGCAATGCCGATTTGGCCGCGATCGGCCACGCATTCGACGTAGTGCGCAAGCATGCCAAGATGGTTGGAGTTGCGGATGCCAGCAACTGCAATGCCAGTTGCACGAGCCTTGTCAGCGATCCGCTCGAGCGCGGCATGGGCGACGACCGGTCCCAGTCCTTTCTGGCCATCAACCTCAAGGAAAGAGGACGAGCGCCAGTTTTGCATTCCCGCAGCCGATGTATCGATAAGGTCGCGCTCAATGCGGGACAAGATACGCGGTAGCCGCTGCAGGCCATGGGAGGGATGGCCTTTCAGCTCCCCTTCCACCAGCACGCGTGCCTGCATTGCAGCGTGGGCCGCAGGTGTTCCGCGGTCCGCAAGGAGGCGTGTTGCTAACGCCATGGCGCCGTCTTTATCTACCCTCACAACATCTCCGATATAAAATCCTATAGGATATGGGATTGCATATCGCGGAGCATCGTGTTAGCGATGGTTTGTGTCAAGAGGCAAAAAATAATGCAGGACCGGAATATAACGATGTTGAACGAAGCGCCCGACCCAAGTGGATTCATTCAGCGGAGCAACAGCCTCGCAGGCAGTGTCTATGACGCGATCTTCGCCCAGTTGATGTCCTTGAAGATTGCCCCAGGCGCAAGGATCACCGTCGATAACCTCGTCCGTGAACTCAACGTATCGCAAACCCCTATCCGCGAGGCGCTCGGTCGCCTTGAGGGAGAAGGGCTTGTGGTTAAGACCCATCTCATCGGATACAGCGCAGCGCCTCAGATCGCTCGCAGGCGTTTTGATGAACTCTATCAGCTCCGTCTGCTGCTTGAGCCTGCGAGCGCAGCCAAGGCTGCATCTGTCATGGATGAGCACAAGCTCTCCGCACTTAAAGAGGCCGCAGGTGTGATGGGCCGCCGGGACGGCGGCGACGAACGACTGCGCTATTCGACCTTCGCTCGCCAGGACGCGCTCTTCCACGACAAGATTCTCGAAATCGCTGGAAACGAGCTCATTCGCGAGACGCTGAACCATCAACACACGCACTTTCACATTTTCCGATTGATGTTTCACTCTCGGGTCACCGAGGAGGCTCTAGATGAACATGAGGCTCTGATCACCGCGTTCGCTGCGGGCGATGCTTCCGCAGCCGAAGCGGCAATGCGTGTCCATCTCGAGCACTCACGTGACCGACTGCTCCCCGCGTTCGATTAAGAGGCCGCCGATGTCGAGCGTTGTGAGCATGGAACGAAACGGAGGGGCCTCGGCGACTGAGACCCACAGCGTTGCGCGCGCTCCCGTTCTGCGCGCCGAGGGTGTCTCCAAGCAGTACGGACCAGTTACGGTTCTATCTGATGTCTCCCTCGAAATCTTCCCGGGTGAGATCCACGCGGTCATCGGCGAAAACGGTGCTGGCAAGTCGACCTTCATGCGCCTCTTGTCGGGCTACGCCGAACCGAGCACCGGGTCGCTTTCCATGAGCGATGGTGCGGTCCGGTTCTCCAGGCCGGAGCAGGCTCAACAGGCAGGTATCGTTCTTGTCCACCAGGAGATCCTGCTCGCTGACGCGCTTACCGTTGCAGAAAACCTGTTCCTCGGTCGTGAGCGGATGCGAAACGGCGTCGTCGACGACAAGGCCATGCGTCGTATCGCCAGGGAGAAGCTCTCCGAACTCGGCTGTGATGCGTCACCCAACGCGCTGGTGCGCAACATATCGCTCGCTGATCGCCAGCTCGTTCAAATCGCCCGCGCGCTTCTCGACGATTACAAGCTTGCGATCTTCGACGAGCCGACTGCAGTCCTCACCGAGGAAGAGGTCGAGCGTCTGCTTTCGATCATCATGCGACTGAAAGAACAAGGCACCGCAATTCTATACATCAGCCACCGGCTCGATGAGGTGCAACGCCTGGCCGACAAGGTAACGGTGCTACGTGACGGCAAGATGGTTGGCAGCTATCCCGGCCACACCCTAAGCCAGATGGACATGGCTCGCCTGATGGTCGGCCGCGATCTCGCCGCGCTCTATCCGCCCAAGCGGGTAAAGGCGTCAAGCGGCGTGGAACTGACTGTTCGAGACCTCTCGGTGCCAGGTTTCGTCAAGGGCGTGTCCTTCCAGGTGCGCAAGTCCGAGATACTGGGTTTTGCCGGGATGATCGGTGCCGGTAGGACGGAACTGTTCGAAGGCATCATGGGATTGCGCCCGGCAAAAGGTGTGGTTGAGTTGCTGGGCAAGCCCATCGACATCCATTCGCCGCGGGCAGCACTCGATGCGGGCATCGGGTATTTGACCGAGGACCGAAAGGGAAAAGGTCTTCTTCTGCGGGAAGGATTGGCGCCTAACCTGACGTTATCGGCTCTCGGTCGCTTTCACCCCGGGCTCCTGATGCACCGTCGCCGCGAGCGGGCCGCGCTCGCTGACGCAATCGAGCAATACGATATTCGCCTCAAGAGTACGAGGGTCCAGGCGGGCCAGCTCTCAGGCGGCAACCAGCAGAAGCTGCTGCTCGCCAAGGTACTGCTGACCGCACCGTCGATCGTCGTGATCGATGAGCCAACGCGCGGCATCGACATCGCCAACAAGGCGCAGATCTACGCCTTCATTCAGCTGCTGGTCTCGCAGGGCAAGACCTGCATCGTCATCTCGTCGGAGATGCAGGAACTGATCGGCATCTGCCATCGGATCCTTGTGATGCGGGAAGGGCGCATCGCAGGAGAGGTCTCTGGCGAAGAGATGACAGAACACAATGTCGCGCTCTTGGCGACGAGCGATGCCGCTGAACGTGTTCAGAGAGGAACAAGATGACCGTATTAACAGGCTCCACTTCGGTTAGACCGGAGCGGGAATGGAATATCGGCTGGGCCGACGTCGGACCCTTTGTCGCTTTGGCCGTGCTGATGGTGATCGGCTTTGCGATCAATCCGGACTTTCTGTCCGCGACCAACCTCGGCAATGTCATCACGAGAAGCGCCTTCATCGCCATCATCGCCGTCGGCGCGACGTTCGTGATTTCCTCGGGTGGGCTTGATCTGTCCGTCGGATCAATGGCCGCGTTCATCACCGGAATCACCATCATGTTCATGAACCGGATGGCCCCGGAGTGGGGGGTGTCGGCAATCCCGGCTGGCATGGTCGTGGCTGTAGCCGTGGGGCTGTTCTGCGGCCTCATGAATGGCCTGATCGTCACTGTCGGGAAGATCGAGCCGTTCATTGCCACGCTCGGCACGATGGGCATTTTCAGGGCGCTGATTACCTACATGTCGGACGGAGGCACGATCCCGATCGACCGGAGCCTACGCGACGCTTACCGTCCGGTGTATTTCGGGACGGTCGCAGGTATACCACTGCCTATCGTGATCTCGCTCGCAGTTGCCGCGATCGCATCCTTCATCCTCTACAAGATGAAGTACGGGCGCAAATGCGCAGCCGTCGGCGCCAACGAGGACGTCGCGCGCTACTCCGGCATCTCGATCATTAAGACCCGCACTATCGCCTACGCGATCCAGGGTGCCTGCGTTGCAATCGCCGCCATCTGCTACGTGCCGAGACTCGGAGCAGCCACTCCGACGACAGGTGTTCTTTGGGAACTGCAGGTCATCACCGCGGTGGTGATCGGCGGAACAGCGCTGCGGGGCGGCAAGGGACACATTTGGGGAACGGTCGCGGGCGCGGTCATTCTTGAACTCATCGCCAACCTGATGGTGCTTTCCGATTTCGTCTCGGAATACCTCGTAGCTGGTGTCCAGGGCGTCATCATTATTATCGCCATGCTCATTCAAAGGTTTTCGAAATAATCCGTGTCAGGACCACACGGGTTCACGGTCTTCGGTCCAAATTCTGGGAGGAATGGAATGTCTACTACGAAATGGATAGCGGCCGCGGCCGTGAGTACTTTGTTCATTGCAAGTCATGGATTTGCCGCCGACAAGAAGGTCGTCGCGGTTTCGATCCCCGCAGCCGATCACGGATGGACGGCAGGTATCGTTTATCACGCTCAGGCGGCAGCCAAGGAAATCAACGCTTCGTTTCCCAACGTCGAAGTCGTCGTCAAGACCTCGCCCTCGGCAACCGCACAGGTAAGCGCGCTTGAAGATCTCTCGGCAGGCCGCAAGCTCGATGCGCTGGTCATCCTGCCCTACACGTCCGAGGAACTGACCACGCCTGTGAAGGCCGTCAAGGATTCGGGGACGTTCATCACCGTCGTCGACAGGGGTCTTAACGACCCGTCCATCCAGGACCTTTATCTGGCGGGCGATAACATCGCCGTAGGCCGTAACACGGCGAAGTTCATGATCGAAAAGCTCGGCGGCAAAGGCAATCTCGTCGTGCTACGCGGCATTCCGACCGTGATTGACGATGAGCGTATCCAAGGATTTCAGGATGCCATCAAGGGCACCGATCTCAAGGTTCTGGACATCCAGTACGCGAACTGGAACAGCGATGAAGCCTTCAAACTCATGCAGGACTATCTTGCCAAGTACCCGAAGATCGATGCTGTATGGGCAAACGATGACGACATGCTGCTTGGCGTACTGGAGGCCGTCAAGGAGTCAGGTCGCAAGGACATCAAGCTGGCGCTCGGCGGTAACGGTATGAAGGACATCGTCAAAAAGGTCATCGACGGTGACGCAATGACCCCGGTCGAGACGCCTTACCCGCCTGCCATGATCAAGACTGCGATCTACATGACGGTCGCCAACCTCGTCGGCCAGGCGCCCGTGCGTGGAGCGGTCAAGCTGGATGCGCCGCTTATCACCCAGGAGAATGCCAAGGAATACTACTTCCCGGACTCTCCGTTCTGATTATCAACGTCACCGGGGCGGCCAGCGCCGCCCCATCGCATGACCTAAGAGGAGTAAAATCATGCCAGGCAAGAAGATACTGATGCTGACGGGCGAGTTCACCGAGGAGTACGAAATCTTCGTCTACCAGCAGGCGATGGAAGCGGTCGGCCATACGGTGCATGTGGTCTGCCCGGACAAGAAGGCAGGGGATCTGATCAAGACGTCGCTACACGACTTCGAGGGCGACCAGACCTACACCGAGAAGCTCGGCCATTTTTTCACGATCAACAAGACCTTCTCGGAAGCCGAGGCGCAAATTGATCAGTACCACGCGGTCTACGCGGCGGGCGGGCGCGGTCCTGAATACATCCGCACCGACAAGCGCGTCCAGGCGATGGTTCGCCATTTCCACGAGACCCGGAAGCCCATCTTCACGATCTGCCATGGGGTCCAGATCCTGATCGCCGTCGACGGGGTCGTGCGCGGCAAGCGGGTTGGTGCTCTTGGCGCTTGCGAGCCTGAAGTGACACTCGCCGGTGGCACCTACGTCGATCTGTCGCCGACGGAGGCACTCGTTGATGGAACTATGGTTTCGGCGAAGGGATGGACAGCACTTGCGGCGTTCATTCGCGAGTGCCTGAAGGTCCTTGGGACTGAAATTCATCATCGTGACGACGTGGCACAGGCTGCGGAATAACCGGCAAACTTTTGCTGACCTATAGATCTTAAGTTTAAGGCTGCCATGTTGGCGGCCTTCCAATCATGAGAAAGAAAAGCGACCTCATCTTTGGGGTCGGGTTCGATCGGATAGGAGAATTCACATGGAGGCACGCCCATGGGAACGCTGTCTGACCCTCTCACCACGGATTGATCATCAAGTTCAGTGGGGACGAAGTATTCATCGAGTTCGAAAGCGCCCTAAACACTGTCCAGTGCGTGATAGCGCTCGAGGCGAGAGGCCTCGAGCAGCGCCAATTAACTCGTTTGAAGAGCTATTTCCATCGTCAGTCGGGCTGAACTGGCCGGATCGTTTCCACCGAAATCTCCCCCTCCAAGACGCCGCGCGAGACATCGGTGCGGTTTCTGTCGATCTCGATCACCGTGTAGAGCTTGTCGTCGCGAAATGCGCTCGCGTTGACCGTGGTAACGTCATCTGCGGGCGCGGCGTCAACCTCCATGAAGTCTAGTTCACGGCTCGCCGCGACGATCCGCGCATCCCCCGCCGTTCTTGCGGCGACAATCACTACGTCATGTCCTGGCGAATTGCCCCAACGCGGATCATCTGGCTCGGCGATCGGCTCCAGACGATAGATTCGAAGCGTCTCACCAGCATCCCCGGACGCCCCCGCCGCTGCAGCGTCGGCGATTTGAGCCTGGCTCTCCACTGAACGTCCAAATGTATTGGGATTGGTCGCATTGTTGACTTCGTCGGTACCAGTCTTCGAAACGTTCGACATTTTGTCCTCCATGGTCCGACAATAACGATGTGCGTATCCAACAGTTCCCGTGCCCTCTTTAGTCGTGCTGCGGCTCGGGATCGAAGCCTTGCAGCGTCAATCCTGCAGACAGGCGTCACGACCGGCGCCAGCATCGCGTCCGCGAGATTCGGCATCTCGCCACATGCCATGAAAGATCGCGGTTGTCGGCAAGGCGCTCAGGGAGGGCAACCAGCTGGCGCTCCCGCGCGTCTGGGCGGACGCCGGAGGTCGTCAAAGCTGTGGGAGCTGCTTGACCCTCGCCATGGCGACGCCTCTCGTCCATGCCGATAGGGTCGCCAACACGCGTCGAAAGCTTCTGAAATGGGCGCTTAAGCGGGCGACATTCTCTTACGAAGGTCGAGGGCGGAAGCTCTTAGTCGACGAAACGAACGTTACGTCGCTCAAAGCAAACACACCAGAGAGCCGGTGACCAAGGGGTGCTGACGCAACAAGGCCCATCACGGGGTGAGATGAGCCTCTAGGCCGGTCCAGGAATAACGGGCCCCCACAGCAACAGCGAACGCAAATACTGACGGCGGAACCGATTTCTGTAGATCTAAGGGCGGCCCATTGCCGTCATCATGGGACGGGATCACCTTCCAGCAACAAGTGCGAAGCATCAATCTGAGAAGTTCAGACGGCCGCGGGGGCAATCTCACGCACCAAGGTCTTGAGGCGTACCGGCATCGACACTTTCAAGCCGCAACGGGCGGCCTAGGTGATCGAGGTCGCGACAAAGTCCGCGCCAATATCTGCAAGATTGATCTCAACATAGTCCTGATCGTTTGCGGTCGGCAGGGTCCGTGAACAAAGTCGGCATTCGACTGTAAACCGACATCGGCGAAAGGAAAATGTCCCTAAAACCAGTCCGTCAGTTCTGGATGCGGCGCCCCTCCGACAAAGCTTGATCTCTACTATGGAACCTCAGCATAGCGGATGATGCTCTGATTCTGTACGTTCGCGACTAGTTCATCAGAACGAGACAAAAATCGGCGGAGCAAAGGTGAGGAATTTGAATCGTTGTATCCTAAGGTGAGATCAATTGTCGGAGGCACACCCTCAAGTGCTCTAGCAACGACATTTGGAGTCAGCATATTTTGCGCATAAAGCGGAATAAGCGTTATTCCACCTGTAGACACGACGAGCGACATTGCTGATGGTAGGCCTTCGCCTTCGTACTCTGCCTCGAGTGTGATCCCGACGCTCGACGCGTAATCTTGGATTACCGATTGCAATACGGGAGAAATTCTAGCCGAACTCACGTAAGTTTCGCGCGCAAGGTCCTGGGGCTGGATCTTTTTACGCGACGTCAAGCGGTGGTCCGCCGGCATCACGGCGATCAGTGGCTCCTTAGCTAAAAACTTGAAGGAGACACCAAGACTCTGCGTCTCGGGGCGAAGGAAAGCGACGTCCAGCTTGCCTCGCATCAGTGCCAGAGCAAGGTCTGGGGAAGACTGGCTAGACAATATAATATCAACCCCCGGCGCTTCCTCATGAATGATGCGCAATGCATGGGGTAGCCACACGACCTCTTGGCCTGCGAGAAAACCGATAGCGAACGACTGTTTTTCTGGCCGTTCTGCCCGCCGGGCTCCTTCCGCAGCGGCCTCGACTTGCAACAACGCCAGCCGCGCGTGATCAAGAAACACTTTACCGGCAGCGGTGAGCGTCACGCCGCGCGACTGCCGTTCCAACAGTTTCACACCGACTTCGGTTTCAAGATCGCGAATTTGCCTGCTGAGTGAAGGCTGGGAAGTGTGAAGCCGCCGTTCGGCTGCGGTCAGGAAGCTTCCCTCCTCCGCAACAGCAACAAAATAGCGCAAATGCCTCAGTTCCATCGGGTCTTCGCTATACCTTCAAGGCATAGCTCGAACGTACAAGGTATTTGTCTTTGATAAAAGTAGGATTTAATCAATGTCGCAATTTCGGGATACAATCGAACACGCCTCACCGGAGTATTTCGCTCGCGAGTCGAAAGGAAAGATGAGGTATTCCTGACAATCTTGCGTTGTTTATTTCAGCGCGCGTGGGTGAGTGGCTCTAGTTGAGCAATTATGACTTTAAATGAGTTAACAGCACGGATGGAGCGAGACCATGCCTACAATCACTACCACGGACGGCGTAAACATCTTCTACAAGGACTGGGGCTCAGGCCAGCCGATCGTTTTCAGCCACGGCTGGCCGCTGTCGGCGGACGACTGGGACGCTCAGATGACCTTCTTTCTTCAAGCCGGGTACCGGGTGATCGCCCACGACCGGCGCGGCCACGGCCGGTCCGACCAGCCCGGCACCGGCAACGACATGGACCACTGGGTTGCCGACCTCGCGGCCCTCACTGAGCACCTCAACCTGCGCGGCGCGATCCACATCGGCCACTCCACGGGTGGCGGCGAGGTAGCTCGCTATGTCGCCCGCCACCCGGAGCGGGTCTCGAAGGCGGTACTCGTCGCTTCCCTGACGCCGAACATGTACCGGAGCGAGGACAACCCATCCGGTCAGCCGCCGGAGTGGTTCGAAGCGATCCGCGCGGGCGTGCTTGGCAACCGCTCGCAGTTCTTCCGGTTCGTCCCTGAAAACCCGTTCTACGGTTACAACCTGGACGGGGCCGAGGCTTCGGAGGCGATCATTGCAAACTGGTGGCGTCAGGGCATGACCGGGGGGGCCCTGGCTCACTACGCGACTGTCGACTCTTGGCTGGAAGATTATACGGAAGACCTCAAGAAGATTACCGTGCCGGTATTGGTGATGCATGGCGAGGCCGATCAGGTCGTCCCCTTTGCGAGTTCCGTGCCGCGTGCGGTCGACCTGCTCAGGAACGGGTCGCTGAAGACCTATCCAGGATACCCCCATGGCATGCTGACAACACATGCGGATGTCCTCAACTCCGACCTGCTCTCGTTCATCAGGTCTTGACGACATCGACCGGACCGCGGCCTTCAACCTGTCACCCGGGAGTGCCGGGTGACACCTGTTGCCATTGACATGCCAGCATTGCTGCCATCTTCGGGTTTTATTGCGCTCAACTCGATGGCAGCCTTTGGGACCTGGCCATCGTGTCCGAACGGCTGAAATGCCGGCGGCACCGTCGCTTCCTCGAATCGACGGTGCCGCTCGATTATGCACGAACGGCATCGCCCGGTACGGTGCTGCAAATTTTTAGATCTCCGTGCGCTCGGCGAGGTCTATGTCAACGCCGAGATACCTCACTGAGTAATCTTGGTATGGCCAAGCAGGATCTGGATCGCTCGGAGGTTGCCACTGGCCTTGGATCAAGGCAGCCTTCGTTCGTCGAAGGGAATGCGTGCCGTGATCTTGCCGACGCAGCCAAATCCCAGTGACCCACTCATCGACCAGTCTGGCATGTTGCCGTGTGCTGAGATGATCGGGTGGTCGACTCGACTGGGGAGAGACATAGTCATCGACTGTTCCTCCCCGTGCGGCCGGTCTTCTGAACGACCATCGCTCGAGTTCGAATTTCGTGGCACGTGACGAGGGTCCCAATTTTGATTTTTGGCAAATCGCAGCCGCGGAGCTCGCTGTCGATGGCGAGATCGAACGCGCTCGATCTCGCATCCTTCCTTCTCGGTCGAGAAAGAAGCACACTGCACAGATCTTGCGCTGCTTCAGGGGCTTCTTGACGCCAACTTGCTTGCCTGCGTTCCAAGCAGGTCGACCCAGTGCAGCAGGATCGTATTGTGAGATACCCATTTCAGTTCTCCTATGGCCACCATTGGCCAGAGGGAGAACGCAGAGCTCTCGGTTCTATGACGCGGCCGGAAATAGACTGACCGGAGTTGGGGCCCGGATGGAATTGCAACCACAGAACAGGTGAGCTCAATGATCACTTCCGCCATCATTGCAGTCATGTGAGCGCCAGGTTTACAGACCAAGAAGTTACCATTATGCGGCTACGCGCCTCTACGGCCCACCGCCGCATCATTGCGCAGGCCGGCGTTTGGCCAATGGGGCAAGTGATGCCTATGCACGAGCACTTCGCCAAATCGCGGAGGCGTTTGCGACCTTTGGTGACATTTACCGTAGCTCAGACAGGTCATGTCCACACACCGAACGGTACGGTACGCACGTGCTTTAGGTGGTGGGCACGGTCCCACCGTCGATCACATGCTCGGTGCCGGTGATCGATGACGCTCTATCAGATGCCAGGAAGGCGATCAGGTCCGCCACCTCTTCCGGCTTGGCCGGTCGTCCGAGCGGTATGCCGCCAAGCGAGTTCATGATCACCTGGATCGCCGCGTCATAGCTGAGCCGGCTTCCTCGGCGATACGCGTCCTTAGAGACTGGCCACCCTCTCTAGCACCACTAGCGTTGTACTACAGAATCCGCCAGCGGCTTTCACAGCGTTCATCCAAGCTGCGCGTGAATTTGCCGCGACCCAAGATCGGAGGACAAAGCAGGAAACGTCAATCGAAGGGAGGCTCGAGCGTGGTGCTCGCCCCCATGAGGGATTCGGCCACTTGCGGCGATCACTCGGCATTGGGCGGCCGGCGGCACATGAGGCCCGATAAACAGACTTCTCCCAATGCCAGGCAAATGGCAGCTTCTGCCACCGGCACGAACGACCGAACGTGTAAGCTGACAACTCCAGCCAAGGTGTCGAGTTAATCGACTGGAAGTTCTTCACTCCGTCGCTTCGAGATCGTGGTCACTGGACCGGAGTAGGGCGGCAAGCGTGCGGAGTCCCGTCTCGAGCTGATCGATTGAAGGCGCCGCCAGGGCAAGCCTGACGGCGTTAGGCGCGTGGCCGGGGTTGACGGCGAAGGTTGTCGACGGGGTCAATGCGATGTCGCGACGGGCTGCGGCCGCCACGAAACTCTGGGAGCGCCAGTGCTGCGGCAGCGTCAGCCACAGATGATAACAGTTCGGATTGGCCTGGAAGTCGAACCCCGCGAGACACTCGGCGGCGAGCGCCTGGCGTACCTGCGCGTCGCCACGCTTCAGGCGCGCAAGTTCTGCGGCAGCCCCGTCCGTCATCAGACGCTCCGCCGCAGCGAATGCGAAGCCCGATGCGGTCCAGCCTCCGGAGCGCACTGCCGCCATCACGCTTTCGCGCAGCGCAGGCGGGGGGACGATGAACCCTAAGGTGAGCCCCGGTGCAATCTTCTTGGAAAGGCTGTCGACGACGATGCAGCGATCCGGAGAGAGACTGGCAAGTGGCGGCTCGTCCTCGAGAAAGCTGTACACATTGTCCTCGACGATCCAAAGATCAAGCTCATCGGCGGCGCGAACGAGATCGCGTCGACGGGAAGCCGGCATTGTCGTTCCCAAAGGATTGTGCACTGCTGGCTGAACATAGATTGCCGACAGGTTTGCCTCCTCGTGCGCCTTGCGTAGCGCGTCTGGACGCAAGCCCGAAGAATCCATCGCGACCGGAACCAACGAGATGCCCAGTCGGATCGCGACGCCCTTTATGAATGGATAGGTCAGGGCCTCGACGCCGCATCGTCCGCCGTTCGGAACAACGGCCGCTAGCGCCGCCGCGATGCTCTGGCGGCCGTTGCCAGTGAATACGAGTTGCTCCGGGTTCGGAGACCACTCGGTTCTCGCGAAATAGGCCGCCGCGACGTCGCGTATTCCACGGGTGCCGACGCTGGTCGCTTGTCTCAAGGCAATCTCCAACGCCGCAGGCTGACCCAGTCCCTCCAGGCTCCTGGCGACGATGGCCGTTTGGTTGGGGAGGGTGGGGTAGTTGAACTCGAGATCGATCCGAACGTCGCGGGGTTCGCCCGGTGCGGCGGCGCCCCGCCTCGCTTCACCGGATATGAACGTGCCTCGACCGACCTCGCCAACGACCAGTCCTCTGCGCAGAAGCTCTGCGTAAACCCGGCTTGCAGTGGAGACAGCAATCTTACGCTCATACGCGAATGCTCGCTGCGGTGGCAGGCGATCGCCAGGTTTAAGAGCCCCGGCGGCGATCTGCGCGGCGATCGTGTCGGCGAGCTTCAGATATTCGGAATTCGCCATCATTGCTCCGAGATCAATGTTTTTATTGTACCGATATAGTATCGGAGCATAATGCCCTCGTCAACCGGTGGCGCGGGGCACTATCACAACCGCAATCATTCCAGGCCGCCTGCCGATCTCGACCAGCGGAAGCGACGACGGCCTCGCGTTGCAGCGGGTCAACCGATGGAGAATGGAAATGATCACAGTGCTCTCAGCATTCAGGAAGGTTCTGCGCCACTACGGGCGTCGTATCGCGGTGTCAAAGCTTCGCGAACTTGACGACGATGCTCTGAAGGACATCGGTCTTGCGCGCTCTGAAATCGAGGCCGCAGCCTTCGGCCAGGTGCATGCCTACAGCCGAGGGAGGAGGTCGTGACCACCCAGCCAATCGCTGCAGATCTGACCTTGATGACCGTTCTGGTCGCTTTCACAGGGGTCTTCTTGATCTGCTTCCTGAAAGGGGCGTTCGGAGGAGGATTCGCTATTGTCGGGATCCCGCTCCTGTCGCTCGTGATGGATCCGGTAACCGCCGGTGGCCTGCTCGCTCCCCTGTTTGTCGCCATGGACCTCTACGCGCTCCGCTATTGGAAGCCAAACACGTGGTCGCGGCAGGATCTCGCCCCGTTGCTTCCCGGACTTATTGTCGGAATCGGGAGCGGATATCTGCTTTTCCGCTTTCTCGACCATCATGCGATCGAAATCGTCATGGCTGTCGTCACACTGATCTTCGTTGGGCTGTGGCTCGCGGGAGGCGGCGGCGTTTCCATTCGGCCTCGATCGACACCCAAGGCTGTTGCAGCCGGGCTGGCGTCGGGCATCACCACGATGGTTGCTCATTCCGGCGGACCGCCGCTTGCGATGTACCTGCTGCCGCTCGGTTTGACCAAGGAAGTCTATGCGGGAACGACCAGCCTCTTCTTCACGGTCGGCAATGCCACCAAAGCCGTTCCGTGGTTGATGCTGGTGCGGCCGGAAGGTGCTGACCTGGTGCTAATGGCCGTATGCTTGCTCGCGGTTCCCAGTGGTGTCGGAATGGGCTGGCGACTTCATGGACGTCTCGATCAACGCCAGATCTTCCGCGCATGCTACGCACTGCTTGCTGTGACTGCTGTGAAGCTTCTGTGGGACGGTGTTGCCGGGTATCTGGTATGAAGATCACCAGGAGGTGAGGGTCGATGTGGTGGCGATGTCCTTCCGTCCGTCGCTCAAGAACGTCGTCGGAAAAAGGCAGGCGGTCTCGCGGGATACAACTATTCCCGGCGATGCGGAAGGCGGGAGAGGACGGGTTGGTCTGGACGGTCATCGATTTGTGGGGATTCCTTTCGAAGCCGAGCAGGAAGGTGTCTGGCACCACGATTCGTTTTCGGGCCTCTGGGGTTTCGAAATTGAAGACCTGATTGTCTATCTCAAGGCAAATCCATAGACCGCGAAATGATGGACGCGAATGCTTTGGAGACATACGCGAGGTGGAGATGTTCGGCTTTTTCAAGCGAAGAAAACATGTCCTGCTTTCACCCGAAGTCCAGTTGCTCTGGATCGAAGTGGAGAAATTCCGAGTCCGCTATCGAGCGAACGGTGCCGCAATGACACGGCAATCGATGCAGTCGCGACCGAAAATTTCAGGCGACCAATTCATGAGGTACCTTCGCAACTGACCTGATCGTGAAGAGCGGTTGGTCCGTGACCGATGCGGCAAATATGATAGTCGCCGAATATGTTTCTTGCCGAAGGTCTAACGGGGCAGATGCTCGGTCACCGAGTTATTCTCAGTGAAGGACAAGCTGTTCAAGGTGTGCACAGAATGACAAGTTCTAGTCGGATGCCTGCACAGCAGGGCTATGACGGGATTCGAGAATTAAAGAGATTGCCACTATGGGGTCGCGCTCCACGTGCAGACGCATCGCTGCAATGGCAGTTGCCTCCAGTCGGAGCCGCAGCAATGAGCGGCGACTGGCGAAGGATCTCAAGCTGAAGCTCGAAGACTTCGTCGATGCGCAGGTCGTGCTGGTCGCCATGTCTCAGGTCTTCGGCGCGATCCAGAAGAAAACTCGAAGTCCGAGATCAGCAATCAGCTCGATGCGACACCGGGCGAATGTCTCGGCCATCGGACGCCGGCCTAGGTCTTCCGCAAGAAGCTACGCGCGCAGATGAAACATGTAGCTTAACGCGGCGCGCAAGTCGCGGTTCGCCATGAACCCTCAATCTCTGGACAGCCGTCTCGCTCACTGATCGCGGTTGGCAAGTGCGGAAGGTGCTTGTCGGTAAGTGGCGCGATCCCTACTAGCCGTCGATCAGCTTACGAATGGCTCGGACAAGTTGACCTTAATCGGTGGGCTTTCCCACATTCAACGCGGTGGCGAGGATAGGGAAGGGAGCCAGTTCGTGCGCTGCGGATGCGGTTGCAAGCACAAAGGGGATGCCTCGCTTCTCAAGCTCCACCGCCACTGGCGTGACCTTCTGCCGCCTCGTCCTCGACCACGAGAACGCTGTCGCCGTGGTTTCCACTTCCTCGGGGGCGCTCACATTTCTCACACCGGGATCTTGATTAGAGCGATAAAACCCTCAGCGGGATAGGAAAGTTCCACCGATCCTGCGATGTGGACGCTGAGCCCTTCGATCAGTTCGCTCCCATAGCCCCTCCGCTGCGGATCCGAAACAGGTGGCCCGCCTTTCTCGCGCCATTGACAGGCGATCAATTGGCGCCCTCGCGTTCCGGTTTCCAACTCCCAGCTCACGTGGATGCGACCTTGCGGCTCGGATATCGCACCGTATTTCATCGCGTTGGTGGAAAGCTCGTGGAAAATCATGCTGACTGGAAGCACTTTCGCGCTTGGCACCTCGACGGTCGGACCTGAGCAATCGAGCCGTTTCGAAACTCCGATGCTGATCGACTCCCTGATGAGGAATTCGAAATCGGCAGTCTCGGAACGGGCGGCGATGTCCTGCGCCTTGAACGTCACGTCGAGGCGACCGAGCAAAGCCTCTTTGAAGTTCGCCGCATCAGGCTGATCGGCCCGTGTGTTCGTGATGACGGATCGGACAACAACCGACATGTTCTTCATTCGATGCCGCATTTCCGCGACAATGAAGTCCATTTCAGCGTCGTGACGTTGGCGTTCCGTCACGTCCTCGAACATAACTAGGATATTGCGGCTGTTGTCGTCGGAATGGATAAGCCGCCGCGCGTCCACGGAGGAAGGTCCGTGGCCCGATGTTCGGAAAGTCGTGGCTCACCTCGAAGCCGATGATCGCGGCCGCCCGAGGAACGACAGCGGAAACGAGCTGTCGGAGTTCGGGAATGTCCCACTGTCTGTTTCCGAGAGAGAAGATATTTTCTGAGAGAATGTCGTCCCTGTCGACCCCGAAGGCTTCTATGAACGCATTGTTGGCTGTCGTCACGCAGAAATTCTGATCGATGACGACGACCGGTTGCGTCATCGTGTCGACCACATGCGTATTCCTCCGCGCTCGCGGCTTCCCGTATATGGCATCCTTTGGGCTTTGATCGGCCCATGTGATCAGCTCACTCACGACGGCATCATTGTACGGCGTCTGAACAACGGCTGGCTATAGGGGCATCTGCCTCCGCCTCGCCGAAACGCTTCGAGAAAATGAACTTCTTTTTTTGTTCGACAAGGCATGGCTGAAATGTGAACAGCCGGGCCGCCCTTGCGACCCCCATCCGGCACCTGCGATGCAGCTGGTGGAGCTGATCCGGGGCGATGCGACCAGCAGAGAAACATTCGAGACGGTTTATGACGTCATCAAGCGACTCGGCAAAACTGCTGTGGTCGTAGATGACTATCCGGGCTTCACCGTGCATCGGACCTCATTTCAATGATCAATGAAGCGGTCTACGCTCTGCACGAGGGGGCGAACTCAGTTCGCGAAATCGACAACAGTATGCGGCTGGGTGCCGATCGCCCAATGTGACCGCTCGAACCTGCCGATTTCATCGGTCTGGACACCTGCCTCTCCGTTATGAGTTAGTGCGCGTCGGGCTCGCGGACAGCAAATATCGACCCAGTCCCCTGCTGGTCAAATACGTCGAAGCCGGCTGGGTCGGACGAAAGTCGGCGAAAGGATTTTACGACTATCGCGGGGATGTGCCGGTGCCAAGCCGCCAATTTAGCGGGTGGACATCGCCACGGCAGTCCTGCCACCAAGAGCACGTCGTTACTCGCTCCGTTTTCTGCTGTAATCGTAAAATATGTCTCTGCCGGCCATTCCGGCCACTGATAGCGCTTTTCGGACTATGCCGCTACTGTCTCACGCAGGCTCCAAAAGCAGGCAACTTTAAGGGCTAGAAATAGTCTGGCCTGAACAGCCCGTTTTCACGACACCACCCGAATATCCGGCGACGCAGAACGGGCACTTCGAGCCTGTCTAACGCAATTTCTTCCGGCTCGCTTTGCTTCGTAAAGCGCCATGTCGGCCCGGCGCATTGTGTCGTCAAGACTCTCCCCGGCGACGACTTCCGCGACACCGAAACTTGCGCTCACGGTTAGCGACTTAGGCAAACCCTCTACAGTGATTGCCATCGTCTCGCGCCGCGCAACACCGGCAAATAGCATGGCCGCATCGACCGTGGTGTTCGGCATAAACACCCCAAACTCCTCCCCGCCGATACGCCCGACGATAAAATCCGGCTCGGCTATGGATTTCAGGAGGTCGGCAAAGGCTCGGATCACTTGGTCCCCGGCATGGTGTCCGAACGTGTCGTTGATACTTTTGAAGCGATCGATATCGCAGATCATGACAGAATGTAGGACAGCAGGTGCAACCAGGCGCGCAGCGGAGACACCATTCTCGAAGCCTCGGCGGTTGGCAAGACCCGAAAGCATGTCCCTTTCGGAATTGCTGCGCTCGTCAGCCATGATATCGAGGACGAGCACCGAAAGCAGTGTCAGACCCACCGCTACAATCAACACCGCAGTCGATCCCTGAGAAATCACTGCATAGTTCGTGTGAACGTAATCGGCGGCTTTGGTACCAGCACCCGCGGTCACCGCCAGCGCAGCTTTCGCAAAGAAATGTAGACCGGTTGCAACGAGCAGAAAGCCGAGGACCCGATCGATCTTCGCGTGGCGCGCTGAAGCAAAGACCGCCACAGCACTGGCGAGAACGACCAGGGCAAACGGTGTTTGATAAGATATGGCGTGCCGAAGCGTGCTACGCGGCAAACCATAGATAACGAGATCGAGTACGACACAAGCTGCGAAAAAAAATGTGGCCCAGAGCGGTGCTATTCGGACGTCATAAAGCTCGCCGATACCCACGCGTAGAAGGATCATCCCCCCAAGCACGCTTCCAAAGGCCAGAACGGCGAAGAGTCGCGGCAAGTCTGTGTATGCAACAAGGAGTTCACTAATGGCGGAAAGTGAAGCGACAGCGAAACCCGCCGAGAACCACAGTGCGGCCTGACGCGATCGGCTGCGCACTGCCACGACGGCGAAAACCAGTGCAAAGCAGATCGCGATGATGAAGTTCACTACAAGGAAGAAAACTGCTCCGTTCACCATTGCCACATCCCACTACAAGCCCGGCCGAAGCTTCAGTACAAGTGTCCTAATAAATTGTGAAACACCAAATAGCGATCGTTGCCCGAGGTCGCATTATCACCCTGGCGATCCAGGTCACTTCACTCGATCCAGTCTCGCTTCATAGCGGGACTGGATCCGCAGCCGCAATAAGACAAACGCGGGGCGCTGGCTAGAATCCTTTCAACTGCACTGGATGGCGAATGACGGGCTCTCAGGTTTTGTTCCGGCGGGACCTTCGAGAGCTCGTCCGCTGTCGAGCCTCTTTCGGAGGTTTGCGATGAGCATGTTTTAATGACGGCTTCACGTCCATAGTGTGGAGCCATCGGCCGCCGTTGCGGCGAAGCGGACATGACGCCCTCCAGGATCCGCTGACCAAAGGCTGCAACCGAGCGCAACTCCTTGGCACGGCTTGCATTCGGTTCAGTGGCGACTGACACGACGCGTCCTTGCTTTTTTGTTGCAGGGCACCCGCTGGCACGTTTGTGGTACCCGATCTTCCGGGGCCTGGGACGATTGTCGTTCAGGCACTGCCGCTGGAGAAGACCAGCAACATATTGTTGGTAGGCATCTCGATCGCCTCTCTGAGACTAAGTCCAGCGGCCTCGCCCACTTGTTCAAGATCAGCGATATCACGCACACCCCAGGATGGGTTGCGCTCCTTTAGAGCCGCGTCGAAAGCAGCGTTCGAGGGGGCGTTGTGTGCGCCGTCGCGCATGAACGGGCCGTATAGAACAAGAAGCCCACCAGCGCGAAGCAAACGGCCAGCTCCTGCGAACAATCCTAAGCTTGCCGCCCATGGCGCGATATGGATCATATTGATCGACACGATGGCGTCAAAAGCCCCCATTTGTTCGACGTCCCATTGTCCTGAGCACACATCAATATCCCGCGGTGCCAGCACATTCTTCAGCCCTGCGAATTTGCTCCAGCTAGACGTGCTGGTGCGAGCGTCGGCATCCGGATCACTGGGCAGCCAGGTGAGGTTGGGCATTGCTCCCGCAAAACACACGGCGTGCTCGCCAGTCCCGCAACCAATCTCCAGCACAGCGCCATGTGTTGGAAGGACACGTTTTAGGGCCGTGAGGATCGGCGCCGAATTTCGCGCAACGGAAGGCGAGAACATGCGCTTGTCGGCGCTTACGTCGCGCTGTTCCAGTGCAACAGGCGAACGGTCGTCCTTCTCTGCGGGCATGGGTCTTGAATCCACTTTGGCGTTGTCTCCCACCTTATAGCTGAAACGATGGGACTGAAACCACTTGGTCTAACGCGGCCCCGTGGAGGTTCAATTCTATGAACCATGTTATTCGGTGAATGCATAGCGCATAACTGGTCTGCATAAAGTCGCATTTATTTTGGGCGTAATTGAAGTATGGTCGACGTGGGAAAGCAAAATGCGAGCCTCTAGATTGCTGGTTTGAATACGTCCTTCCGTTGCTCCCGATCGGAGCAAGGAGAACAATGCACCCGGGGGACTGCGTTGAAACAGAAAGACATTCAACCCGAACTCGCCGGCGCGATTCTTATCGTCGAACCCGATGCGGATCTGTACTCTCGCATCGCGGCTCAGTTGGCATGCACGGGCCTCGCTGCGATCCCTGCGATAAACGCACTAGAAGCGCTAAGTATTCTCGACCGGCGAACTGACATCGGGCTTGTGTTCACCGCCGTAAACATGCCAGGTCCACTTGACGGAGTTGCTCTTGCTGTTCGCATTCATCGTGAGCGACCGGATCTCGCAATTGTCATAACATCGGGAGTCGTTAGTCTCCGGCAGTCTTCGCTTCCCCCACGCTGTCGGTTCCTGAGTAAGCCATATGAACCTGAGGACGCGATTAAATGCTTCCGGTTCCTGCTGGGAGTTGACACACCTGTTTCGACCGTTCGGATTTAGGGGAAGACCCGCTCAAGCTTATAAAATGAAAACCGCGAAGGCCTTTGCGACAAATCGTTCAGCTGCCGTAATTCGCGGGGACGTCGCATAGGGTTGCTCTGCAGCCTGTTTTACCCCGCTCGAGATGGCCTGGGCATCGACTTTAAATCAGGATCGGGCTTGGCATCGCCTGGAGCCGGGAAGAACCGACCGTTAACATGCGATGACATCGTCGATAGCGCACGTCAATGGCGCGGGCGTAGGCAATCCAACGCGTGATCGTCAAAACGATCCCAACCGGTTTCCGATCGCTGTCACCGCGTTCCGGGCCAACGCTCATAACGTCAGGTGCGGTGCGCTGGAAGGGCTAAAGCCGGCTATCCCGTTGACGCGGCGCCAGGATGTCTCGAGCGCCGCCATTACCCCTTTCTCCCCGTCCAGCGCAACGCCGTGGGCAAGAACGACCGCATTCATCGCCCCCGCGGATGTGCCGGTAATGCTTGAAATGACCAGGCCGGCCTCGTCGATGATCCGCTCGATTACCCCCAGCTGAACGCCCGAGCGCACCGCCACTTTGCAGGGCGAGATCGATGGCTATAGGCTCTCGCCGGATGACATGTTCGCGTTGGAATTGCTGCTTGGTCTTAGTGGTATGGTGCCCTTCCCATTTCAGCATCTCTAGATCATGGCGAATATTGCGGCGTAGCCAGAGACAAATGCCACCATATTTCAGTGGTTTAATGGAATAAAACACGCGGGGAAATCAGATCCATATATTGTTAACCAACGCGAAAAGTTACAATTCTAGTTAACTGAGAATTTGTATCTCAACTCGTAGTTTTGAGAAAACTTCATGAGGAAAAGATGCGCGCCTTCGTTCCCCATACGGCCAACTTTTTCGGTCGCGATTTCAACCGCAGGATCGTATTTCCTATGGCTGGGATCCTCATCGTGGCAATTACGATTGTCATTGCCATTGTTGTTCTATCCGCGCGTCAGCAAAACAGCCTTGAAGTCGAAGCATCCACCAAGCTTGCAACTACGGCTCTCCAGGTCAAGGCGCGCGAGGTCGCGCGCAATCTGCGGGACTATGCGGTTTGGGAGGACGCATACAAAAACCTGCACGACAAGAGCAACCTGGAGTGGGCGGCAACCGACGGGAATATCGGGGCGAATATCTTTGAAGGCCTGGGCTACGAGATGGCCTTTGCTGTCGATGCCAACGAAAACACCGTATACGCAGTGATCGAGGGCGTTCCGCAGAAGGTTGATGCCCTCAAGCTGATGCCACGTGGATTGCGTGATCTCTTGCATGTCGCTGCCATACAGACTGACCCGGTTACGAGCTTGATCAAATCAGGGGACAATGTCTACCTGGTTGCGGCCAGCGCTTTGTTGCCTCCCTCGATTGATCGATCGACGGTTAATCCGCGCAAACTTACGATGCTGGCTTTCGCAAAGCGGCTCGACCAGAGCTTCCTGGACCGCATGGGACGAGACTACTTACTCTCCGACTTGAAGATCTCGCTTCATGAGGCCGGTGGAGCGGAGGCGTCTATACCATTGCTGACGCAAGACAGGGTATTCCTCGGAGCGATTACCTGGTCACCCGCAAAGCCGGGATACCAGCTCCTGCAGTTTATCCTGCCCCCGCTATGTCTGGTGCTTGCAGTTCTGGCGGCGTTTTCAGCTCTTGTCGTGCGCAATGCCAGGCGTTCGACGAAGGAATTGGAGGATTCCGCCAAAACCGTGGAAGCCTATGCTCAGACGCTGAAGGAGAGCGAAGTAAGGTTCAAGGACGTGGCGGAAGCATCGTCCGACTGGATTTGGGAAACCGACCATTCGCTCAAACTGGTCTACTTCTCGGCACGTTTTACCGATGTCACCGGGTTGCCCGCCTCTGATGTTCTCGGGAAGACACTCGGTCAGTTCTTTTCAAGTGACGCTGACTCTGACGGTTGGAAGCGGCTGGTCGAGGGATCTGATGAGCACGTCTCGTTCAGAGATCTTCGCTGCTGCTATCGCGACGCAAAGGGTCACATCCGCATCTCCAGATTGGCCGGTCGTCCTATCCTTGGCACGACAGGGGAATTCCTTGGTTTCAGGGGGACAGCGACAGACATTACCGAAGAAGTGGAAGCCCAGGAACGGGCAAGCCATCTGGCGCACCACGATGCCCTGACTGGACTTCCGAACCGCGTTCTGTTCCGGGAACGTCTGAATGTTGCTCTTACGTCGAATGCCGAGCAGACCGCGAGAGTTTCGGTGATCTGCCTCGATCTCGATCACTTCAAGGAAGTCAACGATACCTTGGGCCACGGTGCTGGAGATCTCCTGCTTCAGCAACTTTCGGGACGGCTGAGGGCATGCGTACACCAGAATGACACCGTCGCCCGACTTGGCGGTGATGAGTTCGCGATCATCCAGATCGGTCTCAACCAACCGCTGGAAGCCGAAGAACTCAGCCGAAAACTTATCGATGTCGTCCGCGCGCCTTTCATCATTGAAGGGCAGGATCTTCATGTCGGAGTTAGTATCGGGATCGCGATTGCAAACGTGGATGATGCCGATCCGGAACGGTTGCTCAAAAGTGCGGACATCGCACTTTACCGAGCCAAGCAGGGTGGTCGGGCGACCTACCGGATTTTCGAGGCTCAGATGGATGCCGAACTCCAGGAACGCAAGACTCTCGAATATGATCTTCGCCAGGCGGTCCTGAAGGACGAACTCGAGATTCACTATCAGCCGTTGATCGATCTTGCACAGCATGGCGTTGCGGCCGTGGAAGCGCTGGTTCGATGGAGGCATCCGATCCGCGGTCTCGTGTCTCCGGCAGAATTCATTCCGCTCGCAGAAGAAACCGGCCTCATCGTCTCGATGGGCGAGTGGATCCTCGAGACGGCCTGCCGCCAGGTCATGGAATGGGATGGACTGCGCGTCGCGGTAAACCTTTCACCCGTGCAGTTCCGCAACAAGGAGCTGGTCGAGACAGTGCGCCAGGTCCTGGTACGCACAGGGCTCGATCCTGCGCGCTTGGAACTCGAGATAACGGAAAGCGTCCTTATCAACGACACATCAGCAGCCTTGGAAATCCTGAATGGCCTCAAGAGCTTGGGTGTCAAGATTGCCATGGATGATTTCGGCACCGGCTATTCGTCGCTCGGCTACCTGAATTCGTTCCCCTTCGACAAGATCAAGATCGACAAGTCCTTCATAGGAGACATGAACAGCAAGGATAAGTCGGGCGCCATTGTGAAATCCGTCATCAGTCTCGGCCAGAGCCTGAACATGACCACGACTGCAGAAGGCGTTGAGACGCCGGAGCAGGCCGCGTTCCTTGCCCAGGAGGGTTGCGACCAGCTGCAGGGTTACTACTTCAGCCGCCCTGTGACCGCACTGGAACTGTCCGCCTTCATCGGGCGCTGGGCTTCCGGTAAGGAAGCTGGCGAAGAAGCCGCATAGCTTTCGCGCACGACGAATAATCAAAAACAGGTTCAACGAAAATGAATGCCCATGCCCTTTCGGCCGAGCACGTACTCGGCCACGACGCGCGACATCTGCAAGGTCAGATTGAGACAGCTTTTTCGGGCGGCGGAACGACCCTCCGGCCCGCGAAGGATGCGCTCAGGAATTTCGCAAGCGTGGATGCGGTCATTGCGGAGCTCAAGCCGTCAGAACCCGTCTTCTGCATCACGCCCGAAAGACTACGCAGTGCTGCTGCGAGCTTCTCTTCGTTTCCCGGGACCTGCCTTTACGCCGTCAAATGCAATCCTCATCCGTTTGTTCTGGAGACCCTTTACCAGACCGGAATTACAAACTTTGACGTCGCCTCTCTCGACGAGGTCGAACTGATTGGCAGCCTGTTCGGAAGCACCGCTGGAAAGTTCTACAACAACCCGGCGAAGACACGCCGTTCGATCCGAATGGCAAATGATCTGCACGGCATTCGCTTCTATACGGCCGATTGCCTGGAGGAGGTGGACAAAATAGCCGAGGAAGCCCGCGGTAGCGATCTCGTGATTGCCGTCAGGCTCGCCACGAATGGAACCGACGCTCGCTATGTTCTCTCGACCAAATTCGGTGCGATGCCGGACAAGGCAATCCACCTGCTGCGTCACATCCGCTCAAAGGGGATCAAGGCGGGGATTTCATTTCATGTCGGTTCACAGTGCCTCGCACCTGGTGCGTTTTCAGAGGCTGTGGAACTTGCCGGAGACGTGGCGAAGCGGGCAGGAGTGGAGCTCGCGGTTCTGAATGTCGGTGGTGGTTTTCCTGCTCCTTATCCAGGCGATGACGTTGTTGGCCCGGGGAATTACTTCAAGAGCGTCGCGCGCGCACTGCGCAATGGCGGAATACCTCGCTCCTGCTCCATCTTATGTGAGCCCGGCCGAGCGCTCGTCGCCACCGCCGGGATCACGCTCGTCCAAGTGGTGATGAGGCGTGATCACAATCTTTTTCTGAACGACGGAGTATTTGGCACCTTGCAGGAACTCGGGCATTCAAAAGAACGCCGGCCGGTGCGTCTCATTCCGAGCACACCGCGTGTATCCGCCACATACACCGATTTCAAGGTCTGGGGGCCGACCTGTGATTCAAACGACGTGCTCGGTGCACCTTTCAGCCTCCCGGATGATGTGCGTGAGGGGGACTGGATCGAGGTGGGCATGATGGGAGCTTATAGCCTCTCCATGCGCACTCACTTCAACGGATTTTTTGCCGACAAGATCGTGACGATCGGAGCATAGGAGACAGGCTTCGAAATGAAACGATTGGCCGCTTCTGCAATCGGAGCCATGGGGATCGTGCTTTGGGCAAGCGAGACCGTGCTCGTAACCTATACGACTTCCATCCCTCCACTGCAGACGGTTTCGATGGCGTTCCTCTTCGCGGCGGCTCTGTCGCCGGCTGTATGGTACCTGACCGGAAGCCATCCTCTTCTCGCCTTCCGGCAGCCGATCCATGTTTGGCTGCTGTCGGTGAGCGCGCTTGTTGGCTATCATGCTTGCATCTATTACGCGACCCAGAAGGCGCCGCCGGCCGCAGCTGCGCTGCTTCAAGGGACTACCCCACTGATGATCGTTCTTGGCTCCTGTCTTCTGCCGGGCGAGAGACTCAGATGGTGGCACGTCGTCGGTGTTGCCGTCGGACTGTTCGGCGTGCTGCTGCTCATCGAGCGCGGCGGTGATGCATCCATATCCGAGGGTGCGCCGTTTTACCTGACGCTCATCGGGATCGCTGCCGCGCTCTGGGGCATCTATTCGGTGCTGACCCGGACACAGGCCGCAGTACCCTCGTCTGCTCTCGGGTGGTTCTACGCAGCATCTGCGGCCGTATCCTTCCTGGCACATCTGGCGCTTGAAAGCTGGGTGGCGCCTAGTGTGGCGGAATGGTCCGCGATGGCAGCACTCGGCGTTCTGCCCATGGGCCTGGCGATCTACATGTGGGATCACGGAATGAAGCGTGGCGACATTCAGGCGCTTGGCGCGTTCTCTTATGTCGAGCCATTTATCGGAGCGGTCCTTGTTGCGATCTTTTCCTCAGCAGCGATTGAAGCCTCCTTGTTTTGGTCAGGCGCACTGATTGTGGGTGGCGCTGCATTGGCGAGTTCGGGGCTCTGGAAGCCCGATACAAAGGACGATAACGAGGGAAAGGAAGCGACGATGCGTACGCCCGGAGCTCCGGTGCCCAAGCGGTCTATCCTTCAGCTGCTTGCCGAGGCGGATTCCAAAGGTGAGCTTGCTTCAATCAACAACAGGCTGCTTGAGCGCCTCATCGAGATTGGTCGCGATTACAAAGATCCCCGCAAACACGATGCTGAGCTTGCGGAGTTGCTTCTCGCTTTGGGCATTTCGGTAGCGATCTGGGATAAGGCCATCACAGAGAGCGACGCCAGGGAAATTGCGGCCTGAGGCATTGCTGCTACCTGCTCTATGTCAGACGAGGGCGCAGCGAGCGGTCTGAAAACCAATCCCCGGGACGGCAAGCCTACTCATGGTTTTAACATGAGGCTTTGGAAACAGGCGCTCTTCGAGGCTTGCCGAAGAAGGATCAGCGCCCATTTCACCTTGTGCAAAAGCCCCGTTGTAAAGTTTGGAAATGGCCTATCCGGTGTTCATGAATTACTATTGAGCGCTCAAGGGTAGGCGATCGACCACCTGGCAGCAGCTCGAGTTCATTTTTACGTAGCACGCATCATTCAAATTCATACGGAAGCCGATCCAGGCCTCCAAGCGAACCGCAACTGGAATCACTGGAACGCGATCATCTCGGGATCGAGGACGGAGGAGACAAGAATGAGTATTCTTGGTGAAGGCAACGGCAAAGCTGGCAAGACGAACGTCGATCTAAAGCTTGAAGTCGTCGCGATTCCCGTCGCTGATGTTGATCGCTCGAAACGCTTCTATTCCGCGTTGGGGTGGCGGCTCGACGCCGACTTCCCGGTCGGCAATGACTTCAGGGTGGTGCAATTCACGCCGCCTGGCTCACCCGCGTCCATCCATTTCGGCGTCGGCATCACCAGCGCCGCTCCCGGTTCTGCTCAAGGACTCTATCTCGTCGTCACAGACATCGAGGCGGCTCGTGCTTCGCTCGCGAGCGGCGGTGCGCAGGTGAGCGAGATCTTTCATCGCGACGGCCCCGGGCAACCGGCAATCGAGGGCCGGGATCCAAACGGACGAAGCTACAGGACCTATGCGACCTTCAAGGATCCGGACGGAAATGCCTGGCTGCTGCAGGAAATCACGCAACGGCTTGAGGGACGGCAGAGCACCGAGGTTACGTTCGCGTCACCTGCAGAAATCGAAGGCGCCCTGCGAAGGGCGGCTGCTGCTCATGGTGAACATGAGAAAATCACGGGAAGGCACGACGAGAATTGGCCGGTATGGTATGCGCATTTCATCGCCGCCGAGCAGTCCGGCGGGCCGCTGCCCAAGTAGCGTGCGCCATCCAATCAGCAGTTTCACACCGGAATGACAGAGAATTGAACGCCCGGTTTTTTCCTGTCAGCGAAACTGCGCCGATCTCGTCACCACCCAAACCTTTGTTGCAGCCTCGTAGCGGCTGCCAGTGTACCGTTTGAACATCTGGCACGGTACGCTAGCTTTAATTTTTCCGGTACACGAGCCAGGACGAAGACATGGGTAAGATGGTGGCGTGCCTGCTTGCAGCGGGACTTCTATTCCAATTGCTGGCCACGAACGCTGACGCAGCCAACGCGCTCGAACGAGCGATCGGGGAGGCACAGCCATGCAAGTCACTGAAAGCGAAGGTGTCCAGCTTCGGTGTGAGCATCGATGTTGGAATCGACAGGTTCGACACGGCCAAGATCGAAAGTCTGCAGATCTCGGTGAATGGCGACGCAGCCGAGGCAAGTGCGAGGGGGACGCTTGCTTGCAAGACATCTGACGATGCCCTCGTGAGAGGAGGCTTCTCGGCGACCGCACAGGTTCATCTAAAGGTCGACCTCGCCACATGCAAGACGACCGAGAGCTCGATAGAGATCGTCGGGACAGGCGGTCGTTTCGGTGACATCGTCAAGGGACTGGAGGATGAGATCGCGAGCGCGCTTCGCCGCAGCCTGGAGAAAAACGTGGCCAAGCTCTGCCAGAGTTAACCGCAGACTGAGGTAGCAATTCTTTCGAGCTCAGCCGGCAGTCAAAAAGGCGTTCGACGTCCACGGTCGGAAGCGGCCTCGCGAAGAGATATCCCTGGAAGACCTCGCATCCCGCCCTTTCCAGGAAACGCGCCTGTGCTTCGGTCTCTACACCCTCCGCAACGACTTCCAGTCTCAACAATTTTGCCAGCGAAACGATGGCATTGGTGATTGCCATGTCTTCTGAATCGTTCGGGATATCTGCGATGAACGATCTATCAATCTTGAGTCGGGACAATGGAAATTTCTTGAGCATGCTCAAGCTGGAATAACCGGTCCCGAAGTCGTCGATCGAGAGGCTTACCCCCAGGGCCTTCAATTCATGCATCCGTGCGATAGCTCCCTCAACGTCCTGCATGATGAGGCTTTCTGTGACTTCCAATTCGAGCCACTCCGGGTCAAGGTCCGCGTCGGCCAGTGCCTGACTGACGTGAGAGGTCAACGACGGCTCCAGGAACTGGCGAGGCGAAACGTTGACCGCAACGCGCACGCGGGCAACACTACGTTTCTGCCAGTCTTTGGCTTGCTGACATGCCTTGTTGAGGACGATATCGCCGATCGCGACAATCAAACCCGTTTCCTCGGCGAGGGGTACGAACTCCGATGGAGCAAGGACTCCTCTTGTAGGATGGTTCCATCGGACAAGCGCCTCGACACCAATCACATTGCCTGTATTGGCGTATTGAGCCTGGTAGTGAACGACGAATTCATCGCTCTCGATTGCCCGACGGAGGTCATCGATGCGCGCAAGTTTGTTTCTTGCTTCCGCGGCCATCACAGGCGTGAACATCTGAATACCGTCACGCCCAGCCTCTTTCGCTCGGTAAAGCGCGAGATCCGCATTGGCGCAGAGTTCCGAGGAGGTCACTCCAGGCCGCTCCAGGCATGCCACACCGATACTGGCCGTGATGCGAAGGTCGATTCCCGAGATCGATATCGAAGTTGCGATCGCCGCTCGCAAACGTTCAAGCCGATCTCTGAAAGATTCGTTGGTCTGTCCTAGAATCAAGACAAACTCGTCGCCGCCTATGCGTGACACCAATCCGGCTTCGCCGACCTCACGGACGATCCTGTGGGCAACGGCCTTGAGAAGTTCGTCACCGGCGGCATGCCCGAGGCTGTCGTTGATGAGTTTGAAGTTATCGAGATCAAGAAAGGCGACGGCGACGGCTTTGTCGTCGTCTACGGCATTGGTGAGCATCCTCTGAAGGGTGCGGTCAAGCAAAGTTCGGTTCGGCAGGCCTGTGAGCACGTCGTGTTCCGCCAGATGGGCGATACGTTCGACGTCCCGGTTTCTATCGAGTGCGATTCCGATTGTCTGCGCGACAGCGGACAGGAATTCCAGTACGCCCGCGTCTTCGTCTGCGAGTGTGGAGATCATCAGTGACCCGTGCCGCCCGCCATCTCGGGAGGCTATCGGGAGCGCCAGGGTTTCGGGGGAGGGCGCGTCCAGGGTCTCGCCATGGATCACGATCTGCACGCTTCGTGATGGAAAGAGGCTGCGCAGCGTGACGATGAAATCTTGCAGGAGTGATTGGATTTCGACACCTCGCGCAACGTTTTGCAGAAGTTGCGTCTGGGCCCGCATCAGCTCTTCGGCGCGCTTGCGGCTTGTGATATCTCGCGAGGCGCCTACAACGCCGATGACGTTGCCGTTGCGGTCGCGCAGTGGAACGCGAGTCATCATCAGCCAGCCATCCCCTGTGAGGCGGGGCTCCTCCACGCCGAGATCCGCGAGACCGGTCGTCATGACCTGTCGCTCGATCTCGTCGATCTCCTGTGCGAACGACGACGGGTGAATATCGAAGTCAGTCAGTCCCACCAGTTCGTCCACATGCGAAAAGCCGTTGTTCCTCACCACCGCACGGTTCGCGAACAGGAACCGGCCTTCGAGATCCTTCGCATAGATGAAATCTGGCACGTGATCGATCATCGCCTTAAGCCATTCATGTCGCTCGCGTGGGTCCGAAGATTGTGTGTGCTTGGTATTCTCGTTTGTGTCAGGGACTGCCGGCTTGGTCGCTTCTTGCCGGATTTTTCTGCGGGCGCTCATTCCATTCCTCACAGCCTGATTGGCTTATGGCGAACGTTAGGCACAACGTATTATGCAACTATGAAGAAGGTGGCCGAGCGCCATGGTTGATATCTTCCGTTTTGCGGATGGTGAACGATCCGTTTATGGCGATTGGTCGAGTTGTGAACTCGACGATCGAGACAAACTGGACCCTATTTCGATGCGAGACGTACTGGCGATCTTCGGGCAGATCTTCGCTGAGGAATGCGCCCGTAACAGGGTGCGTTAGATCAAGTTTGGTGAATTGAAGCGACCCGACGTCCTGCGCTGACCCTCGCATCCGCAACAGCAGGGGGCTTTTGTTCGCAACCGAACGGAGACCTATTCAATAAACGCGCTATGCCCGCAAATGACGCCGCTCTCCTTGAGTGTTGTGACGTCAGGCGCTTCAGTATGGCTCGCGATTTAAGATTCCTAGCGTCCTTATCTGATCCGCAAGCGTCAACAGCGCCTTCGCAACAGTTTCGTCCGACATCAGCTCAACATTTCGGGCGATGTCATCAATCACCTGTTCGGTGGACGCGTCGATAGGGAAAATCTTTCCGTTTTTGACGAGTAGATCCCGCAGAGCGCTAGATGCGGCAATGCTGCGCTCCAACAGGCGGCGCCGATCCGCCATCGGTAGCTTGGAAAGATGGTTCGCCGCTCGGACGAGATCGACGACGAGGTTGGTGGTGACTGTCAAGAGATTTGAACTCCAACGTTCTTGCGACCGCAAACCTACCCGTATCTTCATCACACTTTCGAGGATTGCAAGCTCGCCCCGCACTTCGCAAGCCGGGCCAGCAGATGATTGTTGGCCGCAGTCCTTCAAGTGTATCCCCGCCGAGGCAATCTGGGCGGCGGATCAGATCCGGAATCTGTCCGCACTTGGCCACAATTGCTGACCTCCAGATCCGACGTGCTGCCTGGGGGCATCGAGCCAGGCGATCCCACAAAAAGGGTCCTGCTTGGTTCGAGCAAGCGGGGCAGTGCTGGCTAGGTGAGGAACAACGGAACGTGGAACCCCGTTCTTCCGGCCTCCAACATACCATCTCAACGTTTGTTGCATGCTGAAGGAGAGGGCTCACATATTTGTCGACGCTGTTTCGAACGATTGGATGGAGAAGAGCGCTCTCGGCCTTGCTGAAACCTCTTCCCCTCCCAATGACGATACTAACTCGAAAGCCCCGCTTGCCTGAGAACAAGCGGGGCCACACTGAGGAAAACAACGGTGGAGCGCAATCAAATCGCTTTTTCGACGCCTCAAGCAGTAGCCGCTCGCGTTTGTTCCAAAGTATCAGCATCTTCAAGCCCCGGAAACTAGGGGGTGAGCATGCGCATCCTGCGCACTATGGAGCAAGCGGCGGTCTTGAGACCCCCAAGTGAGGAAAGCCTTTTGGCTTCCGTTTCGGTGGGAGCCGTCTAGTCGGGAATGAAATTGATTGCATTGGTTCGGATCGTCTCATCGAAATTGTACGCTGCTGGCTCTACGGTCCGAAAACAGCACGACTGCGCAAGGGACCGTCGATAGATTACCCGTCAACTTGCGAAAGTGGCAACTCACGGACAATATGGTGCCACCGTCCTGCATTTCTTATCGCTCAAGTAAGGGAACCCTATGCCAACTCCTGTTCTTTTCACTCCTTTTCGCGTAGCCGGGATGGAGCTTTCAAACCGAATTGTCATCGCCCCGATGTGCCAGTATTCAGCGGAAAATGGATGCACAACTGACTGGCATCTGATCCATTTGGGCCAGCTCGCCCTATCGGGAGCGGGATTGCTGACCATAGAAGCGACTGCCGTATCGCCGGAGGGGCGGATCACCTTCGCCGATGTCGGGCTATACGATGACGTTACGGAAGCCGCCATGGCAAGGACCCTTCAAGGGGTACGCAGATATTCGGACATGCCGATCGCGATTCAGCTCGCTCACGCTGGGCGTAAGGCTTCGACAAGCATCCCATGGCGCGGTGGCCAACAAATCCCGCCTGATCAGATGAACGGCTGGCAGACTGAAGCGCCTTCTGCTGTAGCGTTCAGTTCGGAGTACGTGCTACCGACGGCTCTGGATCTCGGCGGTTTAGAGCGCATTTGCAATGCTTTTGCCTCAGCTGCAAGACGGGCGGCCAATATCGGTATCGATGCCGTCCAGATACACGGTGCGCACGGCTATCTGTTGCATCAATTCCTGTCACCGCTGTCCAATCTGCGGATGGACAACTATGGCGGAACGATCGAAAATCGAATGCGCTTCCCGTTGGAGGTCTTCGACGCGGTCCGAAGCGCGTTCACGGCAGGCAAGCCCGTCACGATGAGGGTTTCGGCGACGGATTGGGTTGAGGGTGGCCTTGAACTGGCCGAAGTCATTGCCTTTGCGAAAGCGCTTGAGGCGAGGGGATGTGACGCCATTCATGTATCAAGCGGCGGCCTGCATCCCAAACAATCGATCCCCGTGGGTCCAAGCTACCAGGTCCCGCTGGCACGGGCCATCAAGAATGCAGTGAAAATCCCCGTTGTGGCTGTCGGATTGATAACTGAGCCGGTCCAGGCTGAAGCGATTGTATCGACGGGCGACGCGGATCTGATTGCAATTGCACGGGCGGCACTTTACGATCCTCGTTGGCCTTGGCACGCTGCCGCGGCACTTGGCGGTCAGGTATCGGCTCCTCCGCAGTATCTGAGGTCGCAACCGTCGCAGTACAGGAACCTGTTCCGGACGTAGCTCTACGAAGTGAAGGATTCGACCTCGGCCCCCAGGATTTTTCGCGACTTTGGCTTTGGTCGTTCGCCGTTCACAGAACCTTTTTGAGGTCCCACCCATTTTGGGGCGCTTCCAACCGCGTCTTGCAGCCCTGACGTCCGCCTCGGCGGCCGCTTCCGTTTCGCCTCCGGCATCCCCTCAGCCCAAACACTTATCCAATATCGGCCGCCATGAAGATATAACGGCCGAGGTTGGCGCGGCGACCAGACGACTATCTCGCCCGGAATAATCTCCCGGTCGACTTAGCGCGACCCGCCTTCCGAAGTCCGGCCCCTGGGCGAAGTGCCATTTTTGGAGCGGTCTCGAAGCTCGGCCTTTGCGATCGCCTATTTCTTTCCAGCGCCTAAAGGCTCCCGTTCGAATTGGGGTGTACACCCGCGAGTCATGCCTCGGCTCATTGCGGCTTCGGCCAACGCCAGCTGTATGCGAAGGTGTTTGATATCTCCAAGAAGAGTTGCGATGGTCGCCTTGGCATCCTCATCGTGGAAGGCGAGGGCGGCTTCGACCTCGAAATCAATATCCAGCTGCTTTGCTGATTTACTCGACATGACCTGCCTCTCTTACGAGTTCATAGAAGAGCTGAATAGCGTCGTACTCATCTCCCGCGCACTGGAACCATATCGGTGACCGCATCACGACGCGGGAGCCGACCGCACTGTAGTGACCACAGGCTCTACGCGTAGCTTGGTCAAAAGCGATATCGAAATAGCCGAGAGGCTCGCCCGAACAGATGTCATAGACATTCGCCGAATAGAAACCCCAACCCCGAGGGTTCGGCGTCATGATAATGATTGCCATCAAAAGGGGATGGATTTCGGCGATTGTTGCTTCGGTGGGAGGTGTCCAATAGGTGCCCGCGATTTGTTGAGCGCGCGGCTGCGCTATCGGCACGCGTGGCATGGCCGTCGTCCTCTGTGTGTTTTGGATGTTCCCATTATGTTCCATTTTGCTATCGAGTCAACATTGCCGACCTGGGGATTTCGGCGAGAAGTATCAGCTCTGTGTTCGAGCTTCGGCCGGCACATGATCCGACCAAGGCCTACGGTTTCGTCAATAGCGTCCTAAGTCTCGAGGACCTCTCTTCCTCAATTTGGGTCTTGCGCCGGGACGGGGCAAAAATGGGGGGGCATCAAAATGATCGATATCCCGGCGGAACCCGCCGATCCTGGCGAGCAGTCTCCGCCCTGTAGGCGGACCCGGTGTGGGTGATGCGACTGTGGCCATTCGACGAAAGATCTTGGCGGCGCTGATGCCGCTCTGTCTAATGGGGTCGCCACTCCGCGACGTTGGCGGCGATCAGTCCGCGGCGATGGCGATCGCAGCGGTCAATGTCGCTGGTGACAAGCGTGTCATGGCCAGGGTGCCGCCAGACGTCATAGGAGAGCCGTTCTGGTCCTGGATCCATTTCCTACTGGCCACGCACATCAAATGTCTTGTGATCCATCAAAAACGCCGCCAGATCCCTTGCCGTCGGCATTGCCAAGTGCAGCAACATAAATGCCCTTGGGGCCGCAGTGGACTGTGTGCGGCCTTCAGTAGCCGGCCCGTTCGGCGACCTCCTCTGGTTCGATCACTAGAACAGGCCGCCGGCCGCTGATGACTACACCTCTCGAGCCACTGTTACGCCCTCGCGATCCACGCTTCACCGCTGCCCTCATCGATCTCGGCTGCGGGATGGATCAACCTGCCATGGGGCTTGCGGCAAATTAGCTGTGCGCTGGAGCCTTTTGTCGCGAAGGATGTTCGAAACTGGCGCGCTGCGACAGGAGCTGTTCCATCAAGTCCAAGAACGATCAGACCGCGTCGCGCTCCGTGCGCAGGTTTGAGACGACACGCCGGTTCTGCACCTTACAGGAGCGGCTCGTGCAGTCGCGAACCTCGCGGTCATTGCCGTAACCCTTGGCCCACACGCGGCTGGCGTCTACACCCTGCGAGACGAGATAGGCCATGACCGCATCGGCACGTCTCTGCGATAGTGTTGCCATTGCTGAAGTGGACCCGGAATCGTCAGCAAATCCCTGCAGTTTGACCAGCCACTGCGGGTTGCTTTTCAGCCAGATGGCTTGCTTGTCCAGTGTCGCCTTGGCGACGGGATCGAGTGTGGCGGAATCCTGCGTGAAGTAGGTCCGCCTGCCGACGTTCAAGATGAAGTCCTCTTCGCTGCCGGCTTTGACATTTGCAAAACCGGGCGCAGGATCGTTCGTTTGCCCGGTCATCGGCGCGACTGCAGGCTCCTCGACTTCGGCAACATCGGTGGTGCTGCAGGCGGCAAGAGTCATAAGGATGGTCGCAGCGACAACCAGCCTCGAATATCCGGTTAGAGCAGACATCAGGGCATTTCCCTCATTCGACCGCGTTGGCCTGGCTGATCTTCGCGGCACTTTCACCCTGATCGGCAATGTGCGGCAGGACTTGTACAGCTGTGCCGATGGGGCAGCGCTGATAAAGATCGATTGCATCTTCGTTGAACATGCGGATGCAGCCGCTGGAGGCATCCTTCCCAATGCTGCCCGGCTCCAGAGTTCCGTGGAAGCGATAGCCGGTATCGACGCCGTCACGATGCAGATACATGGCGCGCGGACCAAGAGGGTTCTTCGGTGACCCTCCATCGACAAACTCCGGCAGTTCCGGGTGACGCTGGCGCATCTCCGGCGGCGGCGTCCAGCGTGGCCAGAGTGCCTTCTGGTCGATCGTGGCGCGACCATACCATTTGAAACCGTCACGCCCGACCCCGACGCCATAGCGGATGGCAGTCTTGTTCTCCATGATCAGGTAGAGAAAGTGATGGGTGGTATCGACAACGACGGTTCCGATCGGCTCGCTACTGAAATACTTGACGACCTGGCGCTGCCATTTCCTGTCGATCCTGGCAAAGTTGGTGCTGCGAAACGTCACGCCGTTGTCGACACGGGTTCCGGAAAAATATGAAGGTGCTGCAGCGAATGTCGGAGTATTGATTGCCAAAGTGCCAAGCAAAGCCGCTCCGCCAAGCACAAAATCCCTGCGCGTCCATCCCATTGGCAACATCCCCTCAATGCCAAGAAACTTCGTGCAGTAAATCAGATTTTTTTATCGTCACAAGATAAATCTACGTACGCCGCCTGAAGCAGAAGGTTGAATTACCTGACGCGCCCCGTCATTGCGCAACCGCTTTTTTCCGATTGATCAGGATTTTAGCCGACTCTGCATTGGCCGCGTCACAGCGGGCATGTTCGTGTCGCGAAATGTCAGATTTCCACAGAAATCCTCATGGAAATTGCCCATCTTTACTGCTCCTTTACTGCTCCCGACCGCGATCTACATGGCTGAGCGGGTGTAGGCTGACCGCTGCAATAATCCCGGTCATCACGATGCGGGAAAATCCGATGATGAGAGCCAGGATACGGGCAAACCCGTGCTTCGGCTTTACATCGCCAATCCGATGGTAAGGCCCGTCACGAACGGGAAGTACAAGGCGTCGCCGAACCTCCAATCTTCAATGCGCCGATCACGAGTCCGCAGCCGACCATGACGACGAGCCGTCCCGAATAATGGCCCATAGCAGATAAAGCTGGTTCAGAAGTGCCGAAAAACAGATGCCTTCTCTTTCGTCCCTTCGCCATGGAATGGCAAATCGCGCCAATGATGAGTAGGCCGACAACACGCTCAGCCCAGGAAGCCAGAGACTCGTCTATGCCCGTTCGCATGCGCGTGCCTCGGATCTACGCATTTCAGAGTCGTGTTTTCTGCGCGAAATGCCTTACTGGGACCCGAAAAAACGATCCACAGCCCTGTGTGTGCACACCGGAAAGCGCAAATTTATCATGCCACCGAAAGCTTCCAAGATCCAGCGGACACCTGGAAGCTGAACTCGGAAACAATTGGGATCCATAGGCGAAATCCGGTTGTCTTTCAGACCATTGGGCTAATAGGTTAAAGTCAAGAATGGGTTGAAGACGCAGGACGAAAAGCCGGCTCGAATCCGACTTTTCGGACCTCGGTCACCGGGCGAAAAGCGGTCGGGGCGAGCTCCCAAAGCAAACACCGAGGAGTTCGCATGCCACGATTACGCCCTTCGCGTGGGCGCGCCAATCGGCGCATGAATAATCGCACGCTAGCAGTAGTAAACGCCTGCCGCGCACCGACGTGCGCTTCTGCGGGCAACACCGGCGACACTCACGGGTGTCAACGGTCGCCCGACCCTTGCCTCTGCGGTAGGCGGTAGCTTGAAATCGACCACGAGACCGTCGTGTAGCTCGATGCTTGAGGCGCAGGCAACAACTGCCAGCATTGCAATCGCGATCCATTTGAGCATGTCTTCTCTCCTTTCAGGCTAATCATTTCTTGGAGAATATTTCGGGGAGTTCGTCAGCATCCGGCAGGTCTTTCAAATCTCGCCTTTTAGCGCCATCAGGCGCCTTGAAATTGAAATCGCCGGCCGCCGCGTCGGTTCCGGCCTTCCATGATCGTATGTCGATCGTATATTGCGGGAAGCCTTTGACCTTGGTGCATGTGACAACATAGCGGCAGGGGTAGGGGGTCTGGCCCTGGGCAATCCAGATCTGCCAATCAACCCCTTCCCTGGTGCGAAAAGCCAGGTGGTCGCATTCGTCGCCTCGTATGACGCCACTGCCGAGATCCTTGACGTCAACCACCTCGGACATGAGCGCGTCGTAAGGATGCGATATCAGGATGTCTCCGGCCGGCAGTGGCCGATGGAATTTTTCGCGCAGGGCGTCGATGAGGTGATCGGTCGTTCCTGGCACCTCGGCCTGGGCGTAGAGGTTGGCGTCCTTGCCGAGGATCGACAGTGTCTTGCCATCAAAAACGATTTCGACGTTGGCGAAGCCACCCTGGCGTGTGACGTACAGCTTGTCTGGCCGATTGATCTTGACTGCGCCGGAGCTTGCTAGCGCAATCTTCTGATCCTGCTTGGTAACGACCTCCAGATTTGTATCATACTCGAATGATATTGCCTGCTGGGCTGCCATGTAATCGGACATCGCCTTCAAAAGGCTCTTGGCCTGCTTCTCGTCCGCATGGGCCGACGTCGCGCAGGAAAGTGCGGTCAAGGCAGTTGCCGCCGCCAGCAGTCCGGCATTTCGAAAGAGGCTTTCCACTTTAGATCGCATGGGTGTTTCCTCCGTTCCATACGTGAGACGACGATCCGCGCGGCTCGGAACAAGCGCGCGGCATGAATGGTTCTCTAGAACTCGCAGGAGCGCTTGTGTTCGACCGGTTCGCCTGTGGCATTAGGTCGAGGAAAGTTGCTCCCTCATGAAGTTTGCAATGCAGGAATGGCGGTAACCCCGCAGACAAGCCGTGCGGCGAAATACGACCGCAGCGCGGCTGGTCAGTTCTGACTAGCTGTCACTAAGTCCTTCCAAATAGTGTTGCAGGGCTGCATTCGTGCTGAAAAACAGACGCTCCCGCCCCATCGTTTCGGCGAAACCGGAGGCTCGAAGATAATCGAGTACATCCGGATTCAATCCTGCAAGCCAAACGGTTACGCCTTGAGCGGTAACACGGCGTTCGCTGTCGATCATCGTCTGGAGTGCGGAATACTCGATATCAAAAACCGCGCTCATATCGAGTGCGAGCACTCGCGGTTTATATTCGGCTGCGAATGCCTGAATTTGATCAGCGACTTGCTGCACATTGGCGAAAAACAGACGACCCTCAGGGCGAAGGATGAGCAGACCATCGAATGTTTCATCGTCAGGGTGCTCCGGCGAAAGCGGCCGGAGGACGTCGGTGCCCCGCTTGCGGCCGATGACATAAACTTTCGCTTTTGCCGACTGGCTGGCCAAGCCGATCATCGAAAGAATGATCGCGACCACGATGCCCTGGAGCGTGCCAAAGACGAGCACACCCAGGAACGCCGCCAGCGCCCAACGGAATTCCATCCGCCGGACCTTTCGGATGGACGCAAACTCCACTGGGGAAATGAGCCCGACCGAGTAGATGATCACAATCGCGGCGAGCACAGCTTGCGGCAGCAAGCCAAGCAGCGGGGCAAGGAACAACATGGTTGCGGCCGACGTTGCGGCAGCGACAAGGGAGGCCGTCTGGGATTGCCCGCCGACGGCTCGAACCACGGCCGTCTGTGACGTTCCACCGCCTGCAGGCATTGAGCCAAAGAACGCGCCGACTGCATTCGCAGCGCCGGTCGCGAGAAGTTCGCGATTGGGTCGTATGGGTGGTTCGGCCGGGGTTGCGAATGCCCTGCCAGCGGCAATCGTTTCGGTGAAACTCATGAGAGCGATGCCGAGTGCTCCCGGGAGAAGCTGCTCGACCAAACCGGCACTGGGAAGAGTGAGTGACGGCAGTGATCGCGGAATGAAGCCGACCGTCGCGATGCCCAGGGCATCCAGGCCGATGACCCACGAAATCAGGATGCCCGCAGCGACGATCACGAGTGGGGCCGGAGAATGGGGCCAACGCCGTTCCATGACTGCCAACGCGACCAGTGCCACGACTGCGATTGTCAGCGTAAGCAGCGATGTATCAGGTAAATGATGAACAAGACTGACGATGTCACGGAAAAAGCCTGCCTTTTCGATGTGCACGCCGAGCAGTTTCGGTATTTGATCGAGCACAATCACAAACCCGATGCCTGCTTTGAAACCGGTTAGCACGGGAGAGGAAATGAAGTTCGCCACAAACCCCAACCGAAGGACCGAGGCTGCAAGCAGGAGCACACCGGTTAAAGCAGTAAGTGTTGCAAGTGCCGTAACCATTTTGGCTGGATCGCCATCCGGAACGACAATCGCGAGCTCGGTCCCCGCCAGGATGGCAAGGGTTGTCGTTGAACTTACACTCAACACTCGCGACGTGCCCAGCAATGCGTAGACAATCATCGGCACGAAGGCTGTATAGAGGCCAACGCTCACCGGAAGCCCGGCGACTGTGGCGTAGGCCATTGCTTTGGGCAGGACGATCGCGGCAGCTGTCAGGCCGGCCACGACATCGAGCCGGAGGCCGGATGAGAACGCGGCGCCGCCATTGTTTCTGCCTATCGTCATTTTCGTTTCCGGGGTCACAGCTATTCCTTCAATCGGGCATCGACCCTAACGCTCGTCTGGCGGACTCATTCAAAAATTGGCGCGCCAAGCATCCACATCAAACCGCCATCATTATGCCCCAATCGGCGATGCAAGGGGCGTATATTACGGTATCGCACACGATCGGAAATCCGCTGTCGGGATGAGGCAGGGGCCTCTCAGACGTGGATCGTTTCGCAAATTTGCGTTACCCTCAGCGTTTCCGGGAAAGCGCGAGGCCCCCTATGTCGGATGCGAGTTTGCATGAGGCTCGGCTGATTGAGAGTTTCGCGCCACCGCCGCTGAGGCTCTTCGGGAGACAGAAGGATGAGCCTTCCGATCGCCGCATGGCCTTGTTGTGGCTCGACGTAGTCGCCTTCACCCGGATTACCGGTCATTTCCTGGCCCGGGGACCGGCTGGCATCGAAGATCTGGCGAATCTGCTGGAACTGCATTTCACAGGACTGATCGATGTGATCGTGGCCCATGGCGGCGAGCCGCTGATGTTTGCGGGCGACGGCCTGCTTGCCGGCTGGCCGTGCGAAGGCTCGACACCTTCGGACGCACTTCTCCGCGCTGCCACCTGCGGCAATCACGTTCTTGCCACGTCGCGAACAAGCTTGCCTTCGGGCGAGCCGATCGAACTCCATGCCGTGCTCGCCTTCGGGCAATGTCATACGGCGGAGATCGGAACGGGCAGCCTGCGTCTCCACGTCACCGTAGGAAAGGGGCTCGCAGACCTGCAGGCGGCGAGCATCACACGGGCGAAGGGACAGTTGCTGGTATCCGCGGCCGCGTGTTCGATCCTCGGTGATGCAATAGCCGTGCGCTCGATCGGCCCCGACGCAACGATCCTTTCGACCTTGCGCGATCAAGCCGACCTCATTCCCCTGACCATTCCGCCGATGACGCCGCAAGACCGCGAGCGACTTGCCGGGCATATCCCGCTTCCTGTCGCGAGCCGCCTCAACAGCCAGCTCCTCGACTGGACTGCCGAGCTCAGGCGCATATCCGTCGTGTTCGTCGCTCTTTCACGTCTGGATCACGCTTCGCCCGATATCCTGTCCCGCTTGGAGTCGGTCGTTGCCGCAATCGAACCCAAGGTCGCTGAGCACGACGGTTTCATACAGCAGATTCGCGTCGATGAACGCGGCGCCAATCTTGTGATCGTTTTCGGGATTCCGCCCGTTGCGCACGCAGATGATCCGGTCCGGGCAGTCCGATCTGCGATCGACATGCGTGATGCGCTGCGCGGCATAGGCCAGCCGAGCAGTATCGGCGTCGCGACGGGAACGGCATTCTGCGGACTGATCGGAAACGACGTTTTCCGGGCATGGACCACTTACGGGGAGGCAGTCAACCTTGCCGCGCGGCTGCAGGGCTTGCAGCAGGGCACCATCCAGTGCGACGAAGCCACTGTCCGCGGCGCACAGGACGCCATCTCTTTCACTCCGATCGGTCACAGCCAGGTTCGTGGGTGGGATCTGAATGTCCCCGTCTGGACGCCGAGGCGGCAGGATCGCACCGGCTTCGACCAATCGATGCATGGGCGCGACAGTGAACTCGCATGGATTTTGAAAGCTTTCGAGGAGACGAGGCAATCCGGCAATTCCCGGTTCGTCCTTGTCGAGGCGGAATCGGGAATGGGCAAGTCACGCCTCCTTGCGGAATTGCATCATCGTCTCAGGAGCGAACAATCGGCTACGCTTGCCGGTGTCGCCGACCGGATCGAGCATCGTGTCCCCTATCGAGGCTGGCGAGACATACTCACGCAATTGCTTGGGCTGGAGGTCAGACATCCGGAGTTACAACGGCGCGAGGCGACGTTGCGCGCACTTGGCCCGGAGCTTTCACCCCGCGCAGCGCTCCTTAACCCCATCCTCCAACTCGACTTTTCCGAAACGCCCGAACTGCAAGCGATGAGCGCGCCCTTGCGCATGGAGGCTCGGCTCGACCTGTTCGTATCACTTCTCCGCCGCTTTGCGTCTGACGGCTCGTTGCTGGTTACCGTCGACGACGCCCAATGGCTCGACGATGAGAGTTGGACCCTGGCGGCAACGGCTATTCGTTCCGTGCGCGGTCTCTGCCTCGTCATGGCGATGCAGCCGATGGAGGACGACGCGCGGATCGAAAGCCTGTCCGGGGGCGGTGTGGTGCGCCTTAAGCTGCTCGGTCTGTCGGACGAGGAACAGGACAGGTTGGCATTGACCAGGCTCGGTGCAGACCGCATCGCTCCCGAACTGGCAAACCTTTTGCGAGCACGCGCCCGCGGGCATCCGTTTTTTTGTCTTGAACTCGCTCGCGCGCTTCATGACGATGGCTTGATCGAAGTGGTCGACGGGACGTGCCGGATCGCGCAACATCTGGCCGATGATCGCCTGCCCCTGCCAGATTCGATACACGCCGCCGTGGCGCGCCGCATCGACCGTCTCGATCTCGAAAGTCAAGTGACGCTCAAGGTGGCAAGCGCCGCGGGCCTGCGTTTCCCGACCGCCCTTGTGGCCGCCGTTCACCCGACCGCCAACGCCGAGCCGGCCATCGTCGGCCGCCACCTGTTGATGCACCAGCGTGCCGGCATGCTGCAGACTGATCACATCGACGAGCTGGACGGCTACAGCTTTTGCCATGGCATCATGCGCGACGTTGCCTATGAGCTGATGCTCTATGGGCAGCGTAAGCAACTGCACCGGGCGATCGCTAGCTGGTACGAGCAAAACAGCGTCCTCGACATATCACGCGTTTATGCGCTCATCGCGCATCACCTGGAGGCAGCGGGCGAACTGGTTCGCGCGGCTCACTATTTGCGGCTCGAGGCCGAGCGCGTTTTCGGTCTCGGTTCCGTTCGGCAATCGCTTTCGATCGGCCTTCATGGTGCCGCACTCCTTGGTTCGCAGGTGCCGGTCGATGGCGCCGAACTTCAAAGGGCAATCGGCCAGGAAATGGAGCAGATTACAGCACTCCTCGGCGACAGGCGACCGGCGGATCTCGTCGACTTGCCAAGACTTGAGGACGAACATGTCGCAAGTCTCGTCCCGCTGTTGCTAAGCATCGCGCCCTACGCCTATCAAAGTCAGAAGCCGGAATTGTTCGCGCTTCTTGGCGCGAGGTGCCTGCGCTTGACGCTTGCTCATGGGCAGGCAGATTTTACGCCAGATGTCTACGCAATGTATTCTATCGTCCACGCGGCTATGACCGGTGACCGGCGGACGGGTGCTGCATGGAGCGATCTGAGCATGCAGCTGCAACCTGTCATCAAGGGCGCAAGCTTTGCCCGCTGCGCCTTTATCAACGTGTGGTTCCACAATCACTGGGTAGGAAATCTGGAGGACGGAATTGCCCGCGCCGCGGCGGGGGCCGACGCAGGCCTTGCAAGCGGTGAAATTGTCTATGGCTGTTTCAATCTGACGACGGTCGTCGTGCTGCTTGTTGCGGCGGGCCGTCCTATCGATGTGGTGATATCGACCGGTATCGCGCTTCTCGCGCAAAACGGTGGTCGGGTGCGCAATTCTGCCTTCACGCTCCTCCTGGAGTTGCAGTCGGCCCGAGCACTGGCAGGCAAGACACGGGCGTTCGATCAGCTTTCCGATGCTACTGTGGACGAGGAGGCGGAGTTCTCCTCCATGCTGCAAGCGCGCTTCAGCAACCAGGTTGCCTGCTATTACACTGCCAAACTCCGATTGGCCGCGCTTGGTGGAGACTGGCGAAGCGCGCTCTCCTGGGCAGAAAAGGCACGTGTCCTGTTGCCATTCTTCGCCGGACAACCCTCCGAGGTCATGCTGCTACACTATCATGGCGTCGCGGCCCTGGCGCTTGCTGCTTTTGGCTCCCCGGAGGACGCTCAGGCCCTGCGTGCCGAGGGTTGGGATTGCGCGGACCAGATGCGCAACTGGGAAGGTCTGAACGAGTCCTGGCTCGGTCCGAAGGCGGATATTCTCGAGGGGCTGCTCGAGGCGGGTGCCGGGCATATTGAGGTAGCTGACAGGTTGTTTCGTGCGGCCGCGCAACGCGCGGCAAAAGTTGGCCATCTGGAGGACCATGCGTTCGCCCTGGAATGCCTGGCCCGGCTGCAAAAAGCAGTCGGCAAGGTCCCGGGCTCGCTTCCCGGGGCGCTGGCTGCTTACCGGACTTGGGGTGCCGAAGGGAAACGCGCACGCCTCGCTGACGAATTTGCCTGAGGTTGAGATGTGTGGACTGCGAGACGATGACTTCGACGTATTGTGTCGCTCCATCTTGGTCGCACAAAAATGCACCGCTGAACGAAACTGCGCTCAATTCATTGGGTGTTGTCGTAAGTTTCGTCAAATCACCCGCTGCAGCAGCACGGCATGCGCATGCAAGTCCAGCCCGAGTGCGAGGAGCATGACGTAGGGCGTTGTTATGTCCTCCTCGCGAGCAGCCAGCGTCACGGCGATGCTCGCGACGGTCATGTTTCCGAAATCGGTGATGGTGCTGAGCGCCGGTCCGGTTTCCAGCTTGCTGGACCAGCTCTTCAAAAGCACTGTCGAGGCCTGGTGGCCGATTAGGGTGATGTCTGTGCCGGAAAGCCCCTGGCGCTGCAACACATCCAACGCCGCCCTCGGAGCGGTTTCACCGCCAAAAGACTTGAAGGCGTCGATGCCCTTCTCTGTCATGTGAAAATAGGGACCGCTATATAGTTGGTCTTCCGGTTGCCCGTCGGTCTTTATCCGGTTCCCGGCGACGTACATGACACCGTAAAGGTCGGACTGGACAAGAGCCTGCTGGTCCCGGACGACCCATCGTACACCGGCCGTTGCACCGCCGAGCACGGCAGCCGCAGCCCCGTCGCCGGCGCTGATAGAGGGAGCCTCGTTATAGTCGACAGCCCGCGTCCAGTCGCAGCCGGCAACGACGAGGACACGCCGGACCCGTCCCGCCTTGAGCAGGGCATCGGCAATGATGAGCGATTCCGTAAAGTTAGAAAAGTCGTTGCCGAGCGCCAATGGCATGGCCCGCTCAGGCAGACCAAGACCCTTGTGCACGTCTCCGAGGTCGCTCGGCACGATGTAACGGCTGAGCGATGCGCAGCCGATCAGAAGGTCGATGTCATCAGCCGTTACCTCCGCGTCGATCATCGCCTTCTTGGCGGCAGCCACCATGATGGAGGCCAATGTCTCGTCGGCTCCAAGGACATGCCGCCGCTCATAACCCTGGAACAGCGCGAGGATCTCCGTTTCCGAGGCGTTATTCCTCAGTGCGTTGAAGATCGGGTCGTCGTTGAGCCGCACGCCTTTTGGTAGCTGGTAGCCCAGTCCGATGATCCCCAAATCGCTCTCAACCATGCTGCCACTCGCCTTTCGGCAAACCGAGCCGCTGCTGCAGGACGATCTCGGCCGTCTGCAGGGCGCCCTCTGCCCACGTTTGGTTGGTCGAATAGGCTTCTCCGCAGATGTAGCAGGGGAAATCCTCAACCGGTTGGGTCATGCGGGTAAGCATGACATCCGACTGGACGTTGACGTTCCAAAGATGCACGCCGCCGCCGTAGGGGTCGCGCGACCAGTCCATATAAGCGGCATCGATGGGGCGCGGGGCGCTGTCGTTGCCGTGCATCTGCATGAGTTCTCGATGGAGTTCGTTTACCATCTGTGTGGTGGCGGGGTGCAGTGCCCAGTTATCGGCGAGCCGTTTGGCGAACGGGTCAGACGGGTCCGCGATTTCGGCTGTGTCTGGCTGGAACTTCGCCCAATGGTGACCCGGGCTTTTAAGGTTGAGCGGCAGGCCTGCCTTGTGGACTTCCGCCCGCTTGTCCAGCCCCTCCCAGAAACTCACGTTCAGGAGATCGTCGTAGACCATGACGAGGCCTGGTGCGTCCCGCTTGGGAATGATCCCGCCGTCTGGCCCTGCGGGCCAATAGTAGCATTGCCGGATCGGCATGTCGGTGAGCGAACGACCGGAACTTACCTTGGAATCCTGCCACCAGCAGTTCGGATAGAGCAAAAAACATTTGAAGAGGGGAATTGGTGCGACGGAAGCGAGGTCTTGTCGGAACTGGATGTTCTCAGGGCCGAGAACCTTGCCTTCCGGATCGAGCAGTTCGATGGAACGGCGCGGCATGGCGAGCACGATGGCACGCGCCGTCCTTGTCGTCCCGTCGCGGAAACGCAGCTTGATACCTGTGGAGCCGTCCTCAAGCGTGATGCCTTTGAAACCGGCAAGCCATTGGTTGAACTGGATCTCGCCACCAGCCGCCTGGAAACGGTTCTGGAGCTCCCAGGGCACAGTCTCGTAACCGCCGTTGACCATCCGGTAGCTGACGCCAGGAGTAAAATCGAAATACTCGGCGGTCAGGTCAAGTGCATTGGTGTTTCCTCCGAGACAGTCATATCCGACAGTCGCACGGGCGGCGGCATATCCGTCAGCGCTAAGGCCCTTGGCGAGGAGATTCCACAGTCCGTGCTGCCACAGTGGCAATCCGTCGATCTCAACTTTCTCGAGATACTGGCGCAGTGTCCCAGCATTGAGATTCTCCATCAGCCCGGGCATCAGGCTTGTCAGAACGCGCCCGATCAGCGAGGCGGGACTCCCGGCACCGCTGGCCGCCAGCCATGCCGCTTCCCCTGGATCGAACCAGTATGGGAGTGCCGCCGTATCGCCGAGATCGCTTGTGCGCAGGAGTTTGCCGCGCAGGAAGGCAATATTACCAGGAAGATCGACAACCTGGGCATGGTAGGGCAGTTTCAACACGCACTCGACCAGGCCGGTAACAAGTGTTTGTGCTGGTGCGACATAGCGCATGCCCCCGACCTCGGCGGTTGTATCGGGCATATGCGGAGAACGGGCCGAAAGCAGGCGGCCTCCAATGCGGTCGCTCCCTTCGAAGAGGGCGACCTTGAGTTTTCCCCGGGCAGTCTCCCAGCCTGCGAGGCCGGAGCCCGTCAGACGCGATGTCAGCATCCGCCATCCGGCATAAATGCCGCCAATCCCGCCGCCGACGATCGCAACGTCGACATCAGGTAATGCAACCATGGTTTCCCCTCCCTCAGTCGACCTTCTTTTGCCAGTAAGGCGGGCTCCAGTATGGAGGAGCGGCCTTGGGGTCTATATGCGCGACGATCACCTGCGGTCTCCCGTTGTTTGCGCCATCGACGATCTTTGGCCAGGCGTCCCGAAGGTCGCCGGGGCTCGAGATGCCAACCGCATTGGCGCCAAGGCCTTCCGCCACCTTCACAAGGTCGGTCGTGCCAAGGCTGTAGGCATCGCTGAAGCTGCCATCGCTCGCGAACATCATCGCCATTCCCTGTGCCACCATGTTGAGATCCTCGTCCTTCAGGACGACCCAGATGGCGCCCACCTTGTGGGCGGCGGCGGTGGAGATCTCGCCGAGCTGCATCAGGAAGGCTCCGTCCCCAACCAGTGCGAGAGAGAGGCGACCCGGCTGTCCGAGCTTGGCGCCAATCACGCCGCAGACACCAAATCCCATGGGGCCCATGGCAAGGGCGCTATGGAATTCCTGCTTTCGGTCAACGATCAGGGAATGCAGGCCCCAGCCGACGCAATTTCCGCAATCGATGAAAATGGATGCATCAGCCGGCAGCAATTCGTTGAGCGTTCGGCAAAGGGCGGCCGGCTGGAGAGGAGCCGCTTCCGAGGTGTAGTCGTCGGGCGAGGAAAATGGCGAATTGGCCTTTTTGATCCCGGCGATCTCGGCCTTTCGCTCTGCAACCACCGCAGGGGAAGCCGGCCAGGTTGGCGCCTGATCCCAAAGAGCCCGGATGAAGGCTCCGGCCTCCGCGACGATTCCGTCGGTTACGGGGAAGCCGCGTCCAATCATCGCCTGATCGATATCGACCTGGATGAATGGGCCATTCGGCACCAGCATCGGGTTCCATCGGTAGGTTGCAAGCTCGCCGAGCGAGGAGCCGATGACGAGCAGGGCGTCATGGGCCGCAGTGCCATCCTTGTTGATCATCCAATATTGCGGCCATTGGCAACCAGCAAACCCGTAGGTGCGAAGCGACAGCTCGTTCGTTTCGGGAAAGACGCCCTTGCCATCCGAGGTCGTCATGACCGGAACCTGCCACCACTCCGCCAGGGCCCGAAGCGCGTCGGCCGTGTCAGGATCCCGAACCGCGTCTCGGCAGCCGCTGCCGACCAGGATCAGTGGACGCATGGCGGTCGACATCACCTTGAGCACTCGCCGGACGGCGTCGACCGGTGCACCGCCTGGCAGCGAACGATAGTTGGTGGGACGGGCCGGGGGGCGCGGCGCCACGATCTGAAACGGGTCCTCGTCGTCGATCATTGCCGACGCGACACTGTCGGAAATGCCGAGACGTACGGCGCGCCGGGGAATTGACAGCATGTCGCGCAGCGCCTGCTCGATAATGATAGGCGCCCCGGCCGATGCTGCGATATCGGCGCTATAACGGGTTCCCGCGGCGTAGATGTCACGAATATTCAGACCGCAGTCTGTCCCTTCTTGGAGATAGCCGCGGCCAAGGAAGTCCTGCTGCACCTCGCCGGTCAACGTCATGACGGCAGAACCGCCAAAATTGGCGTTCATCGTGCCGGTGAGGGCGTTGGTGGCACCGGGGCCGCTGGTGACCAGGACGACGCCGGGCTTGCCGGTCGCCCTGAAATAACCGTCGGCCATGTAAGCAGCCGCGGACTCGTGCCGGCACACGATATAGGTGAATTCGCGTCTTTGCCTGACCCGCTCCAAAAGATGTGCGATACCGGCACCCGGAACGCCGAACATCAGCGTCGCATTTTCGAGAACCAGGTAATCGAGAAGCTGGTCGGCAACGGTGCCGCCTTGCGAAGACGTAGGTGCAGCCATCGTCATGAACTCCGCTTTTCGTTAGATTGGCAGAAGAGCTATGAACGCGATTTCAGGTGGTTGCGAATGCAGGTGCTACTTGCGGGCAGTAACGCATCTTGCCTGAGGTCCGGCCGCATGTCGAGTGCTAGCAGACGCTACGCGTTGCTATGTATCGAATATAGTCTGTGACCAGCGAGCGTCATTAGCGCAACTACACATTGAGCATGCTGCAATCCTATCGCCAAAGAGATGTCGACTGTTTTACATCGAAAGGCGTACACTGTATTTCATGCGTTATAGATTATACTTAAAAAACCTGCTTATTGGCCGGTTCTCAGGGGTTTGATCTTGAAAATTTATGAGGGAGCATGCCATGAATCGCAACGCTCGCCGATGGGCTTCCAGCTCGACACTCATGGATTCATGGCTCCCCAGGTGGCTTTCCGGCGGCCGAAAGTCGAAATCCCGCAATGCGGCCCACGGAGGCGACGGATTTCATCAAGTCGCGCTCGCCACGCCGACCGCTGTGGGGACGACCTCCGGCGCCGTGGCCGACAACCCGTTTAAGGAAACGATAGCCGATGGAGAAGATCGTCGGAACGGGGGGGCGGTCTGCGATGCGCACGGTCAGGTGATCAGCGATCTGACGCCGCTATCACTGGCAAAAGGCAACGGAGACGGACCTCAGGGGGGCAACGGTGCCGTGCCTCGCTCTGTCGCCGGGGGATGGGATCATTTCTCAGGCAGTTGGGGTGCGCAAACATTTGGAATAGAGTCATCGCAGCACGCCGGTCACAGCACGGTTGGCAAGACTTCAGGACAAGACCCGGCCATTATGGTGGGTGGGCACGTCGCTTCCGGCAGGTTCGTCATGCCGCAGACGGCCACGCTCGACCAAGGAAGCGCGACTGGGTCTCGTTCACTCCAGGCGCTTGGTCTGTCGTTCGGCGCGTCGGCGACCGACCAGCTGCATGGCCTGTCCCGAATGTCAGGTTTTCGTGAAACCGCAAGATTGACCGTTTCAACGGTCTCGAGCGGAACTCTAGTTGGTGTTGGAGAGCCCGTAACCGGAGGCGCCAGCTCCAAGAGCGCCACGCTTTTTGCTGCGCCCGCAGCCGATCTGGGCGGCACTCAGAGTGCGGCGATCCAAAGTTTGGCGGCCGCAGCGGCGGTCAGCAACGCGATCGTGACCGAGAACCAGAAGCAAGGTAATCCGGAGAGTGAATGGGGCATCGACGGGGCAGGCAGCACGAACATCGAGGGTTTTGCCACCGACATCAGCGTCAATCGCGGCCAGACTGTCAGCTTCAAAATCAACACGAATTCCAACAACTATCGAATCGACATCTATCGCCTCGGCTATTACGGCGGCATGGGCGCGCGCAAGATTACGACGATCCAGCATACAGGCGTGCAGAACCAGCCTACACCGTTGCGCGATAACGCTACCGGTCTGGTCGACGCCGGCAACTGGTCGGTGTCGGCGTCCTGGGCAATTCCGGCAGACGCGACGTCGGGCATCTATATTGCAAAGCTCGTGCGGCAGGATGGTACCGCTGGTGAGAACCAAATCCCATTCATCGTACGCGACGACAGCAGCCACAGCGATGTTATCTTTCAAACCTCCGATGAGACCTGGCAGGCCTATAACCCCTGGGGTGGAGCCAATCTCTACCAAGGCAACGGGCCAGGGGGAGATTCCGCCCCGGGTCGTGCATACGCTGTCAGCTACAATCGCCCGATCACCACCAGGGGCGGCGGCCTCGCGGCCGGGCCGCAGGATTATATCTTCGGTGTCGAATTCTCAGCCATTCAATGGCTTGAGAAAAACGGATATGATGTGTCTTATATGGCTGGAATGGACTCCGACCGCCTCGGCAGCCTGATTAAAAATCATAAGATGTTCCTGAGTGTAGGCCACGATGAGTATTGGTCGGGACAACAGCGTGCCAATGTCGAGGCAGCGCGGGATGCCGGGGTTAACCTCTCCTTTTGGAGCGGCAACGAGGTTTACTGGGAGACTCGCTTCGCTCCAAGCATCAGTGCGGGCGCGCAACCCTATCGCACCCTGGTCAGCTACAAGGAAACAAGGGCCGGCCCAATTGATCCGGATAATCAATGGACTGGAACCTTCCGGGATCCACGTTATGTCTCGCCGACCGCGGTCGGGGGAGGGCGGCCGGAAAACGCGCTGACTGGTACCATGTTCCAGGTCGATTCCTACCGAAGTGATGCGATTACCATCCCGTATGATGACGCCAACCTGCGGTTCTGGCGCGATACCAGCGTGGCAACCCTCCAGCCGGGCCAGACAGCAACCCTTCAGCAGAACTATCTCGGATATGAATGGGATGAGTCGCCTGACAATGGATTTCGCCCCGCTGGGCTTATCGAGTTGTCGTCGACGACGTTGCCGGTCAGCCAATATCTGCTGGACTACGGTACGACAACCGGCAATGCAACCGCAACGCACAACCTGACGCTTTACCGGGCGCCGAGTGGTGCATTGGTATTCGGTGCCGGCACAGTTTACTGGGCATGGGGGCTTGATGCGAACCATGACCTAGAAGCCACGCCCGTCGACCCGCGCGTAAAGCAGGCGATGGTCAATTTGCTGGCCGACATGGGCATCCAGCCGGGTACGCTGGAAGCGGGACTGGTAGCCGAAACACAGTCAACGGATACCACAAAGCCTGTGTCATTGATCATTGCGCCGAACGACGGGACCCCGCTTAAGGTAGGCAATGCCATCACCATTAGCGGAACCGCATCCGACGTCGGCGGTGTTATCGCGTCGGTCGAGGTCTCCACCGATGGTGGTACGACCTGGCACCGGGCGGTTGGAGACGAGTCCTGGACCTATAGCTGGGTCGCGCAGACAGCCGGTACGTTCACCATCAAGACCAGGGCGGTAGACGACAGCCTCAATCTCGAAACCCCCGGTAGTGGCCGAACAGTGACGGTAACGGGCAACAACTTCTTTTCCGCTTCAGCGATACCGCCTACCGTGCCGGACGGCGATGCAAATGCCATCGAAGTTGGAATGAAGTTCCAATCCTCCGTCGCAGGCACTGTAACGGGTGTTCGGTATTACAAGAGCGATTTGAACATCGGACCGCACACAGGGTCGCTGTGGTCGAGCACAGGCACCAGATTGGCGACGGTCACTTTTTCCAACGAATCAGGGGTCGGTTGGCAGGCCGCCAGCTTTTCAACGCCAGTCTCGATCGTTGCCGGCACCACATATGTGGTCTCTTATCACACCAACTACGGGCACTATGTGGCAACAGGAGGCTATTTTGCCTCTTCCGTAACGAATGGATCACTCACGGCGCCGGCGAATGCCGGCGTCTATAGCTACAATTCGGCAAGTGTTTTTCCGAGCAGCACCTTTAACAGTGAGAATTACTGGGTCGATGTCCTATTCAATCCGGCGACGGCAAACAACACGCCGCCGACGGCGGTTGCCGATGCCGGCGATGCGACAGAGAAGGGCGGTGTCGCCAACGGCTCTGGTGGTTCGCCCGCCAGCGGCAACGTGCTGACCAACGACACCGATCCGGATGCCGGCGATACCAAGACGGTGACGGCGGTCGCCTTCGGCGCGACGACAGGCACGCTCGGCACGGCGCTTGCCGGCACCTATGGCAGCCTCGTGCTCAATGCGTCGGGCGCCTATAGCTATACGATCAACGAGACCAACACCGCGGTGCAGGCGCTGCGGCTGTCGACCAACACGCTGAGCGACATCTTCAGCTACACCATGCGTGACACCGCCGGTGCGACGGCGACGGCCTCGCTGACGATCACCATCCACGGCGCCGACGACGCCCCTGTGCTGGCGGCCCAGACCGTCACCCAGAACGCCACGGTCAACACTGGCTTTTCATTCGCCCTACCGGCCGGCACCTTCACCGACGTCGACACCGGTGATGCGCTTACCTATACGGCAACATCTTCGGACGGCACGGCACTTCCCACCTGGCTGAGCTTCAATGCCACGACGCAGACCTTCAGCGGCACGCCGACGACAACCGGCACGTCAGCCATCAAGGTGACGGCAACAGACATTGCCGGCCTTGCTGCCAGCGAGATCTTCAATATCACCACTTCGATAGCGGGCAACACGACGCCGACGGCGGTTGCCGATATCAGCGATGCGACCGAGAAAGGCGGTGTTGCCAATGGTTCTGGTGGCTCGCCCGCCACCGGCAACGTGCTTGCCAACGATACCGACCCGGATCAGAACGACACCAAGACAGTCACGGCGGTCGTTTTCGGCGCGACAACAGGCACGCTCGGCACTGCGCTTGCCGGCACCTATGGCAGCCTGCTGCTCGATGCGACGGGCGCCTACAGCTACACGATCAACGAGACCAACACTGCGGTGCAGGCGCTGCGGCAGTCGACCAACACGCTGAGTGACGTCTTCAGCTACACCATGCGTGACACGGCCGGTGCGACGGCGACGGCCTCGCTGACGATCACCATCCACGGCGCCGACGACGCGCCGGTTCTGGCCGCCCAGACCGCCACCCAAAACGCGACGGCGGGGACCGCCTTCTCGTTCGCGCTGCCGGCCGGCACCTTCACCGATGTCGACAGCGGCGACACGCTTACCTACACGGCAACATCTGACAACGGCTCGGCGCTTCCGACCTGGCTGAGTTTCAATGCCTCGACGCAGACCTTCAGCGGTACGCCGACGACTGCAGGTACGTCAGGCATCAAGGTGACGGCAACCGACCTTGCCGGCCTTGCCACCAGCGAGACCTTCAATATCACCACGACAGTGCCGTCGACCTACAGCCTGTTCAGCGCTACCAGCACGCCGGCCCAGGTAAATCTCAGCGACAACAGGCAGATCGAACTCGGCGTCAAATTTCAGGCTAACGTTGCTGGACAGATCACTGCGATAAAATTCTATCGAAGTGCTAGCGATACCGGCCAGAACGTCGTCGACCTGTGGACGACTGGAGGCACCAAGCTCGCGACTGCCAACTATGTCGGCACGACTGGTAGCGGCTGGCAGACGGTGAACTTTACAACCCCTGTCAACATCACCGCCAACACCACCTACATCGCGTCGTACCACACGACCGGTGCCTATGTGGCGACCGGAAACTTTTTCACAGCAACTGTTACTAGCGGCCCGCTGACGGCACTCTCGAGTGCGGCGGCCGGTGGCAATGGTGTCTACCGTTATGGCGGAACCGCCTCGGCAGGTATTTTCCCGAATGCCACCTTCCAGTCATCGAATTACTTTGCGGATGTGGTTTTCCGCCCGGCGACGGCAAACAACACGCCGCCGACGGCGGTTGCCGATGCCGGCGATGCGACAGAGAAGGGCGGTGTCGCCAACGGCTCTGGTGGTTCGCCCGCCAGCGGCAACGTGCTGACCAACGACACCGATCCGGATGCCGGCGATACCAAGACGGTGACGGCGGTCGCCTTCGGCGCGACGACAGGCACGCTCGGCACGGCGCTTGCCGGCACCTATGGCAGCCTCGTGCTCAATGCGTCGGGCGCCTATAGCTATACGATCAACGAGACCAACACCGCGGTGCAGGCGCTGCGGCTGTCGACCAACACGCTGAGCGACATCTTCAGCTACACCATGCGTGACACCGCCGGTGCGACGGCGACGGCCTCGCTGACGATCACCATCCACGGCGCCGACGACGCCCCTGTGCTGGCGGCCCAGACCGTCACCCAGAACGCCACGGTCAACACTGGCTTTTCATTCGCCCTACCGGCCGGCACCTTCACCGACGTCGACACCGGTGATGCGCTTACCTATACGGCAACATCTTCGGACGGCACGGCACTTCCCACCTGGCTGAGCTTCAATGCCACGACGCAGACCTTCAGCGGCACGCCGACGACAACCGGCACGTCAGCCATCAAGGTGACGGCAACAGACATTGCCGGCCTTGCTGCCAGCGAGATCTTCAATATCACCACTTCGATAGCGGGCAACACGACGCCGACGGCGGTTGCCGATATCAGCGATGCGACCGAGAAAGGCGGTGTTGCCAATGGTTCTGGTGGCTCGCCCGCCACCGGCAACGTGCTTGCCAACGATACCGACCCGGATCAGAACGACACCAAGACAGTCACGGCGGTCGTTTTCGGCGCGACAACAGGCACGCTCGGCACTGCGCTTGCCGGCACCTATGGCAGCCTGCTGCTCGATGCGACGGGCGCCTACAGCTACACGATCAACGAGACCAACACTGCGGTGCAGGCGCTGCGGCAGTCGACCAACACGCTGAGTGACGTCTTCAGCTACACCATGCGTGACACGGCCGGTGCGACGGCGACGGCCTCGCTGACGATCACCATCCACGGCGCCGACGACGCGCCGGTTCTGGCCGCCCAGACCGCCACCCAAAACGCGACGGCGGGGACCGCCTTCTCGTTCGCGCTGCCGGCCGGCACCTTCACCGATGTCGACAGCGGCGACACGCTTACCTACACGGCAACATCTGACAACGGCTCGGCGCTTCCGACCTGGCTGAGTTTCAATGCCTCGACGCAGACCTTCAGCGGTACGCCGACGACTGCAGGTACGTCAGGCATCAAGGTGACGGCAACCGACCTTGCCGGCCTTGCCACCAGCGAGACCTTCAATATCACCACGACAGTGCCGTCGACCTACAGCCTGTTCAGCGCTACCAGCACGCCGGCCCAGGTAAATCTCAACGATGGCCAGCAACTCGAGCTTGGTGTCAAATTCCAGTCGAACGTTGCTGGTGATATTACCGGTATCAAGTTCTACCGTAGCGCGAACGACAATGGCCAGAACGTCGTCGACCTGTGGACGACTGGAGGCGTCAACCTCGGCACTGCCACATATACCGGCACCACGGGGAGTGGTTGGCAGACGGTGAACTTTGCGACCCCTGTCAACATTACCGCCAACACCACCTACATCGCGTCGTACCACACGACTGGTGCCTATGTGGCGACCGATGGCTTCTTTGCGAACGGCGTCACCAACGGCCCGCTGTCGGCGCTGTCGAACGCGGCCGCCGGCGGCAACGGCGTGTATTCCTATGGCGGCTCTGCCACCTCGGGTCTCTTCCCGACGAGCACTTTTGATTCAGCGAACTACTATGCCGATGTGGTCTTCCGACCGCAGCTCGCTGCGTAAGAGCATGCCATTGATGCCGCGAACATTGAGCGTGGTCCTGTGGCGGCAATCCTCGGGAGTGTCGAAAATCTCCGCCGCCATTGGAATGAATTCGATACCCTCGCTCTTCTAGGCGGTCTGGACAGACTTCTCTCGGCCGACAACAGAGATCGCTCGAATGAGATACGCCTAGGCCGTTCTTGGGTAATGCCACTCAGGGCTTGCAGCACGGAGAGCCTGTACCGTCGGCTGGCCCCACGGGCGCGCAGATCTTCCAGCCACTAGACAATCTTCGCCGCTTACGCAACCGTCTGGCTCATCATGAGTTGATCCCTAACCGCAATGCCGAGGCAGCTTATGCCTCAATCCTGCGCCTAATCGGGTACATCTACCCAACCGCCGCTGAATGGATTGTTGATCAGAACCAGGTGCCAGCCGCCTTACCTGCAAGACCGTAAGGTTTGACTATGCACTCGGAGGCGGCAGGCGCAGATACAGCGCGGGAAAGGGGATGCGCGAAGCCTTCACGGTTTCGCTTGTCATCAATGACGCAGTTGACGGATTGATGACCTGGCCCATGCAAATGCAATGTCACACATGCTCCCAGCAATGATGTTGATGTGTGACGCATCTCATGCTAATAAGTGACCGAACGGTCGGTGAATGGAGCGCGATCGCGTCGGGAGGACTAGAGAATGTCCGAAACGTTCACGCACGATGCCATGCGCACGCCGAGGGTATGCGACGGCAGCGCAGTAGAACGATTGTGCCCATGCGGCCTTTTCTTGCCACAGAGACGATACGTTCCACAGGTCACGGCATCGTGACTATCGATAACTGAAGCAAAAGCCAATCTGCAAAGCCACGGGAGGGACGATGCAGTCACTTGTCACGCCAATCCATATGCCAGTGCCAGTGGAAATTTTGCAGGCTGAGATCCGAAAGGTCTGCGGTGTTTTCGATCTTGAGCCGATGCGAGGGGCCGGCGTGGTTGCCGGCGACGTTGCGACCCGGCGGATCGGTCTGTTCGATACCGCCATTGTCGGGCTCGATGCCAGCAGTCATGTGGAGCGCGGCGCCAAAGCGATCCGGCAGGATCCCGGTGAGCATTTCTTTCTTCTGATCCAGGACAGCGGCCAATGCCGCGTCGAGCAGAACGGCCGCACGGCCGAGCTCGCTGCCGGTGACATGTTTCTGGTGGATTCCGTCAAGCCGTCGCGATTTCTGTATGGCGGCGCCCGTTCCAGCCAGGTCTCTATCCATTTGCCGCGCGACGAAATGGTGCATCGCTTCGGCGATACCTGCACAGGCGGCGTGTCGATCAGCCGCTCCGATCCGCTGTGGCTTGCCATCCGCGCCGTGGTGACCAAGATGCTCGACGCCTCGGGCGCCCAGCAGCAGCTTGGCGAGGCCTTCCTTTGCCTGATGGGTGCTTATCTGCAATCGAACCGGGGCATGATGCCCAATCGCGCGCCCGAGACATTGCTGTCGCGCGCATTGGCACTGATTGACCGCTACGGTCTCGAACCGGCCTTCGGCCCGCGCGAACTGGCGAGCCGCCTGAACGTCTCCGAGCGCATGCTGCAGCGCCACTTCCGGCCGCTCGGGGAAACGCCCGGGCAGCGCCTTCTCAAGCGTCGCCTCGAGGTGGCTCATGCCCGGCTGGCAGAACGTGCTGCCGACCAGGCGAGCGACGGCATCGCCGCCATCGCCTACGGTTCCGGCTTCAACGATCTCTCCTATTTCTACCGGGAGTTCCGCAAGAAGTACTGCACGACTCCCGGCGCCGTGGTGCGCTGTCATTGACGCTTTTGTCCAACAGACGGGACGCTCTCGTCCAAGTCTGGTGCACGGTTCTGGCCTAGGCTTCTTCCAAATCCGGGATGGACCGGATCTCAGCGAGGAGGCTGATCATGACGTTCTATTCTGCAATCATCGACGGGGCGTCGGTGACTGGCGAGGCAGGTTTCGCAGTTTTCAATCCGGCAACGGGCGAGGTGGCTGGACGCGCACCGAACATGGGTGGCGCAGAACTCGACCAGGCCGTCGAGGCTGCGCGCGCTGCGTTTCTTGCATGGTCGGCGAGAAGTGACGAGGACCTGCAGCGCATGTGCGCGGCCGTCACCTCCCGTATCGAGGAACATGCCGGTGAACTGGCCGACATTATCACGCGCGAGCAGGGCAAGCCCTTGAACGGCCTCGGATCGCGATGGGAAATGGGGGGCGCTGTCGCCTGGGCGGGATATACGACCGCACTGTCGGTTCCAGTTAAGGTCCTACAGGACAACAGCGAGGGTCGCGTCGAATTGCATCGCAAGCCGATCGGCGTCGTCGGTTCCATCACGCCATGGAATTTCCCGGTCATGATCGCGATCTGGCATATCATGCCGGCGCTCCGCACCGGCAATACCGTGGTCATCAAGCCATCGCCGCTGACGCCGCTGTCGACGCTGCGGCTGGTGGAAATCATCAATGAGGTTCTCCCCCCTGGTGTCCTCAACGTCGTGACAAGCGACGACAAGGGCTTCAATCTCGGCGCGGCGATGGCGGCCCATCCAGGGATCAACAAGATCGTCTTTACCGGCTCCAGCGCGACCGGACAGAAGGTCATGCAGTCGGCCGCCGGCAACATGAAGCGCCTGACCCTCGAACTCGGCGGCAATGATGCCGGCATCGTACTGCCCGACGCCGATCCCAAGGCGATCGTCGAGGGCCTGTTCTGGGGTGCCTTCATCAACAACGGCCAGACCTGCGCCGCCCTGAAGCGGCTCTATGTCCATGACAGCATCCATGACGCGGTGTGCGAAGCTCTGGTAGACTATGCCCGCGCCATTCCCGTCGGCAATGGGATGGAGGAGACGAGCGTGCTTGGCCCGGTGCAGAACAGCATGCAGTTCGACAAGGTGTCACGTCTCGTCGCGGACGCCACGACGCGTGGCAAGGTCCTGCTTGGCGGTGCGCCGGGTGAGGGCCTGTTCTATCCGCCAACCATCATATCCGGCCTGAAGAACGGCGATCCGCTTGTCGACGAGGAGCAGTTCGGTCCGGCCCTGCCGGTCATCCGCTACCACGACGTCGAAGAAGCGATCGCACTCGCAAATGACAGCCCAAACGGTCTTGGTGGTTCCGTCTGGTCATCTGATATCGCGGCTGCAAAGGCCGTGGCGAGCCGCATGGCCTGCGGTTCCGTCTGGATCAACAAGCACGGCGCTATCCAGCCCAATGTCCCGTTCGGTGGCGTCAAGTCGTCCGGGCTCGGCGTCGAGTTCGCCGAGGAAGGCCTACTGGAATACACGGACATCCAGGTGGTCTTCAGCTGAGGCCCAGCGCGCCGTCCGAACGGCGACGACCGTTGCAGTATGAGCAGGAACAATGAGGGCGGGCAGGTTGCCGCCCAACCAACAGATCAAGAGGGAGAGAGAGAGATGAATCGCACGCCCTATATTGCCGCCGCCGGCCTGATGCTGGCCCTTTCAGCATCCGCTGCGATTGCCCATCCGCTGGATGGCTTGACGGCGGAAGAATACCAGAAGATCAACGGGATCCTGCGCGATGCGAAGGTGGTTGACGAGAATACGCTCTATCCGTTGATCGAACTCAAGGAACCGGCCAAGGCCGATGTGATCTCCTGGAAGGACGGCGACAAGCCGCTCGACCGTGAGGCGCGGGTGCATCTCACGAGCCCGGAGGGCTTCAAGGAAGCCGTCGTCAACATCACGACCGGCAGGGTCGAGAGTACGACGCCGGTCAAGGGCCAGCCGATGGTCCTGTTCACGGAGTTCATGGACGCGCTGCAGGGCGCGCTGAAGGACCCGGACATGGTCATGGGCCTGAAGAAGCGGGGCCTGACGCCTGAACAGGCTTTCTGCCTGCCGCTGACGGCGGGCAACTTCTTCACAGAGGACTACAAGAATTCCCGCCTGATGAAAGTGCCCTGCTACAAGGTTCCTGACGGATCAAACTACTACGCCAAGCCGATCGAGGGCCTGTTTGCCGTCTACGATATCGGCAAGAAGAAGGTGGAGAAGGTCATCGACATCGGTGTGATCGAAGGCCCGAAGGATAATTGGGGCTACACCGAGAAGGAAGTCGAAGCGCGTGAGCCGCTGCGGCCGAAGATGAACATGGCCGAGCTCTCCCAGCAGGGCGGCCCCAACTACAAGATATCGGGCAGTCATCTCGAATGGGACCTGTGGCGCTTCAACTTCCGAGTCGACAAGCGGCCGGGCCTGGTGCTCTCCAACCTCGACGTCAAGGACGGCGACAAGTGGCGCTCGGTCATCTATCAATCCCACCTGTCTGAAGTCTTCGTACCCTACATGGACCCGACCGAGGGCTGGTACTGGCGCACCTACATGGACAGCGGGGAATACGGGTTCGGCCTTTTCCTGAGCCCGTTGCGTGCCGGCGTTGACTGCCCCGACTATGCAACCTTCCTGCCGGCAACGATTGCCGATGACAAGGGCAATCCGCTGACCATTCCGAACGCAATCTGTGTCTTCGAGCGCTCGATCGGCGACCCGGCCTGGCGTCACTTCGAAGTCTTTGCCCAGACGCCGGAAAAACCGCTTCCGGCCGAAGGCCGTCCGGCCACCGAACTTGTGGTTCGCACGGCGTCCGAAGTCGGCAATTACGACTATCTGATGGACTACCGCCTGCAACAGGATGGCCAGATCCGCATCATGATCGGCGCAACCGGCCTCGACGCGGTCAAGGGGGTCGCATCGGCCTCGATGAACGATCCGACGGCTGCCGCCGATACTGCACACGGCACGCTGATTGCACCGAACCTGGTGGCAGCCAACCACGACCACTACTTCAACTTCCGCATCGATTTCGACGTCGACCAGCCGGAGAACCATTTCGGCACGATGGACATCGTTCCGTCGAAGGTTGACAAGACGAACCCGCGCCGGTCGATGTGGGAAGTGCAGCACACGATGCCGAAGACAGAGCTGGAAGCCCGCTACCAGCTGTCCGCCGCAAAACCGCGTTACTTCATGATCTCGGATCCGTCCCGTGAAGGTTACCTCGGCCAGGAACCGGGCTGGATGATCCACCATGGCGACGTGGCCTACGGTCCCTTCGACTTCGCCAAGGACCCGCCGATGAAGCGCAACGCCTATATAGAGTACTCGGTGTGGAACACGGTCTACAATGCGGACCAGCAATATGCGGGCGGAAAGTTCGCCATGCAGAGCGACGGCTCCGACACGTTGCCGGAATGGGTCAAGGCCAACAAGCCGCTGATGGGCAAGGACATCGTGACCTGGTTTACCGCCGGCTTCCATCACATCCCCCGCATGGAGGACTGGCCTGTGATGTCAACGGAGTGGAAGACCATCCACATCGAGCCGCATAACTTCTTCGCCCACAACCCGGCCCTGACGATCCGTAACGCCGAATGATGCGGCGAGAGGGCGCCCCATGGGCGCCCTTTTTTCTTGATGTCCGTTCTTCAGGACAGGGACCGGACGGGTTGCCGGGCTCTCCCTTTCGGCGCACGGGCTGTGAGGAAAGGGCAGGCTCAGCGTGAGACATGATTCAGCAGAACAAAGAGAAACAGGATGACGAGCCAGCCGATCGCGGCAAGCGCGTCAAGCGCGACAGACCGCGCTCCTTGTTCAGGTGCATGAAAAACCAGTAGATCAGCGCCGTCTTGGCGAATGCGATCGTCAGGCTGGTTGCAAGGCCGAAGGGGCCGGTCAGCACGAAACTCGCAACAAGGGTTGCAGCAAGCGGAAGCATAAGTGCAAACCAGACAAACAAAAACGGACGGACAATCCATATTTCGTCATCTCGCGAGGTAAAATGCCGGATCGAGGAATACCCACACGACATCGACGAGATGCCCGTAGTGGTCGGGACGATGCTGCGCTCCGGCAATCTGATCCTGCCGCTCGCCATCCACCGGAACTACGGAGAAGAGTGCTGCGACCGTGCAATGCATCAAGTTTGCGAATGTTTCGCTCAAAACGCATCAATCATTTGACGAATGGCGTTTTCGCTACCTTGCAACTTGAGCCGCAAATCGAGCATATTCAGGTCGCCATAAAGGAACCGCGACACTTCGCTTGGATGGCTCGAGGAGCCTTCATCGCAGCCGCTGACATCGAGGCGCGGGACCTTTCTTGGGCCAAAACGCAGAACGAGCGGCGACGCCAGAGACTGGAAAAACAGAACGCGACATGAATTTTGAGGCGCCTTCGGGCGAATTTCGGTTCCTGCGATCACACCGCTTTCCTTTGAAACAATACGGTCCTGGCGAAGAGCGTTCATCGCAATTCCAGTTCCGCGCTCTACTTCTATCTTCAGAAGGAGAACGAGATTGGAAAACCTGAGAGAATTTGCCTCGAGCACGAATGGTGATCGCTGGTTTTTGGGCGTCGATAAGCTGACGGACACAGAGTTTGTTATCCACCGTGGGAACCCGTCGTCCGGCGGTCACGAAACAACAACTCTGGTGAGTGAGTTTTTGCAAAAGCGCCCGTTTGGGCCGGAGCGCGATGCTCTAATTTTGATACTAGCGGATCGCCCTGGTGAAAGCGGCGAGATAGCCGCTGGCCCGGTTTAAAAGATTCGTCTGAGGCGAGATCGCGGGGGATCTTTTAGTCATCCCCTTCCGATGGAGTGTGAGCTTATCAGCCTCCCGGCGCCGGCCATCTCATTTCAGGCGGTTGGCCGCCTTGTCACATGCATCACGATCAGATCCGTGAGTTTTAATGATGCGAGTAGCATCGGACGTCGTAATCCCATGCTTTTTGGCAAACGTGGCGACGTGGTAGGGTTTGCGGTCCGAAAACCCGGGATCGGATTTGCCGCGTCGCGGCCTTATGTTTGACACAACGTTCTCCTGGTCGAGGCGCGTAGAAACTTAGCTGTTATTGGCCGCTGAATAGCAAGAGGAATCGGTCGGACCTTGCCAAGGCGCAAATATGAGGAGAAGCCGACGCGCCCCGAACTGTAGGGTGCGTGCCGCCTAGGCCCGTCGGGCGGCCGGGAGGGTAGGCCGGTATGATATCAGGAGGAGTGGCCGCTGACCCGACACTCCTCTTTTGCATTACGTAAGAGCCTTGATCAGGCATCACAAGCACCGGCGGGATCACGAGCTTGATAGTGAGGTCAGCGTCTCTGGCCGATCCTTGTATATTCTCAGCATTCGGAGCCGGTCGTCCAGACAAGCGCCTCGAATAAATTCACCCTTTGGCAATTGGCAGCTAGTTCGCCTTCGAGATATCCGGAGGAGTCAAGGCGGAGCTAATCATCTGACCCAGTAGATTGTGCAGCATCTGCGCGGTCCCCAAGTCCATGCGAAGGCGAGAGGCGATGTCGACCACGCCCTGATTGTTCGCGTCCATGAAGCAGGAGCCGAATGAGAGGTAGACGGTCCCGTTGATTATGCGAGCTTCGGTTAGGTAGTCCGTGAACTTGATGGTTTCTCCATTGTCACGGATCTCCCACCATTGATCGCCCATAGCGATTTTGCGCCCGCTGCTGATTACGACTTCGTCCGGTGTAGTGGTTTCATCAGCCATTTGTGTGCCCTTTCGCTGGTAACAACCTTGGGTCAAATGAAGCTGGATTCAGGTGATTCAGTAAAGCGATAAACGTGGACTGGCCGCCTTTCACAGGGCCGAGGGGCTGATTTGCTCGTTGTTCGACTTCTCCACAGCTTGGGGCAGCAATGATCGAAAATATCCTGATGCGCTGGTGTTGCTGGCCGCTCACTTTCTGTGCGCCTACCAGCTTCAAGGGCCGCTTCCTGTCTAACGCGAAACAATCCGGCCCGATGCCGATTGATCACTTGATCGCTCATTCCGGCATACAAGGTGCCGGTGTGGCTGTGGTCACAGGTAATAGTTAGCGCGGGTTAGCAGAATGGCTGGCTCATCCGTCTATCGACGAGGCGAAGGCGCGCGGAAGAACGACTTCCGCCGTGGACCAAGCGCTGCACATCGCCTGCAAAGCCGTCTGGCTCGTCTACGTCATCTTGTCCGCAACGCTGCTGCATGGGCAATCTATCTCGCCCTGGCGGCGATGACATTCGGTTTGGCATCGTTGCACGGTTGGCCGAGCTGACCCGTCGCGCCGTCACCTAACGCCTCGCAGTCGGACCGGCCGACGCCATCATCGCCGCAGAGAGAACTTATCCCGAATGACGTCTGAACATGGCGGGCCTGAATTGCCGTCAATGCCTCCTCGGCAAGCACACGGCTTACTACGGCTCTCACCAATGGTTGTAGACCCACCACAAACAATACCCGGCAAGCACCAAAACAAAGATCGTATATACAAAACGTTTTGCCATCTCCGCTCCCTTTAGACGGGAACGTCGAAGCTATACTGCAACCAGGTCGAAGTGAATAGGCCTGCGGCTTGCGGCTTAGCTAGTCGCCGTCACGAACCCGTTGAATGTAGCGCTTTCGGTCCTCTTCCGTTGCGCTAATGGATAGATCCTGCCCCAGCTCAATACGCTGGGCTACAGGTTGCCAGGGCCTTCCCGGGTTTTCCTTTGTCCACAGCTGCTTCGCACGTCGTTCGATTTCAGCGTCTTCCAAGCTGGTCTCCTCCGTTTTCAACAAAGGTAGCATGGGTGGGCTTTAGGCACGAGCTGACCCTGATGGAGCCTCTAAGCTCCTACTTCGAGGGCGGAAAAATCAACATGAGATCCGTGTCCGGCGGCTTCCGGACCAATAAAGGAGAAGACGCATGAGCGCACCTACCGTAACAGCGCTGCAGCGGCAAGAAAGGACATACCTGTTTCTTCCACACCGTTTATTCGCAAGAGATCCAGTCGGAAAACGGCAGGTTCCTTGATCTTGTCGGAAGCTTGCCATACCTCAAAGAATCCATGGCGCCCAAGAAGAAATCGGCAGAGGCCCGTGTGGGTCAACCAAAGTCCCTTTTGAAGCAGCTTGCGGCTCAGCCAGACAAGCTCTTCGCCGGCAAGTTTCGTCAGCAATACGCTGCCTTGTGCTTCCGCTATAAGAACGACGGGGCTTCGATAGAAATACTGGTTGTAACATCGCGCGATAGCGGCCGATGGATCATCCCGAAGGGATGGCCTATGGAAGGCAAGGCGCCCCATGCATCTGCTGCTATCGAAGCTTGGGAAGAGGCGGGAGTTCGAGGCAAGGTCGGGAAGAAGCCCGTCGGCAGATACACCTATCTGAAGCTTTTGAGCGATGGGGACGTCGTGCCCTGCATGGTTGATATATTCCAAATCGAAATCAAAACGGAGGCTGCAGACTTCAAGGAACGCGGACAGCGCGCCTTGGCTTGGGTCAGCCCGAACGAGGCCGCACGTCGCGTGCGAGAGGTCGAGCTAAAATCCATATTGATCGATTTCAGGCCCAACGGTAGAGGGAAGGGAAAATAACTGCTGAGATGTCCGCGGGCGGCCCACGAAAAAGAGCCCCGCTGGATGGCGGGGCGTGGAGGTAAGCAGAAGATCGCGCCCAGGTCGGGGACGCAAACGGAGATTAATCAACCCATTTCTTCCGTTCAAGTAACTCATAAGGTTGCCTTATATTCGACGGTGACGCCCGCCCCGTAAGTTAGAGCATCGCACTTGAATTGAGAATCGAGTGGGGTTTTCACGAGGGTATCGGTGTGATTCACTGCGGTTGGAGGTGAATCACATGGGTAAAT
>NZ_JACHZA010000019.1:0-85457 GCF_014193305.1 Rhizobium sp. BK181
GGCTATCGCTCCGACTACGACCTCATGGTCGTGGTCAACGACAGGTCCTTTGCCGAAGAAGACGCGCTCTGGGAGGGGGTCGACAACAGGCTGCTCGAAGAACAGATCGCTCGCCGCATCGAGACACCGGTTGTTCCGATCGTCCATACCTTGGCCGACGTCAACGACCAGCTCGGCCGCGGCCGACCCTTCTTTGTCGATATCGCCAGGGACGGCATCGTCCTCTACGAAGTGCCCGGCCATCCGCTAGCAAAACCGAAGCCGTTGACGCCGAAGGAACAGCGCCAGGAAGCAAAAGGCTATTTTGAGCAATGGTTCAAGCTGTCAGAAGAAGCGCTGAAATTGGCTGAACTTGGAATGGCAGACAACATTTGGCGTCATGGCGTATTCATGCTTCATCAGGCGACGGAATCCGCCTATCATTGCGCTCTGTTGACCCTTACCCTCTACAGCCCGAAGTCGCATCGCATCAAGGTACTGCGCTCTCGCGCCGAAGGACTGGACCCGCGCCTGATTGCGGCATGGCCTCGTGACACCCGGTTTTCGCGGCGGTGCTTCGAGCTGCTGTCTCGCGCCTATGTCGAAGCCAGGTATTCCTCCCAATACGAGATCACCCAAGAGGAACTTGCCTGGCTTACAGAGCGGGTCAGGAGCCTGCAGGAGGTTGTCAAAACAGTCTGCCTCGAGCGGTTGTCCGGGGAGTAGTATTCCGGATCCCGCATGGCAAGGAGTGGGCTTCGTACAGCAGGGATCGGCTCTTTGGTCGCCCGTGAATTGATTTCATACTGGTACGAACGCTTACACCAGTTGATGCAATAATGCTGACGATCGAACATCCTCCGCCGCCGCCGTTTTCGGTAGGGTCCAATTCGGACGGGCCTCTACCGGCACATGATGACGCTTGGCGCTTTCAACCACTGATCGTATTGTTACCGAAGTGCAACGTCCCATGACCAAAAGGCCGTTTGTCGACAGCAACCCGTCACTTCGAGATTGATCGACTCAGACAAGAATGAAAGGCTGGCTTTGCGGCTAGCTGACTCGCCAGCCGAAAGGCGATCTATCGGAACAGCCCCAGCCCCCAGGTGGCGGTTCAATCGAAAGGGAATGGATTTCCAATGACACTTCGGATGGCTTTGTTGACCTCCGCCGCGGTATTTGCTGCCGCGTCTACGCCGGTCTTTGCTGCTGATGCAATCGTTGCAGCTGAACCCGAGCCGGTTGAATATGTCCGCGTCTGCGATGCATATGGCACAGGCTATTTCTATATCCCAGGCACCGAAACATGCCTCAAAGTCAGCGGTTACCTTCGTTTCGAGGTCTATGCGGGCCCGGATGAGAAAGGCACCTCGGACTGGAACGCTCGCACGCGCGCTCATGTGCAGTTCACTGCCAAGAGCGACACCGAATATGGTCCGCTCACTGGCCTAATCGTTATACGAAACAACGGTGACAATCCCGAGACGACCTCGATCCTGGACTCGGCCTACATCGACCTCGCCGGCTTCCGCGCCGGTCTGTTCTACAGCTGGTGGGATGACGACCTTTCTGGCGAACCGGACGTCCTCTCGAGCTTTGAAACCCTGCACAACTCCATCCGCTACCAGTATGAAAACGGCGACTTCTACGCTGGCGTCACCGTCGACGAGCTGGAAGACGGCTATTACAAGCCCGGTGAGAACCCGAATAATTTCGGCGTCGGCCTCGGCATTGGCGGCAAGGCCGGAGCAATCAGCTACCAGGTCATCGGCAGCTACGACACCGACAACGAAGACGGTGCAGTGCGCGGAATGCTCTTTGCTGATATCGGCCCCGGGACACTTGGACTGGCAGCGATTTACGCATCTGGTCCGAACTCCTACTATTCCCAGTCAGAATGGACCGTTGCAGCCGAATACGCTTACAAGGCCAACGAGAAGTGGACCATCACCCCGGAGGCTCAGTACTTCGGCAATTACGTGCCTGATCTCGGTAGCTTCAGTGGCGACTCGTTCGACGGCCTCGGCGACGCATGGACGGTCGGCATTACTGTAGACTATCAGATCGCTGACAACCTCTATGCCAAGGCAACAGCCGATTACACTGATCCCGATGATGCTGACGAGGTGACCAAGGGTTTCTTCCGTCTGCAGCGCTCCTTCTGATTCCTGCCGGCGCCCTCATAGGCGGGCGCCGTTCAATCTCATCGGTCAGGGCGTGTTCTTGGTTTACCGCTCCGTTTCAGGCAACGCGGCACGTCGGTGCTGTATTCGGCTTCGAAGCCAAAATTCATGGGATCGAAGCGAGCGGATACCCTCCCGGACAATTTGGAGATGGTGCGAAGTTCAGGAACCGCCGCGAGTCTCGGGCGATGGCGAGTGAAGCTTTCAACGCTCGCGGGTTTTGATGACCTGTGATCGGACACTCGCAGGTTTCGCGGCTACGCCAGTTCCCTGAAGGTAATAGAATATCGCAGCTGTTCAACGGGAGGGATGGAATGTTCCCATTCCATCCGCGAGGGACCTGAGAGAAGATATGCGTACCCAGCCGCCACGCTAATAGATCTTCGCTCCCACTTGCCGGCCATACGTCGGCGGCCCTGATCCGTGCGGCTGAAGAGGCTGGAATTCCCGTGATAACAGTCGTTCATTAAGCTCGTTCCCGCCCAACGGATTTGGCTCGAGTGACGAGTAAGGCGGGGAAACCGCCACTGGGGCTCGCTGTTGGCGTGCCGCCAGTCTGCAGCGCTAGGCCATTGCACGCACGATGGTCACCTTCAATCAAACCGAGAATAAAATGATCATCGTTGGCGGCATTAGGTCCAGCGCTTCGGCATTGTGTTGAGCCTCGTCGAAGTCAGCGGCCATGCTGGTTGTCCTTGGAATGCCGAGAGCCCACTCCTACCTTGAGGCCATGGAAGCTGCCATACTCGAAGGGGGTTGGGATTTGCGCTCGATCAACCAGTACGCTAGCGTACGATGGGGCCGTCGCAGTTGTGAGTAGTCTTTCGGACCGTATACCAATAACCAGGACTCTCGTCTCGTTTGAACAAAATTTCCTGTTCATGCTCCCCTGCCCTCCCGGAATTCATGACGTCCAAGAAGAAATCGGCAACGACGCGAAATGCGAGACCCAAGTCGCTCCTGCAACGCCTAGCGGCCCAGCCCGAGAAACTCTTTGCGGGCAAGTTTCGCCAGCAATGCGCTGCGTTGTGCTTCCGTTACAAGGATGACAGAACAACGATTGAAATTCTGATCGTCACAACGCGCGACAGTGGGCGCTGGATCATTCCGAAGGGATGGCCGATAGAGGGGAAGGCACTCATGAGGCTGCAGCCATCGAAGCTAGGGAAGAAGCAGGAGTTCGAGGTAAGGTTAGAAAGAAACCGGTCGGCAGATACACATACCTGAAGCTTCTAGGCGACGGCGAGGTCGTGCCCTGCATCGTTGATATTTTTCAGATCGAAGTCAAAAAGAAACACGACAGATTCAAGGAGCGTGGCGAGCGCATCCTGGCTTGGGTCTCCCCGGACGAAGCAGCACGCAGGGTTAGGGACGTTGAGCTCAAGTCTCTGCTAGTGGAATTCACGCCCCACGGACGTTGATCGTGGCAGGCCAATCAAGGCGACATTCATGATTGAATGGTTCGTACGGTCTTATTGCCGGACGCGATATGGATGCGGACATCCGGGAACTTGCGGGCTGCCCAGGCTGCAGTGAGGACGCGCATACGGCAAAGGTGCTGTAGTACGCACCTTCTCTGCATTGGGGGTCATTGCGGTTCGCGAGCCGACGTCGAGTGAATTGAAACTCAATTGCCATACCTCCTCGAAAATCCAACATATTGTGTTGACGAGATGTGCCGCTATTGTAGTTTCGTGTAAACTCTAGGCGGCAGACTCCGATTGGATCGAAATGGAGTTCGATGCCAGCCGAAAGGCAGAGGCAATCATCAGGCATGGCTGAATTTAGCAGAATGGAGAGGCATAGTGTCCTACTCTAAGGCGGAAGAGTCGCCGTTGTTGCGGGACCGCTATCAGGCATTTGTCAGCCAAATAACACTGCAACCGAGAGCTCTTCTGACCTTTCTTGGATGCTACCTTCTCATTCACGTCTTCGTCAGACTTCTGCTGCCTCACGGCCTGCGATATGACGAGTCGCAGCAGGCTTTGTTCTCGCAGTGGCTGGCGATCGGATACGACAATCAACCACCGCTGTATAACTGGGTTCAGCAGGCATTCATAGGTGTATTCGGCCTTTCGCTGGCGACCCTGGCATTCACCAAGAGCCTGAGTCTTTTCGCTGTTTTTCTCGCCTTTGTCGCACTTTCTAGGATTTTGCTTCGGTCGAGTGCATCAATTGCGCTGGCGACACTTCTACTCTTCACGATCCCTCAGTTTTCGTGGGAATCCCAACGCAACTTGACCCACACCGTTTGCGAGCTTGCGGTGGTGTGCGCGTTTTTTTACTCGGCGTCCATAACGATGAGGCGTCCGACAGCCCAATCCTATGTAGCGCTCGGATTGGCCACTGGCCTTGGGATGTTGAGCAAGTATAATTTCGCGCTTATCGTCGTTGGGGTAATGGTGGCCGCGCTCGGCGATCCATCTGGACGAGCGCGGCTTTTTGATCGACGTTTTGTTCTGTGTATTTTGATCGCCGCTGCGATCTTTCTCCCGCACGCGGTTTGGATGATAAGTCACCGCGATATCGCAGTGGACAGAAATCTCGGGCTACTCGGAGTAAGCGAAGAGATCCAACTGGTGATGGCGGGCAAGGGCATGCTGGATGTAGTGTCCACCGCAGTGCTGCTGTTGCTTCCGACACTCCTGACGTTTGGTCTCATCGTTAACAAGGATGTGGTTCGCGTCTGGAATGCATCGAGTAGCGAGTCCCGGTTCCTGGGACGCTACCTAATCGCCGTATCGGCCACGCTTCTCGTGATAGCCTTCTTTGGCACGAATGGAATGCGCGACAGATGGCTCCTGCCTCTCTATGTCGTCGCTCCGCTTTACCTCTGTCTGAAGTTGGAGGCGGCTGGCGTCGTTGTTGAACCGCTGGTCAAAAGGCTTATGCCGGTTGTCCTAGCCGTAATGATCCTCGTGCCGGCGAGCCTGCTTGTGCGTTCAGGTTTTCCTCAATGGTTCAAGCGCCCCGATGCTACCGGAATCCCGTATGCAGAATTTGCTCAGTCTGTGACCATGTCGGGTACACGCATGCCCGACCTCATTGTAACCGACGAATGGCTTGCAGCTGGTAATCTTCGCCTTCAGTTCCCCACCACACCGGTTCTGTCGCTCAATTTTCCCAACCTTACGCCGGTATATGAGCGGAGCACCCTCAGATCGATCTTGGTCGTGTGGACGGACAACGAAATAAAGCAGAAGGAAAGGCCTGAGCTCGATCGATGGGTCACGCTGATGGGTGAAAGAGGCTCCGCTTCGCCGGTCAGCACCGTTTCCTTGCCTTACGAACGAAGCTGGGGTCTCAGGCAGGCTGAGTTCCACTACCGTTGGGTTGATTTGCCGATCAACTAAACGCCACGGCCAGATCGATCAGCGTTCCTGCTGCTAGCACTGCCCCGTAGCCTGCTCATCTCGCTTCCTCGACACAGTGATCTTACGTGTAGAGATGCCGCGTCGGAGAACCGATGCGAGGGCTATCACGAACACTTGACCGCCTCACCCGACTCGGCCCACCAAGCCGCGGCGGGGTTCCCCGCCCATCACCACGAAAGAGGAAATTCTCGTGCCGGCGATTTCCGCCGTCGATAAGTCGTGGTGGAAAGAGTGATAGTTTCCAAGATCCAGCAGGCATCGAGAGTTCACCCCGAGGGAGGTGCCGACCTTTTTGTTTGGCGCCGGCGTCCAGCTCTTCCTGCGGTACCAGCGCAGGGGCTGCTGTCGCGTGCGAAAGCGTTGCCCTGCGGCAACACTCAGCTTCTGAACGATGCTGGCGAACCATGAAATTGCAGGTGAACCGCTATACTCTCCATTAGGGTAGTTGCATGTTTCGCCCTAAACCGGGTTAGACCGAGCGCATACGGGGGCAGAAGTTGACTGAGACTGTTGATGGTTCATACCTTCCCGTTCGGCGTGCCACCAGTATAAGCACAATCCTTCCCGTCCTTCTGCTGGCAACCTATTTCACCGCGAGCTTCGTCCTTCGGCTGCTGCGCGGCGGCGATCTCGCCTCCGACGAGGCGGAACAAGTCGCACTCTCGCATGCGTTGCAATTCGGTTATGGCGACCAGCCGCCTCTCTACAACTGGGTGTTCTACTGTTTCGCCAAGGTCTTCGGCGCGTCAGTCGATACGCTGGCATTCGTGAAGAATGCGACGTTGCTGATGAGCTGCCTGTTTCTTGGCTTGGCTGCTCGCAAAGTGGTGGGAGAACGTGACGCTGCCTGGATCTCCATTCTCGGCTTCCTGAGCCTGCCGGCGGTCTTTCTGCTGTCGCAGCGGGATCTGACTCACACCGTCGGCGCCTTCGCTGTCGTTGCGCTGTTCCTCTACGTGCTGACGCTGGTGGCCGAGCGCCCGTCGGCTGGCAACTACGCGCTTCTCGGCGCGGCGGCCGGCCTGGGATTTCTGGCAAAGTACAACTTTGCGATAATCCCCGTGGCGACAGTGGTTGCGCTCCTGCTTGAACCCAGCCTGCGCCGACTGGTTCTCAACTGGCGGCTGGCCGCGACCATTGCGGTTGGTCTCGCTGTTGTTGCCCCGCACGTTTATTGGGCGGTAACCCATCTCGATGCGGCAACCGGTGACACGGTGACAAAGATGCGGGCAGCATCGAGCCACGGGATGCCTCTGCAGCTCATCGCCGCCTTGGAGCTGGTGGAATCAATTGTCAAATGCTGCGCATTGACGATCGCTATTCTCGCCGTTGTCTATCGCGGGCATCTCCGCACCATTTTCGTTGCGAGCAGCGAATGGACGCGGGTGATCGGCCGGATGCTTGTCGTCAGCATGTTTCTGGTCTTCGTCATCATGCTGGCTGTCGATGCGACGATGATGCGCCCGAAGTGGATCTCGATCTTCTTCGTCGCATTCCCCCTCTATCTCGCATGTAAGGTCGATGCGGCAGGGGTCCACGTCCCCGGCGCAATCAGCAAGCTTACCGTGCTCGTTGGGGCAATGATCTTTATCTCACTGGGCGTCGTTTTCGCAGGAAGCTTCCATTAGCGCGGCACACGACGCCGCTTATATCCGGCACGCGAGATCTCACTCCAACCGTTACATCGCCGCATTGTCCTGCACCTCCCGTAGCCCCTCGTGAGAGGCGTGGCGAAGCTTTCCGTCCTCAAGCACCTCGCAAAATCAGCGCCCTTACGCAAGGCAGCATGTCGAACCGGGCTTACCGAACGAATCCTCACGATGACGATGCCGGCGCTGCCACGATGCAGGCTCAGTCGCTCATTGCCGGTCGAGATCCGAATCCGATGGGGAGCCCGCAGTTCTGGACGGAAGCATTCATCCGCGGTGGTGGTGGCGGCATGCTCGGCGATTTCGTCAACTCTTCGGTTACGCGCGGCGGGGAAGGCATCACCCTTCTCTCCACCATTGCGCGTGTAAAATACCGATGTGTCACTTTCGCCTTCCGGGGCCTGATGGTGACCGTCGTTGCCTATGTCCTCTTGCTTGTCAGCACGTAATCGGGACCTGGAGAAACGAGGCATAGCGTCTGATCCTGCACATCGCGCGTAGATGATGCCGCTCGGTCAGGAGCTTGTCAGAGCCCCAGTTACCAGAAATAAGTAAGTTTTGGGCACTGTAGGAGGGTCAAGGGGCACGATCGGAGAGGGGCGGCAACGGGCTTAGTTGATAGGCTTTTCAGGCGCGGCATGAGCAATAAAGCCACACAAAGCTCAGGGTATAGTCTCTCCTTCAACCCGCGAAAACTCGCTGGCAGCTCCAAGAAACCAGCAACAACTGCCGGGAGTGAACCTCAGCTTCCAAGCGTTCACTGGGTAGTCGAGCACATCGCTCAAACTGAACGGCTGTATGGCGAGTTGCACAATCAGCTTCCAGATCCCAATCTGACTGTAACAAAACCGCGGTCGATTGAACGAAAACTTGCAATTCAGGGTAAAACCGACCCTTCAAAGATCGCTGAGTATCACAGACAGACGCTAAATAAAGAGGCGATCGATACAGCCCAGCGCATTGCCCTCCTCTTTCAGGTGCTTTCTGTTGATGTCGCCCACGAGATTAAGCGGGCTAAATCTCGACCGCGCCGAACCAAACGCCAATCAAAGAAGCGTAGCGCCTAACATCTTCCTACACCGGCCTTAGGCCGGCGACGGGATGGTCACGCCGTCACGTCAACAAAGATCGATTTCTCCACGAGCGTTCCGCACAGCCAACTGGCGATGCAGGCGAGCGGTCGCGCCAATGTCGTCATCGATGGTGACCACATTGGCGCGCCTGCCAAATCGCGCCGAAAAAAACTCCCGTTCTGTCTCGGCCGAAGCCAAGTGCCGGGTAACCAAGCATACATCCGTTCCCAAAACCACCGCATATCGCATCGGCTTCCTCCGGTGTGGTAGCTTGATTGCATGATGCACGATGAGAGCATGGAACGCAACTTCTTGGCGAGCAGCAAATTGAAAAAGCTCAAGCCATCGGAGCGGTCATTTCGAGATGGCGCGTCCCCAGACCACCTCCATGATCGGCCTGATCAAAAAGCCAGCATTTTCGAGATGATCGAAGTCCAGTAGTTTGAGGAGGATCGCACTAAGGTCTTCTTGTGCCCCCATGATTCTCGCCCTACAATTCCCCGTACTGAAGGATCGTCCACCCGGCTATTCGAGGTGATGACAAGTCTTGCGTTTGTCCCGGTCCGTGAAGCGCCCAGGTCATGAGGCGTCTTGCCGAAATTCGCCCGACGCCGGCCTGGAGCTCACGCGACGCTGACAAAGGAAGTTCTGCGACAACCCCTTTCGATAAGGTCATAGTAGCAGGCTTTGGTTCGCCGAAAACCCTCGGAGCCTCGGCTACCCTGAGTGGCGAGGTGTCTCCAATCGACGCCGTTTGGATCGGATCGGTCTCATGGCCGTTCCTAATTGGCTGCGTTCGTAGCGTTGGGACTGGGACCGCCATTGCGGAGAGATCGGCGAAATTGCTCTTTTCAGTTTCCTTGCGATCGCTGCCGCCTTGAGCAATCTGGCGGGCAAGTGCTGCCTCCGCACGGCTGGAAGGCACCGCAAGGAGAGCGGTCTTCAGATTGGCGCCCGAGGCCCTTGTTTCCGTTTCCTCCGTGTCGTCCTCATCCACCGTCGCGGCAATGTCGATCGTTCTCGAGCCAGCTCGCTTTTTGCTGTCGGCAATCGCTTGGTCGTAGCCCGGTAGCGGTCGGCCATCCGCGGGAACATGCATTGTTCGTCCGCTCGGAAAAATGCTTGCTAGTTCCTGTCGCGACATGCGGGGCCAGGCTCTGACACGACCGACATCGAGATGAACGAAGGGAGAACCGGAGCGGGGATAGTATCCCACACCGCCTTCCTGTTTCTGCATCGCCAAGGCCCTCAGCGTGGCAAGTTTCACGCCTGGAATGTAGAAGTCCATCGCCTTTCCAAGCATGTGTTGACTGCTCTTTGCGACGCCTGAGCTTCTGGATCGGGACCGCAGCATGTTGTTGGTAGTAGGTGAACGATACGCTGAGACGACGTGAATGTAGTCGCGAGCTCCGCTTTTGCCATAGACCTCCCAGACGAGATCGAGCAGCCGGGGATCCATGCGCGCCGGCTCGTTTCTTCGCCAGTCACGCAGGAAGCGGTTAACCTGGGCAAGCCCTCTTGGATCGAACTTTCCATCGCGTTTGAACGTAATCGTTGCCCGCTCTCCCGTGTGGGTAAAGAAGAGTTTTAACGCGCGATCTTCCGCAGCGGCATCGACGGCAAATCCTAAAACCGCCAGCAAGGCGATGGCCACCTGTCTGACGCGCCGAACAACAGAGCATAGAACACCCACCGCATTGAATGATGTGCGCCCAACGGCTTGAGAGTTGCTGGCATAGCCGGACATTGCGATCCTCGTCATCTGAGATCATGCCCGGCTGCAGAAACACGACGGACGGACGAAGCCACAATTATGGTCAACAAAGCCCTAACAACACGTTGACGGTTTGTTTCATCGGCTCCGTTTCAGAGCCGCCGTCAGCGGTCCGCTATGCCCTGAATCTCTCAAGCGCGGTCAGGTGCTGGACGGGTGGGTCTGCATCGTCCCAGCGGTATATTTCTGTCCGGAGGAAATGACGTTCGTCATCAAGAACGTCCTCATCGAGCTCGATCCACCACGACCGCGGACGCCCGTCGGTACCGTCGGACCATCTGTATCCGCGCGCCTTGAGGTGATCCTTCATATCGAACGGGCTATGCTCGGCAAAGAGCCGGACGCGTGAGCGCTGGGCAGCGCGGTGGAGTTCGGCAAAGGGACGGTCATCCTCTCCTTGCTGGTGGTCCAGGACTTCAAGAAGCGCAAAACAATCGTCGACGGCGCGATGTCCGTCATGAAAATAGCCTGCCTGCCCGATGAGGTAACCGAGTTTGGTTCCCTCGAAGCCACGGGAGCTCCAATCGATCTCCTTGACCGAACAGGCCCAGGCCTTGTTGACGAACAACGGAGAGAACGCCTCACAGAAAGGACGATCGAAACCGGCATTGTGGGCGATGATAAGGTCTGCGGGTTCGACGATGCGGCGCAGAGCCGCGATGTCGATCTGTTGGCCCGCCACTATTTCGTCGGTGATCCCGGTCAACCGGGTGATGTCAGCGGGGATCGGCGTCTGCGGTTCCTGCAGGCCGCCATAGACGTCGGTGATATCGCCGATCCTACCATTGTCGTCGAAGGTGAAGGCAATCGCACCAAACTCGATGATCTCGTCATTTCGGTGATTGAGGCCCGTGGTCTCGGTGTCCACGATCACACCGACCCGCGTAAATTCGGGTCTTCGCTCTGTCACGATCGGTCGGGGGAGCAGTCTTCGCAGGATCTTGTAGTCCCCGGTCGCCTCAAGGCTTTTGGCCATTTCCTCCGGCGCCGTTCTCGAGCTTTTCCGGATAGCTCGTTCCCTGACCGTTTCAGCGCCAGCCGCGACCGGTATCGAAGCAAACATGTCGAGCTGGTTCGCCATTATTCCCCTGTTGGATCGGCCTTTTCGCGTTATTCGGAACAACGAGTTTACAGCGATTTGAGAGTGAGGTCGTTCGTCGGCGGTCGAAATCCCCACCTTTCGATGCCGGCCATCGGTCCCCCATCGGGCTCCGAATGCCATGCTTCGAGCAACACCATCACGAGACTCCAGGTTTTCGGGGTTCCAGCTATCTGGTCGCGCGTCTTCGACTTGTCTTGGCCGCACCAATGTCATGATCCAGAATGACGGCGTCGTGCGGCCGGACCGTCTTTCGAGCTCACACGGCTCGGCCCTTGGCCACCCCCTTCGCCCCTTGGTCGACAGCTCACAACAGGCGTGCTATTGAAAAGCGAATGAGTGATTCTCTTTTTGGAGTTTGCGCCATGACGCTCGATCTCGGATGTAACTCGATTGACGATCTTCCTCTTGTTGAATTGGACGCCACCGCACAGGCAGAGCTCGTCCGCGCAGGGCGCGTAACGCCGGAAGAGCTGCTTGATGCAGCGATCACCCGTATCAAGCGATTAAATCCTGCGCTCAATGCTCTCAGCGCATCGGCCTTCGAGGCCGCACGCGAACGCGCCCGAACGAACGCGGGTGACGGTGCCTTCGCGGGTGTCCCCACCCTGCTCAAGGACCTGATCGCCTATCCCGGCCAGCCTCTTGGCCTGGGTTCCCGCCTCATGTCCGGCCAGATCGCGCCAGCTGGTTCACCCTATACCGAAGCGCTCGACGCGGCGGGTCTCGTTGTTCTCGGCAAGACGACGACCTCGGAGTTCGGCCTCGTCGGCACGACGGAGCCGCTTGTGACAGGCAAGACACGCAATCCCTGGGATCTGTCCCGATCGACAGGCGGTTCCTCAGGTGGTGCCGCAGCTGCGGTCGCCTCCGGCATGGTACCCGTCGCACACGCGTCCGATGGCGGCGGCTCTATCCGCGGTCCCGCCTCGCTTTGTGGCGTCTTCGGCTTCAAGCCGACCCGCTGGCGCACGCGCTCCGCCGGTCTTCCCAAGGATATGCCGATTGCCGCGATTCTGAGCGAGCATTGCGTCAGCCGTTCCGTGCGCGATAGCGCGACCTGGCTTCGCGTGACTGAAACCGAAGACTGGGCAGAACCCCTACCGGAAGCGGCAGATCTCTTTGCAAACCCGCCGCGAAAACTGCGGATCGGCTTCTATGGCCTCGACGCCTTCGGCAACTTGCCGGATGAGGCGGCCCGGGCTGCGCTGGAGCAAACGATCACACTCTGTCACTCGCTTGATCATACCCTTGTCCCGGTCGAGGGACCGCTCTTTGACGGCCGGGTGGCGGCGCATGCCGTCTACGACATCATGGCTATGACCACATCAGCCATGGTGGACTATCTCGCCCCCGGCCTTGCCCCGGACGCCGCCATCGCCTGCCTCGAACCTTATACGCTTACCCTCATCGAGCATGCTCGCGCGCTTCCACCGTCACGCTTTGTCGAGGCGGCTGCGGAAATCGCAGCTGCCGGCGACATGGCGCAAGCGGCACTCGACGATGTGGAAGTATTGCTTTCACCGACCATCCCCTTCACCGCCTTCCCTCTTGGCACCATCTCCCCGGATTGTCCCCTTCAGGTGATCCGGCGCCATTTCGAGCGGAGTGCCGCCTATACGGCGGCCGCATCGCTGGCGGGCTGGCCTGCCATGTCCGTACCGCTCTTTTGGACTGAGGAAGGCTTGCCTGTTGGGAGTCATTTTGCGGCACGGGCAGGAGAAGACGCCCTCCTCTTTCAGCTTGCGTTCCAGCTGGAAAACGCGGCACCGTGGCTACCTCGCCTCTCCGCGCTCTCACGGACGCTTGCATGCCGCAAATCCTGAAGGACGATCTTCGCAACAGCATTCTCGATGCCGCCGGCGCCATCTTCGCCGAACGTGGTTTCGAGGCAGCCCGGATCGCCGATATCGCCGAGCGCGCTGGCACCAGCGCCAGCAACGTCTATAAGTACGTGAAGGACAAGGCCGATCTCTTCGACAAGGTTTTGCCGGCAAACCACGCCGCAGAGCATCGGCGCCTGCTTTCGGCGCGTCTTGGCGAGTTCGAAAACCGCAGCGATTGGCGGGCGCTCGATGCGAGCGGTTCTTCGGCAGCGGGCGATCTGCTTGCCTTCTGGGCCACGCATCGACATGCTGCCGCCATCCTGATGAGCAGCGCCGCCGGCACTACTTTTGAGGATGAGCGGCCACGGATGATCGCTGACATGACCAGCCGCGCCGTCACCCGCCTCGGACGCCAGGATGATGCGCATCTGCATTTCGTACTGGAGCAGATTTTCGGTCGCACGCTCGATACGCTCGCCGGTATCCTGCGCCGCTATGACAATGCCGAGGACATCAGGAAAGCAGTCGCCCATTTCTGGCGGTTCCAGCTCGCGGGGCTCGCCGCTTTGCTGGACGCCTCTTGAGGGACCGTCAGTCTCTGCGTCGCTGGGATCCCCAAGCACTCATTGATAGCGATGACGAGCGTTGTAAACGCCCCTGTTTGATCGGGAAGAGTGGGATCTGTCCTGGCAAAGCGGGATCGGTCCGGAAAGACGGTCTCTGGCCGGTGTGGCCCTGAGTCTACGGTTATGCCGTCGTGATGGCTACGCTTGCACTTATTTGCCAGCGCCTGACGAACCCAGCGTCTTGTGGTCGCCGGCTCCAAGGGGCGCCACAATTGCAGTCGCTATGGAACGCGCAATCCCCGTCTCGATATCCAAAATGCTCCGACCCTTGATGTCGACATTGTAGTCGCCAGTCCAGACAACAACGCCGTCGGCCTGACGGACCAGGCGGGCAGTCGACCGCATGTCGTTGTCTTCCAACCGGACACTTCCCTGAAGGGCGTATGTCGGGTCAGTCGCAGTGACGCCAGTTGCACCGTTCCCTGACATGACCACAACGTCCTTGAACTTCGCAAGGTTGACAAAAAGCTCGCTGGTCAAACCGGCTGAGATGTCATTTGCAGCATTGCCTTGGCCAACACTCTGGAAGCGATCGATGACGATCCTCGGCCTGCTGCCGTCCGTTACCGCCGTTTTCAATGCCGGGTTTTCCCATTCTGCAAGCGATGCCATGACAACGGCGGCAAGCACGATCAGCGCAGCGCCGACCATGATCCAACGAAGCAGCCTGCCTTCACTCTTTTGCGCGTCGACCGGGACCTGCTCTTTTCCGGCACTCGTAGCGGGAGCTCCCACCTCAGGTTTGCGCTCGATGCCGCTCTCGCTTCCGGGGCCTCGCAACGTAAACGCGGGAACGTACCCACCGGCAGGAACCGTGATTAGCACTGGGTCCTTTGCGCCCGCCGTAAGGTAGTAGCGCTCCAGGGCGCTACGCAATTGACGTGCCGCAATGCGGACACAGGGATCGTTTTGAGCATCGAACGAGTTACCTCGTCCGAATACCGCCTGCGCAATCGTGAATGCTTTGAGATATCCTTCACGTTTCTCAACCGTCTCGGTCACGACGTACTGCAGGAACCTGCGTCCACGATCAGGAAGGATAAAATCCGGGCTTGAGAGGATCCTTCGCAGTTGTTCCCGTACGTCATCGGGCGCAGGAGTTGTTTCTCGGACACTTACAGCCTGATTTCTCACCGGTTCCCCTCCGACAAGCATACAACCAAAGCGTATATGACGCCCACTTTATCTACGTGGAATTGATGTGCAATTAATTCTTAACCCTCCAATAAACCAGATTGCTAATTTAGAGAACCGGATGCCTTGAGATAGTAGAAGCTACCGTAAACTACTTCCGTTTCGTCGGGCGATTGCTACTCTGCTTCAGGGGCAGAGGATAGCCAATGGGCAACGATCATGAGATCGGTGGCAGTCGTTCGCTTGCGCAGTCCGGACTGCGTCGCCTGATGCTCAGGTTGCCTGAGCAACGCAGGCGGCTGCAAGTCCTGTTGGGCTCTACCTCGTGGCCATACTTTGACGAGCTATTCGCGGCTTATGACGAGGCATGTATCGCGCTTGAGGCTTTTCGGCATGACAATGCTAGCTCGCATATCATCGAGGAATACGAGGTGGTCAGTGCCGAACTGGAGGCCGACATCCTCCGTGAACTCGACAGGGTTATTGTTTGGCCCAGTGACTGATGGAGCCAAGTTGCGCATCGCCGGGTTGCGCGTGGGCGCAGCCTCGGGCACATGCCTTCGGGTCCGCAACCCAGGCAAGACGTGCCTGAAATTGTTCCGCAGGCCCAACCCTTTTGCATATCCAGGTGGCGCAAAACGCTCTGCGCGCGAGGTGGCACCGGTCAGGGTCTGAGCCGTCTGGCTTTGATGCAAGACTCACGAGCCAATGGGAAACAGTCCTCATCACCATGAGACGCAGGTTTTCAGAAAAGCCCATCAGCCGATTTTATGGCCGCCCTCAAGACTTGAGAGCGGCGCGGCGGGATGCCGGGCCTGCAATCTTTCAAACGCCGAGGCTTCACACCTGAGCAATCCTGCGCAGATCGTCGATTGCCCCGGGCGCAGCCGCAATCACGGGCGCTCCCTTCGTCAGCCGCTCGCCTGAGGTCGGGAACGGATGGTACCAGCCGCCTGCTTCCTTCACCAGGCAGTACCCGGCCATGCAATCCCACGCGTGCATATACGGCTCATAATATCCGACAAGGCGGCCCGCTGCCACATAGGCGAGCATCAGGGCTCCCGATCCATTGCGCATGAAGTTTCCGCCAGCCTCCAACAGGCTTTCCACTATCCCGGCAACCGTCTTCGGCGTGACATGGTTGTTGGCACCGATACCAGTCACGGCATTGCGAATGGTCCGCGAGGAGTCCAGTGAGAGCTTCACTCCATTCAGCGTAGCACCCTTGCCGAGGGCTGCGGCATAGATCTCGTCGTGGCATGGCGCGCTGATCACGCCGACAACGGGCAGGCCCTCGTAGAGCAGACCGATCGAGACGCACCAATTCGGCATGCCGTTGACGAAAGGACTGGTTCCATCGATCGGATCGACAACCCAGGTGAACCCCGACGTCCCTTCTTCAAGGCCATACTCCTCGCCGAGCACGCCATCGGCCGGGTAGGCTTCATTGAAGCGGCCCCGGATCAGGTTCTCCACGTCGCGATCGGCGACCGAGACCACATCCTGCAGATCGCGCTTGGTCTCGATGACAAGCGTGTCCCGGCGCCTGAAATAGTCGAGCGCCAGCGCTCCGGCCTCGTTAGCCACCGTTTCGGCCAGCGCAAGGCGCGCTTCAAGGTCTGGTACAATATGCGACGTCATGAAAATCTTCCTTGATAAAAGGCAGCAATCAGCCGCCGATGATGGCAATCCCGCGATCCTTGAAGCCGATTTCAACCTCTGTCAAAGGCTCGAATGCCCTCGCCATTGAGCCATCGACGACGAACAGAGTGCCTTTGCTGGTCTTCACTTCATATTCCACGTGATCACCGAGATAGGCGGCATGGGTGACCTGTCCGCTGAACGCGCCGCCATTTTTTGGTGCTAGTGTGATGGCGCTCGGACGAATTGCAAGCTCTGCCGGTCCCTCGCGCATGTTACGACCGGCGACACGATGGTGCAGTCCGCCAATACTGATCGTCGCATGGCCGCCCTCGATGCCGATAATATCGCAAGGCACGACGTTGGCCTCGCCCATGAAATCGGCGATGAACGCAGATGCCGGCTGGTCATAGAGATCGTGGGGCGTGCCCTTCTGGGCGATCTCGCCGTCCTTCATCACGATGATCGCATCGGAAACGGCAAGCGCCTCGTCCTGATCGTGCGTGACGTAGACAGCAGTGAAGCCCAGCCGCTGCTGCAACTCGCGGATCTCGGTCCTGACCCGGCGGCGAAGACGGGCGTCGAGGTTCGAGAGAGGCTCGTCGAGCAGCAGGACCTGTGGCTCAAGCACCAGCGCCCGTGCAACCGCGACGCGTTGCTGCTGACCACCTGAAAGCTCGGCAGGCAGGCGCTGTCCCATGCCGGCGAGACCAACAAGCTTCAGGCCTTCTTCAGCCCTTTCGCGCGCGTCCTTTCGCTTCAGCCCGGAGGATTCCAGGCCATAGGCGACGTTGTCGAGGGCGGTCATATGCGGGAACAGCGCATAGGACTGGAAAACCATAGAGACATCACGCTCATTTGCCGGCAACATCGTGACGTCCTTTCCGCCGATCAGGATCCGTCCCGCCGACGGGTGCTCGAGACCAGCCAGCATGCGAAGCGTCGTCGTCTTGCCGCAGCCCGAAGGTCCAAGCAGCGTGACCAACGTGCCGGGTTCGATGGTCAGGGAAAGATCAGGGATCGCCGTGAAGGCGCCAAAGCTCTTGCGCACATTCTCGAAGACGACGGAGCCAGGTTTTGTGGGGGTCATGCGGTTTTCTCCTGACCGAGAGGTGCGGCAGCGGTAGCGGTCGGCGCCGCAAGCGCGACACGGTTTTCGCGCCGCAGGCGGCGCTCGCCGACAAGAAGTTGAAAGCCGGTGATAATGGCGACCATGACGATGATCAGTGTCGAGGAATAGGCGATTGCAATGCCGTATTCGCCGTTTTCGACGAGTCCGACAATATAGGAAGTCGCCATGTTGTACTCGGCACTCACGAGAAAAACGACGGCGCTGATCGAGGTGATCGCGCGCACGAATGAATAGACGAGGGCTGCAGTGATTGCGGGCCTGAGCAGCGGCAGGATGACCTTGCGGATTGTCCTGAAACTGTCTGCGCGCAGTGTGAGCGATGCCTCGTCGAGGCTCTTGTCCAGCTGGCTCATCGCCGCGACGCCGCCACGCACGCCAACCGGCATGTTGCGGAACACAAAGCAGGCAATCAGGATCAGCGCCGTCCCTGTCATTTCGAGCGGGGGCAGATTGAAGGCCATGATGTAACTGATGCCGATAACGGTACCCGGGATCGCGAAGCTCATCATCAGCGCGAACTCGAACACATTGCGTGCGGCAAACTTCTGGCGGACGATCAGGTAGGCGGTCAACAGACCGACAGCGGCCGTCAGCGGGGCAGAAATCAGGGCAATCTCCATTGTTGTCCAGAACGAGTTCCAGGCCACCCCGGTCCACGCCAGGCCGCCGTCATTGCGCAAGCCGATCGAGAAAGCGCGGATGTAGTGTTCCAACGTAAGCGTGTTGTCGAGACCCCAGGTGCGCACAAAACCGCCGAAGAGGATCATTGCATAGACGACAATTGTGAAAATCATCCAGGGTATGATGATCGCATGCACGGCAATCGAAAGCCCGCGCGGCAGCGCGATATGCTGTCCCGAATCGCCCTTGCCGGTAACTGTCGCGAAATTCTTGCCGGACAGCCAGAAACGCTGCGCCAGGAACGCCGACAGGGTAAAGCAGAGCAGGATCAGGGCAAGCACGGCGGCGCGCGACGGGTCGTTCTGCGAGCCGACAACAGCGAAGAAGATTTCTGTCGACAGCACGCCATGGCTACCGCCGAGCACCAACGGATTGCCGAAATCCGCCATGCTCTCGATAAATCCGATCAGGAAGGCGTTGGCGATGCCGGGCTTCATCAGCGGCAGGGAAATGCGCCAGAACGTGCGCCAGCGATCGGCGCGCAACGTCTGGGAGGCCTCTTCCATTGATGGGCTTACGCCCTCCACGACACCAATCAGAACGAGGAAGGAGATCGGCGTGAACGAAAGGACCTGGGCAATCCAGATCCCCGTCAGGCCATAGAGCCATCGGCCGGGCTCTATATCGAGCAACGTTGAGACAAACTGGGTTGCGACACCGGAGCGGCCAAACAACAGGGTCAGAGCAAGGCCAACGACAAATGGCGGAGTGATGATTGGCAAAATGGTCAAAAGCCGCAATCCCTTCTTGAAGGGAAAGCGTGTGCGCGTTGCTACCAGTGCAAAACAAAGGCCGAGCGTCGTCGAGCCGGACGCAGCCCAGATCGCCAGCCAGAGCGTCCGCCAGGCAACGCCGCAGCGTTCGCCTCCCCATACGCAGCCAAGGCTCCAGACGGATGGGTCCTGTATGTTCGTCAGAAAGCCGGTCGGGTTGAACGAACCGTCGAAGTCCTGGAAAGCGCCGACGAACATGCTGCCAATCGGGTAGAAGACGAACACGCTCACGAGCAAGACCAGCATCGCAATGGCACTGACCACGAAGGCGTCGCCCTTCATCACCCCGCGTTCGGCGAGCCCGAAGGAAAAAAGGATGACGAAGGTGAGACCGACCACGACGGCGCCTGCGCCCATCGACGGCTGACCATCCGGAAGGGCACCGAACAGGGTCTCGCTGATCGTCCAGCTCCAGCCGGTAAAGCCGATTGCAAGCCCTTGCACTGCCAGAAACAGAAGGCCGAGCCCACCCGCCCAGGCAAGGAGCGCACCGCGCCTGGCGTGATCGGAGATGAAGCGCGACGCGGCGCAAAGGACTACAAAGACGACGACGACCGCCAGCCACCATCGCCCATGCGAGACGATCTGCAGGACGCCAGGCGCCGAGGACGGATCTCCAGGAAAATCAGGTAGCCAGCCGAGCCCGAAGAAGCCGCCCTCCGTCCTGTACCACGGGAGTACCATCAACGCAGCAAGGGCAATGACGAGAGCGATATCCAGTCTGCGGTTATGGTTTTTCATCGATCGCTCCGCCAGAGTATCAGGCAATTTGGCCAGCAGCAGCGAGGCTGCCAGCCATTCTTGCTTTAAAGATCAGATCAATTGGCCTTGGCGCCAATGTCCTTGTCCCATCGCGAAAGCAGCGCCTTTCGCTTCTCTGGATCGCCGTAAGTCTTGAAGTCGTAGTCGATCAGCTTGATGTCCTCGAATTTCGGGGACTCCTTCGGGACCTCTGCCGACTTGTTGGACGGAAGCTGGAACGACTTGGCGTCCTTCATGTGTGACTGAACATCAGCCGACAGCGCCCAGTCATACCACTTCTTGGCATTGTCGAGGTTCTTCGCACCCTTGATGATCGACATCGAGCCGATTTCGTAGCCGGTGCCTTCGCAGGGAGCAACGGACGTGACCGGGAAACCCTCGACAGTCTGGGCAACAGCGTCATGCATGAAGACGATACCAATCGTCGTTTCGCCGCGTGCCGCAGCCTTTACCGGCGCCGAGCCTGACTTGGTGTATTGCGAGACATTGGCGTTGAGTTTGCTCAAGTAATCGAACGCCTTATCCTCTCCCATGATCTGCACAAGGGTCGTGAGCGCCGTATAGGCCGTGCCTGAGGAGTTCGGGTTGGCGATCTGAATCTCACCCTTGTAGGAAGCATCCAGCAGGTCGGCCCAGCACTTCGGCTCCTTCAACCCCTTCTTCTTCAGGAGCTCGGTGTTGTAGCCCCAGCCAAGCGCGCCGGCATAGACACCAACGGTGCGATAATTGGCGCTTTCTGCCTGCTTCTTCGCCCAGTCCTGTAGCTGATCGAGGACCGGCGACTTGTATTCCTGAGTAAGGCCCTCGGTGGCAGCCTGCAGGTGCGGATCGCCGGTCCCCGCCCACCAGATGTCGGTCTTCGGGTTACGCGCCTCGGCGCGAACCTTGGCATAGGTCTCTCCCGAAGACAGCCGAACCATGTTCACCGTGATATCCGTTTCTTTCTCGAACCGGTCCTTCATCATTTCGCAAATGACGACGTCGGCCGAGCAGATAAGATTGAGATTTCCTGCGGCGTGCGCCGAATAGGCAGACAGAGATATACCCGCGGCGAGAATGGTCGCGGCGATTTGAACCGACTTCATTGTATCCTCCTAAATGTACCGACGCCTCCACGCCGCACGCTTTGCAAGCGTGTGCAACAGTTGCATCTGCCTTGCTGTTGTGTCAACTGTTTATGGTGCAATTCGCACGATCTTGTCATTGCATTCATGTGCAATATGGCGTCGCGAGATGGGCAGAGAGGGCCGCTGTGAAACACACAACCATAAGCGCACGGGAGGTCGCGGACAAAGCCGGCGTGTCCCGATCGGCAGTGTCCCGGACGTTCACACCAGGCGCGAGCGTTTCAACGAAAACCCGTGAGCGCGTTATGCTCGCAGCCGAGGAACTTGGGTATCACGTCAATCATCTCGCTCGCGGCTTGATGCGCAATGAAAGCGGCATCGTGTGCCTGATCGTTTCCGAGGTTGCGACACCCTACCGATCGGCTCTCCTCGGAAAGCTGACGCTGAACCTGCAGAATGCGGGCAAGGTTGCCATGCTGATCAACACGGATCGTTCGGACGGCAGCGTTGACCGCGCTTTGCAGCAGGCACTTCGGTATCGTGCTGATGCTTCCATCATTCTTTCCGGGTTGCCGGACAGATCCATCACTCAGCTTTGCTTGCGCAACGGGCAACGGCTGGTTCTCATCAATCGCGACGACGATCAGCAAGGTCCATTGCGCATAAATCTGGACGACTACGAAGCCGGAGGGCGCGTTGTGACCGCCTTCGTGCGGGCTGGATGCAGAAGGCTCGCCTTTGCCAACTCCGAAGCTGGGACACCCAGCCTGATGGCGCGTGAGAGAGGCTTCGTTGCGGCGGCTCGCGCTTTGGGCATGGAGGTGATTGTGGAGCGCCATGGTTGGACCGGCTATGAAGCCGGCAGCGTCCTCGCTCGCCGCATGCTGACCGCCAAGGAACGTCCTGATGCGGTATTCTGCGCGACCGACCTGATTGCCTGTGGCTTCATGGATGCCGCTCGTCACCAATTCGGTTTGTCCGTCCCCGACGACCTCTGCGTGGCGGGTTTCGATGATATTGAGCAAGCGTCCTGGTCGTCTTACGCATTGACAACCTTTGCTCAACCAATCGCAGACATCGCCTCCAGGGCGGTCAATTGGCTGACCCAGATGCCGCAGGACGATGGCCAGGCGGTCGTCCAGCCCATCACCCTCAAGGCTGAAATGGTCTGGCGCAACTCGATCCGGGCGAAATCGGATGCGGGAAAAGAAAGCCCTGTTGCCGAGGGCTTCAGGTAACGGACAAGCATCGAAACACGCCGGCAGCTTGCGAGCTTTCCACTCCAGCAGGCACCTTTCCCAACTGCCTAGCGACGCGCCGCGACGTTTGTCTTGGCGGATGGCTGGATCTTCCGCACGCATAAGCGTGTCTCATGAAACAAATCCAGGTAGCCCGAGGCAAATGACGGGCAAGTCGATGAGGCTGTGCGAGCCGGTTAGCCCCCTGGACTGCAGTTTACGGTCTCATCTGCGTCGACGAGGGAGTGGAGGCGCTATGGTTCGTTGTCTGTGGCGTTTCGATCACCGCGTCTCTAACCTTCGTCCAGGCAAAAGCGACAACTGCCAGTATCAACACGATCGTGACAAAAATCCAAACACCTCCCCGACGATAACTTCGGGGTGTGGTGCGCAAGTCCAATTCACTGCTTTCCGAGTCGCCTGACATTGTCGTTCTTTTGAGCTCTTGTCGGATAACATGTCGCGCGAAATCTGGTTCCGATGGTCAGACTTCAGTCTGATGCGCCACACACCAGCCTCCGTTACCGATAACCCCGGATCAGACCTCGGCGCTGGTGCCCTCGGCCTTCTCACAGGCGGCTAACCCCGGACACCACCTCTGCGATATTCGAAGGAGCAATGCCGGAAACATAAGGACCCCCTAAACAACCCTTGAAGGGGCGGAATTCGTTCACTACGCTTTGGGCTTGATCGTCTATCGACCTGGATCCGGCTCATCACGCCGCAGTCTATTTGTGGGGCGTCAACGGAAAATAATGAATTGATGTCTAATATGCGGGGCAGGGATCGAGTTGGGAGCATCGCAACTCGCTTCGAGCGCGCCTGCAAGGCAATGAACAGCAATAAACATCAATACGCAGGGGCGATGATGGGGATAGTCGATAAGCTTTTCAGGCGCAGTGTTAAAAATGGCCCGACAGATGGATCAGGGCGAACTCTCTCTTCCAGCCCCCGCAAAGCAACCCATAGCTCGGGGCAATCAACCACAGCCGTGGAGCCGAGACCCCAAACGCGCAGCGAGCACTGGATTGGCCAAATCACCGAGACTGAGCGCCTCTACAGCGAACTACAGGCGACGCTTTTGGAGCCTGATCTGACAGTTGCTGAACTGCAAGCGATTGAACTGAAAGTAGCGGTCCAGGTTAAAGCCACCTCTTCCCAGCTCGCGGAATATCATCAGCGCGGCATCGGAAAAAATGCGATCGATACTGCCGAGCGCCTTGTCCCTCTCTTCGACGTGCTCTCTATAGACGTCGCCAACCGGATCGAGCGGGCCAAAACCGCGTCCGAACCGCAATAACGGTTCGCCGAAGAAGCGAAGCCCCCGACGCAGGGGGATCTCGGTACCGATGTGCCAACTCGGTTTTGATTTGAAGCACAGAGCGCACTTCATATCCCTGCTATCTGACGAGGGTTTTTAAAGCCAAATGAAGGCTCTGGCGGTGCCGGGCGATTACCACCACAAGGCCAGCGCCACGATAAGGAGGAAAATGATCGCCATGATCAGGATCAGCAGCTTCGGCCGCAGCATATGTCTCTCCCTGATCGTTTCAACCTGACCATACGACCGGAGGAGAACGTCCGCCTGAGATTCACGCCGCTGCCACCCTTTCCAGCCGCACCCGTTCGATCGCGTCACGAAGCTGTTCCTGGGTGAAGGGCTTTGTCATCCTCAACATACCGACATAGGCTGGATCATCAGGGAGGTCTGCATAGCCCGAGGCAAGAATGACCGGCAAACCGGGGTGGGACGCGAAGATCTGCCGCGCCAGATCCGCACCTGTCATTGCGGGCATGGCATGATCGGTGACAACGAGGTCCACGCGGGAGGAGGCAGCCAGCAGATCCAGCGCCTGGTAGGCCGATGCGGCTTCCAAGGCAGTATGACCGAGATCTTCAAGCATCGCGACGGTTCCTAACCGGACAAGCGCGTCATCATCGACGACGAGGACGCTCAGCGATGCAGGTACATCCGAGGCGCTTGCCATGGCACGCTGCTCCGTCGCAGACATCGGCTCCTCCGCGGTGTCAGCGACAGGCAACCAGAGCGATACGGTCGTGCCTTGGCCTGCGATGCTTGATACCTGCAGAACGCCTCCAGATTGCGCTGCTAGCCCATGGACCATTGAAAGCCCAAGACCCGTCCCCTTTCCTACCCCCTTGGTCGTGAAGAACGGTTCAGTGGCGCGCGACAAGGTCGCCTCATCCATTCCCTCGCCGTCGTCGGAGACCGATATCCTGATATAGCGGCCCTCCTTCAGCGACGTCGGACGATCCTCGCCATCCATTGACTGGGCCGTCACCGTCACGGTTCCGCCCTGCCCCAGTGCGTCCCGCGCGTTGACGAACAGATTGAGCAGAGCCAGTTCAAGCTGGTTGCCATCGACCAGTATTGGCGGCAGCTCCTTGGGGATCCGCCGCGCAATCGCGATCTGGGGGCCGACAGCCTTGCTCAGCAGGTCTTCGACGCTGTCGAACAGCCGCTCGAAGTTGACGGCCTGGGGCTTCAGATCCTGACGGCGGGCGAACGCAAGAAGTCGCTGCGTCAGCGCCGAGCCACGCTCTGCGGCCTGCATCGCATTTCCAATCAGGCGCTCGCTCTTTTCATCGGACGGCAGCCGCTTTTTCAAAAGGTTGAGGCTTCCTGATATCGCCATCAGGAGATTGTTGAAATCGTGGGCGACACCGCCGGTCAGTTGGCCGATCGTGTCGAGCTTCTGGGCTTCGAAGAGCTGCGCCAGCGCATCCTCGCGCTCGCGGGTCTTCTGGTCGATGCGCCGCTCGAGATCCTCGTTCAGCTGGCGAAGCTCCGTCGAGGATGCTTCAAGCTCCGCCGTGCGCTGTTGCACCCGTGCCTCGAGATCGGCATTCAGACGTTCCAGTTCGCGGGTCTTCCGGAAAAGATCGGCAAACACCCGCACCTTGGCGCGCAGCACCTCGGGAACGATCGGGACGGAGACGTAATCGACTGCTCCGGCCTCGTAACCCCGCAGACGGTCCGGCTCAGCCATCATCACGGCAGAGACGAAGATGATCGCGGTATTCTGATAGCGGGGGTGCTCCCTGATCATGCTCACCAGCTCGAAGCCGTCCTGCTCAGGCATGCAGACGTCAACCAGGATCACTGCGATCTCGTTGCGCAGCAGACACTCGAGAGCCTCCCGGCCCGACTGGGCCTTCATGAGGTTTTCGCCGAGGTCCTGGAGGATCACCTCATAGCTCAGGAGTTTTGCGGGCTGGTCATCGACGAGAAGGATATTGACTGGGCTCATGACACTATCCTCAGCGATGCAGCCACATGCGCAGCGCCGACAGCAGCTGCTCGGTGTTGACAGGCTTTGCCAGATAGTCCGACGCTCCCGCTTCCAGACATTTCTCGCGGTCTCCTTTCATCGCCTTTGCTGTCAGTGCCAGGATCGGCAGGCGCCGGAAGCTCGGGTCCGAACGGATAACCTGCATTGTCTCGTAGCCATCCATCCCAGGCATCATGATATCCATCAGCACGATCGCGACATCAGGCTCCTTCTGGATGACCTCGATCGCCTCGCTGCCCGTGGTCGCCGTCAGAACCTTCATGCCGCGACGTTCCAGCACGCTGCTCAGTGCAAAGATGTTGCGCGCATCATCGTCGACAAGCAGGACGGTCTCGCCAATCAGATCCTCGTCGGAACTGTGCAGTTCCTCGAGCATCGCCTGTTTTTCCCGGGGCATGTCGGCGACGATACGATGCAGGAAGAGTGCTGTCTCATCGAGCAGGCGTTCGGGCGATTCAACCCCCTTCACAACCACGCTGCGGGCCATGCTATGAAGCCGCGCATCCTCTTCCGGGGAGAGTTCCCGGCCGGTGAAGACCACAACCGGAATCTCGCCGATCTCGGCATCATCGCGCATCTTCTCGAGGACCTCGAAGCCCGACATGTCTGGTAGCGACAGATCAAGCACAACGCAGTCGGCTGCGTCATCCTTCAGGGCAGCGAGAGCATCCCGTCCGGTGCCGACGCTTGCAATGTCGATATCGTCATGTTCGAGCAGCGCCGTGACGCTGATGCGCTCGGCTTCGTTATCCTCCACCAGCAGCAGCCGCTTGCGCCTCGGCTGCGCAAAGGTTTTCAGCTGCGACAGGGCCTTCCCCAACCCTTCCGGCGTGGTGGGCTTGCTCATGAAGGCGTAGGCACCGCGGGTCAGACCATGCTGCCGGTCTTCGTCCAGGCTGATGATCTGGACCGGGATGTGCCGCGTCTTTGAATTCTGCTTTAGCTGGCTCAGCACCGTCCAGCCCAGCATGTCGGGAAGGAAGATGTCGAGCGAGATCGCGGCCGGCTGATATTCCTGCGCCAGGGCAAGTGCGTCACTGCCGCGCGTCGCCAACAGAACCTTGAAGCCGTTGTCACGGGCAAGATCGACCAGGACGCGCGCATAGTGGGCGTCATCCTCGACGACAAGCAGAACCGTGTCGGCAGATGTGATGGTCTGCCGGTCGTCTTCGACATGGTCGCCGGCCCTGTCGGCACGTCGGCCCGCCATGGCCTCCGACAGCTGCACGACATTGCTTGACGTGGAAGCCGCTTTCGACGTCGCAATGCCCGCCCCGACAAAGGTCAGTGGCAGATAAAGAATGAAAGTGCTTCCAACACCAGGCTGGCTGCGAAGCTGGATCTCGCCGCCAAGCAGGTTCGCAAGTTCACGGCTGATGGCAAGGCCAAGGCCCGTGCCGCCATATTGCCGGCTGGTCGAGGCATCCGCCTGCTGGAACGCCTCGAAGATGATGCGCTGCTTTTCAGGAAGAATGCCGATGCCGGTATCGGTCACCTCGAAGGCGATGACAGAAGGCGCATGCTTCAGTGAGGGATGATCCGGCGACCAGCCGCCCTGCGCCGCTGCAACCCGCAGCGTCACGCCGCCCTGTGCCGTGAACTTGAAGGCGTTCGACAACAGGTTCTTGAGGATCTGCTGGAGGCGCTTCGAGTCCGTGATGATGCTTCTTGCGACATCCGTCCCAATGTCGACCGAGAAGGACAGTCCGCGATTGTCGGCCTCATGCCGGAAGGGTCTGGCCATCACGTCAAGCAGGTTGCTGATGAAAATCTCTTCCGCGTCGACAGAGACGGTGCCGGATTCGATCTTGGAGAGATCAAGGATGTCGCTGATCAGGTTGAGGAGATCGGTGCCCGCCCCATGGATCGTCCTGGCGAACTCCACCTGCTTGGCCGAGAGATTGCCATCCGGGTTTTCCCCGAGTTGCTGTCCGAGGATGAGGATCGAATTCAACGGCGTGCGCAGTTCGTGCGACATGTTCGCCAGGAATTCCGACTTGTACTTCGAGGTCAGCGCCAGTTCGGCCGCCTTTTCCTCCAGTGCATGACGAGCCTGCTCGATCTCCTGGTTTTTGCCCTCGACCTCGACGTTGCGCTCTTCGAGCTGCTGAGCCTTCTGTTCCAGCTGCTCGTTGGTTTGCTGCAGCTCGCGCTGCTGGGTCTGAAGTTCTGCGGCGAGCTGCTGCGACTGCTTGAGCAGGCCTTCCGTCTGCATCGTCGCTTCGATCGAATTCAGCACGATGCCGATGGAGGTGGTCAGCTGGTCGAGGAAGGAAAGCTGCAGCGCCGTGAAATTCCCCGCCGAGGCAAGCTCGATGACCGCCTTGACCTGCCCTTCGAACTGAACCGGCAGGACGATCGCACTTCTCGGCAGGACCGAGAACACACCGGAACTGATCGGAACGACATTGCCGGGAAGATCGGTGACCAGGATACGTCTTGCATCGCTCGCGCACTGACCCACCAGCCCCTGGCCAAATTCGAGCCGGGCCGGATGCGCAGCCTCGACGCCCTCCGCATAGACCGACAGCAGCGAGAGAACAGACTGCTGCCCATCATCGACCTGATAGATGACCCCCTGATGCGCGCCGACGAGAGGCGCCAGTTCCGAGAGCAGCATCTTGCCGACCAGCGTCAGGTCGCGCTGGCCCTGCAGCATGTTCGTAAAGCGCGCCAGGTTCGTCTTCAGCCAGTCCTGCTCGGTGTTGCGCTCGGTCGTCAGGCGCAGGTTGTCGATCATGGTGTTGATGTTGTCCTTGAGCTCCGCCACTTCGCCGCGGGCCTCGACCTGGATCGATCGGGTGAGATCGCCCTTGGTGACGGCGGTCGCGACCTCGGCAATCGCGCGCACCTGCGTCGTCAGGTTGGCAGCGAGCAGGTTGACGTTGCCGGTCAGGTCCTTCCAGGTACCGGCAGTGCCAGGGACATTTGCCTGACCGCCAAGCCGACCCTCGACGCCGACTTCTCTGGCAACCGTCGTGACCTGGTCGGCGAAGGTGGCAAGCGTATTGGTCATGTTGTTGATGGTCTCGGCAAGCGCTGCCACTTCGCCTTTTGAGGCAACCGTCAGATTCTGCTTCAGGTCGCCGTTGGCAACCGCCGTGACCACCTTGACGATACCGCGAACCTGCTCGGTCAGATTGAGCGCCATGACGTTGACGGTATCGGTCAGGTCCTTCCAGGTGCCAGCCACACCGGGCACCTGCGCCTGGCCGCCGAGCTTGCCTTCGGTCCCCACTTCTCGGGCAACGCGTGTCACCTCGCCTGCAAAAGCATTGAGCTGATCCACCATCGTGTTGATGGTGTTCTTAAGCTCGAGGATTTCGCCCTTTACGTCGACGGTGATCTTGCGCGACAGGTCGCCGCGCGCGACAGCTGTCGTCACTTCGGCGATGTTGCGGACCTGGGTCGTCAGGTTGGCCGCGAGAAGGTTGACGTTGTCGGTCAGGTCCTTCCAGGTGCCGGCAACGCCTGGAACCACCGCCTGGCCACCCAGCCGTCCATCGGTGCCGACCTCGCGCGCAACGCGCGTTACTTCGCCGGCAAAAGACCGCAGCTGGTCCACCATGGTGTTGAGGGTGTCCTTGAGCAGGAGGATTTCGCCGCGCACATCGACGGTGATCTTGCGCGAAAGGTCGCCATTGGCGATGGCGGTTGCCACCTCCGCGATGTTTCTGACCTGGGCCGTCAGGTTTCCGGCCATCGAGTTCACGCTGTCCGTCAGGTCCTTCCAGGTGCCGGCGACGCCCGAGACCTGCGCCTGGCCGCCAAGCTTGCCTTCGGTACCAACTTCACGTGCAACACGCGTGACTTCGCCCGCAAAGGCATTGAGCTGGTCGACCATCGTGTTGATAGTGTTCTTGAGCTCGAGGATTTCGCCCTTCACGTCGACAGTGATCTTGCGTGACAGGTCGCCCCTTGCCACAGCAGTGGTGACTTCGGCGATATTGCGCACCTGGCCCGTGAGATTGGAGGCCATGGAATTGACGTTCTCTGTCAGGTCCTTCCAGGTGCCGGCAACGCCCGGCACCTGCGCCTGGCCGCCGAGCTTGCCCTCGGTGCCGACTTCACGCGCGACACGCGTCACCTCCGAGGCGAACCGGTTCAGCTGGTCCACCATGGTGTTCAGGGTTTCCTTGAGCTCCAGGATTTCGCCTGAAACGGAAACCGTGATCTTCTTCGACAGGTCGCCATTGGCAATCGCCGTCGAGACTTCGGCGATGTTGCGCACCTGCGCCGTCAGATTGCCCGCCATCGAGTTCACACTGTCGGTCAGGTCCTTCCAGGTGCCGGCAACGCCAAGCACGTTTGCCTGGCCTCCCAGCCTTCCCTCGGTGCCCACTTCGCGGGCGACGCGGGTTACTTCGCCGGCAAAGCCGTTGAGCTGGTCCACCATCGTGTTGATGGTCTCCTTCAGCTCCAGGATTTCGCCGGACACTGTGACCGTGATCTTCTTCGATAGGTCGCCTTGCGCGACCGCGGTCGCGACCTCGGCGATGTTACGGACCTGCGCAGTCAGGTTCGAGGCCATCGAGTTGACGCTATCGGTCAAATCCTTCCAGGTACCGGCAACGCCGCGGACATTGGCCTGGCCCCCGAGCTGGCCCTCCGTGCCGACCTCGCGCGCAACGCGCGTCACCTCGGAGGCAAAGGCGTTCAGCTGATCGACCATCGTGTTGATGGTCTCCTTCAGCTCAAGGATTTCGCCTTTCACGTCGACGGTGATCTTCTTCGACAGGTCGCCATTGGCGATTGCGGTCGAGACCTCGGCGATATTGCGCATCTGGGCAGTCAGGTTGCCGGCCATCGAGTTGACGTTTTCGGTAAGATCCTTCCAGGTACCGGCAACCCCGCGGACGTTTGCCTGTCCGCCGAGCCTGCCCTCCGTGCCGACCTCGCGCGCAACGCGCGTCACCTCAGAAGCAAAAGCGTTCAGCTGGTCCACCATCGTGTTGATGGTTTCCTTCAGCTCCAGGATTTCGCCTGACACCGTGACCGTGATCTTCTTCGACAAGTCGCCGCTGGCAATCGCGGTCGAGACGTCAGCGATGTTGCGCACCTGCGCGGTCAGGTTCGACGCCATCGAGTTGACATTGTCTGTGAGGTCCTTCCAGGTCCCGGCAACACCAGGGACCTGCGCCTGGCCGCCAAGTCGACCTTCGGTACCGACTTCGCGCGCGACACGCGTCACTTCGCCGGCAAAACCGTTCAGCTGATCGACCATCGTGTTGATGGTTTCCTTCAGCTCCAGGATTTCGCCGGAAACGTCGACGGTGATCTTGCGTGAAAGGTCACCGCGCGCCACTGCTGTTGTCACCTGCGCGATATTGCGGACCTGGGCCGTCAGGTTGCCGCACATGGCATTGACCGAGTCCGTCAGATCCTTCCAGGTGCCTGCGACACCCGGCACCAGCGCCTGGCCGCCGAGCTTGCCTTCCGTCCCGACCTCGCGGGCAACGCGGGTCACCTCCGATGCGAAGGAGCGCAGCTGGTCTACCATCGTGTTGATGGCCTCCTTGAGCTGCAGGATCTCGCCCCGCACGTCGACGGTGATCTTCTTGGAAAGGTCGCCATTGGCAACCGCGATCGTGACCTCGGCGATGTTTCGAACCTGGGCCGTAAGGTTCGACGCCATCGAGTTGACGCTTTCCGTCAGGTCCTTCCACACGCCGGTCACTTCGGGGACCTGAGCCTGGCCGCCGAGCTTACCGTCCGTGCCGACTTCACGGGCAACGCGGGTCACCTCGGAGGTGAAAACGCCGAGCTGCTTGATCATCGTGTTGACAATATCCGCCGAGCGCAGGAACTCGCCCTGCAGCTGCCGGCCATCGACGTCGAGAGGCACCGTCTGCAAGAGGTCGCCCTTGGCGACGGCTGTAATCGTCCGGGTAACCGCCGTCGTCGGCCAGACAAGATCGTCGATGAGGTGGTTGATCGACCGCTCCATGTCAGACCATGAGCCATCAGAAAGGCCGAAGCGGACCCGGGTGCTCGTGCGACCCTCGCGGCCTACGACCTGACCGACATGCTCGAGCTGATGGGCCATCCGCTGGTTGGCGGCAATGATATCGTTGAGGGCATCGGCGACCTTGCCGGTGACGCCGGTCAGGTCGGATCGCATCCTGACCGAAAAGTCGCCTCGTCTTACTGCCGTAAGTGTCTCTAGAAGTGCACTTGCATCACTGAGAGCGATGGCGGCCGGTTCGGGGTCGGGGAGCCTATACCCTCCCGTACTGTCACGCTGCACCTCACCACCTTGACTTCCCATGATATTCCCTCCACCGATCGCTTGGATCTAGTGCTCCTGAGAAAGATTGGTATGGGCAGTTTGGTTGGCCGATCAAGCAGGGTCCCACCCTTTGTTCGATAGCAGACATATCCTTGTTTGACGCGACCGGCCGCACCGGTGCGCAGCGAGTAGTGCTGCGTTCGCATTGGCGTTGTTGGTAGAAATCGCTCCATTGACGATACGACGGTCGCTCACCCGCGGCACGCCGCGGGATTTGTTGGGCAGCACTCCGGTTTGCAAGCTTGAATCACAGCTTGGCAGCCAGGCTCAACTGATCGCTATGCACCTGAAGGCGGACCCGCTATACTGACCTTGAGTTTTGTCGTTCATGACCTACAGCAAACGTGCGCGGTGGGCGGGGTTTCCTTAAGCCTGCGCACGAACTGGTGCGTCCCGCGCATGGTACACACGCGAATTGTGCATGCGAAAGAGCATCAGCAATTTTACATGTATCTCAAGTTAGGATGGGCGAGCCGCCCGAGATATAAGTTACTGCTCGGGGACGCGGTCCCAGTGTTAGGTGATTGAAGTGCGAGCCGAGCAAGGGAAGCAGTCGGTGAAGCGGCGCACCACAGCTAGTGGCCGCAAGCTCAAACCTAACCTGCGTTCCATGCTTTTGGCGGAGGAGTTGCGGCGGCGTCCGTCGCGTCCGGCCGACTACGGCGCAGAGAACCAGGCCCTGATCGCCTTGGCGCAGGAATTAGCACGCTCGCCCGAAGGCATCTTGCAGAAGCTCGTCGATTCCGCGTTAGGTCTGTGTCGCGCGCACTCTGCCGGGCTCAGCCTCCTGGAGGAAGGGGACGGGAAGAGTAATTTTCATTGGCGCGCCATCGCCGGGCAGTGGGCCAGTCACGTAAACGGCGGAACACCGCGCAACTTTGGTCCTTGCGGCACGGTCCTGGACCAAGGCGTCGCCATGATCTGCTCACATCCCGAAGTCGATTTCCCCTACTGGGAGCCCATCAGGCCCGTTCTTGAGGAAGCGCTCCTGATTCCCTTCTTCATCAAGGATGAAGCAGTCGGCACAATCTGGATCGTCGCGCATGACACCAGTCGCCGCTTCGATGCGGAAGACTTGCGCGTGATGACCAACCTGGGCGTTTTCGCAGCAACCGCCTATCAGACTTTGCTCACCCTGAACGCGGCGCAGCGAGTCGCTTCCATCGTCCAGTCCAGTCACGACGCAATCGTTGGCAAAGACCTGAATGGCATGATCACCAGTTGGAACGGGGGCGCGGAGCGAATCTTCGGCTACATGGCCGAGGAAGTCATCGGCCAGCCGATTATGATTCTGATTCCCCCGGATCGCCACAACGAAGAAACCGCAATTCTTGATCGCGTCCGCAGAGGCGAACGCATTGGTTCCTACGAAACCGTTCGCAGGCGTAAAGACGGAAGTCCGGTTGATGTTTCACTCACAGTGTCGCCCTTGATGGATACGGCGGACAGGGTCATCGGCGCGTCAAAAATCGCGCGAGACATCACCGAGCGAGTGTATGCAGAACGGGCGCTGCGCGAGAGCGAGGCCCAACTCGCACAAGAGCACGAAGTCGCCCGTCAGCTCCAGCAGGTCAGCCTGGAGCTGCTCTCCAACCGCCCTGAGCTTCTCTACGAGCGGATTCTCGATGCGGCCATCGTGGTGATGCGCTCACAGGCCGCGAGCATGCAGATATTTGAGCCTGATACGGGGATTTTGAAGCTGCTGGCCGGGCGCGGCTTTCATCCAGACGCGGCCACGTTCTGGGATCGCGTCGACTGCAACACGGCGAGCACGTGCGGCGAGGCGCTGAAGACAGGACGGCGCGTGCTCGTCAGCGACACCGAGACCTGCGCCTTCATGGCGGGGACCGAGGGCCTGGAGGCCTACCGCCTCTCCAACCTGCGCGCAGTCCAGTCGACGCCGCTGCGGTCTCGCAACGGCCGCACGCTCGGCATGGTCTCGACCCATTGGCGGGAGCCGCACGAGCCCAGCAATAGTGATTTCAGCCGCTTCGATGTGCTGGCCCGGGAAGCGGCCGACATGCTCGAGCGAGCGCAAACCGAAGCGTCCTTGCGCCAAAGCGAGGCGAGGCTGCAGGCGGCGGTCGATCTCGTGAAGCTTGGCCGCTATGAATGGAATCCCCAATCCAATGAATTGCAGTGGGACGACACCCTGAGGGCAATGTGGGGCCTGGCTGCAGGCGCGCCTGTCGATTACGAGGTGTGGAGGGCCGGCATTCATCCAGGCGATCAGGCGCGGGTCGAGGCTGCGATCGAGCGGTGCGTCGACCCGCGGGGCGATGGAGTCTATGAAGTCGAATATAGGGTAATAGGAAAAGCCGACGGCGTGGAACGTTGGATCGCGACGCGTGGGCAGACCAGTTTCGAGAACAACACGCCGGTTTCGTTTTTCGGCATCGCTCTGGAGGTCACCGACCACAAACTTGTTGAAGGAAGGCTCGAACGTCGCGTTGAAGAGCGGACGCGCGAACTGCAGGAAGCCAACCGGCAGCTGCGCTCTCAGATGGAGAAACGAGAGGTCGCCGAAGCCGAGGTCCAGCAGTTGCAGCGGCTCGATGCGATCGGGCAGATCACGTCAGGCGTGGCGCACGATTTCAACAACCTGCTCAGTGTCGTGCTCACCAATGCGAATCTGCTTTCCCGCACAGTGCAAGGACCTGACGATCAGGAAGGCGTCGAATTGATTCGCAACGCTGCTGAGCGCGGCGCGAAGCTCATTGCGCAACTCCTCGCCTTTTCGCGGCAACAACAGCTTGAACCCCACAAGGTCGATCTCAACAGCAAGCTTGTCGGGATGGACAATCTGTTCAGGGTCATCTTGGGCGGCACGTTGCAATTCAAAACGAGATTTGCCCCGGATCTCTGGCCCGCCTTGGTCGATCCAAACCAGATCGAGATGATCGTCCTCAACCTCGCCATCAACGCCAGGGATGCGATGCAGCCGGGCGGCACTCTGACCGTCGAGACGTTCAACACCATGATCGAAAGCGCGCCCTCCCGGCCGGAACAGCCGTTGCCGGGAGACTACGTAGCGCTCGCCGTCAAGGATACCGGCATCGGCATCCCAGACGAGGTGCTGCCACATGTGTTCGAGCCCTTTTTTACGACGAAAGAAGCGGGAAAGGGTTCAGGCCTCGGATTGGCGCAAGTCTTCGGTTTTGCCAAACAATCCTGTGGCGGCGTGCGCATCGAGACAGGCCTCGGCCGAGGCACTGCGGTCACGATTTTCCTGCCGCGCGCTGCGGCCGACGTTTCTGATGACCAGGCGGACGTTGTTGATGCGAGCAACCGTGCGCAGACTTCCAAGAGGTTGCGTGTTTTGGTCGTGGACGATGACAAGGCTGTCCTCAAGTCCACGGTCAGGATACTCGAGTTTCTCGGATATGCAACGGCGTCAGCGGAGAGCGGCAATGAAGCGCTCCGGCTGCTCGCAAGGGATCAAGAAATAGATGTCGTTCTCGCGGACTTCGCGATGCCGGAAATGAGCGGCGGTGAGCTTGCGAAAGCGATACGCGCGATGCGGCCAACTTTGCCAGTCATCCTCATGACCGGCTATAGCGATCGAGGCCCCCTGAAGGAACTGAAGGACTGGCGAATAATCTTGAAACCCTTCACGGAAAACGACTTGGTTAATACCATCGAAGCTGCACTAAAGTAGATGAGCTTCCGATGTCAGTTGTTGGCCCATCGCGTCATTTCGGGCGTTAGAGCGACTCAGTCGCTCCCGGATTAACGCGGACGTTAGGCTGGGTCTGGTGAGTTCCGCGCGACAGGCACGCGACGTCAGTCACCGCTTCCGGACGATTTTCGGGAACAGCACCCCCCGGTGCAGAGTTTGTCTCCAAAGGAGAAACGCCCATGCGCCGGTTCCACCTCGCAGCCTATCTGATCTTGACCGCTGGTCTTGGCCTTTCCCTGAACGCTCATGCCCAGTCCCTGCCCGATGAGGCCGGGCCGATATTTGGCAGCCACAGTTCTATCCCTTCAGAGGAAGCCATCACCAATCCGGACGGCTTCGGTAGATCTGCCGACAGAAAAAACATCGACGCCTCGCAGACAGGTTCCACGAACCAGGAAGATTGCCACAGGCCCAAGGATATCAGGACGGACCGACCGACCCTTGGCAGGGGAAAGCTCGACTGCGTAAGATAGCTGTCGCCTAGGATCAGGTTGCAGCATGATGGGCAGCGTTCCGCGCTAAAGAGTCAAGGCCATGGCGACTCAGGTGTCATCGCCAAATTTTTGCGTGGACCTCCCCTCGATTGCGCTCCCTGACTTCCCAATCCAGATCGGTTTCAGGCGAGCCTGCAGGGGAAATCTCCGCCGCTCGGGCAGGGCTAACAAACCCGACTGAAAAAGGCCCGGCAGCGGGAGCAACCGGGCCTTCTGGCGTCCAAGAAGGATTGGAGCCAGCTTTGCGCTGCGCCTGTCAGGACATTGCGAAGCAGAAACCGATAGGATTGTCGATGGTTCCATAGGCCAAATGAAAAGCCCGGCGGATCTGAAGATCTTCGCCGGGCCTGTCGCGGACCTTCATAGTGGGCGATGCAAGGTCCCCCAGCGTGTCGGCGGAGCGCTGCAAAGAGAAAACCAGCTAAATGCCGAAATGTTCCACAGAGGGGTCTTCGCTCTGCGAAGGTGAATCAGCTGACGAGGGAGGACATCAACCGACCATCGCCCGTCGGAGCCTGACGTCGTCGGCGCTCCGCCTATGGCGCTTGCGGGATGCCTGGCCCCATACATTGCATTGGAGTGACCGGATGCATTGGGCCCGGCAGTCGAAAACATGCGAAATCTCGCATTGACGTTTCGTGTCAGGGCATTATCTCGCGCCGACATTCCTCTTGATCCGACTGTGTGCTCGGCGCGCAAGCTGGGATATTCGGAACCGTCACACATTCGCGAGAGCAATTCATGTCGCATGCCGCAGTGTCCACCAACAGGCTCAAATCCAGCCTTGAGCCCGCCGTGGCGCTCGCCTTGGCCACCGCAGTCGCCTTCTTCGTCATCAGCGGCGCGATCGGGACCTTCAATCTGCGGTCGCTACGCGAGAACAACGCGAGAATCGTGCATACGCACGAGGTCATCTTAGGCCTGAGCAAGGTGCTTTCCAGTATCCAGGATGCAGAAACCGGGCAGCGAGGCTTCGTCCTTACCGGCGATGAGCGGTATCTGGACCCCTACCAGGCGGCCCTGACCAGTATTCCGCAGCGGATTGCCGAGATCGCGGATCTCACGAAGGATAATCCCGAACAACAGCGCCGACTGCCTATGCTCCGACAGCACGTGGATGCGAAGCTCGCGGAACTCAAGGAAACGATCGACATGAGGCGCTCGCAGGGTCTGGAGCCGGCGCTTGCCCTTGTCAACTCCGACCGCGGCAAGATCGAAATGGATGCCGTGCGAGCTCAACTCGGCGCCATGACTGAGGAGGAGACTAACCTCCGTGCAGCACGGCTCGCCGAGATGGAAAGCGCCTACAATACGGCGCTGGTGACCAGCATGCTTGCAGCAGCCCTCGGCATCGTCCTGACCATTGCCATCGGCGTCATGGTCCGCCGGGCAACGATGGCGCGCCGACATGAGGAGTGGCTGAGGACGGGCCAGCTGGGTCTCGCCACCGCCATGATGGGCGACCAGCAGACCGATCAGCTCGGCAACAGCATTCTCGAGTTCATGGCGCGTTATGCGGGAGCTGTCGCCGGAGCAATCTTCGTCGGCGATCAGGATTGGTATCGACGGGCATCCACCTATGGCGTCCCCGCGGGTGTGTCCATCCCTGCACGGTTCAGCGGAAGAGAAGGATTGCTGGGCCAGGCAGCCGCTGAACGCAGGACACTTCTCGTCGATGACGTTCCCGACGGCTATCTGGCCTTTGGATCGGCACTCGGTCAGGACAAGCCACGGCATCTGGTGATTTCGCCGGCTGTTCTCGATGAGACCGTCAACTCTGTCATCGAACTCGGTTTCCTCCGCAAGGTCCCCGAACACGTCCTGTACTTTCTGGAGCATGCGTCATCCTCCATCGCAACCGCAATACGCTCGGCGAACTATCGCACTGAGCTCCAGAAACTGTTGGAGGAAACGCAGCGGCAATCGGAAGAGCTTCAGGTTCAGAGCGAGGAACTGCGCGTTTCCAATGAGGAACTCGAGGAACAGGGCCGCGCGCTCAAGGAATCGCAGGCCCGGCTGGAGCAGCAGCAGGTTGAACTGGAGCAAACCAACTCGCAGCTCGAGGAACAGGCGCGGCAACTGGAAATCCAGCGGGACAGCCTGGAGCAGGTCAATGCTTCGGTGGAACTGAAGGCCCGCGAGCTCGAACAGGCGAGCCGCTACAAGTCAGACTTCCTCGCGAACATGTCGCATGAACTCAGAACGCCGCTGAACTCCTCCCTGATCCTCGCCAAGCTGCTTGCCGACAATGCTGAGGAGAACCTGACGGAGGAGCAGGTCAAGTACGCCCAGACGATCCAATCCTCAGGCAACGACCTTCTCAACCTGATCAACGATATTCTAGACCTTTCGAAGATCGAAGCCGGGCATGTCGACATAAAGCCGGAGCCTCTTTCGATCGAGAGACTGACAAACAACCTTTCACAGCTTTTCGATCCCGTTGCTCAAAGCAAGGAATTGGAGTTCCATGTCGACGTCACCGCAGACGCCCCGAGCGTCATCGAAACCGACCCGCAAAAGCTCGAGCAGGTTCTGAAAAACCTGCTATCCAACGCATTCAAGTTCACCGAGCGAGGAAGCGTGACGATCACGGTCAAGCCTGAAGCTCGCGGTCACGTCGCCTTCGCCGTCCGTGACACCGGCATCGGCGTCGCAGAAACACAGCAGAAAAGCATATTCGAGGCGTTTCACCAGGCCGATGGAACGATCAGCCGCAGATATGGCGGAACAGGTCTCGGGCTGTCGATTTCCCGGGAGCTTGTTCGCCTTCTCGGTGGCAGCATCCATCTCGCGAGCCGGGAGGGACAAGGGAGCACGTTTACAATCGTGCTGCCCCAGTCCTACGACCCCGCGAAGGTCGCGCCGCGCGATATTAGTTCTGCCGCGCCAATCGTCTCGGTTTCATCAGCGTCGGTCGACACCACAGCTATCCCGCAGCCGCCGCGTCGTCAAATCATCGAAGACGACCGCGCCGCACCCTTAGACGAACGACACCTTCTCCTTGTCATCGAAGACGATCACAGCTTTGCCGCTATCCTCAGGGACATTGCCCGGGAAATGGGTTTCCGTGTCGTGGTCGCCGGCACAGCGCAGGAGGCTCTTTCTCTCTCTAAACAGTACATGCCGAGCGCGATCGTCCTCGATGTCGGTTTGCCCGATCAATCGGGACTATCGGTGCTGGACAGGCTGAAGCGGGACGTGCGGACCCGTCATATCCCGATCCATATCGTATCGGCCAACGATAATGTGGAAACCGCGTTGTCGCTTGGCGCCGTTGGCTACATGCTCAAGCCGGTCAAGCGGGAGCAATTGATCGAGGTGCTCGCAAAGCTGGAGTCGAAGCTTTCTCAACGAATGCACCGCGTCCTGATTGTCGAAGACAACGAGGTCCAGCGGGAGGCCGTCGCGAAGCTCTTGACGTCGCATGACGTCGAAACGGTCAGCGCCGGGACGGCTGCCGAATGCCTGAAGCTCCTGAAGGAACAGACCTTCGACTGCATCGTGCTTGATCTGTCCTTGCCTGACGCATCCGGCTATTCGCTGCTGGAGACCATCAGCCAGGACGGCGACCACTCCTTCCCCCCTGTCATCGTCTATACCGGACGCGTCCTGTCTGCGGACGACGAGCAGAAACTAAGGCGTTACTCGAAATCGATCATCATCAAGGGGGCAAAGTCACCGGAACGCCTGCTGGACGAGGTGACCCTTTTCCTTCACCAGGTCGTCTCAGAACTCCCCGACGAGCAGCAGAAGATGATCCGCAAGGCCCGAAACCGGGACGCCCTCCTTGAGGGACGCCGCATCCTCGTCGTCGAGGATGACGTGCGCAACGTCTATGCGCTCACCAATATCCTCGAACCGAAAGGCGCGGTCATCCAGATTGCGCGCAACGGCCAGGAAGCACTCGATGCGCTTGCAAAGTCCGGGGATGACCCGGCGAAGGCTATCGATCTTGTTCTCATGGACGTGATGATGCCCGTCATGGATGGTCTGGCGGCGACCCGGGAGATCCGCAAGAACGCCGCCTGGAACAAGCTGCCGATCATAATGTTGACGGCAAAGGCCATGCCCGATGATCAGCAGCGGTGCATTGAGGCGGGTGCGAGCGACTACATGGCTAAGCCTCTCGACGTCGAAAAGCTCCTCTCACTCGTACGCGTATGGATGCCGCGGTGACCGAAATACATATCGGCAAGGTCGAGGATATCGAGATCCGGTTGCTGCTCGAAGCGCTATATGTCCGCTATCACTACGATTTCCGGAACTACGCCATGGCGTCGATCAAGCGCCGGTTGAAGCAGGCGCGCGAGCAGCTTGGCTTTTCGACCTACTCGGCACTGCAGGAAAACCTCCTGCACGACCCGTCAGCACTTCCGCGACTGCTCGATTACCTCACGGTCCAGGTCAGCGAGATGTTCAGGGATCCCGCCTACTTCAAGGCGATCAGGGAGCAGGTGATCCCGCATCTTCTTACCTATCCTTCCCTCAAGGTGTGGATCGCAGGCTGCAGCGGCGGCGAGGAACTCTATTCGATGGCGATCCTCTTTCGGGAAGAAGGTCTCGAAGAGCGTACGATATTCTACGCCACCGATATCAACCAGGATGCCCTGGCGATTGCGGAGCGCGGGATCTACGATCTCGACCGGATCCAGCTCTTTACCGAGAACCACCGAAAGTCCGGGGGCAAATCTTCCCTGTCGGAATATTATACAGCCGCTTATGGCCGGGCGACGTTCGACAAGACGTTGCGCCGCAACGTCGTCTTTTCCGATCACAGCCTCGTCACTGATGCAGTCTTCGGGGAGATGAACCTCGTTTCCTGCCGCAATGTGATGATCTATTTCGATCGGTCCCTCCAGGATCGGGCGATTGGCTTGTTCAAGGATTCCCTGCCGCGGAACGGCTTTCTGGGTCTTGGATCCAAGGAAAGCATCCGGTTCTCGTCGCATTCAAAGTCGTTCAAGGAGTTTGTGCGCGAGGAAAAGATCTATCAGAGGACGGACTGATGAGCGTTCGGCGCCATGAAGCAGTGGTTATCGGCGCGTCCGCAGGCGCGCTCGAAGCATTGTCGGTGATCCTGCCGGCACTACCAGACGGATTTCCGCTGCCGATCTTCGTTGTGGTGCATGTGCCTCCTGACAAGCGGAGCATTCTCGCCGAACTCTTCCGCACGAAATGTGCCATCGATGTCCGAGAGGTCGAAGACAAGGAAACGATCAAGGCCGGAACGGCATTCTTCGCACCACCCGACTATCACCTGCTCGTGGAATCGGTCGGCTCTCTGGCCTTGTCCAGCGATGATCCGATCATGTTCTCGCGCCCATCGATCGACGTGCTGTTCGAAACTGCCGCGGATGTCTACGGCTCGGGCCTGATAGCGATCGTCCTGACCGGTGCCAACCATGACGGTGCTGCGGGCCTGCGCGCAGTTGTCGACGCTGGTGGAACAGCCCTTGTCCAAAATCCTCACGGCGCTTTTGCTCCGGCGATGCCCGAAGCGGCAATCCGGGCATGCCCGGGCGCAAACATCATGTCGCTTGCGGCGATCACTGAATATCTGAAGAAGGTGTAAGCTCATGGACCCCGTGTCCTTTCTCCTGGTGGACGACCTCGAAGAAAACCTCATTTCCCTGGAGGCGCTCTTGCGCCGTGAGGGTCTCAGGCTCCTGAAGGCGCGCTCTGGAGATGAAGCCCTGGAACTTCTGCTGAAGCACGATATCGCCCTCGCCCTGATCGATGTGCAGATGCCTGGCATGAACGGCTTTGAATTGGCCGAACTCATGCGGGGAAACGAACGGTCGCGGCGGGTTCCGATTATTTTCGTGACCGCTGGTAGCCCTGACCGGTCGTGGCGTTTCCAGGGCTATGAAGCTGGCGCCGTCGACTTCATCCAGAAGCCGATCGAGCCCGACATTCTGCGCAGCAAGGCGGAGGTTTTCTTTGAACTCTATCGGCAGCGCCAACAGCTGGCAATGCAGCGCGATGAGCTTGAAGCGCATGCAACCGCGTTGAAGGAAGCCGACCAGAGGAAGGACATCTTCCTTGCAACGCTCGCTCACGAACTGCGCAACCCACTCGCACCACTTCGCCACGGGCTCGACATTCTGAATCGAAAGCCTGACAGCGCCGAGGCGGAGAAAATTCGGTCGACGATGGATCGCCAGCTATCCCATCTGGTGCGGCTGATCGATGATCTTCTCGATGTTTCACGTGTCAGCCAGGGCAAGATCGAGCTGCGCAGAGAACCCGTCAAAGTCCAGGACATCGTCAATCTGGCGGTTGAAGGAAGCCGACCCGCGATCGATGCGGCCGGGCATAGGTTTGTGGCCGACCTGCCAAGCGAAGCGCTATGGGTCGATGGCGATCCCGCTCGCCTCTCCCAGGTCGTCGGAAACCTGCTGAACAACGCGGCCAAGTACACGCCTGAGGGCGGACGGATTGAGATAACAGCCTATCGGGAGACAACGGAGGTCGTCATCGTGGTGTCCGACAACGGGATCGGCATTCCGGAGCATATGCGCTCAAATGTCTTCCTGCTGTTCACCCAGGTCGAGGATCACCTGACACGTTCCCAGGGCGGCCTGGGCATCGGCCTTTCTCTTTCGAAGCAGCTCGTGACCTTGCATGGCGGCCGGATAGAGGCAAAAGCTGGCCCAACGGGAACCGGCACATGCTTTGTCATTCGGCTGCCTCTCGTTTCCGCTCCGGCGGAAACCACGCCTGAAGCCCGACCGAGCGTGGATGAAACTGTTTCTGAACAGACAGGAAAGGTTCTCATTGTCGATGACAACGTCGACGTCGCTCAGGTGGTGGGCTGGATGGTGGAGGAGATCGGATACGAATATCACCTCGTTCATGACGGACGGGAAGCTCTTCAGGCGGCCCGCTCCTTCCAACCCGACATCGTGCTTCTCGACATCGGCCTGCCTCATATGGATGGGTACGAGGTGTGCCGCGCATTTAGAGCCGACGGCGAATTCAAGGATATTCCGATCATCGCCCAGACCGGATGGGGACAGAGCAAGGATAAGGACCTCGCTTCGGCGGCTGGTTTCAACCACCATCTGACGAAGCCGGTCGATCTGGACGAACTTGGATCGGTTCTTGGCCAGATTGTTCGGGAAACGCCAAGAGCTCAGTAACGACGTGCAGCTACCGACGATGATCCTTCGAGGGCTTGTCGGGACCAAGGCCTCCCATTCACGGCATATCCAGTGGCGCCTAAGCGGGCCTGGTCGTTGACGCTTCTGCTTTGAAGTCCCATCTACAGTCAGATGTCAAAGACGAGAAAGAATGTCCCTTCAGACCTGATCCAGACCTGGGCGCTGCCTCCCGCGGCCACGCTGGGGTCATCCGTGCGCGCCAAAGGGATCCTCCTCGAGATCAGAGCCCGATTGCCTTCCGTAAGCCGCAAGTCGCTTGATCTCAGCGGTAGCTTTCTCACCTTGGGAATGCCCGAATGTGCGAAAGCCGAGTTTCGCAGGGCCTCGGCAGTCGTCGCCGAGGCACTTGAAAATATCGAAAGCCTCCCGGTGATTCCTCGCGAAATTGAGGAAATCCTATCCATATCCACAACCGAGAGACATCGCTGGCTCAACGATGGCCGACTGCCGAGTGCTGGAACCCGAACGGTGAAGCTTCGTGGGCGTGCACGCAAGATAACCTTTCATGTCTTCGACCCACGGGCGGTCGAGGACATGCTCGACCGCGGTATCGTCGACGAATGGCGCGAAGACGACGCCGCAACTGCGGCGGAAAACAGAAGGCGTGCGGCCTGGAAGGCGAAACTGACCCGCTCCCTCAAGAAGGGTGGCAAAGCTCCGACGCCGCCCGAGGTGAGCGCCGACGATGAACCGTCGAAACTGCGCGGCTGGGAAGAGTTCGGGCGCGAAGGCTTTCTTCGTTAGGCTGTCAGCCTTCCTCACCCCGTTCGAATGGTCCCGGTTGCTGAGCTTAAACGATCTCAACGGTATTGCCAATTTGGCCCGAATTGCCGAACTGGGCGGCATGATGTCGGAATACGGGGTGGAACCGGACTGACGGCTGCTCGTTGTGAGATAAAATAAAGGAGCCCTCAAATGACCTACGTCGCATCGCCGACCTACTCGGACAACCCGTTTGCCCGGCAAGCCAACCTCAAGCAGTGTCTCGAGACCGCCAGGCATCGCCTCAATGAGACGTCAAACGCCTCGGAAGCAGAGAGACTGGAAATTCTGGTTTCCTCGGCACTAGCCGCCGGCTGGGGCGAAGATGAAACCCGCGCTGCCCTCAACAGTGACGAGCGCCCGCAAGCTGTGCTACCCCAGCCCAACCAGATCGGCCTTGTGCCATCGTCGTCGCTATGAGCATTCACCGACCATCAAATCGGGAAATTGGACCCTGGCTTATCTTGCTGGCCAGCATTATCGCGATGGGATTGGCCATCCTTGCCGGGGCTAAAATAGGCTCGCAGTACGAGCAGCACCGAAATCGCGTTGCGGTGACCGAGCGAGGGTAGCCACTTCGACATGATCGCTAAGCAAGCTGCCGGGTTTGCAGGGCGTGACTGACAAAGCCATCACCACAAATTGCCAGCCACGTACGATCCACCCTATCAAAGATAAATGCCTGCTTTTCTAGCTGGTCAGCATGGGGTTCTGCGCTTCAAGCAGTCGGCGAAACGTCTCGGCGTTCTTGACTGCATTGGCATCACGGTCGTTATTGAAATAGGCCCAGACCCGTTTCGCGCCACTAGCTTTAATGCGCTCGACCCATCCGAGCAGCTCCTCGTCGCTATAGTCATGTCGATACCACTGGGTGGTGCCGTGAAAACGTAAATACACGTCGTCCGAAGTCTTGACGAGTTGATCAGGAAGCCGCGGTCCGCTGGTTGAACAAAAGATCACTCCGGCAGCCTCGAACTTCCTAAACACAGTATCATCCCACCAGCTCTTATGCCGGAATTCGACGACGTTCCGTCGAGCCGGGTCAAGCTGACAGAGGATCAAATCCAGCATCTCCGTTGTGTAGCGCACGCGCGGAGGCAGCTGGAACAAAAAGCACCCCATATGGTCTCCAAGCACGTCCGAAATATAGCCGAAGTCCCGCACCAGTTCGTGGGTGCCTTCGAAAGCTTTGATGTGCGTAATTAACTCACATACTTTCACGGTGTAGACGAAGGCGTCATCTGCCTGGCGCAGCCATGTCTTTACGGTGGCGAGCGTTGGCCAAGAATAAAACGGGGCATTAAGCTCGACGGTTCGAAAACTTTTCTGATAATGGGCAAACCATGGGCTTCGTGAAAGATCGGAGGGATAGAATCGTCCGTTCCAATGCCAGTAATACCACCCCGAACAGCCGATTTGAATGTTGCTTACGGCCGAGAGCGCTCCGGGGTAGCTGGCCTGTTTGGCACCCATTCTAAGATCGTGCATTTTTGCGGCGCGCTCTTCATTTTCATTGCGCTGCTTCTGTCGGCGCAAGGCCCGCCGGGCCCTGCGCGCCTCCACCTCTTCTGCTGCCGGGACTGACATCAGCGGATTCCCGGTTTGAGCTCCGGATCTTGCATGCGTTTGGCGGGTCCTGGCTGCGACCGGATTACATTGGCTATCGCGAGGGCCGAGAAGCAACTTTTCGATCGGACCATGCCTTTTTCGCCTCCAAGAAAAACTGGGACGACCATCATCCCTGGAGACAACATCCCTCGTAAGAAATCGTTCCGGTGCGCTACTCGAATAGCCGGAGCCGGGCAACCCGGCCGGACGGCAACCGAGCGAAGCATCGTCTTCGTCCGGAGCCCAAAACGTTGAACTTTCAGGAAACACGGCCTCCTCGGTTGTCGCTGCTGGCTGGAGTTGAAACCCCTCCCGGGACGCGGAAGGCCCGAAAGCGTCGCACCAGATGGTCGCGGTCATCCAGGTATGTCCGCCGTTGAAGTTTCGAGAAACGATCGGTGATTGACGGCGGCGCGTCCCGCTCTAGGTGCAATGAACTGTAGTCAATTTGGATCAGCATTATTTCGAGAGGTTCAACATGGAAGAAGCAGGTATCGGCTGGATTGCAGCGATTATCATCGGCGGTATTGCGGGATGGCTCGCCGAGCAGTTCATGAAGTCGAACATGGGGGTGCTGATGAACATCATCCTCGGAATCGTTGGGGCTATCATCGCCAATATCTTGCTTTCGCTGGTCGGTATCGTTCTGAGCGGTTGGCTCGGATACCTGGTTGCCGGATTTGTCGGAGCCTGCATATTGATTTGGGTGGGAAGGCTCATCCGCCGCTAATGCGTAAGCCCAGACCGGCACTTTCTGCAGAGCGAAACATTAAGCCGGCGCGATCGGTCATCAGGTGGCGGTTCGGACCATGCAGTCCGACCATGGGATCAAGGAATTGCTGCAGTGGAATTATTGGTTGATGATTTGAGCCACGACGTAAGGGGTGACGCGTACTGCTTTATGGCGCTAAAAGGCTCGGGTTAAATACCGTTCTGCCAGAGTTTCAGATGCCAAGCGCTTATCGCAAATCAAAGCTTTTCCGTCGTTCTCGTGTTCTTCGGGGTTCCTTGTCCCTCTGGCGTACAAGGGCCGTATTTTGGTTCGGCGCAATCGCGATAGGCGTTGTAAGTGTCATATTTGCCAAACTTGCCGATCTTGCGCAAAAGGCTTTCACCTCGATTGGATCATCGAGTGAGTTCGCATTTTTGTTGCCTCTGTTGATTACGCCACTGGGATTTATGCTGTCTGCTTATCTAGCAGCCAAAGTGTTCCCAAACTCTCAAGGAAGCGGCATTCCGCAGGCGATAGCCGCCCGGCATCTCCAGGAGAATGAAGACCGTCAGCGCTTGTTGTCTTTGAAGATAGCAGTTGGCAAAATCATGCTGACGATTTTGGGCCTGTTTTGCGGCGCTTCGATTGGACGCGAAGGACCAACTGTTCAAGTTGGCGGAGCAATCATGCTCGCGGTGGCTCGCTTCGGAGGCATGGCGCAGGCCAGAGGCCTTATCCTGGCAGGTTCCGCAGCCGGTATCGCCGCCGCTTTCAACACACCGCTCGCCGGGATCGTCTTTGCAATCGAAGAGATGAGTCGGAGCTATCAGTCGCGTGCGAATGGTATCGTCCTGACCGCTGTCATTCTTTCCGGCATGGCGGCTCTCGCTCTTGCGGGTAGCTATAATTATTTCGGCGAAGCATCGGCAACCCCAACTGACATTCGAGATTGGGGGCTGATCTTGATCTGCGGTGTTGGTGGCGGCGCACTCGGCGCTTGCTTCAGTGGTTTCGCCCTCCATTTCGGTCAGCGCCTTCGCCGTTGGGTCCACCCACAGCCACTCACACGGACGGTCGCGGTTGCAGGACTTTGCGGTCTACTCGTTGCCGTCATTGGGGTTGGATCCGGCAGTGCGACATTCGGCACTGGCTATGAACAGGCCAGAGGCGCTATCGAGGGTCATGCCCTTCCAATGCTGTTCTTCATCGAAAAGCTTGCGGCAAGTTTTCTTTCGATGCTGTCCGGCATACCCGGCGGTATCTTCGCCCCGTCACTCGCCGTGGGCGCAGGGTTCGGCAGTACAGTTGGATCATTGCTTGGCACCAGCATTGCCCTGGCAGCGATCCTTGGGATGGCAGGGTACTTTTCCGGTGTCGTGCAAGCGCCGATGACAGCTTTCGTTATCATCCTGGAAATGACTGGCGATCACCAGGCCGTGATCCCAATCATGGCCGTTTCCATGATCGGCTATTTAACATCGCGGATATTGTCGCATGAACCACTATATCATGGACTTTCGAGGGTCTTCATCGCCTCCGCGATCCGTGCCCGTCGGTCGGAACAAAGAATCCAAGCTCCGGCTTAGGCAGCAGTTGCGATCGTTTTCGCGCCACCGTGACCTTTGATGAACAGGGCGACGGCAAGACAGTGCTGACGATGCGCCAGCTCGACCCTACTCGCGAGCGGCGTCAGATCGTTATCGGCTTCGGTGCGGTCAAATATGGGCTGCAGACACTGGATGGTCTCGCGGCTTGGCTGGATGGCTGAAGGATTGGATGAGGTTGCGTATATCGACGTTGCCAACTCGCTAATGGACCGAAGGTCATTACTGAACCATCGGACCTTGGTCCGGCTTCCACAACGAACGGACAGGCCTATTTCCTCCTATTTAGTGAGGGAAAAGAGAGAAGCTGCGGTTCTTGAGAAACGCATCGCGACCTCTCCGCAGAAGGAAAAGCAGGATGCGGTCCTGAAGAGGTGAAGATGATGAGCTTTGACGGCCACGCAACCGATACCGATGAGCATGCATCGATGTCCGACCTTCTGAAAGCAGTTAAGCTCGCTTTCGATGGCCACTCGGGTCAGAAGGACAAACAGGGCGAGCCCTATTTTTCCCACTGCAAACGTGTTGCCGAGGCCGTCACCGACGAGGACGAACGAACAGTCGCCTATCTGCATGATCTGGTCGAGAAGGCACCGGGTTGGAGTCTGGAACGGCTTCGCGAACAGGGCTTCAGCCCGCTGATCGTTGATGCCGTGGACGCACTCACCAAACGCCCCGGCGAAGACGACGAGAGATTCGTCCTCAGGGCAGCGTCCAATCAGATTGCCCGGCCCGTGAAAATAGCCGATCTCAAGGACAACCTTGCCCAGGCTCGAAAGATGAATTCAGATACGTCCAGATACGAACATGGGCTCAGGATCATCGAGAAAAAATTCGGACGCGACTGACACGCCGGACGCGGGTCGGTTGCGCATAGCATCGACCGGTTTGTCGGCTGTGCACTCATTCGCCTGGAAGCACTCGCAAACTTTTAGACAGGATGTTTTTGCCCGCCGCGAAGCGCTATGAGATGGGATGCTGTTGGGCTAGATCGCCGGCCTCCCCGCCGTATTCCGTTCGACCCACTGGTAGACGAAGCCCGCCACCTCTTCCCAACCCGGCTCGTTGCAAATGAAGTGGCTGCGTCCGGGATAGGTCAGGAAATCGGTCACGCTGCCCACGTCCTTGTATGCCTTGTAGTTCTTTTCGTTCAGCTCGGACGGAATGATTTCATCTCTCTCGCCGCCGATCAACAGCAATGGCGAATGCGGACATTCCAGATCAATGCGACCGGCCCCTCCCATGCAGTCGCGCAGCACGTTGCGGCTATCGTGTGTCGCAGTTTCCTCGAAGGCAAGCGCCGCGTCTGCTTTGGACAGCGAATTCGCGAATGACCGGTGGAACGTCTTGGCATCCATGAAAACAGGTTCATCCCCCTTGAGAGGGTTAGCTATGATTGCTGCGTTCTTGATGAAACCCCAGTCGAATTCGAGCATACGATTGGGAGCGACAGAAGAGATCGCCACGCCGGCGGATAAGAGTCCTTTCGCGACAAGGAGTTGCGTGACAAGTCCGCCGACAGAGTGGCCGATCATGACGGGGCGATCGTAGTTGCCAACAACCCTTTGCATTGTCGCGACGACGTCATCAAGACTGAGTTCGCCAAGTCCTGGAGGAGGACTTTCACGCAGCTCCGCCGGATCACCATCGTGCAATGGCCAGGCAGGAACAACGCACTCAAAACCATGACGGGAGAAGTATCCTACCCATCTCGTCCAACTTTTCGGATTCTGAAACATGCCGTGCACAAATACAATGGTTGTCATAGCACTTCCTCTTCTGTTGGAAGAAGGCGAACGACATCAAAGGGTAATCGTTCCAACAAGCGGGCCGCGCCCAGAGACTGCAAATGACCGCTCTTGAACGTCCCCCCCGCACCAATGCATGCCATCAGCTCTTTCCGATGCGAACCCATACCCGCAGATAAATCCCTGAAGTTCATCGGTCGAGGTACAAGCAGCACGAGACTGAAGACCGTTCGTCCGTCGACAACCATGGCCATCGCTTACGCAGGCCTCGATCAGTGTCGTAGGAAGACTGGTCTTTTGCGCATAAATATGCTTGCGGCGACAATATAGGTTTCAATAGCAAGAGGATCCCATGCCCCAAAACATGTTCGACCTGACCGGACGGGTTGCAGTGGTAACCGGTGCCAGCCGTGGCCTTGGCCAATGGATCGCACTTTCCCTTGCGCAAGCCGGGGCAAGTCTCTGTGTTACCGCTCGCGACGAAACGTCGCTTGATGAGACGAAACAGAAAATCGAAGCCCTTGGCAGGACATGCCTGACCAGCGCCCAGGATGTCACCGACGTCTCCTCCATCGACGAAACGTTGAACCGGTTTGATACGATTGCAAGCGGGATCGATATCCTCGTCAACAATGCCGGTTGCGAGCAGGTGGCTCCCTCGCTCGATGTCGATGAAGCGATCTGGGACAAGATTATCGGAACGAACCTAAAGGGTGCCTTCTTCTGGTCGCAGGCCACAGCACGGCGGATGTCCAGTCGGGCCACCGGTGGAAGCATCATCAACCTCTGCTCTCTCACCTCATATGTCGGCATTCCCACAGCCGTGCCCTACGGCTCTTCGAAGTCTGGGCTTCTCGGCATGACACGTGCGCTCTCGGCCGAATGGGCCCCGCTTGGCATCCGCGTAAATGCGATCGCTCCCGGTTACTTCCGCACGGCAATGACGGAAGGCTTCTACCAGGACGGAAACTGGTCGGAGCGGATGCTCGACAAGATCCCGCAGAAGAGGTTCGGTGAACCTTCCGATATTGGCGGTGCCGTGGTCTTTCTTGCGAGCGAAGCCTCTGCCTATGTCACCGGGCAATGTATTGCCATTGATGGCGGTTTTCTTGCGTCCATCTGAGGCTGCCAAACGCGGTCCTTGCCCTTGACAGCGACGGGTTCACCATTACACATGCTGTATAGACAACTATAGACAATAACGGCAACGAAGTCGTCGACTTCCTGGGAATCTGCCGGGCTCAAGTCCGGCGTCCTCGCGTGATCAGAAATCCTGCTGGAGGCACCCGTTGCGTTGCGCTCCTGCCGGCCGCATCCAGTTTTTGTCGGCCACGACCTTGTCGTGGCAAAAGGCCGCCTGCGCGGTCTAGAACCAAGGGCCCATGCAAATGACTGACGTCACCTTCCACGACTATTCGAAACTTGGTGCTGGCGAGAAAGTCGCTCTTCTGCGCCGGTCCGAGACCGATATCTCGGCCTTCATCGAAAAGGTTGCGCCGATCTTGGAAGCCGTGCGAACGGAGGGTGATCGCGCCATTGCCCGCTTCGGACGTGACCTCGACAAGGCAAATGTCACGGAAGAAACCATCAAGGTCACGGAGGCGGAGTTCGATACGGCCTTCACGGCAGTCAGTGAAGATGTGATCGAGGCAATCACCTTCGGCATCGAGAACATCCGCCATTTTCACGAGGAACAAAAGCCTGAGGCCATGTGGCTGAAGGAGATCAAGCCTGGGGCCTTCGCGGGCGACCGCTTCACACCGATCAAGTCGGTCGCGCTTTATGTCCCACGCGGCAAGGGGTCGTTTCCATCCGTTACCATGATGACCTCCGTCCCGGCGGTTGTAGCAGGTGTTCCAGAACTCGCGATCGTCACGCCACCAGCACCTGACGGCAGCGTGGATGCCGCAACGCTTGTCGCAGCACGTCTCGCCGGCGTCAGGACGGTCTACAAGGTCGGCGGGGCGCAGGCTGTCGCCGCTGTCGCCTACGGCACGGAGACGATCAAACCCGCGCTCAAAATCGTCGGACCGGGAAGTCCATGGGTGGTTGCCGCCAAGCGGAGCCTCGCCGGCATCATCGACACCGGGCTTCCGGCCGGCCCTTCCGAAGCGATCATCTTCGCTGACGACACCGTTCATGGAGGCCTGGCGGCACTCGACCTCCTGATCGAGGCCGAGCACGGCCCCGACTCCTCCGCCTATCTCGTCACCCATAGCCGCAGGGTTGCCGAGGAGGCGCTTGGCGCCCTCCCAGAGCACTGGGCCCGCATGACCAAGCAACGCGTAGAATTTTCCAGTGCCGTCCTTTCAGGCAGATGCGGCGGTATCATCCTCACCTCGTCGATTGAGGAGAGCTATGATTTCGTCAATGCCTATGCGCCCGAGCACCTTGAGATTCTCTCGCAGGATCCCTTTGCCCATCTTGGACACATCACCGAGGCGGCGGAAATCCTCATGGGACCTCATACGCCCGTCAGCATCGCGAACTTCTGCCTCGGGCCGAACGCGGTGCTTCCGACGAGTCGCTGGGCGCGGACATTCGGTCCGCTCTCTGTGACCGACTTCGTGAAACGCAGTTCGATCGGCTATGTGACGGCCTCTGCCTATCCCGAGTTTGCCAAGCGCGCCCATAAGCTTGCCGAATACGAAGGGTTCTCGTCCCACGCGCATGCCGTTTCAGCCGTCCGTGATGACTATCTCCCGAAGCGAGGCTAAAGCGATGAAGGCCGTTCGCCTGCACGATGCGCTCGATCTTCGGGTCGAGGAAATCGAAAGTCCCGGCCCTCCACCGGCGGGCTCCGTAACGATCGATGTTCGTGCAGCAGGGATCTGCGGCTCGGACCTTCATAATTTCCGGACGGGGCAATGGATCAGCAGGCGTCCGTCGACCGCCGGGCATGAGTTCTGTGGACGGATATCGGCGATTGGAGAGGGTGTCGAAGGGCTTGCCGTGGGCGACCTGGTCGTCGCCGACTCCCGATACTATTGCGGTGAATGCAATGCCTGCAGAGCCGGATGGACCAATGTCTGCGAGCGGCTCGGGTTTGTCGGTGAGGTCTGCGATGGCGGTTTTGCCGAGCAGAGCCAGTTGCCTGCAAGGCTTGTCAGGAAGCACGATCCGTCACTCGTCCCTGCCATTGCCGCCATGGCCGAACCTCTTGCCGTGGCCCTTCATGCCGTCCGTCGGCTCTCCCCCCGCGTTGGCGAAGCGGTCATAGTCATCGGCTGCGGCTCGATTGGCGGCCTTTGCGGCCTGCTTCTGTCGCGTCTTCATGACGGAAAGCTGCTCTTTGCGGACATGAACGTGGACCGCGCAAACATGGTCGCCAGGATCTGCGGCGGAGCCGCGGTTCCGCTCGACAAGGTAAAGACAAGAGACGGTCTTGACGGCGCCTCCCTTCGTTACGCAATCGATGCCACCGGAAACACCAAGGCGATCGAACAGGGTATCGAGATCCTCGATGGAGGCGGCACCTTTGCTCTCGTCGGCATCAGCCACGGGAAGATCGATCTCGACCCGAACACCCTGGTCGAGCGCGAGATTGCCCTTGTCGGATGTCACGCCTTCGAGAGTGAGCTTGGCGATGCCATCGCCCTCTTGCCCGAGCTTCAGTCTTCACTTCTGGAATTCATCGACGTCCGGCCCTCGCTCGACGACATTCCCGATGCATATCGCCAATTGAGCGAAGGGCGGGCAACCAAGCTGAAAACCATTATTCGTATCGCCGATTGATCAAGACACGCAAGGCGTGAGACGGAGCTTAAATATTGACCGGTCTCTCAAATACCGCGCTGCCACTCTACGAGAAGGTCAAGGACTTCGTCCTCGACAACATCGGTAACGGCAACTGGCCACAGAACGGGAGGCTCCCGTCCGAGCACGATCTGGTATCCTCGCTCGGAGTGTCCAGGATGACTGTCCACCGCGCATTGAGAGAACTGACCGACAAGGGCTACCTCAGGCGCGTCCAGGGAGTCGGCACCTTTGTTTCGCCTCCGAGAGCCCAATCCACCCTGATCGAGATCAGCAACATCGTCAGCGAGATAAAGGACCGGGGAAGTCGACATCGGGCAGAGGTCATCGTCCTGGAGAGAATCGAGAAGCCGGATGAAATGCTGCTCGGGGCATTTGAATTCACAGAGCTCCGACCGGTCGACCATTCCCTCATCGTTCATTGGGAGAATGACGTTCCTGTTCAACTGGAGGAACGATACGTCAATCCGGCACTTGTGAAATACTATCTCGATCAGGATTTTACGTCTGGTGCGACCTACGATTACCTACAGCACAGTACGCCACTGACCGAGGTCGAGCATCTGATCAGCGCCATTCCCGCGACGGAACGGGACGCAAAGCTTCTGCATATCCGTGAACGTGACAGTTGCCTGGTCCTCAACCGGAAGACTTGGACCGGACCGACCGTCGCTACAGTCAATACCTTCACCTATGTCGGCAGCCGCTATGCGCTCGGGAGCCGATACCTGCCACCAGCAAAATGACTGGTTAGGGTAGGTCGTGGCGTGGAGGCGCTGAATGGAAAGACATCAGCCTTACCGGATAGCGACAGGGCGACATTAAAATGTATGCCAAATCGAAAAGCACTGCCATCACACCCGCTATTCCGCCTTGATGTTCGGGCGTGAAACTTGAAAAGATGCAACGCTAACAACGAGAAAAAAGAGGGGTTTGAAATGAACTACGCTATCATCAGCAGGCACGTTTACCGCGGAGCGCTGGCACTCGGGATCGTCGGTGCGCTCGCCTTCAGTCCGGTTGTCGCACAGGACATCCCGGCAAAGCCGGAGGCTGGCACCTTCAAGATCGGGATCGAGCCATGGCTCGGTTATGGCCAGTGGCACGTGGCGGCAAGCAAGGACCTGTTCAAGAAAGCCAATCTCGAGAACGTCGAGCTGGTCAACTTCACCGAGGACAAAGACATCAACGCCGCGCTCGCAAGTGGTCAGCTTGATGCCGCCAACATCGCCACCCACACCGCCATGGGCATGGTCGCTGCCGGTCTTCCGGTAAAGATCGTCTCCCTGCTTGATTTCAGCCTGAAGGCCGATGCCATCCTCGCCGGCAGCGACGTCAAGAGCGTTGCTGACCTCAAGGGCAAGAAGATTGCCTTCGAGGAAGGCACGACCAGCGATATCCTCCTGAACTACGCCCTTGCCAGCAACGGCATGACCATCAAGGACATAGAACGCGTGCCGATGCCGGCAGCCGACGCCGGAACCGCATTGATCGCAGGACAGGTTCCCGTTGCAGTAACCTACGAGCCTTACATTTCGACCGCACTTGCCCAGGACAAGAACATCCAGCTCCTGTTTGAAGCAGGCAAGGACCCGGGTCTCGTCTCCGACGTCCTCGTCGTTCGCGAGGAAGTGCTGAAGGAAAGGCCGGGACAGGTGCTGGCGATGATCAAGGCCTGGGATGCGGCACTTGCCGACTACAAGGCCAATACGGAAGAGGACCGCGCCATCATTGCAAAGGCCGTTGGTGCCTCGCCGGATGATCTGAAGACCGCCTTCGACGGCGTTCAGTACTACACCTCCGCGGAGGCTGCGAAGGCCTTTGCCGGTGACTTCAAGAGCAAGACCTTCGCCGATGTTCTGAAGGCAGCCAAACAGGCCGGCCTTCTCACACAGGACGTTTCCGCTGACAGCATGATCGACACCTCGTTCGTTGACGCCGCGAACAAGTGACCTCTGCCAACGGAACCGTAATGTCTAGCTCCGAAATACCCTCGACATCCAAGGAGAGATCCCGCGCGCAATCGCGCGCGGGCGTCGGCCGGCCGCCAAGCGCGTTCCGGATCGGCGATCCGATCGGCGGCCGGGCCTTCTTCATGATCGCTCTTGCCGTCTTCGTCCTGCTCTTTGCCATCTGGTGGATCACGACCGGCACCGGTTGGGTGAAGCCTATCTTCCTGCCCTCTCCGACAGCGGTCTGGACCAAGATGGTCGAACTCGCCGTCGATGGCACTCTTTGGACCGACGCGGGCATCAGCATCTATCGCATGCTGGTCGGGTTTCTTCTGGCCTCAGCCATGGCAATCCCGATCGGGATCATGATCGGTTGTTTCAAGACATGGGAAGCGGCCATCGAGCCTTTCGTCGATTTCGTTCGCTACATGCCGGTCGTTGCCTTTGTGCCCCTTACCATTCTTTGGGCCGGAACCAGTGACATCCAGAAATTCGTCATCATCTGGATCGGAACATTCTTCCAGCAGGTGCTGATGGTCATGGACAGCGTCAAACGCGTTCCAACCGACTTCGTCGGGCTTGGCCGCACGCTTGGAATGTCGGAAACCAGGATCCTGCGCCGCATCGTCCTGCCATCCGCCCTTCCCGGGATCTGGGATACCCTGCGCATCAGCCTGGGTTGGGCCTGGACCTGGCTTGTCCTTGCCGAACTTGTCGCCGCCACATCCGGGCTTGGCTATCGCATTGTCGTCTCGCAACGATATTTTCAGACGCAGACCATCATCGGTTACATTCTGCTGCTTGGCTTGCTCGGCCTGATCACCGACCAGAGCATGAAAGCGCTCGAGCGCGTCTTCTTCCGCTATTCCTCGAGGCATTGACATGAGCGAACCCAAACTCAAGATCGAGGGCCTCAACAAGTGGTACAGCGGCAGGAAATCCCGCGTTCATGCCTTAAGCGATATCGAGCTTGAACTTGCCGACAACGAATTCGTCTCCCTGGTTGGCGCGTCCGGGTGCGGCAAGAGCACGCTTCTTTCCATCGTCGCGGGCCTGCAGGGATTTGATAATGGCGTCCTTCTGACGGATGGCGCTCCGATTGTTGGCCCGGGGCTCGATCGTGGGGTCGTCTTTCAATCCTATACGCTCCTGCCATGGCTGACGGCGCAGCAGAACGTCGAATTCGCCCTGCAGGCGGCCGGGATGAGTTCCGCCGAATGCCGGGATGTCGCTCGCCATCACATCGAGCTGGTCAAGCTGGACAAGTTCGCCGATGCTTTTCCCTCGCAACTCTCGGGCGGGATGAAACAGCGCGTCGCCATCGCGCGTGCCCTCTCCTACCGTCCGAAAATGCTGTTGATGGATGAGCCATTTGGCGCGCTTGACGCACTGACCCGTCACCAGATGCAGGAGCTTCTTACCCAGATCTGGGAGGAACACCGGCTGACCGTTCTCTTCGTTACCCATGATGTCGAAGAGGCCGTCTACCTCTCCGATCGCATTCTTGCGATGAGCATCAATCCCGGGCGCATCAGTACGACCTTCAACGTCGGGCTTGGACGCCCCCGAAATCAGGAGATGATTTCAACGACGGAATTCATCGCGCTCCAAAAGGAAGTGCTCGCTGCCATCCGTGCGGGCTCCCAGGGCGAACTGGAACATTGAACCCCACGGAGGCCGGCTCGCGGCATCGGCCTCCTTCGTCACTATTCCAACCAAACCTTCCCATCAAGTTCAGCATGATGCGTCCGACGTCGTTATCCTGCGACGGGTTTGGCAGCGCACCGATCCAGGCCACGGAGCCCGTCGAAAAGACAACGCCCCCGCCTTCATGCTGATAGATCGTCATGTCTGCCCGCCGAAGGGCAGTTCGCTCGGCTTCGCCGCCTGCGACCCAAAGATCGGGCCGCACCTGGAAGCTCTCGTCAAAGCCATCCGCAACGGCGAGGCGAACGAGATTCTTTGGTGTCTCCTCCGAGCGGATGACCGCATCGATCTCGTAGCCGGCAGCACCTCCAAGCACGCCGCCTTCGGCTCCGAAGGTATTGGGTGAAACGCCGTCAAAGAGCCACGCATAGTCGCCATAGTGGCTTTCCTCGAGCCGCCGATAGGGTCGAGATTTGCCGAAGCTCATGATCACGTAGGTGACGCCGACAAGAGCTTGCGGATGATGAAGGCCGCGATCCTCCCAGTTTCCACCGGGCTCGCCGGTCATTGCGAGATGGATTTCGCCCGGTCTGCCCGACCAGATGTCGTTCTTCCCGCGCCGCAGCTCCATTTTGTCGCCCTGGAACGCTACGACCCAATAAAATCCGTTTCCACCGAGGTAAGCAAGGCTACCGCCGGAACTGAGATATTCCTTCAGCCCAGTCATCATGGCCGATGACCAGTATTCCGGATGACTGCCTGTCAAAAGCAGTCGATAAGGCGTGATGGCTGCTCTTCCTTCGTCATCGAGATCATGGTCAGTCAGGATGTCGACATCAATTCCATGGCGGCCGAGAAATTTCAGAAGCTGCAAATCGACCGGAAGGAGATGCGGCGAGTTCGAGAGGGGATAGTGATAGTCTGCGCGAAGGGTGGCGCGAGGCCGCCGACTGCTTGTGAGGCTGACCCCGCTCATGTCGCTGTGGACGTCGTAAAGGCTCAGGAAATTGTTGTCGATTGCGAAAAGGTGGGAACGATCGCTGCCATGCCACGGATACCGGTCCGGCGGCAGCTGTTCATCCGCGTATGCGAGATAGGTGGCGGTCGGCAGGAGCACGGCAACCGATGACGTAGGAGCTTGCGGGCGAACAAAGAATGGAAGCTGCTCAACCCCTCGGTCCGTCTCTATTGCGACGGCATAGACGCCCGGTCGTGCGTCCGCCGGCACCGATATGACGAGATCGGCTGCCCAGTCGAAGCCGGCAAAGTCGTCATCGTGCAGATGGATCGCGTCAAAATGATCGGCGTCGACACGCGGGTCGTGAATCTCGCCGGTAAATCGAGGTGAGGCAACCGCAAAAGTCGGAGCATTGCAAATGCGAAGGTCTGGCCCGCCACCATCCATAGGCTTGAGGCTCTCGACAGGGCCACGAACCGGGAAGCACCAACGCAATTTACCGGATGCGGTCTTAAGACTGATCCTCCCGATGCGTGCGTTGAGCGTCAGTTGCGCGTGTGAGGCCTCGGCGCCAATATGATGGTGGCTGGTTTTGGCAGGCCAGATGTCCTGCTCTCCACTTCCCTTCCACCGTGATGGGGCGAAAGCCTTAAACACAGTTCCCCGGCATGGAACGAGAGGGATAGACCGTACCAGGTCTCATTGGCGATCGTCGCGACGTCCGTGCCATTGGCCTGTAACCGTCCATCACGATCGATGGTCAGCAAGAAGCCCGGCCAAGTAATGACGGGCTTCACGACATCATTGGAGGTGAACAGAATCTCGACATCAAGGACGAAATCCTGACCGACATCGAACATCGGAATTTCGACCCAGGAGCCGAGGTCGTATGCTTTTACCTCAAAAGACCGAGATGCCTTCCTGACTGTCCAATTCAGGTGCTCGTTCTTATCCCGGTCAATTGTCACGACCGTGGCCTGCGCCGTTGGGTCGGCACAGGAAACATGACACGCTACCCAGCCTCCTGCGCGCACGCTCCACGGCTCAACGTAGCCGACCGCAGGCATCGCGCTATGATTCAATCTTCGTCGCATCGCGTTCCCGTCTCTTCGTGACCGGCTCCTACCAAATCAGACGAGACCAATCCTGCACGAAATGCCTCAATGGCGAAATCAGCGCCTTCGGCATTGCCGGCGGTCAGTGGCTGCAGCTCACCGTACGGCGTGACGTCAGGCGTTTGCCGGAACCGTTCCGTCAGGTGTTAGGCTATCGACAGCTTCCGGAAGAGATTTCGATAGCCGTGAGATAATCTCGTCGCGGTCCAGTCCGGTCTTTCGTTGCAACTCTGCCAGTAGCTCCGGGCCCAGCGCCTGCACCAGCTCCGGGTGATCGATCGGCTGATTTGGACCTTGATTGACCCAGGAGCCCGCCACCTCTCCCTTGCCATTCTTCGAAAATTGATCAAGCAGACTGCCAAGCCCATCGCTCACGACTGATCCAACCGAGCCGCCCTTCAACAAATCTCCAACACCACCCGGCCTGAACAAGCCGCCCAGCAGTCCCCCCAATCCGTTATCAGCGCCGCTCGCCTCGGTGCCTCCGGCAGGTTGTCCCGCGGTTCCTTGCCCGCTGTCGACAAGCTTTCGCAGAATTTCCTGGATTTTGTCCCTGTTCTGGTACCCAGCCACAGCCAATACGCCCAAAAGGGCTGTCAAATTCCTGTTCATGGAGCGCTCCTTGTTTTGCCGCAGGTCCAAGACTTCGAGTCCGGAAATCGAAGTCGGTCCCATAATTCCTGCACTGCGGGTAAGTTCCGAAAATCCAGTCATTGCGGTGTGTGTTGCTCGACGAGGGCCTTTCGTCGTCTCGCGAAGCGAAGCTTCGATAGCCCAGCCGTTCGTGCGGCAAAGCCCGCCAATTTTCGGACATCAGAACGCGGTGCCGTTGTGCCGTCGACCTCGACCGTTGAGGGGTCGCACCGAACGTTCATCGCAGCTCAACGAATGGCCTACGATTGCCAACAGCGTATGACATGCTCCCCAATCGCGGAGATCGCCGTGAGGTACCGTTTCAGAGTCTTTGCTTGGTCGCTGCGCTCTTGCCGTCGGAACTCTTGGAACGCTCTTCGAAGCGATCGGCACCTTTTGCCAGATCCGACCCTTTCTGAGCTTCAACTTTTTTCTCTTCCTTGGCGGCGTTCTTCCGCAATCCGCGTGCGGAGTCTCTACCTTTTTCGGTCTTGGCTTCCTCGATACCCATTTTGGTCTCCTCTGCGTCTCTCGCAGATTAACGAGTGGCCATTGACTTCGTTCCTGCCCACATCCGCCGCATAGAGGCCAAATCAGAGGTGAATTTTCTCAGACCTGCGACAAGTTTGAAACTAGACGAAAACCGCATCGCCAAGACGGATTGCCCCTGGCTCATCCGGTCGGCAATAGACCCCCATATTGCGGTTCCCAAATTTCATCACGTTCCGGAGAATGTCGGGATCGTTTTCCAGACCATCCTGAGCGATGATCGTAAAACCGCATCGTTTGGTTGGCGCGATTACCGTCGCGGCGACATTTCCAAGACGAACAGGCGCGTCGATCCAGTGCAGTTCGGCAAACCCGGAAAGATCGGCCTCAGCCTCCAGATAAATGTTGGGTCGGAACCTACGTCGGTCAGGATTTCCACTGGGGTGGATCTCCTTCAGATGGTCGACCGAAGCGCTTGTCAGAAGATGCAAGGGTGATACCACGTACCGGTCAGCCGCAAATAAAGCGTCGCCGGACGCGGACCCCGTTCTCTCATATGGTCTGACCGCCACCTCGAATTCAAAGAAGCTCGTGAGCGCCTCCAGCAGCCGCGGCGCAGTGATAGGAAACCAGTTGTGGCCGGGCACTTGGACTTCCACATCACCATCCGACGCGGTCCGCGACTTGACAAAGACCGCTCTTTGCCAGCGCTTTTCACGCTCGGGATATGCGACCACACCCGTCGCCGCATCGACCAGGGCAAACTGACGATCACCGACAAGGCCAGTCGCCGTAAGCCTACATTGTTCGATCTGTTCGCCCGTAGTTGAACTGACTGGATATCGCCACAGCTCACGGATCGTTCCGACCTTGCGCATCCATTGAATCCCCATTGCAGAGGCCCGAACCTGTGTCGGTGTCTGGCCAAAGATGCGCTTGAACGTGCGCGTGAAGTGAGAGGCATTCTCGTAGCCGACGTCAAGAGCAATTTCGATCAGCGACGTCTTCGATTGCACCAATAGCGCCCGCGCCCTCTCCATGCGCACGCGTGTGTAAGCCTGTGCGGGAGACTTCCAGCCTTGATCAGAAACAATCGCTCAAGTTGTCGCCGTGACAAACGAACCGAGGCTGCGAGCCTCGGGATCGTCATCCCACCCTCGATGTGCTGTTCCATCATGATCATCGCGGCTTTCACGCACTTGTCTTCATAGTCATCGTGCAAAGGGCGCCGGGCTGGATGTCGCCGGCGGAACGCGCCTTTTCGATCTGCAGGACTTCCAGGGCATTTCTCTCGGCCTCGCGACTGATATACCGGAGCACGAGGACGGCTGCGATATCGGCGGCGCTGCTTCCGCCGGCACAGGAACCGCGTTGCCGATCCAGGTTGAATATCCGATCCGATCGCACGGCAAGATCGGGAAAGCGTTCGCGAAATTCCTTGTAGTGCAGCCAGCTCACGCATGTCTCATGCTTCGTCATCAATCCAGCCTCGGCAAGGATGAATGAGTCGGTGCAGAGACCGATCAACGGGATCCTGGCCGCATCCGCACGCTTGGCGAAAGCGATCGTGTCGCGATCGACCGGATCCATGGCTGTCAGAAGTCCCCCAACAACAACAATGTCATCAAACTCGCCGGATCGACGAAATCCGGGGTCGGGGCCACCTGCACGCCGCAGCTGGAGGTGATCAGATGCCTGGTACTTCCAAGCACCTGCCAGTTTGCGGTCACGCGTCCCGAACGGTCGTGCTCGTCGCTCGCAGGCCTCAGCGTATCGACGAAGAGCGCAAACGCTGAAAGCGTAAAGGATCGAGCGAGCACGAATCCGACCTTCAGACGGCTGGCGGATTTGCCGACCGCGTCTCCCTGCCTGTAGTTGGTAGCTCATCGAGCTCACTCGCGCAGCGCGGTTTGCCTCCAGCTCGATGAAGCCTTCTCCAGCCATCTGGCGCATCAGTTCTCGCACCGGGGGGCGCGACAAGCCGAATTCTTCGCTCAGCGCTACCTCGTCAAGGACAGCACCCGGGGCAAGCTCCATGATCCGCATAGATCACGGCCACCGACGCGGCGGACCGAACCGGACCGATCTCGCGAGGGCGATTAGCTCAGTTGGTAGAGCGCCTCGTTTACACCGAGGATGTCGGGAGTTCGAGTCTCTCATCGCCCACCAGATTCCTCACAAATGTTTCAAAATAGATGCGTCGTATCACAGACGCGCCTCGCGATATCGTGTTTTCTCGTTCCGGTTGGCAAGGTATGCAGTGGCAAGGGGGACAGCCTGAGGAGGCTTAACCCGGAGAGGGTTTCGGCCTGCCATGAGCACCCTGTGACTGCAGTCATCGCGATCACTATGACGATGATTGTGAAGCCGGAGCCAGAAGACTTCTCGGGCCCCGCCCGAGCTTTTTACTCGACGTTCTCCTCGGTCATGGAAGCGATAGAAAGTTCAAGCTTCCATCGAGCTCCTTGCTGGAATGGACAAGGGCCACGCGCGCCTCTCGGCCTCTATCATGAACGGCGTCGTCGCCGCGCCGGTGGTGGTCGGTGACCTGTCGCATGGGTCCCCATAGATCAAGCAATGCATGATCGCGCTACATCACACGATTGATATGCATTTGAGACTTGAGTTGCATTGGCCGTCACGCTGCTTGGGCCGCGTGCCTGGATGCAAGGCTTGGGTCATGCATCCGATCCGCTCCCATCCCGGGGAAAAATCTGGCGCGAGCTCTACAATCCGAGGTCAGAAAGACCAGGATGGTCGACCGGTCGAGGGCCGCCACGGTCCCACCTGTACTTGCGCTCCTGTTCCTTGATCGGCAGATCGTTGATGGAGGCGTATCGGCGTCGCATCAGGCCGTTGGATGCAAATTCCCAATTTTCGTTACCATAGGATCTGAACCAGTTGCCCGAGTCGTCATGCCATTCGTATGCGAACCGCACTGCTATCCGGTTTTCGTGAGCCGACCATAGTTCCTTAATAAGTCGGAATTCCAGTTCGCGCGCCCACTTGCGCGTGAGGAAGCCAACGATTGCTTCGCGACCGGTGACAAACTCGGCGCGATTGCGCCATTGGCTGTCCTCGGTATACGCGAGCGAGACCTTATGGGGATCGCAGGTGTTCCATGCGTCTTCGGCACCCCTCACCTTCAAAACGGCACTTTCGATGATGCAAGGAGGGAACGGTGGGCGTTCTTCATGCATTTGCATACCCCTTCCGCTTCGATCGCCGATTTGCTGCAAATATATTGCCAATGAATTTTTGCAGGTCCTAGGTTCTCAGCCAAATATTGGTGCTTGGACCCCGCTGCAATGGGAACGGTGTTAGGGCTGCCAATCCCGATCGATGCGTGCCTCCTCTGTGAAAGGCTGTGAGCAGCCAACCATCCCTTCAGTGGACGCAGCAACACCATGCAGGCAGCAACTGTCAGGGGCGCAAAATCGAGATAAGAGGCGCCCAGAGCGGTGGATTGAACGAGCAGCCAGGTCCGTCCGCTTGCCACGTCCGGCCAAGGTCGTAACACAAAACTGGACGCTTGGAGGAAGGACGTTTCTGCCGAAACCCGTGTACATTGACCAACAGGCGTGGGAACGAGTATCACAGGTGTCGGCGACGCCTTTCGGGCGAAACAGCGCGCCCGTCCATGAGCTCACGGGCGCGCCTCGAAGAGGAGCAAATGTTGACCGACAGCCTTACGAATTTTCGGGTAACGTTGGCCTCACGCCCTGTTGGCGAGCCGACCGAAGCGAATTTCAGGATTGATCGGCGGCCGGTGCCCGAGATTGCCGAAGGAGAGATCCTGCTTCAGGTCCTGTACCTGTCGCTCGACCCATATATGCGGGGTCGGATGGATGCCGCCAAGTCGTACGCCGCTCCCGTAGCCATTGGCGACGTCATGGAAGGTGGAACGGTCGCGCGCATATTGAAAAGCCGGAATCGCAGCTACACGCCTGGTGAGATCGTACTCTCTCATTCCGGTTGGCAAAGCTATGCAGTGGCAAATGGCGACGGCTTAAGGAAGCTCAACCCTGAGAGTGCGCCCATATCCACAGCTCTTGGGGTTCTGGGCATGCCGGGCTTTACGGCCTACGCCGGTCTTCGCAATATCGGCAAGCCGATGGCCGGGGAAACCGTTGTCGTGGCGGCGGCCAGCGGGGCAGTCGGATCCGCCGTCGGGCAGATAGCCAAGATCAATGGCGCGCGCGCCGTTGGGATTGCAGGCGGCAAGGAGAAATGCACATTCGTTCTCGACGAACTTGGTTTCGATGCTGTTATCGACCACACCAAGGCGGATTTTGCTGACGCGCTCGCCGCCAGCTGTTCCAATGGCATTGATGTCTATTTCGAGAACGTTGGCGGCCCGATCTGGGATGCGGTATTTCCCCTCCTCAACGATTTCGCCCGCGTACCCGTTTGCGGCCTGATTGCACACTACAACGGCGAGGTTTCTGCACGACCGGATCGGCTGACTGACGTCATGCGGACAATCCTTCGCAAGAGCCTGACCATTCGTGGCTTCATTCAGCGCGAATTTGCCGACCAGCGACCGGAATTCTACCAAGAGGCATCAAAATGGATTGCCGAAGGCCGCCTGAAATATCGTGAAGATATCGTGGATGGCCTGGAGAATGCGCCAAGGGCATTCATAGGCCTTCTGAAGGGTCGAAACTTTGGCAAGTTGATTGTCCGCGTAAGCGAGTGAGTGGACAGTCAGCTGTCAAGAGACCCTATGTCCGAGCCGGCCGCCTTATCGCCTTGGCCATTTACGACGAGTGGTCGCGACACAACAGATGGGAGTGGTCGACCAGCATATTCCGCCGTCGCTAGATTTGCCGCCCGCAAATCGGACTTTACCTGTGCCAGCAGAGCAGCCCACCAACTGACTGCGATCGGTACGCTCGGCCGCTCTCGGGCTTTTCGAAGCGGTCAGGCGGACCGCTCTACCTCCGGCAACACCTCGAAGAGATCGCCGACGAGACCGTAGTCGGCGACCTGGAAGATTGGCGCCTCCTCGTCCTTGTTGATGGCGACGATGACCTTCGAATCCTTCATGCCGGCGAGATGCTGGATGGCGCCTGATATGCCGCAGGCGATGTAAAGGTCAGGTGCCACGACCTTGCCGGTCTGCCCGACCTGCCAGTCGTTCGGGGCGTAGCCGGCATCGACGGCGGCGCGCGAGGCGCCGACGGCGGCCCCGAGCTTGTCGGCGACCGGCAGGATGACTTCCTTGAACTTCTCGGCCGAGCCCAGCGCCCGGCCACCCGAGATGATGATCTTCGCCGAGGTCAGTTCCGGACGCTCGGAGGCCGACAGCGCCTCCTTGACGAAGGTCGAGAGACGAGAAGAAAGGGCTGCCGTCGAGATCTCCTCGACGGCAGCAGTTGGGCCTTGGGGACCGGCCTGGGAGAACGAAGCGGTGCGCACGGTGATGACCTTCCTGGCGTCGGTCGCCTTCAGCGTCTGGATGGCGTTGCCGGCATAGATCGGCCGCTTGAATGTGTCCGCCGAGACCACTTCGATGATCTCCGAGACCTGGGCGACGTCGAGCAGGGCGGCAACGCGCGGCATGACGTTCTTGCCGGTCGAGGTGGCGGCGGCAATGATCGTATCATAGCTTGCCGCGAGTGAAACGATCAGTTCGCCGAGCGGCTCGGCCAGATTGTTGGCAAGCGCGTCGCTTTCGGCGAGCAGCACCTTGGAGACACCGGAGAGCCCGGCAGCCGCATTGGCCGCTGGTTTGGCGCCCTTGCCGGCGACGAGCACGGTGACGTCGCTACCCTGCTCCTTGGCAATCATAGTTGCTGCCGTCAGCGCCTTGGCGGTCTGGTCGGAAAGGTGGCTGCCGTCGTGATCAGCCAGAAGAAGAATGGCCATGGATATGTCTCCCTTTCTCGAACCCTAGAGGACGCCGGCTTCGGTCTTCAGCTTCTCGACCAGCTCGGCGACCGACTTGACCTTGACGCCCGCCTTGCGGCCGGACGGCTCTTCGGTCTTCAAGACCTTCAGGCGCGGCGCGGTGGAGACGCCGAAATCGGCGGGGCTTTTCTTGTCGAGCGGCTTCTTCTTCGCCTTCATGATGTTCGGCAGCGAAGCGTAGCGTGGCTCGTTGAGGCGGAGATCAGTGGTGACGACGGCCGGGAGCTTGACGTCGATGGTCTGCAGGCCGCCGTCGACTTCCCGCGTCACGGTTGCCTTGCCATCACCGATTTCGATCTTCGAGGCGAAGGTTGCCTGCGCGGTGCCAAGCAGTGCCGCCAGCATCTGGCCGGTCTGGTTGGAGTCGTCGTCGATCGCCTGCTTGCCAACGATGATGAGGCCCGGCTGTTCGGCGTCGGCGACGCCCTTCAGGATCTTGGCAACGGCGAGTGGCTCGACGGCATCGTCGGTCTCGACCAGGATCGCCCGGTCCGCGCCCATGGCGAGTGCGGTGCGCAGCGTCTCTTCAGACTTGGCAGGACCGATCGACACGACAACGACTTCCTCGGCCTTGCCGGCTTCCTTCAGCCGCAACGCCTCCTCCACCGAGATCTCGTCGAACGGGTTCATCGACATCTTCACATTCGAAAGCTCGACGCCTGTGCCGTCCGGCTTCACGCGGATCTTCACGTTGTAATCAACCACCCGTTTCACGGGGACGAGAATTTTCATGAATGCACCTGTTCGTTAGAGTTCGGAAACGAGCCATCGCTTGTCTTCCCTGCGGTACCGAAAGATTCGACAAGTCGCATTCTTGGTCTACAGATCCTTTGCTATGCGCAGGCCATCGTAGATGGCCGCATGGGTATTGCGCGCCGCCACCGCGTCGCCGATCCGGAAGAGCTGGAAAAGTCCTTCCCTATTGCGGACCACCGACTGCGGCTTGCCTTCCAGGAGCTCGTCATAGGAGGTCTCTCCGAGATTGCTCGAAAGCGGCTTGAGGTCGAAGTAGAGCTGATCGAGCGGGATCGTCCCGTGGTTGACGACAATCTGGTCGACGATGCGCTGTTTCGACACACCGCCGTAATCGCTGCCGACCATGGCGACAATCTGGTTTCCCTTCCTTTCAGCGGATTCGAGGCGGAATGTAACTGTGAAGGTCACGTCCAGCTTCTGAAGAGATCGCATGTAAGGGACGAGGTTCATGGCCATGACCTCGGGGGCGAAAGAACGATCGGGCGTCATGATCTCGACCTTCGCGCCCGCCTTGGCCAGGAATTCGGCGGCCTGGAGACCAGCGTGGTCTCCGGCATCGTCGAAGACGAGGACATTCGTGCCGGGCTTCACATCTCCGGAAATGATATCCCAGGACGACACGACAAGATCGTTGCCCCTGGTCAGAACCTCGGTGTGAGGCAGGCCGCCTGTCGCGATGATGACGACGTCGGGTTTCTCCGCCGTGATCGTGTCTGTCTCTGCCCACGTATTGAAATGGAAAGTGACACCGAGTTTTTCGCACTGGGCCATGCGCCAATCGATGATGCTGATCATCTCGCGGCGGCGTTCGCTCTGGGCAGTCAGCCGGATCTGCCCACCCGGATTGCTTGCCGCTTCAAATACGACGACCTCGTGACCGCGCTCGGCGGCGACGCGAGCCGCTTCGAGACCAGCCGGCCCTGCGCCGACTACCACCACTTTCCTGGGGACATCGGTCTTCGGGATCACGTGGGGCATCGTTTGCTCGCGTCCGGTTGCCGCGTTGTGGATGCAGAACGCCATGCCACCCTGGTAGATCCGGTCCAGACAGTAGTTGGCACCAACGCACGGCCGGATGTCTTCTTCCCGTTTCTCGATGATCTTGCGGACGATATGGGGATCTGTCATGTGCGCGCGTGTCATGCCGACCATGTCGACCTTCCCGGCCGCAATGGCGTAACGCGCCGTGGCAACATCCGGGATCTTTGCCGCATGGAAGGTCGGAAAGTTTGTTGCCGCCCTGATTTCGCCGGCGAAGTCGAGATGGGGCGAGTTGGCCATTCCCTGGATCGGAATGACGTCAGTCAGACCCGGATCAGTATCGATATGCCCGCGAATGACGTTCAGGTAGTCGATGAGGCCGCTGTCGCGAAGTCTGCGGGAGATTTCAAGACCTTCCTCCTTGCCAGTGCCGCCGGGAAGGCGTTCGTCAGCGGTGTAGCGGACGCCGAGGATAAATTCGTTCCCGACCCTTTCTCGCATCGCCCTGAAGACGTCGAGACAGAAGCGCATGCGGTTTTCGAGTGACCCTCCGTACGGGCCATCGAGTTCGTTGGTCAGCGGCGATGCGAACTGATCGATCAGATGGCCGTAGGCCTCGAGCTCCACGCCATCCATGCCGCCAGCCTTCATGCGCTCGGCGGCGTCGGCAAAGTCCTTGATGATGCGCTCGATATCCCAATCTTCAAGCTTCTTCGGAAATGCCCGATGCGCGGCTTCACGATGATGGGATGGGGCAACGACCGGGAGCCAGTCCCCCTTATCCCAACGCGTTCGCCTGCCAAGGTGGGTGAGCTGGATCATGATCGCAGCACCCTGCTCGTGGACGGCGTCCGTCATCTCCCTCACCCAGGGTACGATCTCGTCCTTGTATGCCAGAAGATTGTTGAAGACAGGCGGGCTGTCCTTGGACACGGCTGCAGAGCCGGCCGTCATTGTCATCGCAACGCCACCCTTGGCGCGTTCGACCGTATAGGCCCGGTAGCGCTCTTTCGGCATGCCATCCTCTGGATAGGCTGGCTCATGGGATGTCACGATGATGCGATTGCGCAGTCTGAGGTGCTTGAGTTGGTACGGCTGCAGGAGGGGATCGTTCGACATCTGTCGTGCTCCGAATTAGCAATCGGTCAGGACGCTAGGTGGAATGTACATATGTGTCAACATTGAAAACATGAGGGTTAAATTTTATTGACAGTAATGTACATTTTAATTGTGTTGACCTTAACCATTTGCTAGGAGTTGCTCATGGACCAGAGTTTGAGCGACAGTGGCTGGCGTGGATCGCAGGAGGGATGGCTCGAGGCAGCCTATGACGCCCTGCTGGAGTCTGGCATTGATTCCGTGAAGATCCTGCCTCTGGCAAAGAAGCTCAACCTGTCTCGCACGAGCTTTTACTGGTTCTTCAAGGATCGTGAAGAACTTTTGGCCGGACTGGTTGCTCGCTGGCGCGACAAGAATACAGGGTCGATCGTAAAGCAGTCCGAAGCCTATGCGGAGACCCTGGCGGAAGCGATGCTGAATGTCTTCGACTGCTGGCTGGACAGCCGACTGTTCGACAGCAAGTTCGAGTTTGCCGTGCGCAGCTGGGCATTACAGTCCGACGAGATCCTGCGGGAGGTCCAAGAGGCGGATCGAGCACGGATGGATGCGCTTGCCATCATGTTCAAACGCTTTGGGCATTCCGAAATCAGCGCTGATGTTCGCGCCCGGACGACCTACCTTGTGCAGATCGGCTATATCTCGATGCAGTCAAACGAAAGCATCGCACTGCGCATGAAGCGCATCCCTGAATACATCGCGATCTACACGGGCGAAGTCCCTCAGCAGCGAGAGCTTGACCGGTTCTTCGCCAGACACGGCTACAAACCAGGCTAGGGAACGAGATGAGCGGAAAGGTTAGGATCGGGATCATTGGCGGCGCCGGATGGCTTGGCGGTTCCATCGCAGAAGCGATCCTGGCCGCCGGCCTCGCCGATCCCGATGATCTGACACTGTCTTATCGCCGCTCGCAGCCAGATCGCTTTTCCGCGTCGCACTGGACACAAGACAATCAACGTCTCGCGGACAGCTCGGATGTCTTGATCCTGTCGGTACGTCCGCAGGACTGGGGCTCCGTCCCTGTCACAATGCGAGGGAAGCTTCTGATTTCGGTCATGGCCGGCATCCCCCTCTGTGCGCTTTCAGAACGGCATGCGACCGAACGGGTTGTCCGAGCCCTCCCCAATGCCGCTGCCGAAGTCTCCCGATCCTATACGCCATGGATCGCCTCAGCTGGCGTCGATGCCGTTGATCGCAGCCTCGTGCGCAAAATCTTTGGCGCGTGCGGCGTCGAAGATGAACTGAAAGGCGAGAGCGACCTTGACTACCTCACGGGCATGTCAGGCACCGGACCCGCCTTCCCTGCGCTTCTTGCCGCAGCCATGATGGGGCATGCGATTGATCAAGGTTTGCCAGCGGATGTTGCTCGAAGAGCCGTCCTGACGATGCTGATTGGCACGGGGCGCCTGCTGGAACGACGGCAGGACTGTCCGACCGAAATCGTCAGCCGCTTTCTCGAATACCGCGGGGTGACCGCTGCTGGCATCGACGAGATGCGAGCCTCAGGATTCGACCAGGCTGTGTTCAATGGACTGGCAGCAGCCTTCAGGAAATCGGTGAGTATGGGAGACGCTTCCTACGACCGTTGAGGTGGGTTCGCGGCGCCCCGCCCAAAGATAAACGCCGCTAAAAAAGGGAACGATAATGAACAAGTTATTGGCTTCTACGTGCATGGCATTCGGGCTGCTGGGAGCGGCCTCCTACGCAAATGCGGCGGACTGTGGCAGCGTTACGATCGCGAGCATGAATTGGCAGAGCGCGGAAGTTCTGTCGAACCTCGATAAGATCATCCTGAACGAGGGATATGGTTGCAGCGCAGAAATCACCGTTGGCGACACCGTTCCGACCATCACCTCAATGGCCGAAAAAGGCGAGCCAGACATTGCTCCCGAAGCCTGGATCGATCTTCTTCCGGATGTCGTGAAAAAGGGCACGGATGAAGGACGCATCGTCAAGGTCGGCTCGCCACTTCCCGATGGCGGCATTCAGGGTTGGTGGATCCCGAAATATCTGGCCGACGCCCATCCGGATCTGAAGACGATCCCCGACATGCTGAAGCACCCGGAACTGTTCCCGGACGCGGAGGATGCGTCGAAGGGAGCAATTTACAACGGACCGCAGGGCTGGGGCGGCACAGTGGTCACCTCTCAGCTCTACAAGGCGTTCGATGCTGAAAAAGCAGGCTTCAAGCTTGTCGACACCGGTTCTGGTGCCGGTCTCGATGGCTCGATCGCAAAGGCCTACGAGCGCAAGCAGGGTTGGGTCGGCTATTACTGGGCCCCGACTGCGTTGCTTGGCAAGTACGAAATGGTGAAGCTCGATGCCGGTGTTCCAGCCGATGCCGCCGAGTGGAAACGCTGCAACACCGTTGCAGACTGCGGCGATCCGAAGCCGAACGCTTGGCCGGTCGACACGATTGTCACGCTGGTTGCAAAGCCCTTCTCGGAAAAGGCGGGACCTGATGTGATGTCCTACCTCGAGAAGCGTTCGTGGAGCAATGATACGGTCAACAAGCTCATGGCCTGGATGACCGACAATCAGGCGAGCGGGGAGGACGGCGCCAAGCACTTCCTGAAGGAAAACAAGGACATCTGGACAAAGTGGGTGTCGGAAGACGCTGCGAAAAAAATCGAAGCCTCGCTTTGATTGGTTGAATGGGCGGCGCGTTTGGACACGCGCCGCCACTTCACAAGCCGGAAAGTAACCAGGAGACTTGTCACGGCTCTTTCAGAGAAAAGGGGAACCGCATGGAATGGTTTTACAAATTTCCGCACATGAACGACGATAGTCTTCGTGACCTCAAAAAGATGATCGACGACGGATTTCGAGGTTTCACGAGGGCATATGGCGACTCCATCGAGACCTTCTTTTCTCCGTTGCAGCACTTTCTGATCGCTGTTGACCGGTTCATGACCCAGACGCCGTGGCCGATCATAACACTGATGGTCCTCGTGATCGCATGGCTGGGAAGCCGCAGCCTGAAGATTGTGCTCGGCTGTCTCGTAACGCTGCTGCTCATCGGCTACTTCGACATGTGGGACGACACCATGCGGACCGTCTCGATGATCTTCGTCTGTACGGTCCTGTCGATCGCACTTGGCCTGCCGATCGGCATTCTGATGGCACGATCGGACCGGTTCCAGCGCGTTGTCCATCCAATCCTCGACGTGATGCAGACAATGCCGAGCTTCGTCTACCTGATTCCTGTTGTCATGCTGCTCGGGATCGGACGCGTGCCGGGTCTCATCGCTGTCGTGATCTATGCGATCCCGCCGATGATCCGATTAACTGACCTCGGCATCCGGCTGGTCGACAAGGACGTCCTTGAGGCCGCCGATGCCTTTGGCGTTTCGAATTCCCAGAAGCTCTTCAAGGTGCAGATGCCGCTGGCCCTCCCCACCATCATGGCCGGGATCAATCAGACCATCATGATGGCGCTGGCGATGGTCGTGGTGGCCTCGATGATCGGCGTCCAGGGCCTTGGACAACCGGTGCTGAAGGCGATTGCCAATCAGTACTTCACCCTCGGCATTTTCAACGGCCTTGCCATTGTCGGCATCGCAATCATCTTTGATCGAGTCAGCCAGGCATACGGCAAGCGGCTCCAGAAGCATCGGGAGATCGTCCATGGCTGATCATGTTTTTGGCGGCATCAGGATCCGCCATCTGTTCAAGATCTTCGGTCCGAACGCGCGGTCCCATATTGAGGCGGTTCAGAAAGGCCTGACCAAGACCGAATTGAACCGGAAATACGGCCACGTGCTCGGCCTGCGCGACATCAATATCGAAATGCCGTCGGGCTCGATCCAGGTCATCATGGGCCTTTCCGGTTCGGGAAAGTCGACGCTCATTCGGCATATCAACCGGCTGATCGATCCGACCGCCGGCGAAGTGCTCGTCGACGGTGTCGACGTGGTCAAGATGGATGAATCCGAACTCCGGACGTTCCGCCGGCACCAGACGGCTATGGTGTTTCAGAAGTTCGCGCTCCTGCCGCATCGCAACGTCCTCGACAATACGCTCTTTGGTCTCGAGGTCCAGGGTGTAGAGCGTTCGAAGGCCGTCGACGTCGCCATGCGATGGTTGGAGCGTGTGGGTCTGAAGGGCTTTGAGGAGAAGTACCCGAACCAGCTTTCAGGTGGCATGCAGCAGCGCGTCGGCTTGGCTCGCGCCCTTTCGAATGACGCGCCGGTGCTCTTGATGGATGAAGCCTATTCGGCACTGGACCCGCTGATCCGCACGGATATGCAGACTGTTCTCCTCGACATCCAGCAAGAGATAAAGAAAACCATCGTCTTCATCACACATGATCTCGATGAGGCACTGAGGTTGGGGGATCAGATCGCCATTCTGCGCGACGGCGAAATCATCCAGCAAGGCACAAGCCAGGACATCGTGTTGCGGCCGGCCGATGAGTATGTCGCCAATTTTGTGAAGGAGGTGAACCGCGGCCGCGTAGTCCAGGTGAGTGCCATCATGAGCCCCTTGCGGGCCGGTGCTCCCATCGGTGGCTACACCATCGACGCCTCGACGACCGTTGAGGAGGCCGTTCGCCAGCTTGCGTCGGTTCCCGAAGGCGATGTGACCGTCATCGGTGAAGGATCCCGTCCCGTTGGCGTTGTCACGTTCCGCCAACTTGCAACTGCAATGGTCAACTCGGACACTGCCCAACCGCACGAGGGTGTCATTGCCCTCGTCCGGTGAGGCTATTGCAAAATTCCGACCCTCGTGCTCGCCGAACGCGAGCATGAGGTCTCGTGACCGGTCAATTTCAGTGGATCGCGGTTTTGCGATCGAGATCCCTGGAAGCAAGTTCTCCTGAAAGGCGTTCTGGGTGTGCTCCACCAGGCTCCCATCTCCCTGCCCTCTAGCCCGTTGACACCCAAGACCCCTCGTTTAACCCAAGCAGTGACCTGCCTCCGGGAGTGGCTATGCCCGAAACATTTCCCCGCCTCTTCAGCCCGCTTCAGATTCGTGGGCATACGCTTCGCAATCGGATTGTCTTTGGCGCCCATACAGCCAACATGGCCGTCGATGGGCTGCCGACGGAGCGCCATGTCTCCTACTACGCTGAACGTGCAATCGGCGGCGCTGCAATGATCGTCGTCGAACCGATGCCGGTCCATGCGTCAGCCGTTCTGACCCGAGGAAACTTCCGGCACTCTGATGACAGTGTCATCCCGCATTTCGAGAAGGTTGTCAGCGCCATAAAGGACAATGGCGCAGTGGCGATCCAGCAGCTCTATCACGTCGGAGCGCACGGTGATTCCGACAACTCCTTCCACCCGCACTGGTCGCCATCAGGTCTGCCGAGCTACCACGACAGTGACGGCTCGCATCCGATGACCGAGGCCGAGATCCTCGAGACGATCGACGGCTTCGTCCAGGCCGCACGACGATGCCACGAGGCCGGCTTCGATGGTGTCGAGGTCTGGGCAGCCTATCTTGGCATGGTCGACCAGTTCTGGACGCCCTGGAGCAATCGACGCGACGACCAGTGGGGAGGTTTGCTCGAAAACCGAACGCGCATGTCTCGCGAGATTCTTGCGCGGATCAGGGAGACCTGCGGACCGGACTTCATCATAGGCATTGCAGTCAGCGACGAGCCGGATGTCAAGGCGGCCCTCCAGCGAGACGAGCTTGCGGAGATTGTGAAGCTTCACGACGATCTCGGTCTTATCGACTACGTCACGTGTGGATCGGGCGGCTACCTCGATTTCTACAAGCTGATGCCGACGTTCATCTATCCCGAAAAGCTCGGCGCCGATCTTGCCGCATATCTCAAGAAGGTTGTCAAAAACGCCGTCGTCATCGCCGAAAGCCATATCCGGACCCCTGAAAATGCCGAGACCGTCCTTGGCGAAGGCGCATCCGACCTTGTCTCACTCGTTCGTGGCCAGATCGCCGATCCCCATTTGGCGCGCAAGGCAAGCGAAGGGCGTGCCGACGACATCCGGGGCTGCATATCCTGCAATCAGATGTGCTGGGGGCGCCGGTCGAGGGACTACTGGATAAGCTGTCTGATCAACCCTTCAGCGGGGCGTGAATTCGAATGGAACGGCGATCGCTTTAGCAGGACATCAGACCCAAAACGCGTCCTTGTCATCGGTGGCGGGCCGGCAGGTCTTGAGGCCGCAAGAGTTGCGGCGGAACGCGGCCACAAGGTCGTCCTCTCCGAAGCCGGAACGCGTCTGGGTGGCAACTTTCTGCTTGCAGGACTGCAGCCGAGGCGCGCGCAGATCCTTGATCTGCTCGCCTGGTATGAACGCCAACTGGAAAAGCTCGGTGTTGAGGTCAGGCTGAATACCTATGTGGAAGCCGATGACATCGACCCATCAAAGGTGGACGTCGTCATCGTTGCGACCGGGTCCTATTCGCCGGAGACCGGATTTCAGAAGGCCTTACCAACGATGGAAAGGATGCCCGGCTTCGACAAGAGTGGCGTTTTCACCGTCGAAGCCGTCATGGCCAGACAGGCAAGGCCAGGCAAACAGGTGCTTCTGCTGGATGAGGCCGGTGGTTGGCGCGGCTGCGGAACGGCCTGGAAGCTTGCGGAGGACGGCCATCGCGTTACCATCGTCACACCCGATCCGCTTGTCGGGAAAGAGCTTCAGAGAACGGCTGCCGATGTGCCGATGCGACAAGCCCTGAAAAAGCTTGGGGTTCAATGGACTACCGAAGTCAGCATCGTCGAATGGCACGGAAACGGCGCGACTGTTCTGGACCACAACAGCGGTGAACACAGCTTCATGGAAGCGGACGCACTTGTTACCGCGACGACCAATCACGCAATGGACTGGCTGATCCCTGGCCTGGCAAAACTGGGCGTCGTCGTCAGACAGATCGGCGATTGCGCGGCACCGCGGCAGGCTCCCTATGCGTTCTACGAAGGCAGGAAGACGGGATTGGAAATCTGACATGTCCGACGACGTCGTGCTCAAACGAAGGGATGCCGAGGAACTCGCCATGAAGGCTTGCCTGGCCTCCGGCGCAGACAAGTCGAGCGCACGTTCGCTCGTGAAAGCCACACTGTCGGCGGCAAGTTACGGGCCGCCAACGCTCGGCTTTCCACACCTCGTGGACTATCTCAATGGTTTCCGTCAAGGACGCATAAATTGCAACCCAACACCACGGCTGGACCGCGCCTTTCCTGCCTTCCTCGTTTCAGACGCAGATCGCGGCATCGCGCAGCTGGGCTTTGATCTCGCTTTTCCAGATCTGCTCGACGCGGCCCGTAAATTCGGGATTGCCGTCTTGACGCAGACGAACAGCTATACCGCTGGCGAACTCGGGTACTATGTCCGAAGGCTTTGCGATGAAGGCATTATCGGACTGGCCGCGACAAACGCAAATGCCATGATGGTGGCCAAGGTCGGGGGCAAAGTGGTCTACAGCACAAATCCGATGGCATTCGGATTTCCGCTCGGCGACCACACGCCGCCGCTCATTATTGACCAGGCATCCAGCGCGACCGCTTTCGTCAACATTATAAGAGCTGCCGAAGAAGGAAAAGCGATCCCCGAGGGCTGGGCAGTGGACGAAGACGGTCACCCGACCGATGAAGCCTCAAAGGCGCTGATGGGAGCCCTGTTGCCGTTCGGCGGGCGCAAGGGCGCCAATGTCGCGCTTCTGGTGGAGATGCTGGCGGCTGGTCTGTCGGGCGGCCCCTGGTCGCTGGACACGCCAGATTTCAGGTCGGGAGCTCAGTCCCCTGCTGTTGGTTTGACCGTGATCGCAATTATGCCAAGGGAAAATGCAGAAACGCAAATTGAGCGTGTCCGCGCCCAGGTTCGTCGTCTCCAGGATTACGGTGTGTTCGTCCCGGGAGTGAGCGGGATGGACCCCGCACCGCTTCCATTGGAACTCACCATCCCTCATAATGTCTTCGAAAAGATCGGGGCCATCATCGCCACGTAGAGGAACGTTAACGCCAGGATGTTGTGGCTCGTCATGGATTGGTCCGGGTTGGTTTGCCATTCGCCGCATTTGCCTCAATTGGTAAACGCGGCTCTCCACGTGCCTTAAGCGGAGGACGAGGCACTGGATCCGATCAGGTTTTTCAGTCCGCTATGCATCAGAGAAGCGGGGGTATCAGCGACACCCGCGAAAATCTCCCGCAGCAAATCAGCCAGGAGGTTCACCACCAGTGGCGAGTGACGCTGTTTGGGTTTCAAGAGCCAAAGGTCAACTTGCCCGGCTGGCTGCAATGGCTTTCGAACCGCCCTCGAACTGTCGAGATCTAGCCCGACATACCATTGCGTCGCCCCCATTGAACAGAAGGTCATTATGTTCGACAGCTCCATGCATGATGTGAGCCTTCCTGATGCGCTTAACCATTGGTGTTTTCTCTTCGTTGGTGATCAATGAATTGTTTCGGGCGATCTCCCCGAGCTATAAGCGGCAAGCCGACCGAGTTGCCGTTAACCGCGTGTCGCTGACGAGTAAATCAACCTCCTTTCACAACAGGCCGCGTCGAATGTGCGAAGGCCTTTGCTAGCCGTGAACTCGACCAGGAATGGAGGCCGGACCCGTGAAGTCTGCGAGAAGCTGGAAGCCGTGCGCGGATGGCGGCTCGGACAAACAGCACCTGCTGCAGGTCCGCATTTACATTACCGACATGACCAAAAGGGAAGAATGCAAAGGCATGGTTGGCTTGGTACGCGGAAGAAGATCTTCCTGCGCACGCCACTATTGGCGTCGCTGACCTCGGTGATGCTCGCCGGTTGGTCGAAATCACGGCAAGTGCGGCCGTAAAGGAGGCCTAGCCTCGGAATCACCAGGTATCTTCCGCCCGGAGCATGCTTGCGGGGCCACTCACCTGTTCGAGGTGTGCCCCTCACCATTAGTATTAGCGGCTCTGGAAACAATTCCCTGCGACACCAAATGACATCAGGCGCTCGGCCATCGACCCCCCGATGACCAGCGCAGGTCGGCTCGCACAGCAGCATTAGCCCCGGCACGCGAGCCGGCCACCCCCTCAACCAAAGCGCGCTGATAGAGCAGAAGCCCAGGTACTCTTCCTGCAAGAGTCGCCGCTACTCCATCAGTCTTCAAAAGAGCTTCGGTCCTGCGTACGCGCTTTCCGAGCGGTACTTCCTTTCTCACTCTGCCGGTTTTAACTATTAGTGATTTGTAAAATACCACATAAAGACGAACTATCGGATTTTAACGCGTTCAGGTTTCGGAGCCGACCCCAGCCCCTCCGAAACCAAACAAGCGTACGGCTTGGGCCTAGGCGAATTGCTCCAGCCGTACGCTCCTCTGGCCTTGTGGCAGCTTAATCGAAAGGCGAACTCGCCAATAGCTGGCAATACTGCTAGGTTTGATATAGCCGCAACGTCGACGTGTTAGGGGGAGGCATGGCAAGCATCTCTACCACACCGGATTTCGTCTCCGAACTCGTTCGGGCCCTAGACCAAATCCACCTGCTCACTCCCAGCGAGCGAAAAGATCTGGTCGTCCGCGGCGTTGCCAGCATCCGCGAGCTGCAACATACACTTGATGCCAGTGGAGTGGATACACCGATGGCATCCCGCACATTGCGCGATGTGGAGACGTTGATTGCCGAGATGGACGATACTCCCAACGAACTCGTTGCCGCCGCTTTCGTCGTTTTATGTGACCAAATAAACAGGCTCCTGAGGATCTGTGAGACCACATCTGCGAACGAAGACGGTGAAGTGCCTGCCTAAGCGGTTTTTTCGTTATGGCATTTCAAATCTCCTTTCATCTCCGCGCGCCCTGGTCGCACTCAAAACCTGAGAGCTCGCGCTATCGCCATCCAAAAACCGGCATCACGACATGCATGATACCTAGGCAAGGTCCCGCCAGACCTGATGCGCGGGAGCCTCACGCTGTCTTTCAGTGTCTACAGATAAGTGTTCGATCCATGGTCGCACTCAGGCGTTCATGTCGGTTAGTAATACGCATCGAGGTGGCGATATGCGAGATTTTGAAAACAAACGCGAAAACGACGAAACGCCAACGCCTGCACCGCTGCCTGAGGGCGAGGAGTTCTTCGACCCTTGGGAGGAAGAATTCCGCAAGAGCTTCTCCAAGGACGATAAGGACTTCGATCTTTTCTAATCCCGCTATTTCTGTCCAACGATCCGGGACAAATCGATCCTCATCCCGGCCCCGGCGGCGTTTTGCCGCTCGGCAGCTTGTGAAGCGTCGGGTATCCATGCAGGTGGAGCGACGAAGCTAAGGGAAGATTGGATGTTGATGCCTCCAATGCTTCCCAGAAGGTCGCCATCCGCCGGCATGTGGGAACGACTCGCGTCATCCGGGATTTAGAGTGAGCAAGCATCATCCACCCAGCATCGTTGGTTGCGGTCGTAGAAGGGTTAAAGCGATGGAAGTCCACACGAAACTTCTTCCGAAAAGTGAGTGGGTGCCGAATAATTCGCTGCTGCCTCTCATCGTCTACAAGTCAGCAGTCGATCCAACGGGCGACGCCGCGCAACGGTTCGAGGCCTTGTTTCAGGAAAATGGCTGGACTGGAATCTGGCGGAACGGGATATTCGATTATCAACATTACCATGTACACGCGCATGAGGTCCTGGGGATTGCGAGGGGGAAAGCTTCCGTCCAGCTCGGTGGACCTGCAGGGATCAGTTATGCTGTAAATGCCGGGGATTGCCTGGTCTTGCCCGCTGGGACGGGGCACTGCCTTGTCGCGGCAAGCGACGATTTCCTGGTGGTTGGTGCTTATCCGCCTGGCCAACATGCGGATATCAAGAGGTCAAGCGCAACTGAGGAGGAGCTCACGGCTATAAAAAACTTGCCTCTTCCCCCAACCGATCCCCTGACGGGCCATCCCGGGCCCTTGCTGAAGCACTGGCGATCACCGAACGCGGATCAGATCTGAGGCAAGGCCCGGTTCGCTTTCCCCAGTGCGTGCAGGTTCAGTCATTCCCGAGAGATTTGCTTGATGAACGTCAGTGGTTCAGGAAAGAAGACTGTCGATGCGAATTGGCAACTGCCTGACACGCTTTCCTGTCGCGTGAAACACGGCGCTCGCGACCGCTGCAGCGGTACCGACATTGCCAAGCTCACCTAGCCCCTTCACGCCAGCGGGGTTGACGTCGTTGTCGGTCTCGGGGACCAGGATGACCTTAACCTCCCCGATGTCGGCGTTCACTGGTACGAGATAATCCTGCAGGTCGCGATTGACGACACGCGCGCTCCTATGATCGAATTCGGTCGCCTCGTGGAGGGCTGACGAGATGCCCCAGATCATGCCTCCCATCAGCTGGCTGCGTGCGGTTCTGGTATTCATGATCCTTCCGCCCGCAAAGGCACCAACAATGCGCGGGACTCGGATTTCGCGCGTGCGACGATGGATGCGCACCTCGACGAATTCGGCCCCAAAGGCATATTTAATCATCTCGCCCTTCTCACCGCTCACCATCTCCATATTGCCCTTGTAGAGCTTGGAGACGGCCTCCGGAGAAGCTGTGTCCGGACGAAATTCCGTGTATTGCTCGATAACGCCGCTTCCGAGATTTTTGAAGGCATCCCTCAGGTCCTGCGAGGCGTTGCCGGCAATCAACCTGCCTCCCTTGAAGCCTATCGATCGCGGATCGCTTCCTGCCAGGGGTCCGTCGTTTGCCGTGACTACGGCTCGTGTGAGCTTGTCGCGGATTTCGCCACATGCCTTGATGATGGCTGACGATACGCTTGCAGTCGTATTGGATCCGCCAGCGACCGGGGCAGGCGGTAGGCGTGTGTCACCCATTTCCACCTCGACCACGACTGGATCGAGACCCAACTGCTCGGCGACAAGCTGAGCCGCGACTGTGCGGATGCCCGTTCCAATCTCGTGAGACGCCGTCTGTATCCGCGCGTGACCGTCATCGGTCAGCGTGATCCGGACCGCGCATGGGGCGACGTTGGAGGGATAAACTGCCGTGGCGCAACCCATGCCAATCAGCCAGTCACCATCCTGCGTGCTGCCGACCTGCGGATTTCGAGTGGACCAGCCAAATTCGCGTGCTGCCTGATCGTAGCACTCCATTAGGGACCGGCTTGAAAATGGCTTGCCCTCGATCGCATCCCTGCTCGCATCGTTAATCCGGCGAAATTCGACCGGATCCATGTCGAGAGCGACCGCCATTTCGTCCATCGCACTTTCCAGCGCGTAGACGTAAGGGGTCTCCGGTGGCGATCGCATGTAACTTGGTGTCGGTCGGTCGGCCTTCACCAGGAAGACCTTGGTCAGGACCGAGCCGTAGTTATAAATGCGTCCAGTGGTTTTCGTGCCGCCGACGACATAAGGATCGGGACGCGATGTCACCTCCCACCCCTCGTGCTGAAAGGCCAAAATCCGGCCGTCGCGCGCAGCGCCCATCCTGACATGATGACGGGTCTCGGCGCGATATGTTTGGGTCGTGAATGCCTGCGGCCGCGTCACGACGCAGCGTACCGGCCTGCCCAATCTTCGCGCCGCCAGCGCGACGATTGCCGTGCGCGGCGTGATCGGTCCCTTTGAACCGAAGGCTCCACCAATATAAGGGCTAACCACTCGCACGCGGTCGGGTTCGATCCTCAGCTGCCGGGCTATTTCGACCTTCCAGCCGTAGACATTCTGCGACGGCTCGTAGACGGTCAAATTATCACCCTGCCAATAGGCGGTCGTGGAAAACAGCTCGATCGGATTGTGGTGGTGCGTCGCCATGCCGTATTCGGCATCGATCTTTACATCCGCCTTGGCAAAATTGGCCTCGAAATCGCCGGCCTTTACGTCTTTGCCGAATTCCTCGCTTGCCTGCGCTGCAGCAACCGTTTCCGTTCCGTCCGACCCGAAACCTGTACTTGGTTGCTCTTCCTCGTAGTCGGCGTTGATGCGCATTGCCGCTTCGCGGGCGACCTCGACCGTCTCGGCCACCACAAGAGCGATAATCTGGCCGTCATGCCAAATCTTCGTATCGTGCAATGGACCGATCGATGTCGATCCGGAGGTTCCAAATTCCGGCGGCTCCAGCTCCTTGCCCACGTCCTCGTGCGTTAGCACGTCGAGCACGCCGGGAATGGCACGTGCGTCTTCGAGGTGAAGCCCCTTGATCCGGCCACAAGCGATAGCGCTCGTGACGAGATACCCATGAGCGATATTGTTGAGCGGGATGTCGGCGGGATAGGATGCCTTGCCCATGACCTTGAGCCGGCCGTCCACGCGCGCAAGTGGCGCTCCCATGTTTTCGCCTGGCGTTGGCGCAGCTTCACTCTTGCTCATAAGCTCATCTCCCGGACTTCCATCAGAGCGCGCACCAGCGTCTGCTTTCCCAATTCGACCTTGAATGAATTGTGTTCCCGAGGCTTTGCTTCCGCAAAGGCCGCATCCGCCGCGGCATTTGCGGCTTCCTCGGTCAGCGGTCGCCCCCGCAGCACGTCTTCGGCTGTTACCGCACGCCAGGGCACGGTCGCCAGTCCTCCGAGACCGATGCGCACGTCACGCACGTTTTTACCATCGAGATCGAGAGCGACCGCGGTCGAGGCCAATGCAAATGCATAGGATTGGCGATCACGGACCTTCAGATATGTGGACCTTGAAGCCCATTGAGGAATTTGGACGATGATGGCGGTAATCATCTCGTCGGGCCGCAGGACCGTTTCAATGTCAGGCCGGTCCTCCGGCAGACGATGCAGTTCAGAAATCGGGAGGCGACGGTTGGCATCCCGGCCCTGGATCTCGATCGAGGCGTCCAGCGCGATCAGGGCTTGTGCGAAATCGCCATGATATGTTGCAATGCAAGAATCGCTTACACCCAGGATCGCATGCTGCCGGTTGAAGCCGTCCATCGCCGAGCAGCCGGAACCTGGAAGGCGCTTGTTGCAGGGCCAGGAGATTTCGCGAAAATACTCGCACCGCGTCCTCTGCAGCAGGTTGCCGCCGAGCGTCGCCATGTTTCGGATCTGGCGACTTGCTGCAAGCTTCAGGCTCTCGCTCAGCATCGGGCATCGCCGGTTGATTTCGGCGTGGTCCTCCGCCTCACTCATCCGCACCAGGGCGCCAAGCCGGAGTTCCGAACCCTCGAGTGCGATCGTACGCATGGCGGTTTCCTGGATCGGGTTGATGTCCACAAGTCGAGAGGGACGATTGACTCCGAGCCGCATGTAGTCGGACATGTTCGTACCGCCAGCAATAAATTGCGACGGGGCATCGGTTGGGGGCTGCTGATTGACCTCTTCCATTGCTGAAAGAGCTTCGTGCAGCGTGTCGGCCCTCTCGTAGATGAAGGGTAGCATCAGACCTTCTCCATCTCTTCACGGGCCTGTTTTACGGCTTCAACGATGTTGGGATAGGCAGCGCACCGACAGATGTTACCGCTCATGTATTCCCGGATGTCTGCGTCGCTGTCTGCATGACCCTCCTTAACGCAGGCAACACCAGAGATGATCTGGCCGGGGGTACAGTAGCCACACTGAAAGGCATCGCAGTCGATGAACGCCTGTTGCATCGGGTGCAGCGTTCCGTCGGCAGAACAAAGACCTTCGATGGTCGTGATCTCGCGACCCTGGTTCATCGCGGCAAAGCTTATGCAGGATAACGTCCGCTCACCATCCGTCAGAACAGTGCAAGCGCCGCATTGTCCGTGATCGCAGCCTTTCTTCGTGCCGGTCAGGCCCGCGTGGTCGCGAAGGAGGTCCAGAAGCGAGGTGCGGCTGTCGACATTGAATTGATACGACTGCCCATTTATCCGCATGGATATCGCCACAGCCTCGTCTGCATTGCGCCTCTCGGATTCCTGGGCTTGCCCTGAAGCTGCGGTGGCTCCTTTGAGCGGGATGGCTGCAGCGGCAACCGTGATTGTGCCTGTCATGAGGGTTCGCCTGGTAAGGCCGGCACTTCCGGCGTGCGTGGGTGAAGGCATGCGGTCGTCCAACGTTCTTCAGATTTCGTTTGCCCGCCCCAGCCAACGAGGCTTGTCGACCGTGCGCTAACCTCTCCTCGGCGAAAGAGTTCCAAGGCGCGGTTGGTTTTTCCTGGCTTGCTTGCCCTGGCCCGAAGCCAATTTCGCTGAGTTTGCGATCTCCCGATCTGAAAACATTCTCAAGACCGACAGCGGGCGATGCCGATTGCACCTGTGCCGGCCCGATACCACGAACTCTCCACCACTTAGAGTGAGGCTTTGTGAGTTTCGATTACTATCGAGACGTAAGGCGATCAAGCGGACGGCAGCCGCGTCGGGTTCGCGGCGTCAGCTGGTCTTGCAGCTTGCGTGCTTCTACATCAGTCTTCGCAGAAGTGCGCGCAAGCCCGGCTGGCCCGCTTCGACCGCGGCATCGTTAATTGGAAACCATCTGGTTATCCGTGTCGCCTGCTCAGGGAAAGTATCGGCGACCGACGTCACATGGATGATGTGCGAGGTCACCTTGTATCGCTGCCGGTTGGTGTCCTTGACATAGGTGAAAGCACCGAACGGTCGGACTGCCACCCGACCGCGTATTCCGGCCTCTTCGAACGCTTCCCGCTCAGCGGCCGCATGGGTCGTTTCGGTACCTTCGATATGACCTTTCGGCAGACCCCAGCGCCCATTTCGCTTGCTGCCGACAAGCAGAATCTCAACGCCTTCTTCAGTGCGCCTGAGACAGACCGCACCCGCCTGTTGAATGTCCGGGACCCGGTGCGACAAAATGGATTGATACTCCGGGGTGCTCTCTAACATAGCATCGCCTCAGCTTGGCAATCACCGGCGTCCGGGGACCCTCTAGACCGGTCGGGGCTGGAGTGTCCACTGAAATGGGTTCATAGTTCAAGCGATGAAAAGTTGAATTGTTTGCCGACTAAAAACGTTCCAGGTTTACGCTGGAAAGGAGCGGGTCATGGCGGAAGTTGAACCAAAGCTCGAGCTGGTGACCTCGGACAGAGACAAATTGCTTGCCTGCGATCTCCTCGGCAAGCCGGATGAGACAATTACCCAGAACGCGGTCTAAAAACTCGAAAGTCGAAGCCGTGCTCGACCGGGGAGATGTGTCCGCCGGCGAGCACCGAAAGCTGCCTTCAGCGCTTCCAAGACCAGTGCTTCTGCCTTGATCTCCTCAAGCCTGGCTTCCAGCTCCGCCAGCTTCCCTTCAATTCCTCGACGACCGACACCATGCCAGACCAACTCCATCGACAGGGCTGGAGGTAACAATTTTCGCGGTCTGAATCTTGCGGCTTTTGCTACCTGGAAAAAACTGCGCAACGGCTGCGTTTGGTCGCGGATAGTCTCCCCGTATTCAGGATCAACTCATCTGGTCCATCCTGGACGGTCTATCATCGTGTCGTGTCACGTTGCTGTGTAACGAAAATTAAACTTAACGATTTCTTAATTAGTTATCTCTAATATTCTGATCGGAACTTCTCCCAGTTCCATGTGGCGAGACTGGCCCGCCTCGGCGGGCCTCTTTTACGCGGCTGCTGCCGTTAGATGCGGAGACCTTTGAAGCACTTCGATGCGTTGATCCGGGAGCCGACCCCAGCCCTCTTTGGATCAACGAGCATCTGGCCGGAGACCAAAGCGGAACCTCCGGCCAGATGTTTCAGGCAAATGCGGGTTCGGCTCCTCCCTGTCGTCATTGCGAAAATCATCGTCACTTTTGGCTGAAACGACGCAACAGGATCTTGGGCAGTGCGCTCCTGCGCGAGCTGCGCTCGCTCGTGTGTCTGGCTACTCGACCTAGAGCATCGCACTTGAATTGAGAATCGAGTGGGGTTTTCACGAGGGTATCGGTGTGATTCACTGCGGTTGGAGGTGAATCACATGGGTAAATCT
>NZ_JACHZA010000020.1:0-85229 GCF_014193305.1 Rhizobium sp. BK181
TGCGCATAGGCGTGTGCAGTCTCCTGCACCATGCGCTCCTCGTCCGTCAGCTGCTCCACCAGCCGGAACGGATCGGCCCAGTCGAAGATCTCGCGGGTATGCTGCATGGTCGTTCCTCCTCGTTCGCCTGCCGGCGCGACTATCCTTCGGGCATAGACCCGCAGTCTGGAAGGGTCAACTCGCCGGACGATTTCAACGTCGATCTAACGCTTGGCCCAAGGCGGAATGAACCTGACATCGTCGCCAGCCACCGCCTCGCGCAGGAAGTCGATCACCGCCCGAACCCTCGGCGACTGGCGAAGATCACGATGGCATGTGATCCAGTAGTGCCGCCTGAGATCGACCTCGTCGGGAAGCACCCGTTCGAGTTCGGGATAGCGGCTGGCGAAGAAATAGGGAAGCACACACAGTCCAAGCCCGTTTCTGGTCGCCGTCAGCTGCGCAAAGATGCTGGAACTCTGGAACTGCGGCTTGATGCGCGGATGCACGTCGCCAAGATAGTCGAGGCCGGGCGCAAAGATCATCTCCTCGATGTAGCTGATGAAGGGATGCTCCAGCAGATCGTCGCGGCAGGTAATCGGCGCGCTCCTTTGCAGATAGTCCCGCGAGCCGTAGAGCTGAAGATGGTAGTCGGTGAGCTTGTCGGAGAAATAAGGTCCGCCCTTCGGCTCATCGAGCACGACGGTGATGTCGGCCTCCTTGCGCGACAGCGACATGATCTGCTGGATCGTCACCAGCTCGAGCGACAGGTTCGGATGGCGCGCGACGAACTTCGGCAGCACGCGCGCAAAGAAGAAGTTCGAGAAACCCTCCGGTGCGCTGAGCCGCACCACACCGCGCTGCGTCATTGCGCCGTCGATCAGGTCGGCGCGCAGCCGTTCGGTCTCCTGCTCCATCTTCTCGGCGGTCTCGACGAAGCGCGCACCCATCGCCGTCATCACGTAGCCTCGCGGGTTGCGCTCGAAGAGCTTGACCTTGAGCGCGAATTCCAGCCGATCGATGCGGCGTGAGACGGTCGCGTGACTGGTGCGCAATTGCCGCGCGGCAGTCGACAGCTGGCCGGTTCGGGCCACCGCCAGAAAGAACTGCAGGTCATCCCAGGTGAATTGCGGTGAATTGTTCATGCTGCCCCCGTCGGCCGTGGCATTGGCCGCTGATATTGGTCTTTCGTCTAATGCGCCGCAGCCCGCGCCGCCCTAAGTTCCAACAAAAGCGCCCTAACGATCTGCATTCATTGGGTCGGTGGCGCGGTAAAGCAATAGTTCTGTTCAAAAATGAACAGATACTGTTTGGAATTGGTTGTAAAGCGGCCTTGCCTGATCGGTGCAATTCCATGATCGTAAGGCACGCGCCGGCGGCTTTTGAGGAGAGCGGCTGGCCAAATCTGAACAGAACGGCATTCTGGTCAATCTCTGGGAGGAGAGAAATATGCGAAAGAGTCTCATTGCGTGCCTGGCATTTCTGCTTGCAAGCAGTACCGCGGTACTCGCCGATGGTGCATCCGACGGCAAGGTAAAGATCGGGATCCTGAACGACCAGTCCGGCGTCTACGCCGACTTCGGCGGCAAGTCCTCCGTTGAAGCAGCCAAAATGGCGGTCGAGGATTTCGGCGGTAAAGTGCTCGGCGTGCCCGTCGAGATCGTTGATGCCGACCACCAGAACAAGCCCGATATCGCGTCCAACATTGCCCGCCAGTGGTACGACACCGAGCAGGTCGACGCGATCATGGAATTGACCACGTCGTCGGTCGCGCTCGCAGTTCAGGCGATTGCGAAGGAGAAGAAGAAGATCGACATCGTCACCGGCGCGGCCACGACCGATCTGACCGGCAAGGCTTGCTCGCCCTACGGTTTCCACTGGGCCTATGACACACACGCTCTTGCCGTCGGCACCGGTGGCGCGCTCGTCAAGCAGGGCGGCGACAGCTGGTTCTTCCTCACCGCCGACTACGCTTTCGGCTATTCGCTGGAACAGCAGACGAGTGACTTCGTCAAGGCAAACGGCGGCAAGGTGGTCGGCTCCGTCCGCCATCCGCTGTCGAACCAGGATTTCTCCTCGTTCCTGCTGCAAGCTCAGTCCTCGGGCGCCAAGGTCATCGGCCTTGCCAATGCCGGTCTCGATACCTCCAACGCGATCAAACAGGCCGCCGAGTTCGGCATCACCCAGGGTGGGCAGCACCTGGCCGCTCTGCTCTTCACCTTGGCTGAAGTTCACGGCCTCGGCCTGGACGCGGCGCAGGGCCTGACCCTGACGGAGGGCTACTACTGGAACCTCGATGACAAGAGCCGCGAATTCGGCAAGAAGTTTTTTGCCCGCACCGGCAAGATGCCGAACATGATCCACGCGGGCACCTATTCCGCCGTCCTCCAGTATCTCAAGGCCATCGACAAGGCGGGCACCGATGACACCGACGCCGTTGCCAAGCAACTGCACGAGTTGCCGGTTGACGATGTCTTTGGTCGCGGCGGCACTGTCGGCCCGAACGGTCGCATGATCCACGATATGTACCTGCTGCAGGTCAAGAAGCCGGCCGACAGCAAGGAGCCATGGGACTACTTCAACGTTCTCGCAACAATTCCTGGCAAGGAAGCCTATATCGATCCCGCCAAAAGCGGTTGCACCGTGACGAATTGAACCCATGGCGGTTTCCGCACATCAATCGAGCGCAACACCGCGGGTGGTTCTTTCCGCCCGCGGCCTGCGCCGCGACTTCGGCGGCTTTAGTGCCGTCAAGAATGTCGATCTCGATGTCCACGACGCGAGCGTCCATGCGCTGATCGGCCCCAATGGCGCTGGCAAGACGACCGTCTTCAACCTGCTGACGAAGTTCCTGCAGCCGACATCAGGCACCATCACACTGATGGGCACGGACATCACCAAAACGGCACCGGACAAGGTGGCGCGTATGGGACTGGTGCGATCGTTCCAGATCTCCGCGGTCTTCCCGCATCTGAGCGTGCTCGACAATGTGCGCGTGGCGCTGCAACGGCCCAACAACCTGTCGACACAGTTCTGGCGCCCGCTGTCTGCGCTCGACGCGTTGAACGACCGCGCCGAACAGTTGCTGGCGAGGGTCGGCCTCTCCAAGGAGCGCGACGCGATCGCGGCGGATCTTTCCTATGGCCGCAAACGCGTCCTTGAGATCGCGACGACGCTTGCACTTGATCCGAGGGTGCTTTTGCTCGACGAGCCGATGGCGGGCATGGGCCACGAGGATGTCGGCGTGGTATCGGCACTCATCCGCGATGTGGCGCGCGACCGCGCCGTCCTCATGGTCGAACACAATCTGTCTGTCGTCGCCAACATCTGCCAGCACGTGACAGTGCTGCAAAGAGGAGAAATTCTCGCCGAGGGCGACTATGCAACGGTCAGTTCCGATGCGCGGGTGCGCCAGGCCTATATGGGCACGGAGGAGGGCTAATGGCGGCACTGCTGGAGGCTGAGGGGCTCAATGCCTGGTACGGCGAAAGCCACATCCTGCACGGCGTCGACATGCGGGTCGGCGAGGGTGAGACGGTGACCATCCTTGGGCGCAACGGCGTCGGAAAGACGACGACGCTGCGCACCATCACCGGCATCGTACGCGCCCGCAGGGGCAAGCTGACCTTCGCCGGCGTAGACATGATGCAAGTGCCCCTACACAAAACGGCGCATCGGGGCCTCGGCTTCGTGCCGGAGGAAAGGGGCATATTCTCGACGTTGACAGTGTCCGAAAATCTGCTGCTGCCGCCCGTGGTGGCCTCGGGTGGCATGGCGGTCGACGAGATCTACGAGCTGTTCCCGAACCTCTACGAGCGGCGCAACAGTCCGGGCACGAAACTGTCGGGCGGCGAGCAGCAGATGCTTTCGATCGCGCGCATCCTGCGCACCGGCGTTCGCATGCTGTTGCTCGACGAGCCGACCGAGGGCCTGGCGCCGGTTATCGTCCAGCGCATCGGCGAGGTGCTGAAGCAATTGAAGGAGCGCGGCATGACCATCCTGCTCGTCGAACAGAATTTCCGCTTCGCTAGCAAGATCGCCGATCGCTTCTATCTTATGGACCACGGACAGATGGTGTCGGAATTCCCGGTGGGTGAGCTGCCGGAGCGAATGGATACACTGCATAAGGTTCTGGGAGTGTGATCTGATGACGATGATCTTCGGCATTCCCCTGCAGGCGTTCATGGGTCAGTTGCTGATCGGGCTGATCAACGGTTCTTTCTATGCCCTTTTGAGCCTCGGTCTTGCCATCATCTTCGGCCTGCTGCGTGTCATCAACTTCGCACACGGCGCGCAATATATGCTCGGCGCCTTTGCCGCCTATCTTCTGCTTGCTTATGGCGGCATCGGCTATTGGCCGTCGCTGATCCTGGCACCGGTCATCGTTGGACTGGCGGGTGCGGTGATCGAGCGCTTGTTCCTTCGACGGCTCTATGACCTCGATCCGCTCTATGGCTTGCTTTTCACCTTCGGCCTTGCCCTGGCTGTCGAGGGGACATTCCGTTACCTCTATGGCTCATCGGGACAGCCTTACGCGCAGCCCCCCGTTTTGGCCGGCGCAGTCAACCTCGGCTTCATGTTCCTGCCGATCTATCGCGGCTGGGTCGTCGTCGTGTCGCTGGTAGTGTGCCTTGGCACCTGGCTTTTGATCGAGAAAACGAAGCTCGGCGCTTATCTCAGAGCCGCCACCGAGAATGCGACGCTCGTTCAGGCATTCGGTGTCAACGTGCCGGTTCTGCTGACATTGACCTACGCTCTTGGGGCGGGGCTTGCCGCCTTTGCCGGGGTCTTGGCCGCACCCATCTATCAGGTGTCGCCGCTGATGGGATCCAGCATGATCATCGTCGTTTTCGCCGTCGTCGTGGTCGGTGGGATGGGCTCGATCATGGGTGCGATCATTACGGGCTATGTACTCGGCATTGCCGAAGGCCTGACCAAGGTCTTCTATCCGGAGGCGTCCAACATCGTGATCTTCGTCATCATGGCAATCGTTCTTCTCATCAGGCCCGCGGGCCTCTTCGGCCGGGATGCATGACGATGACAGAGATCACCGAAACCATCAGGACGGAAAAGAGCCGGACCGCCCTTTCGGTGCAGACGGCCTTCCTGATCATCGGGCTGCTGCTCCTCTTGTTGGCACCGTTCTTCTTCTATCCGATCTTCCTGATGAAGCTCCTGTGCTTCGCTCTGTTTGCCTGCGCCTTCAACCTCCTGCTCGGCTACACCGGGCTCCTGTCGTTCGGCCACGCGACCTTCTTCGGCGGCGCGGCCTATTTTACGGCTCATGCCGTGAAGGAGTGGGGATTTTCGCCTGAGCTCGGCATTCTCGTCGGCGTCGCGGGTGCCGCGGTCCTCGGTCTCGTCATGGGGTTCTTCGCAATCCGTCGACAAGGCATCTATTTCGCGATGATTACGCTCGCCCTGTCGCAGATGTTCTTCTTCTTCTGCCTGCAGTCGGAGTTCACCCATGGCGAGGACGGAATCCAGTCCGTCCCACGCGGCCAGCTGTTCGGTCTCCTCGATCTCAACAGCTCCACCAACATGTATTACTTCGTGCTGGCCGTCTTCGTCGTCGGTATCCTCATCATCTGGCGCTTCATCAACTCGCCGTTCGGAATGATCCTGAAATCGATCCGCGAGAACGAGCAGCGGGCAATATCGCTCGGATATTCCGTCGCCCGCTACAAGCTTGGCGCCTTCGTGATGTCGGCGGCGCTTGCAGGGCTGGCGGGCGCGGTGAAGTCGCTGGTCTTCCAGTTCGCGACCCTGACCGATGTCGCCTGGCAGATGTCGGGTGAGGTGATCCTGATGACGCTGCTCGGCGGCATCGGCACGCTGATCGGCCCGCTGTTTGGCGCAGGCCTGGTGGTCACGCTGGAAAACTACCTGGCGACATCGGAATTCCCGGTGACGATCATCACGGGTGTCGTGTTCATGATTTGCGTGCTGATCTTCCGCCGCGGCATCATCGGTGAATTCTATGCGTCGCGCCTCGGTCGGAAGCTCGGCTTCGTCTACCGCCGCTAACCTGCGGGGTGGCAATTACATGGATCGCTTCGACTACATCATCATCGGTGCCGGCAGCGCCGGCTGCGTGCTCGCCAACCGGCTGTCCGAGGATCGCAACACACGCGTTCTTTTGCTGGAGGCCGGCGGCAGCGACAATTACCACTGGATCCACATTCCTGTCGGCTATCTCTACTGCATCAACAACCCGCGCACGGACTGGTGTTTCACGACCGCGCCACAAGATGGACTGAATGGACGAGTGCTCAACTATCCGCGTGGCAAGGTGCTCGGTGGCTGCTCCTCGATCAACGGCATGATCTACATGCGCGGCCAGGCACGCGACTATGATCTCTGGCGACAGATGGGATGCGCCGGCTGGAGTTGGGACGATGTGTTGCCGTTTTTCCGCAAATCGGAAGACCACTATCGCGGCGAGAGTGAACTGCACGGTGCGGGCGGGGAGTGGCGCGTCGAGAAAGCCCGCGTCCGCTGGGCCGTGCTCGACGCCTTTCAGGCCGCCGCCAAGGAGGCTGGCATTCCGCAGAGCCCGGATTTCAATACCGGCAACAACGAGGGATCAGGCTATTTCGACGTCAACCAGCGATCCGGCATTCGCTGGAACACCGCCAAAGCCTTTCTGCGTCCGGCGATACGGCGTGGCAACCTGACCGTTTTGACAAAGGCCCAGGTATCAAAGCTGGTGATCGAGGAGGGCGCAGTCAGCGGTGTTGACTATAACTATGGTGGCAGCACCAAACGTGCCTACGCGGCAAGGGAGACGATCCTTGCGGCGGGCGCGATTGGGTCCCCGCACATTCTGGAACTGTCGGGAGTTGGCCGCGGTGAGGTGCTCAAAAATGCGGGCATAGACGTCGTCAAGGAGGTGAGGAGCATTGGCGAAAACCTGCAAGATCACCTGCAACTGCGCCTGGCTTACAAGGTGACCGGCGTTCCAACCCTCAACGAGAAGGCGACGAGGCTGATCGGCAAGGCGGCGATCGGTCTGGAGTACCTTGTCAGGCGCTCTGGCCCGATGGCCATGGCACCAAGCCAGCTCGGCGTCTTCACCCGCTCCGGCCCCGATAAGGAAACACCCGATCTGCAGTATCACGTGCAGCCGGTGTCGCTCGACAAGTTCGGCGATCCGGTCCATCCGTTCCCGGCGATCACTGCAAGCGTCTGCAATCTGAGGCCGGAGAGCCGCGGCTCGGTACACGTGACGAGCCCGGATTTTGCCGCCCAGCCGACAATCAGTCCCAATTATCTCTCGACCGAACGCGATCGCGACATAGCTATCCGTTCGATACGCCTGACACGGAGGATCGTCGCGCAGCCTTCATTCGCGCGGTTCCACCCGGAGGAATTCAAACCTGGCCCGAACTACCACACGGACGCAGAACTGGCGCAGGCCGCCGGCGACATCGGCACGACGATCTTTCATCCCGTCGGAACTTGCCGGATGGGCGCCGATCGCGAAAGCGTCGTCGATCCGCGCCTGAGGTTCAGGGGGCTGGCGAAGTTTCGGATCGCAGACGCCTCGGTGATGCCGACGATTACGTCGGGCAACACGAATTCGCCGACGATCATGATCGCCGAAAAGGCGGCGGCAATGATCCTGGAAGACAACAGATAGGAGAACGGCATGGCAACGATCGCTTTCATCGGCCTTGGCAACATGGGTGGGCCGATGGCCGCCAACCTCGTCAAGGCGGGCCATGAGGTCACCGGCTTCGACCTGGCCGCGCCTGTCCTGCAAGCCGCGGAAGAACACGGCGTGAAGGCGGCAAGCCACATCAGTCAGGCGGTTTCGGGCGCCGAGATCGTTGTGACGATGTTGCCACAGGGTAAGCATGTGCTCAGTGCATGGACGGATATCCTTCGCTCGATCCCCGTCGGTACGCTTATCATCGATAGCTCCACGATCGACGTCGACAGCGCTCGCAAGGCCCATGAGATGGCAGTCAGCGCCGGGTGCCTTTCTCTCGATGCGCCCGTTTCCGGAGGCACAGGTGGTGCGGCAGCGGGCACGCTGACCTTTATGGCCGGAGGTTCTGCCGAGGCTTTCGCAAAGGCAAAGCCGATCCTGGAAGCGATGGGCAAGAAGATCGTCCATTGCGGGGAGGCAGGCGCCGGGCAGGCGGCCAAGATCTGCAACAACATGATCCTCGGCATCTCGATGATCGGTGTCTGCGAGGCCTTCGCGCTCGGTGAAAAACTCGGCCTTTCGCATCAGGCATTGTTCGATGTCGCCTCGACCTCGTCGGGGCAATGCTGGTCGATCAGCACCTATTGCCCGGTCCCGGGCCCCGTCCCGACCTCACCGGCGAACAACGACTATAAGCCGGGTTTTGCCGCGGCGCTGATGCTGAAGGACCTGCGCCTGTCACAAGAGGCGGCGCTATCGACCGGTGCTTCCACACCGCTCGGCGCCGAAGCGTCGCAGCTCTATGCTCTTTTCGAGAAGCAGGGGAATGGCGGACGCGATTTCTCCGCAATCATCGAAATGCTGCGGGGCAAGACGGAATAGCCGCTGCCTCGGCTTGACACTCCGGTCGATATACGCGACGGCCCCACCTGCTGCAGCAAGGCAGCGATGGGTGACGGGAATTCCGACTATGCAGCCACAATCTACCGCGACGGGCCTCAAGAACCTCGTGTTGATGGGCGTCGTCCTGATGCTGCTCGGAGACTTTCTCTTCGCCCTCAACGACGCGATGGGTAAGTGGCTGGTGACGAGCTTTTCGGTCGGGCAGGTGCTGCTCATCCGCTCGCTCGGATGCTTCATCATCCTTGGGCCGCTGATCGCGAGGCAAGGCCCTGCCCAGCTTTTCAGGGTAGAGCAGAAGGGGTTGCAGTTTCTGCGCGTGCTTTTGGCCACGCTCGATGTCGGCCTGTTCTATGCCGCCGTCGCCTATCTGCCGCTCGCCGATGTCATGACTTTCTACATGGCGGGGCCGATCTATGTCGCCGCGCTCTCGCACTTCTTCCTCAACGAGCGGATCGGCTGGCGCCGTTGGCTCGCAGTCTTTGTCGGCTTCTGCGGCGTGGTGATCGCGCTACGTCCATCCTCGGCGATGCTGTCGCTACCCTCGCTTTTCGGCATTGTCGGCAGCCTTTCGTTTTCGATGGCGCTGGTGCTGAACCGATATCTCCGCAATACCAGCGACACCACGCTGGTAACCTGGCAGATGATCGCCGCCCTCATCGTCGGTGCGGTGCTTTCGATCGGCGCCTGGCAGCCCACTTCGCCGGTCGAACTCGGCGGCATGCTGGCCCTCGGTGTCGTTGCCTCCTGCGCCCACCTCCTGATCACGCGTTCGCTAAAGCTCGCCCCGGCGTCGCTGCTGGCACCGTTGCAATATAGTTTGCTGATCTGGGCGATCGCGCTCGGATATCTGTTCTTCGGCGATGTTCCGGATCTCTATGTGATCACGGGAGGCACGATCATCGTTGTCGCCGGTCTGTTCATCTTTCATCGCAAGAACCTGCTCGAAACAGTGCCGCCGGAAGCTGTTGCCCCCGACGGCCACTGATTTGCAGTTTGCGTCGGTCGCTAGGCGGCGGCCGGTTTGATGACGCCGCGGCGAATCTGGTCGGCTTCGATGGATTCGAAGAGCGCCCGGAAGTTGCCCTCGCCGAAACCTTCGTCGCCTTTGCGCTGGATGAATTCGAAGAAGATCGGGCCGATCACGGTCTTCGAGAAGATCTGCAGCAGGATCTTTGTCGTGCCGCCATCGAGTACGCCTTCGCCGTCAATCAGGATGCCGTGCTTGCGCATCCGATGTAGCGGTTCGTCATGGCCTGCAACGCGTTCGACGGACATGTCGTAGTAGGTTTCGGGCGGGCCGGGCATGAAGCGTAGGCCATTCTCGGCAAGGTTGTCGGTGGCCTCGTAGATGGCATTGGTGCCGACAGCGATGTGCTGGATGCCTTCCCCCCTGTACTTCCTCAAATACTCCTCGATCTGGCTGGTCTCGTCCTTCGATTCATTCAACGGAATGCGAATCTTGCCGCAGGGCGAGGTGATCGCACGGCTCATCAGGCCGGTGATGCGGCCGTCGATATTGAAGAAGTGGATCTGCTTGAAATTGAAGAGTTCGCGGTAGAAATCCCACCATTTGTCCATGTTGCCGCGATAGACATTATGGGTCAGGTGGTCGAGATAGAAGAAACCGACACCGTCGGGGCGCGGATCACGTTCTCCGAGCCAATCGAACTCCAGATCATAAGCCGAGCCTTTCTTCCCGTGGCGCTCGACAAAATAGAGAAGCGACCCACCGATACCGACGATCGCCGGCACATCGAGGGTCTTGTCGTTGCCCTCGTAAGGTGTCGCACCCTTGGCAACGGCATGATCGAAGGCATGCCTGGCATCGACGACGCGCCACGCCATCGACGGCGCGCAAGGGCCGTGATCGTCGACGAAGCGCATGGCGTGGCTATCCGGTTCGGCATTGACGATGTAGTTGATGTCGCCCTGGCGCCAGACGGTGATGTCCTTGCTCTTGTGCTTTGCGACCGGCCGATAGCCCATACGGGTGAACAGTTCGGCCAGTTTCTCGGGCTGCGGGTGCGCGAACTCGACGAATTCGAATCCATCCGTTCCGGCGGGATTGTCCGCGGTGATTTTTGACGGCGGTGCGTCGTGTGGATACGGGCCCATTTGCTCCTCCTGCGGCAGTAGCCATTTGATGCAAATTATGGGCTTTCTTTCGTGCAATGTACTTGCATTGTGAGTGCAATTTGCAAAATATGCGCACGAAACATGCACAAGAGCGGCGGATTATACAATGTCTGAGCAGCTGGATGGATTTGACCTCAAAATCCTCGCCGAGCTTCAGAACGACGGACGGTTGACCAATATGGAACTGTCCGAACGCATCGCCCTGTCGGCTTCCCAATGCTCGCGGCGACGAACGCGATTGGAAGCCGAAGGCTTCATTCGCGGCTATCAGGCAAACCTCGATCCGGACAAGCTCGGGCTCAACCTGCTCGTCGTCATTTCGGTCACGCTGGCGACCCACAATCGCGACAACGCCCGGCGGTTCGCGCAATTGGTGAACGGTCTTCCCGAGGTTCTCGAAGCCTATGCGCTGACTGGCGAGATGGACTATCACCTGAAGATCGCGACCCGCGGGCTCTCGGGTCTTTCACGCTTCGTCAACGAGGTGCTGCTGCCGCATGAATCCGTCCAGCATGTGAAAACCTCGATCGTGCTCGACACGTTAAAGAACTTCCAAGGCTATCCCCTCGGCGGAGCGTAGCGTAGCTCACCTGGATCTACGGTGCAGCCCGGCAGAGGTCTCGATTGCCGAAAGCGCAAGTTCGAGGTGCCGGATGGCCTCCTCGCCAAGCGTCATTCGCACCGTCTCCTGATACTTGCGGGCCAGCAGGGTAATCTTTCGATAGTGTTGCTGCCCTTGCGACGTGAGCGCGATCTGCTCGAAACGTCTGTCGGTTTCGCTCGGAATGCGTTTTAGCCAATGCCGCTCCTCGAGTGCGCGGACGGCACGACTGACCTTGGTCTTATGCATGTGCGAATGTGCACCGATTTCCGTCGCCGTCATCACGCCGACACTGCCGAGTGCGGCCAGCGTGCGCCATTCAGGCCGCGTCAGATCGAACTCCAACTTGTATTGGCGCGCAAACGAAAGACTTATCAGTTCCGACGCGCGGTTGAGTCGGTAGGGAATGAAACCGTCGAGCTCGAATTCACCCGCCATGGCCGCTCCTTGATAGTTACAAAATCGACGGTTACGTTTGTAACTATATGAGTGGAGGAGATGCAAGCATGGACACGACCGACGCACCGCGATCCCGTGCACAGGCTGGAACGAGCGAGCTGGACTACATGCCCGGCTTCGGCAACGATTTCGAGACCGAGGCGTTGCCAGGCGCTTTGCCCCAGGGCCAGAACAGCCCGCAGAAATGCAACTACGGTCTTTATGCTGAACAGCTTTCCGGCTCGCCATTTACTGCGCCTCGAGGAACAAATGAGCGCTCCTGGCTCTATCGGATCAGGCCGAGCGTGCGTCACACGCGGCGCTTCGATAATGAACGCTATCCGTTCTGGAAGTCCGCGCCCTGCCTTGATGACCACGCGTTGCCGCTTGGCCAGCTCAGGTGGGATCCTATCCCGATCCCCGCCGGGCACACCGATTTTCTTGCTGGCATCAGGACGATGACGGCAGCCGGCGACATCATGACCCAGGTCGGCATGGCCGCACATGCCTACGCTTTCAAGGACGACATGATCGACGACTATGCGTTCAATGCCGATGGCGAGCTCCTCATCGTTCCGCAGGTCGGGACAATCCAGGTCTTCACGGAGATGGGCATCATGGAGGTCGAGCCAACCGAAATCTGCCTCATCCCCCGTGGAATGATGTTCAAGGTGACCACTCTCGGACAGGGATCGGAGTGGCGGGGCTACATCTGCGAAAACTACGGTGCGAAGTTCACCATGCCGGATCGCGGTCCAATCGGTGCCAACTGCCTGGCGAATGCCCGGGATTTCAAGACGCCCGTCGCCGCCTTCGAGGACAAGGAGGCGGCGTGCCGCGTCCATGTGAAATGGTGCGGCAAGTTCTACGTGACGGAGATCGGACATTCGCCGCTGGACGTCGTTGCCTGGCATGGCAACTACACGCCGTTCAAATATGATCTGAAGACCTTCTCGCCGGTAGGAGCCATTCTCTTCGACCACCCGGACCCCTCGATCTTCACTGTGCTTACGGCGCCAAGCGGCGAAGAGGGAACCGCAAATGTCGATTTTGTGATCTTCCCGCCGCGTTGGATGGTGGCCGAGCATACGTTCCGACCACCCTGGTATCATCGCAACATCATGAGTGAGTTCATGGGCCTGATCCATGGGCAATACGATGCCAAGGAAAAGGGTTTCGTGCCGGGTGGCATGAGCCTGCACAACATGATGCTGCCGCATGGTCCTGACGCCTCTGGATACGAAAAGGCCTCAAACAGCCAACTGAAACCGGTCAAGCTCGATCACACGATGGCCTTTATGTTCGAAACCCGTTTTCCACAGCAATTAACCCGATATGCAGCGGAACTGGAGACCCTCCAGGATGACTACATCGATTGCTGGGAGGGGCTCGAGCGGCGCTTCGACGGAACCCCCGGCATCAAGCCATGAATCACGGACTGATCCCATGAAGCTTGCCACACTCAAGGATGGCTCCCGCGACGGCCGGCTGATCATCGTCACACGTGACCTGAGGCGCTATAGTGACGCGGGCGAGGTCGCCCGCACGATGCAGGCTGCACTTGATGACTGGATGACGGCCGCGCCCCAGCTGGCCCAACTGGCAGAACGGCTGGAGGAGGGCACCGCGCCATCCGAAGCCTTTGATGCGAGGCACGTGCACTCACCGTTGCCGCGCGCCTATCAATGGGCCGACGGATCGGCCTACGTCAATCATGTCGAACTGGTCAGAAAAGCACGCAATGCAGCCATGCCGTCGACATTCTGGACCGACCCGCTGATGTACCAGGGCGGCTCTGACAGTTTTCTCGGCCCTTGCGATCCGATCGTTGCCTGCGATGAAGGCCACGGCATCGACATGGAGGGCGAGGTTGCGGTGATCGTCGACGACGTCCCGATGGGGGCTGCGCCCGATCAGGCACTCAGCGCAATCCGGCTCGTCATGCTCGCCAACGACGTTTCGCTGCGCCACCTCATCCCGGATGAACTCGCCAAGGGATTCGGTTTCTTTCAATCAAAACCCGCATCGGCCTTTTCGCCAGTCGCAGTGACGCCGGATGAACTCGGCGACACCTGGAAGGACGGAAAGGTCCACCTTCCTCTTCTCGTCAGCGTCAACGGGAGACTTTTCGGTCGCGCCAATGCCGGCATTGATATGACGTTCGACTTCGCAAAACTGGTCTCGCATGCCGCCAGGACACGTGCGCTGTCGGCGGGCTCGATCATCGGCTCGGGCACCGTTTCCAACAAGAAGGACGGTGGGCCCGGTATGTCGATTTCCGAAGGTGGTGATGGATATTCCTGCATCGCCGAGATCCGGATGATCGAGACCATCCGCCTTGGTCGGCCGGCCACGCCCTTTCTGAAATTCGGTGATACCGTTCGTATCGAAATGACCGACATGAGCGGCGCATCGATCTTCGGTGCGATCGAGCAAACGGTGCAGCGTCAAACTCTGGAGCAGCAACCATGACAGAGATCGTCCTTTACGACTACTGGCGCTCCTCGGCCTGCTACCGGGTTCGGATCGCACTCGAACTCCTGGGGCTTGCCTACCGGACCGTACCGATCGATCTGCTTGCCTTTGCGCACAAGACCGAAACCTACCTCGACGTCAACCCGCAAGGGCTGGTCCCCAGCCTTAGCATCGACGGGCAAACACTGACCCAATCGCTTTCGATCATCGAATACCTTGCAGAGACCCGACCGGACGCGCGTTTGCTGCCCGATACCCCCGAAAAACGGCAGCGGGTGAGGGCGCTGTCCTACGCTGTCGCAATGGACGTTCATCCTATATGCAATCTGCATGTCGCAGCACATGTCGTGCGTCTCACAGGCGACGAGGATGCGCGAGGCCAATGGATGAAAAAGTTCATCGGGAACGGGCTTCGCGGGCTCGATCGAATGCTCGACGATCCACGGACGGGTCGCTTCTGCGTCGGAGACGAGCCGACCATGGCCGACCTCTGTCTGGTGCCGCAAGTCTACAACGCCCGCCGCTGGGGCCTCGACATTTCAGCTTTCCCGCGTATCGAAAAGATCGCCGAAGCCTGCAGTGCGCTGACGCCCTTCAAGGCCGCTCATCCCGATGTTGCCCGCCAGACCGCTTCGCTTCCTCCCGCTCCGTGAGCGCCCGTCCGGACGTTGTCCTGGGCAACGGCAACTTTCGTGCGAAGCGTAGATGGCAGCGGGTTGACGTTGTCGACGGTTGCCTGATTAAATCAAGGTGATTGACTAAGTGACTATCCGCGTCCTGCATTCGTAGCGAATGTTGGAACCAACCAACACGATCGAGAGATATTCATGTTGACACAGCGCCAGCACGCCCTGCGGCTCGAGGCCACATGGCGGCCTGCGACGGACGAAGCACCACAGGCCTACACGCTCAATCTCAAGAACCTGTCGACCAAGACGATCTCCCATTTCACCCTCTGCATCAGCGGTCCCGGCCGGGTGGATCCGGCCGTCCGGATCGAGGGCGGGACCGTCAGCCGCAGACTGTCGAACTTTACCGAGTTCCTGCCGCCGGAAAATTTCGAGCTGGGCGCGGGCAAGACCTGGTCACTGGCGATCTCCGCACTCAGCTGGCCGTTCCAGCATTGGACGGACGGTGCAACGGGTGCCTATCTTGCCTTTGCCGATGGCAGCACGCTATCGCTTTCGGTCGAACCGACCCGATCACTCGCAAACAATGCTCCCTTGAAGCGCGGCGCGCAAATCTATCCCGTTCCAGCCGATCCACCGGTGCCGGTCGCGATCGTACCTTGGCCCTCAGAGGTGTCCGTATCGGGGAAGCGGCAAGCCCCACCCGGCTTCTCGATCAACGCGAGCAACCCCTTGGCACATGCCGCGGCTGATGCCTTTGTTACCCTCGTCGAGCAGCTGTTTGCTGTCGAGGGAATTGTTCGGCCAGCCTCTGAAGGCGGCATGCCCGTCAATCTTGATGTCGTCGACGGATTTGCCGCGGAGGCCTACGACATATCTTTCGCCGGAGATTCAATACAGGTTTCGGCCAGCACTCGCGCCGGCCTCCTCTATGGCCTGATCACGCTTGGTCAGATCTGGCGAGGTGCACATCTTCATCCCCACGCCTTCCGCTTTCCTGTCGAAGGCAAGATCCGCGACGAGCCGACCATGGGCTGGCGCGGCCTGCATCTCGACGTTGCTCGACAGTTCTATGCGACGTCCGAAATCAAGAAACTGCTCGCCATCCTTGCCTGGAACAAGATCAACCGTTTCCACTGGCACCTTTCGGACGACGAGGCCTGGCGCGTGGAAATCGACGCCTATCCTGCCCTGACCGAAGTCGGCGCCTGGCGCGGACACGGGCTGGCGATCCCGCCGCTCCTAGGATCGGGTGCGGCGCGGACAGGCGGATATTACACGAAGGCGGCGGTCCGAGAGATCGTTGCGCATGCAGGTGGGCTCGGCATTGAAATTGTTCCTGAAATCGATGTGCCTGGACATTGCTATGCCATGCAACAGGCGATCCCGGAGCTTCGCGATCCGCAGGAAGCCGGAAGCTACTATTCCGTCCAGGGCTTTCCGGACAATTGCATCAATCCGGCGCGCGAGCAGACTTATCAGGTACTGGAAACCATCTTCCGCGAACTGATCGAACTCTTTCCCTTCAGGACGATTCATATCGGGGCGGATGAAGTTCCGCTGGGCGCCTGGTCGGGCTCGCCCGAAGCGCTAGCGAAGCTCAAAGAGATCGGTGGAGACATCGTTGCCAATCAGCACGCCAAGCGGCTCAACGTTATCACCAATACCCATGGAGCAGATGATATCGACGGGTCGGGTGCGGCCGTTTTGCAATCCATCTTTCTCGCAAGGATCCAAAAGTTCCTTGCCGAGCAAGGCTGCATCACCGGCGGCTGGGAGGAAGCCGCGCATGGCAATGTCATCGACAAGGACAAAAGCTACCTCTGCGGCTGGCGGAGCGTCGAAGTCTCAGCAGCGCTTGCCGGGCAAGGCTACGAGATGGTTGTCTGCCCCGGACAGGTCTACTACCTCGACATGGCAAACAGCCCGGATTGGGATGAGCCCGGCGCCAGCTGGGCAGGATGGTCGGAGCCCGAGACGCTCTATAATTTCGATCCGGTCGAAGGCTGGAGCGCTGAGCAGAAAAAGAAGCTGCGTGGCATCCAGGCCTGCATCTGGTCGGAACCGATGACCGACCGCGCCGTCTTCGACCGCCTGGTATTCCCACGGGTCTCGGCGCTGGCCGAGAGTGCCTGGACAAGACCCGAGGACAAGTCCTGGGAGCGGTTCAAGGCGCTCGCGGGCCTGATGCCGATCCTCTACGGCTACTCCTGAGGCCTTTGCCTGAGCGGCTTTTGCAAAACGTCGAACTGTGGATTCGTTTCCGAGAAGATCGGCAGTGCCGCGGCACCAAGAAGGGCCGTATCCCTACCGATCGCACCGGTCATGATGCGCGGCAGAACACGTTCCTGGCCGGGATCGACCGGCCGGTGCAAGGGCTGGAGACGGCGCGCGAGTCCTTCTAGCAAACGCGTCGGCATCGAGCCGCCGAGAACGATCGTCTGGGGGTCGAAGGCGAGTTCGAGAACATCGATCGTCTGCCGCATGGCTTCGGCGCAGTTTCTGCCCATGCGTCGATCCGGTCCTGGCTAAGCCCGGCCACGATGTCGGGGGAACGGGTCCAGGCCTGTCCATGGGCTGTGATATTCAGATAATCATAGGCAGCCCCGAGAGACACATAACGATCCAGGCAACCGCGCTTGCCGCAGACGCAAGGCAGACCGTTCGAGACAGCAATCATGTGACCGATCTCGCCAGCGTTGCTGCGGCTGCCCTTGTAGAGCTGGCCGTCGAGGAACAGGCCGGCGCCGATGCCTCCGCCAAGAAAGAGATAGACGAAACTGGTCAGGCCGCGCCCCACGCCGTAAAGCCGCTCCCCGATTGTCGCTGCGGCCGCGTCGTTTTCGACAAGGACCGGCATACCGAGACGGTCCGCAAGCTTGCTCGCCACGGGAAAGTCCTGCCAGTCGGGCAACGTTACCGGACTAAGTAATGTCACACCTCGGTAGCGTAGCGACCGGGCATTGCGATGCCGGCGCCAAGCAGGCGAGCGCTATCGAGCGGGAAGGCCTGCTGGAGTTCCAGCACGATTTCGGCAAGAACAGGCATCGCCTCGGCTGGCGTTGGCCGTTCGACAGCTCTTTCCACTCGCGCCCGAACGCGTCCCGCAAGATCGGTCAGCACGCCCACCGCAAGGTCGCGCTCCAGGTCCAGGCCAATGGAGTAGGCCCCGTCCGGGTTGATCGAATAGAGCCTGACAGGCTGCCCGCGTGGGATCTTTTTGGCAGCGTCCGCCGTGAGGAGCATCGCCACTTCCAGCTCCTCGACGATATTCGACACCGTTTGCGTCGTGAGGGCCGTCAACCGCGCAATTGCCGCCCGCGACAGGGGACCGTTCGTTCGGATCGCTTCAATCACCACACGCCGATTGTGCGATTTGGCCTGCTCGAGGTTGGTTCTTGAAATTGGCTTCATATGCTCGATGCGTCAGTTCAAAAAAGGCATGTCAGTTTTCGCTTACGTTGTTCGACGTGCGATATCCAGCCTCTTGTCCGCGTGGGGATTCCGGTCGGCCTTGTTCCGGGGGCGCTAGATTTTGATATTGCCCGCATTGTTTGAGAAGTGAGCACGCGCCAGGTCCGGGTTGACAGCTCCGATCGCGCATGTCACTTATGTAACTAAATAGTTATTTATTGGGAGGAAGAACAGATGGCGACGATTTCGCTTGGCATCATCATGCATGGTATTACCGGCCGCATGGGCTATAATCAGCACCTGGTGCGATCGATCCTGGCGTTCCGGGAGCAGGGCGGGCTCCTGCTTAGAAATGGCGATCGCCTGATGCCGGACCCGATCCTCGTCGGCCGCAACGCGGACAAGATCGAGGCGGTTGCCCGCAAGCATGGACTGACCCGAACGACCACCGATCTCGATAGCGCGCTTGCCGATCCGAACAACAAGATCTTTTTCGACGCAGGCTCGACCCAGATGCGCGTCGCCTTGCTGAGGAAGGCCATCGAAGCCGGAAAGCACGTCTACTGCGAAAAACCGATCTCGGAGACTTTAGAGGAAGCGCTCTCCGTTGCTTCCCTCGCAGAGGAGCGCGGCGTCAAGAACGGCGTGGTTCAGGACAAGCTCTATCTGCCGGGCCTGCGAAAGATCGCCTTGCTGAAGGACAGCGGTTTCTTTGGCAGGATTCTTTCAGTGCGTGGGGAGTTTGGCTACTGGGTGTTCGAGGGGGACTGGGGAGTGGCCGCGCAACGGCCCTCCTGGAATTACCGCGCTGCCGATGGCGGCGGTATGATCCTCGATATGCTGCCGCATTGGCGTTATGTGCTGGACAACCTCTTCGGCGAGGTCAAGGCCGTCAGCTGCTATGCGTCAACCCACATTCCAAGCCGCGTCGACGAAAATGGCGAAGTCTACCAGGCTGACGCTGATGATGCCGCCTATTCGACCTTCGAACTCGAGGGGGGCATCGTTGCTCATATCAACTCGTCCTGGGCGGTTCGCGTCCGTCGTGATGACCTCGTGACCTTCCAGGTCGACGGCACTCATGGATCGGCGGTTTGCGGCCTAACCAAGTGCTGGACCCAGCATCGCGTCAACACCCCCAAGCCGGTGTGGAACCCGGACCAGCCACAAACGATCGATTTCTACAGGACGTGGGACGAAGTTCCCGAAACACAGGTCTTCGACAACGGCTTCAAGGCGCAGTGGGAGGACTACCTGCGTTACGTCGTCGAGGACGCGCCATGGAAGTTCACCTTGAGGGAAGGGGCCAAGGGCGTTCAACTCGCCGAGCTTGCGCAAAAGAGCTGGAAGGAGCGACGCTGGGTCAATGTGCCCCCGCTCGCTGGCTCCGTCGCTCGCAAGGTTGCCTGAGGATGGCGACGACACTCCACCTTCCTGTTTCTGGCCGCACGCTCCAGCACTACACCATCGCCAACCAACCACTGGCCGCGCCCGAGCGCCCGGCCGGCGGACATGCATTCAATCGCGTCGCTTATGCAGCAGCACACGTGGTCGTCGATCCCCTGGCCGACAACGATCCCTGGCTCGACCGCAATATAGATTGGGAGCGCACGGTGGCGTTTCGCGAACACCTGTGGGACCTCGGCCTTGGCGTTGCAGAAGCCATGGACACAGCCCAACGCGGCATGGGGCTCGACTGGGCGGGAGCCAGGGAGCTGATTGCAGAGGTCCAGTCCGCCGCGCGCAATCGTTCCGATGCATTGATCGCCTACGGCGCAGGCACGGATCATCTCATTCCCGGGCCTGACGTCGGCATCGACGACGTGATTCGGGCCTATGAAGAACAGGTGAACTATATCGAGGGGCAGGGAGGTCGTATCATTCTGATGGCGAGCCGCGCCCTGGCCGCCGCAGCGAAAAGTCCCGAAGACTATGTCCGGGTCTATGACCGGATCCTGCGACAGGTCCGCGAACCGGTGATCATCCATTGGCTCGGTGACATGTTCGACCCCGCTCTTGCGGGTTATTGGGGATCCCGTGACGATATGGCGGCCATGGAGACAGCGCTCGCCATCATCAACGACCACGCGAGCCGGGTAGATGGCGTGAAGATTTCCCTTCTTTCGGCCGAGAAGGAAATCGTCATGCGTCGCCGGCTCGATCCTGCGGTAAAGATGTATACCGGCGATGACTTCAACTATGCAGAACTCATCGCAGGCGACGAGAAGGGATATTCTCACGCGCTGCTTGGAATTTTCGATGCCATTGCCCCTGCGGCCAGCGCCGCCTTGCATAGGCTCGCAGCAGACGACCTCACAGGATTCCACGCCATTCTCGCCCCGACCGTGCCGTTGTCTCGGCACATCTTCAAGGCGCCGACGCGGTTCTACAAGACCGGCGTTGTCTTCCTTGCCTACCTCAACGGCTTCCAGAGCCATTTCCAGATGCTCGGCGGTCAGCAGAGCACTCGCTCGATGGTTCATCTTGCCGAGTTGTTCCGGCTTGCCGACCAGGCCCGGGTGCTTCGGGACCCGGATCTGGCAACTGAACGAATGAAGACAATCCTCGCAACAGCTGGAATCTGAAAAACCAAGAGCACGTCACGCAATGACGTGGGAAGGGAGAAACGCGCATGCCAGTCGACGGCCTATCGATCAACCTCGCGACCGTCCGCGAACAGTACAACATGCGGCAGGCCGTCGATGCATGCCTCAGACAGGATATCGTCGCGATCGCTCCATGGCGCGACCAGGTTCACGCGATCGGTCTTGCGGAGGCGTCGCGCATTGTCGCCGAAAACGGATTGAAAGTGACGGGACTATGCCGCGGCGGCATGTTTCCTGCTGGCAATCCAGCGGCCCGCGCCACGGCAATCGACGACAACAGGAAGGCCATCGACGAGGCAGCGGCTCTTAACGCCGACTGCCTCGTCCTTGTTGTCGGTGGTCTGCCTGTCGGATCAAGAAACATCGCTGAGGCCCGCGAGATGGTGGCCGACGGTATCGCCCAGATCCTCCCGCACGCACGCTCCGCCGGCATACCGCTCGCCATCGAACCTCTCCATCCGATGTATGCAGCCGACCGAGCCTGTGTGAATACCCTCGAGCAGGCGCTCGACATCTGCGATCTTCTCGGTGACGGGATAGGTGTCGCAATCGACGTGTACCATGTGTGGTGGGACCCCAAACTCGAACAGCAGATCTCCCGGGCGGGAGCAGCTGGCCGGATCCTCGCCCACCACATCTGCGACTGGCTGGTGCCAACAACGGACCTTTTGCTCGATCGCGGGATGATGGGGGACGGCGTGATCGACCTTAGAGGAATCCGCCGTTCGATTGAGGCCGCCGGCTACCATGGAGCGCAGGAGGTCGAGATCTTTTCGGCCGGGAACTGGTGGAAGCAGCCTGGCGAACAGGTACTTTCGACATGTGTTGAGCGTTTCAGGAGTGTCTGCTGAGTCTGCGAGAGGCGCCGTTAAATACTTGGTTAACCATGATGTTTTTTCGTTACGGCAGCAAATACGGTCGTTACTTCCGCTATGCATGACGCAACTTTTCCCGGACTTGCGCTTTCGGGCCGTGCTTGCGGGCGACAAGCGTCGGTCAAGGGACAAAAATCGGTCTCTCAGAGTCGATTCTTTCGCTGCCGTGGTCATTCCGCTCTTTCAGAATCCCGGATTGGGGGGTGATTTGTCAACCGCAGTTACGACAAATCTTCCCCGTCCGGCGGCTTTATGAGTGCGTGGTTCTGGGCCAGGAAGACGCGTCTGCTCACCGCACGACAACCATCCTCCGATCGATATCCTGCAGTTCCCCGCGGGGAACTTTCTACTGAATAAACTGATCAATCCTTGCCGAGGACAGGAGACAGCCTTCGGTTAGTCCGCGCACCGAAGTGTCGCCAACCATCATTTCCAGAGGCACGCATGAGACCCTGAGCAGTCGAGGGCATGCGAGCCATGCCAAGGTTCCCCGCGGGGAACTCTCAAATATCGCGACGGCAAGTGCCCGATGAGCAAGTGCCCGATGAACCCTGATCGCGCTGCGGCTGCCAGCACAAACCCGACGCCTCGCCATTCCCACGGTACGCGCCCTATTGGCAGTCAGCGTTGGCCGGCCCGTGTTGTCCATCACACTCTGAAAAACGACCCCATTGCTGCATGCCAACCGGGGCCTCCACCGCAGGCTCAGAGCGACCCCGTCCTATCAGACAGGCCATTTTGGTCTGGCACCCTGACCATTAGTGTCATCACCAAATCGAAGCCAACGCGCATCCAGAACCAAACGGGAGCAGGAAGCGCTTGCTGCTGAACATTTAGCCACTTAAACCGCCCTGCAGAATTCCGACATCGGTTTCTGGCGCGCTTCGAACTCAAGCTTGGATCGTTCCCCGCGGGGAACTTTCCGACGGGTCCAGGTCGACGTGGCCGCCAAAAGGACTTCGGTTGACATACATAGGCGGCCGCCCCCGAACCTCCAGAAACGGGAGCGTGGTCTGCAATCGACGGTCCTTGGAGCCGTGCGCCAGCGGTGAGGATGTTCCAGCCTAGATCACCACCGCGCCGCTAATTGTGACAGAATGCAAAAAGCTGCGCGTTCCAGGCGCGTCCAGAAACCGACGATCTCACGCACATCGGCTCTCTCTCACAATGATCCGGCAACAGGCCTGTTGCTGCGACGGCAAAACAAATTCATGGCTCGAGAAAAGCGTTAACCTGCCGGCGCGGACGTATCACCAACGTGAGTTCATCCTCGGCAAACTTCTGATGCGACGGCCCTAATCTGCCAGATGATGATGACGTACCATCGAGCGCCGCTCGTCAAATTCATACCTCCTCTCCACCAATGCGCAGGGAAAGACGTGACGCCGGTGAAAGCCCGCCGCGAATAGTGCGGGCATCGTCTCCCGCTTGTCCACACACGCCGTCAACGCAACTGAAATGACGGCGCCTCGGCACACTGGCGTTCGAGCAGCCACATCAATTCGACGTTTCCGAGATACCATGCCAGCGGCCTGGATCCTGTGTCAGCACCCAAAACAATCCTTGGCAGCGGCGCGCATGCTACCCGCCCGGAAGCGACAATCGGCAGACAGTCGCGGGCATCGTCACACGATGAACGCACCGGAGGCAGTTACCTTAAGCGCTGCAACGGGCGACCTTAACGCTTGGACAATCCGGAGAAACAACCGAGCATCTTCCGTCACGCGTTGCAGCGCGAATACGTCGGGCCCGTCTTCGATCGACCGAAACCAATCATTGTCAGCCACCAGCGCCGATGTCAGGGGCGCAACGCCCCACCGGCCAGCCACCAAAATGGTGCGCGCAATGCGACCGGACTACTCTAACGGTTGACGCGCGTCGATAGGATAATCGACGAGAGGGTCTTTTCGACCCCCTCGATCTCGCCGATCTTGTCAATGACCGTATCGAGCTCGCTGATGGATTCCGCGGCAACGATTGCGATCATGTCGAAGCTGCCGCTAACGGAATAGACGACGCGGACGTGCGCGATCGCCTGTAGCTCAAGCGTCACGCGCCCAAGTGCCTTCGCTGCCAGCGTGATGAGCACATGCGCCTTTATCTGCCCGCTTTCGAAAGACTCCGACAGGCGCACACCGTAGCCCGCAATGACGCCGTCCCGCTCCAGCCGCTCAATCTTCGCCTGGACTGTCGTGCGTGACAGGCCAAGCTTGCGGGCCAACATGGCCGTCGGTATGCGGGCATTCTCGCTGAGGATCGACAAAAGCTGCCGATCTTTGTCGCTCATCGTCATATTGACCATCTCCGGCGGCAATCCGCCAAAATACGGCGGTCATTCTTATCAATATGGCGCTTTGAATCAACCAACCTGACGTGAATAAAAAGGCCATAAAGATTTTTGGATCCAGTTAGGGGAACACATATGAAAAACATCGTCGTCATCGGTGCCGGCAAGATCGGCTCAACGATTGCCCGCCTTCTCATCCATTCCGGCGACTATCACGTTACGCTTGCCGATCGCAGCAAGCAGCAACTGGAACACATGGAGGCGAATTCCGCCCTCAGCCTGGCGGAAATCGATATCGCTGACCATGCCGCCGTGGTCAAACTGCTCTCCGGCAAATTCGCCGTCCTGAGTGCTGCTCCGTTCCACCTGACGATCGCGATCGCCGAGGCTGCCGCCGAGGCCGGCGTGCACTACCTCGACCTAACCGAAGACGTCGAATCCACCCGCCGCGTCAAGGCGATTGCTGCGAACGCGTCCACCGCCTTCATCCCGCAATGCGGCCTCGCGCCAGGCTTCATCTCGATCGTCGCCAACGATCTTGCCAGCCGCTTCGACAAACTCGATAGCGTGCGCATGCGCGTTGGGGCTTTGCCGCAATATCCGTCGAATGCGCTCAACTACAATCTGACCTGGAGCACCGACGGCGTTATCAACGAATACATCGAGCCGTGTGAAGCGATCGTCGACGGACAATTGATCGAAGTGCCGGCGCTGGAAGAGCGCGAAGAATTCTCGCTCGACGGCGTGACCTACGAGGCCTTCAACACCTCGGGTGGACTCGGCACGCTCTGCGAGACGCTGAAGGGCAAGGTTCGCACGCTGAATTATCGCACCATCCGCTATCCCGGCCACGCCGCCATCATGAAGGCGCTGCTCAGCGATCTCGGCCTGCGCCATCGCCGCGAAGTCCTCAAGGATATCCTCGAGCACGCACTGCCGTCCACCATGCAGGACGTCGTCATCGTCTTCGTCACCGTGTCCGGTTGGAAGACCGGTCGCCTTGTACAGGAAACCTATGCCAACAAGGTCTACAGCGCCGTTGTTGCCGGCCGCATGATGAGCGCCATCCAGATCACGACCGCCTGCAGCATTTGCGCCGTTCTCGACATGTTGGCGAAGGGCGATCTGCCGGCGAAGGGCTTCATCCGCCAGGAAGATGTCGGACTTGATGCGTTCCTCGACAGCCGCTTCGGCCACTACTATGCGCAGAAGGCTTACGGCGAAAAGATTGCTGGTTGATCAGCCGGCCAAAACTTAAGCAAGAGAAAACGCCCGGAGACGATCCGGGCGTTTTTGCATTTTAACTCTGGCGAAGGCCGAACTTCCGTCAACGATAGGCAGACAGTGCGCGAAGCCGGCAAAACCCGCCTCGCACGCCGTGGCTCAACCGAGCCGTTGGCAAGCAACCGCGATACGCTCCAGCGCCTCTTTGAGATCTGCCTGCGCCGAGGCGTAGGAGATCCTGAAGAAGGGAGACAGGCCGAAGGCCGAGCCCGGCACAACGGCGACATTCGCCTCTTCGAGCAGGTAGGCGCAGAACTCGCTGTCCGTCGTGATCCTGCGGCCGCTTGCCGTTGTCAGGCCGAGAATTCCACCGCAGCCGGAAAAGGTATAAAAAGCACCTTCGGGCGTGCGGCAATCAAGACCATCGATGGCGTTGAGCCCCGAAACGACCAGATCGCGACGCCGCCTGAAGCTTTCGGTTCGCTCCGCAAGAAGATCCTGCGGTCCGCTGAGTGCCGCAACGGCCGCCGCCTGACTGATCGAGGAGGGGCAGGACGTTGCCTGGCTCTGTACGACCGCCATCGCCTTGATGAGCGCCTTCGGGCCGCCGGCATAGCCGATGCGCCAGCCCGTCATGGCATAGGCTTTGGAGACGCCGTTGATCGTAAGCGTGCGTTCACGCAGACGCGGCTCCAACTGCAACGGCGTGACGAAACGAAAATCGTCATAGACGATGTGTTCGTACATGTCGTCGACCATCAGCCAGACATGCGGATGTCTGAGGAGCACATCCAGCAACGGGCGGTAGTCAGCGGCGCTATAGGCTGCGCCGGATGGGTTGGATGGCGAGTTCAATAATAGCCAGCGTGTCCGCGGCGTGATCGCCGCCTCGAGCTTCTCGGCCGTAAGCCGAAAGCCGCTTTGCGCATCGCAGGGGACGAGAACCGGCTTTCCTTGGCAGATCTGGACAATGTCGGAATAGGACGTCCAGTAGGGCGTGGGGATGATAACCTCATCACCCGCATCAATAGTCGCCATCATCGCGTTGAAGAGGATCTGCTTTGCACCGGTGGCGACCGTTATCTCGCTCACGTCGAAAGAAACATCGTTCTCGCGCTGAAACTTGGTGCGGATCGCCTCCTTCAGCGCCGGCGTGCCGTCGAGCGCGGTGTATTTGGTGTCCCCACGCTGCATGGCGTCCCAGGCTGCCTGCTTGACATGGTCGGGCGTTTCGAAATCAGGTTCGCCGGCGCCAAGGACGATGACCGGCTTGCCTTCCCGCTTCATGGCCGCGGCGCGTGCACCGATCTGTAGGATCTCGGAGACACCGATAGAAGATATCCTCGAGGCGGGCCTAAAACCCGCCTCCATTTTCACATCGATCGTCATATCAGCTCCTATTCGATTTCGAAGGAGACGCCCTGCGCAAGTGGCAGAGCCCTGGAGTAGTTCACCGTGTTGGTAGCGCGGCGCATGTAAGCCTTCCACGCGTCGGAGCCAGACTCGCGACCGCCGCCGGTTTCCTTCTCACCACCAAACGCTCCGCCGATTTCGGCACCCGAAGTCCCGATGTTGACGTTGGCGATGCCGCAATCGGATCCGTCGGCCGAGAGGAAACGCTCGGCTTCGCGAAGGTCCAGCGTGAAGATCGAGGAGGAGAGACCAGCGCCGACAGCGTTGTGGTCTTCGATCACCTTGTCGAAGTCGTTGTATTTCATCACGTAAAGGATTGGCGCGAACGTTTCTTCCAGCACTGGGCCGACCTGCGCGGGCATTTCCACCAGCGCCGGCTTGACGTAGTAAGCTTTGTCGTGGGGCATTGCGACGCGCTCACCGCCGTTGACGGCGCCGCCATGGGCCTTCGCCTCGCCAAGCGCCTTCTGCATGCCGTCGAAGGCAAGCTTGTCGATCAGCGGACCGACAAGCGCCGTCGTTTCGAGCGGGTTGCCGACCGAGACATTGGCATAGGCTTTCTTCAGGCGCGGCACGAGCTGGTCGTAGACGCTTTCGTGCACGAAGAGACGGCGAAGCGTCGTGCAACGCTGGCCTGCCGTGCCCATGGCACCAAAGGCGATGGCGCGCAGCGCCATGTCGAGATCGGCAGACGGGCAGACGATACCCGCGTTGTTACCGCCGAGCTCGAGGATCGAACGGGCAAAACGGCGCGCCAGCCGCGGACCGACTTCCCGGCCCATGCGGGTCGAGCCCGTCGCGGATACCACCGGTACCTTCGGGTTATCGACCAGAATCTCGCCGATGGCACGATCGCCGATCAGCACTTCGCTCAGACCCTCCGGCGCGTCGCCGAAACGGGCAATGGCACGCTGCAGGATCGTCTGCGAAGCGAGCGCGGTCAGCGGCGTCTTCTCCGAAGGCTTCCAGACGACGGCATTGCCGCAAACCAACGCCAGCGCGGCGTTCCAGGCCCAGACGGCAACCGGGAAGTTGAAGGCGGAGATGACACCGACGACACCGAGCGGATGCCAGGTTTCCATCATCCGATGGCCGGGGCGTTCGGTTGCGATCGTCAGGCCGTAGAGCTGGCGGGACAGACCGACGGCAAAATCGCAGATGTCGATCATTTCCTGCACTTCACCAAGACCTTCGGACGGAATTTTGCCGGCCTCGATCGACACCAGTCGGCCAAGCTCCGTCTTCACCGCGCGCAGTTCCTCGCCGAGCAGGCGAACGAGTTCGCCGCGCTTGGGCGCGGGAACCAGGCGCCAGGCCTGAAAGGCGCGGGCGGCTTTTTCGATCTTCGCGGTCGCGGCATCACGGCTGTCCGTCTTCAGGGCAGCGAGCTGTTCACCCGTGACCGGGCTGTAAGAGGCCATGTCTCCACCGGTGTAGAGCGCCTTGTCGACGCCGATCTTGTCGAGAAGTGCGACGGTTTCCTGGGTTACATTCACTGTTCTTGCTGCGATGGTCATGTGAAAAACTCTCTGATGTTCTGGAGGATTGTCGGTTTCAGCTGTCGCTTTATTCAGCCGCTTGCGCCGCGGTCAGAAGGGCGCGGCACTCAGCGATCGATTGCGCCTCGATACCGGCGTAGTGGTCGAATTCGTTAAGAACCGAGGCACCGAGATCGCGCTCGAAGCGCTGCTGGTTGGGGTTTGCGGTAAAATCCTGCGCCGCCTCGTCGCCGAGGTTGGATTGGAAGATGCCAGCCGCGCTGACGGGCAGGAAGTCCTCGTAGACGATCGGGTCGAAGCAGACGAGAGCATCCGCCACGAGCTGATCAATGGTCACATCAGCCGAGGCAATCGTGCTTTGGCCCTTTGGGGTGAGCGAGTAGCGGAAGTAACCAAGGCCCTGGTCGCGAATTTCGGCCCAACTGTCAGGGAAAGGCACGAACGCATCGGCGAGCGCCTTTTCATAAGCTCTCGCGTTCGAGCCATCGGCTGCCGGGCGCACCACCTTGCGCGACTCCGTCAAAAGCTTGTCGTAAAGGCCGCGGCCCTTCGGCGTCAGGGCGATACCGCGGCTTTCGATCTCGCCGAAACGAGCCGTATGTGTTCCTTGCTGCCAGGTCCCATCCGCACCCTGGAAAGAGACGGCTTCCTCGAGCGCCTTGAACGACGTCTGCCGCAACAGAATGGCACAGCGCCGGCTTGGCGGACCCTCGACAACGGCCTTTGGCGCAATGCCATATTCCGGCATCAGGCGCTGTACTTCGTCGATATCGAGCGTGCGCGGAGTCAGGTGATTGATGTGCGGGCCCTTGAAGGAGACAACATCGGCGATCAGCCGGTGCGCATCATGCAGGCGCTTGTACATGGCGAGGTCGACATCGGCCTGATTGTGCCAACGGAAAGTCTCCAGAACCTCGGCAACGAAGCGATTGGCATCGTCCGCGTCGAGACCGCCTTGCTGTTCGGCCTTTTCCGTCAGTTCGGCAGCACCGGCGGTGAAGATCTGACGCTTCTGCAGGATCGTCTCGGCTTCGGCGCGAAGTGCCTCGTCAGCAATCAGATCGAGACGCAGGAGAGAGGTGAAGACGCGGAACGGATTGCGCTTCAAGGCCGCATCGCCCACCGGCCGGAACGCGGTGGAATGGACCGGCACCCCGGCCTCGCTAAGGTCGTAGTAGCCGACCGGAAACATGCCCATAACGGCGAAGACGCGCCGCATCATCGCAAGTTCTGCAGCCGTCCCAAGACGGATCGCGCCGTGTCGCTCTTCCGATACACGCTCCAGGGAATCGGTTTCTTCAAGCCTCTGCTTAAGCGCCGGATCGGCGTTGAGCGTTGCCGTGTTTACCCTGGCCACGATATTCATCAGCGTGCCGTAGGCCGGCACCTCGGTCCGATACATGGCAGACATAGCCGCGGAAAATGCAGAGCGGATGCTGCAGGAAGAAACGAAACTTCTGGTCGACATATTTATCTCACAGTGCCAGTTGGAAGAGTTCATTCTGGATTGCGATCATATCGCGCGTGGAGTAGATGAATAACGATAAATGAAGCTAAGATGATGCGGTTTCGGAATGACCTTGCCTCGAAAGCTTATGCCTGACTTGACTACACTGCAGTCCTTCGAGTCAGCCGCCCGCCACGGCAACTTCACCAGGGCAGCCCTCGAACTGAACCTGACGCAAAGCGCCGTCAGCCGGCAAATCAAGGACCTTGAAACGCAGCTCGGTGTCCTCCTGTTCGAACGCGTGCGGCAGCGAGCGATCCTGTCGGAAGCCGGCAAGCGGCTTTTGCCGGAGGCACGACGTCTCCTGCACCAGACGGAAGAGATGATGATCCGGGCGGCTTCCGGCGCCACGGCAACCCTTTCGATCGCCACCTTGCCGACATTCGGCAGCCGCTGGCTGACGCCTCGGCTGCCAAATTTTCTGGCGATCCATCCAGGTTCCCTCGTCGACATAGCCTCTCGCTCAGAGCCGTTCGACTTTGAGGAGGAAGGCTTTGATCTTGCCATTCACTACGGCCAGCCGATTTGGGCACGCGCAACCTGCACCTTTCTCTGCGACGAAAAGATCGTTCCGGTTGCCAGCCCGAGCCTGCTGAAATCTGATCCAGTCGCGAGCGCAGCGGAACTTGTAGACAAGCCTCTCCTGCATCTGGCGACGCGCCCGAGACTTTGGCGCCAGTGGTTCGAACACTGCGACATCGACGCCGATCCGTCTTATCGAGGCAACCGGTTCGACCAGTTTTCGATGATCATCGAAGCAGCCTCAATGGCACTGGGGTTTGCGCTTCTGCCACTATATCTGATCGAACAGGAGCTGAGCTCCGGAAAACTCAAAATCGTTGTCGACCGACCGATGTCGACCGAGAACAACTACTATGTGGTGACGCCGGATGGTAAGCGAGAACATACGCTCGGCCTGGCGTTCACGGCTTGGCTCCTCTCACAGATAAGCAACAAGGACGCCATTCAATCGTGAGCAACGAGCCGACACCATCCGATATCCCGACTGCACGCATGCTGAGCTGGGCCAGAAACTCGACGATCTATCGGCTCGAGCGGCAGATGATGACGGAAAGACAACTGTTCGATGCCATCATCCGTAAGGCGAAGCAAAAATTCACAGACATCAGCGAGGTGCAACTCAAGGCGATTGCGGACTTTGCCGTCGCGTTCGCCTACAAGCATGCGGGGCTGAACGATACTGTCTATGCTGAAATCAGGACGCGCTCCGGGGTTCGAAGTGGCAGATCGAAGCGACACATCGCTCAGAAACTGTCACAAAAGGGTGTCCATCGAGAAACCGTCACCGCCGCGCTCGATGAAGCAGACGACTTGCTGGCCGCCGTGGTCTTCGCGCGCAAACGCGCCTTCGGGCCATTTCGGCGAGGCGACGGCGATCGCGACCGCGTGACCAAGGAGATGGCCGCGTTCGCACGCAACGGTTTCAGCTTCGACATAGGCAGGGCTGTTCTTGGTATGAGCCGCCAAGAGGCGGAAGACGTTGTGGTCGCGCGATCTCGATAGCTCTTTCCTACGCAGTCGAGCCCCAGCGGGCCGTGCAGGTCAGAGTAATGCTGTGGGGGCCTTCTAGTTCGGCATCATGGCGCTCGATGAGCTCGATCACCGCGTCGATAAATGCCGCGTGGTCGAGGCTCAGCGTCGTCAGGTCATTGCAATCCCATGCCGCCATCGCGATTCCGTCCTGTCCAACGATGGCAATATCATCTGGCGTGCTCTTCCCGAGTACGCGCCGTGCCGCATCGCGCGCACCAATTGCCATGACGTCGTTGCCGCAGATGATGGCATCCACCTTGGCGCGGTGAAGAAGCAAAACAGCCTCCTTGAAACCGGAATCGTAGCTGTAGTCGCCAAAGGCTTCGGCCTGTAGCGTCAGGCCGCGCTTGGCCAAGGCCTCGACAAACCACCTGCGCCTCAGCTTGTCGATCCAGCTTGACTTCGTTCCCGCGAGGTAGGCGAACCGCTTCTTCCCATCACCGACAATCTTGCCGATAATCTCGTCAGCAGCGGCCGATCCGTCTATCCGGACGCTTGAGACCATCTCATTGTCGAGCGGTTCAAAGGAGACGATAATCGGCTTCGTCGTATGGAAGATGTCGATCGCGTCCTGCATCGAGACCATGTCGGAGAAGACGACGACATGATCTACCTGATAGGTCGAGGCTAAGCGCATGAGCTGCAGCCGATCATCGTGGTCGGCACAACACAGAATGATAGGCAGAAGTTGCCTGGCCTGGAGGCGATGAACGAGTAGTTGCTGCTCTTCTGCTTCGCACGGATTGCCGATTGCGTTGACAACCAGCGCCACCAGCCTCGATCGCTGGTTGTTGAGCGAGCGCGCAATGGCATTCGGCTGGTATCCATACTCGCGAGCAACGGCCAGGATGCGGTCGCGCGTTGCACTTCCGATTCTGGAATCCGGCGAGAAGGCACGCGAGATCGTCGCAGACGACACCCCAGCAAGCTTTGCCAGTTCCTTCGAGGTGACCCGTCGCTTGCTCATTTCTACATTTCCACGTCTATGGCGCGGAGATCCGGACGGGGAGCCCGTCTGCCGCAGCCGATTCCTTGATTGCATCCCAGAGCCTAGCGAATCGCAGGCCCATTTCAACGGAGCCGGTGTTTTCCATTGTCCCTTCGCGAATGGCGAGGAAGTTTTTCATCGGATTGCCGAGAATTTCCGCCTCTTCTCGCGGCTCGGCGTTTCGCCCGACGCTGATCTCGCGCCATCCGCCCCAGGCATCGATGCGAACGATTGCTTTCGAATAGAAGAGGGTGATGTAGGAAGCGCAGCCGGGAGGACCCTCGCCGGCAGCCGTCAGCGTCGCCAGCGCGCCGTTCTTGAGGCGGGCCGAAACCGCGGTGGCAATGTCGACCTCCTTGCCGTGATTGTTCATATAGGCCGACACGCTCTCGAAGTCCGAGTTGGCCAGCAGGCAGACAGTGTTCATCATGTGGGCGCCGGTGTCGAACATGAAACCGCCGCCGGAAATCTCCGGCTGTTGCTTCCAGTGACCGTCATAGTTGCCGGACCAGCTTTCCCAGATCATCCCCGATATTGCAATCAGGTGGCCGAACTCCCCGGCAAGCGCCCGTTTGCGCGTATCGATCACGAGGGGCGAAAGACCGCCCTGGAAAGCGGTTACGATGGTCACACCGCTCTTCTTCTGCGCCCCAATCAGCCGTTCGGCTTCCGCCACCGTCGTCACCATCGGCTTTTCAAGGAAGAGGTCGAGGCCGGCTTCCGCGACAGCCGTTGCCTGCTCACCGTGAAACGCATGCGGCGTCGAGACATAGACGACATCCAGCTCCGTTCGGCAGGAAGCCAACATCTCTCGGTAGTCGTCGAAGCTCTTCGGCGCGCCTGCTCCAGCGGCAACGCATACGTCAATCAGGCGCTTTCGGGAGGAAGGCATCGTATCGGCAAGCGCGACAAATTCGATCTCGGGCATGCGTGCCCAGCTTGCCGCATACTCGGCCGCCTTCAGGCCTGCGCCAATGACGCCAAGCCGCAATTTTTGTGACATCCAAAATCCTCCCGAATGCAGCGTGTATACGGTTACACAAATGAACGAATGAAGACAAGATTTATTAAAACTCGTCTTTTCAATGTGTTAGCGTTAGATGAAAAAACGCATTAAAATCCATCTTGCCAGTAATAAGAATGCGTGTACATTTTTGACTGTGGTGCTGGAGGGCGCCGCGAACCAAAAGGGAGGACTTCCGTTGAAGAAGACGGTCATTGGTGGCCTGTGCGCCATTCTGCTCGGCGCTGTTTCCACGCTGGCGCATGCCGAGACAATCCGAATTGCCAATCACGGTCAGGCCGGCATCGACGCCATGAAGTCGACGGTCGAGAAGATCGAAAAGAAATACGGTGTAACCGTCGAGGTCGTCGAATACCCTGCGCCTGACAAGGATTATCTGACGAAGCTGTTGACCGAGCTCGGCGCCGGCAACGCCCCGGACCTCTTTTCCATCCCGACGACGGCCGCTGTCGCTGACATGGTCGAGGCCGGTTACCTCGCGCCGGTGACCAAGGAAATCAAGGCATGGGACGGCTACGCCAATTTCTATGATGTCGCCAAGCAGCTGGCCGTCAGCCCGGATGGCGAAACCTATGTGATGCCGTTCATGCTTGGCATTCAGGAAATCTACTATCGCAAGGACGTTCTCGATAAGGCCGGCATCTCCACCGAGCAGCCGAAGACCTGGAAGGAACTGCTCGATCGCGCCGCTGAAATCAAGAAGAAGACCGGCGCATATGGTCTGCTCTTCCCGGCCGGCGTTTCCTGGGGAAGCGGCGCCTTCGACGAAGGCTTTCAGCATCTGGTCGTCGGTTCCAAGACGCCGCAGCTCGTTGATGCCAACGGTAAGCTCGATTTGAATGGTGAGGGCATCAAGGATGTTTTTGATGTCTACAAGCAGCTGATCGACAACGACCTGATGCCAACGCAGCCGTTGCTCGGACCTGAACCCTGGGTTGTGCCAAAGTATCAGATGTTCCCGGCCGGCAAACTGGCCGCAACCACTTGCGGTTCCTGGTGCTATATTTTCGACTGGGGTCGTGAAAGCAAGAACCCCATTCCTGAGGTGACCAAGGTTGTCGGCACCTGGACCGTTCCCGGCCAAACCGGCGGTCAGTATGTTCTCGCCAACCTGGCAGCCCCATGGGCCGTCAACTCCAAGTCCGCCAACGTGGAACTCGCCAAGAAGGCTCTGATGGAGATTGGTTCGGTGGAGACACAGGTTTCTTACGCGGCCCGTATCGGCAACATCCCGTCCAGCAAGGATGCGGCGAAGAACGCCGACTTCCAGAAGCTGACGGAACTCGTTCCGATCCATGCCGCGGCGGAGAACGGCACCTTCCTTAAGCAGGCTTCCGGCTTCGGCACCGTTTCCGAAGGTGTTGCCCGCGCAACGGAAGCGCTCCTGCGTAAGGAAACCGATGCTGCCGGCGCACAGAAAATCCTGGTCGACTACGTCAAGGAAACGCTCGGCGACGAGGTCATAAAGTAAGCGTCTACTTACTCATTGCGAGGGAAACGCGGGCCCGCCCGCGTTTCCAGATTTCCCTTCCGAAATGAGTTATAGAGCTTTCAATGGCCAGAAACGTCCACGAAAGGCGCGCCGAACGGCAGCTTCTTCTGATCCTGCTGCCCTCGCTTGCACTGCTTCTGGCCTTCGTGATCTATCCCGCGCTTTACTCCATCTACCTAAGCTTCACCAATGAAGCGCTGACTGGGGCTGCCGCACTGCGGCCGCGCTTCGTCGGTATTCGCAACTATGCGCGGCTTCTGAACGACGCGAAGTTCTGGAACTCCTTGCTCGTCACCTTCCTGTTCGTCGTCGGCTCCGCAGTCATCGGACAATTCGTGCTTGGCCTCGTCTCGGCGATGGCGCTGCGTCGTCGTATCCATTTCCGCCGCCTCTTCTCCTCGATCATCCTTCTTCCGAACGCAGCACCAGAGGTGGTTGCAGGCTTTATGTGGATTTCGATGCTGGCCGGAGGCGAGCAGGCAACGCTCAGCCGCATCGTCAGCTTCTTCGGCGTGACGCCGGCCGACTGGTTGCAGATCTTTCCGCTGTCGATGATCATCATCGTCAACACGTGGCGCGGCATCGCGACGGCGATGATCCTGTTGACTGCTGGTCTGAGCACCATCCCAAACGAGATATATGAGGCCGCCCGTATGGATGGCGCAACGCCTTCACAGATGTTCCGCCGCATCACCTTGCCGCTGATGATGCCGACGATCCTTCTCTATATGCTGATCTCCGCCGTCTCGACCATCGCCGTCTTCGGCCTCGTCTACGCACTGACCCGCGGTGGCCCCGGCGGGGCGACGGAGCTGGTCAGCATCTACATTTACAATCAATCCTTCACAGCGTTCCAACTCGGTTATGGCGCAGCTGTCGCCGTCGTAGCACTACTGATCTCGCTGGTTCTCGGCGTCGGCTATGTCAGGGCCATGAAGGTGGAAGTCTAACATGGCAGTGATCTCGCCGAGCGAAAATGCCAACAAGACCCGATCGGACCTGCTTGCCTACGCAACGCTGTCTCTGATCTCGATCTTTTGCGCCGTTCCCTTCTTCTGGGTGCTTCTCGCCTCCTTCGACGGCAACGCGCAGCTGTTCCTTCGCTGGCCCGAGCAATGGAGCTTTGCGAACTACTTGCGCGTGTTTACCAAGGAGGACGGCGCGAAGTGGCTGTTCAACTCGCTCTTCGTTGTCGGTGGAGCGACCGTGCTGGTGATGGTGCTGGCCGGCCTTGGCGGCTACGCGCTGTCGCGAACCCGAGCGTGGTGGAAGCTGCCGTTTCTCTATGCCATCCTATTGATCCGTGTCCTTCCGCCGACGGCGCTCGTTGTGCCGCTCTACAAGTTCCTTTTGACATTGAACAATGCTGAAGGTGCCATTCTGAGGCCGATCTTCGGCGAATACACTCGACCGATCATGCGCTGGACCGGTTTCATCGATGGTTATCTCGGCTTGATCCTCGTGCTTGCAACAATGCAGCTGCCATTGGCCCTTTGGATCATGAAGACGTTCTTCGACGGTCTGCCACGCGACTACGAAGAGGCGGCACTGATGGACGGCGCCACCCTGATACAGCGCATTCGCCGTGTGCTGATCCCGCTGGCGCTGCCGGGGTTGGCTGCCGCCGGACTGTTCGCCTTCATGTCTGCCTGGGGCGACTTCCTGCTGCCGCTGATTTTCCTCTCTTCGCCGGAATTGCAGACCCTGCCACTCGGCCTGTTCCGCGCATTTCTGCGCATCAACGAGATAGACTACGGGCTGCTTGCGGCACTCGCGTTTATCTACCTCCTGCCGGCAGTCGTAGCCTTCGGCTTTGCGCGTCGCTTCCTCGTGCAAACATTTGCCGGCGGCGTCAAAGGCTGACACCAGAAAGTACATTACGATGATCAATCTCAGGAACGTTCGCAAATTCTACGGCGCTTTGGAGGTCATCAAGGGCGTCGACATCACGGTGGAAGACGGCGAATTCGCGGTTTTCGTCGGCCCGTCCGGCTGCGGAAAATCGACTTTGCTGCGCATGATCGCCGGTCTTGAGGGCATTGACGACGGCGATCTCATGCTTGACGGCAAGCGGATCAACGACGTGCCGCCCGACAAGCGTGGCATCGCCATGGTCTTCCAATCCTACGCCCTTTATCCGCACATGACCGTGGCCGAGAACATCGGCTTCTCACTGAGCCTGAAGAAGGTTCCGGAGGCCGAAATCCGCCGGCAGGTCGAGGGGGTCGCCGAGATCCTGCAACTGACCGACTATCTCGATCGTCGGCCGGCCGCCCTGTCCGGCGGCCAGCGCCAGCGCGTTGCGATCGGTCGGGCCATCATCAAGAAGCCGTCACTGATCTTGTTCGATGAGCCCTTGTCCAATCTCGATTCCGCCCTGCGCGTGCAGATGCGTGCCGAATTGCAGCGCCTGCATCGCGAGCTGAAGGCAACCGTCGTTTACGTGACGCATGACCAGGTCGAGGCGATGACCATGGCCGATCGTATCGTCGTCCTCAACAAAGGTGTCGTTGCCCAGCAGGGTGCTCCAATGACGCTCTACCATCAGCCTGACAATGAATTCGTTGCGACTTTCATCGGCTCCCCGAAGATGAACACTATCCCGATCGCGATCACCAGATCGACCGCCGGTCAGGCCCATGTCCGGAGCCCGTTTGGTCTCTCGCTCGACCTGACGGACGCGAGTGGGATAGTGCCACAGGGTGAGGCTACTCTTGGCATCCGGCCTGAGCACCTGAAGATCGCAGCGGTAGGGCAGGGGGACTTTTCGGCCGAGGTCATGATCGTCGAGCGGCTGGGCGTCGAGACATACATGACTGTCGGTTCGCAGGAACAGCCGATTGTTGTCCGCTCCGAAGGTGACATCACAGTGCGACCGGGCGATCGCGTGTCCCTGGCGGTCGACACCTCCGCCTGCCACCTGTTCGATTCCGCCGGCCGCGTCATTCGCCCGGCAAAAGCTTCATAACATCGAGGATACCATGACAATCAAGGTCACCATCTGGAACGAAGGCCGCCACGAGCAACTCCACAAGGAGGTTCAGGAAATCTATCCCGACCGTATCGACGGCGCGATTGCGACCGGGATCGCCAATGCCGACTTCGAGATACGCAGGGGAACGCTCGATGACCCGCATGAGGGATTGCCGGACATTCTTCTCAACGACACCGATGTCCTTCTGTGGTGGGGGCACATGGCGCATGAAGAGGTAAGCGACGCGCTGATCGACCGGATCCAGCAACGTGTCCTCAAGGGAATGGGTCTGCTCGTTCTTCATTCCGGCCATCACTCGAAGCTGTTTCGCCGTTTGATGGGAACCAACGCAAACCTCTCCTGGCGCGAAACGCCACAAGGGGATCTCGAGCGGGTATGGGTCGTTGATCCATCCCATCCGATCGCCGAGGGGCTGCCCCCTTATTTCGAAGTCAATGCTTCCGAAATGTACGGCGAACCCTTCGACATTCCTCCACCCGACGAACTGGTTTTTATCTCGTGGTACTCTGGGGGTGAGGTGTTCCGCAGCGGATGCACATTCCGACGTGGCCGCGGTCGCATCTTCTTCTTCAGTCCTGGGCACGAGACTTATCCGATCTACCACGACAAGACCGTGCACAAGGTGATTTCGAACGGGATTCGCTGGGCGACGCAGTCCCATACCGATGGCCGGATCCTCGAGAACTGGCACAGGGCCGTACCGCTTCACAAGCGCCCAGCCTAAAAGCTCTATGCACGTTAAAGACCGGCCCTGCTTGGGTCGGTCCAAGATCCTCGGCACACGCAGGCGGCCCCATCTCCCTGGCCGCTTCGACAGCAATTCAACGTTGCGACCTATTCGCATCGTGTCCGTTCCGTTGGCGAGGCATCGATCTTCGTCCCAGCACATCCAGCTGTTCAGCCTTATTCGAGACACGAGGTCGACCTCACCCGGCCCGGCGCGATCCGGCCCCTCGTGCACGAACCAGTGCCATCAACATTGGACCGATCGAGAACTCGCCGCGCTCTGCCCTTCGCGTCAGATCACGCAGATATGCGCCAGCTGAATTGATGTGTCCGCCTCGTTCGAGAATGCACGCCATAACGGTCGCTGCGTTCTCCGGTCCCATCGTGTTGCACGCGTCCTCGTACGCTGACGCACTGACACCGAGGGTGCCCCGAACCACAACCGCTGCCGCCATCATGTCTCGCCAATTGGTAATCGAGCCCCCGGGGCCATAGCCTGCCATATCCGGGCAGGCCTGCAGAACCATTCCGAGCGGGAACGACTTTAACGAATTGTCGTTGCCGGCGCGCTCCTGCGGATTGACCCCACTGCGCCCATCTGATCTCTGTCTCGTCCTTTCAGCGGGGGGCTCAATCGGGGACGCCGGATTTGCCTCCTGCTTTCTTTCAAAAGCGGGTTCAAGATCAAAAATAGAGTCGGGGTTTGAATTCTGTATGTGCCGTTCATTTCGGGCGGGATTGCCGCTCGGTTTTTTTGCTTTCAACAATGTTTCCAGCCTGTTGGCAATATCGTCACGCAAGATCTGCATTGCCTCCAGCGCTGCGGCTATTTCATCGGCTGCCGGCGTTCTCGGCACGGCGTCGACAATTTCACGGAAATAGGTGAAGGCCGTTTCCCAGTCGCCCGGAAGCTCCTCGTCGATCGCGGTCTCGATCAGTTTGGAAACATCCCGGCGGCAGAGGGTGAACTGTTCGCGCAGTCTTTGCAAATGCAGCCGTTCCGCCGCGACCTCAGCTGCCAGCGCCTCGATTTCCTCAGCCCGGACGATCAAGGGAGCGAGGGAGAAACCGAACGCATCTCCGACCGAGCCCTCCTTGTTTCTGCGCGCGTACCGCTTCCCGTTCGGACTATCCTTGCGGATGATCAGGCCGGCCTCGACAAGCACGGCGAGATGGCGACGGATGGTCTGCTCCGCCATGCCGTGCGAACGCAGCGAAAGCTGGCTGTTTGACGGAAAGACGACAAGACCGCTTTCCTCGGAAAGGAGATTTGCCGGGTAGAAGCTGAGCAGGGCGTTGAGGACCGCCAGCGCCCGGTCGGTTACGCCGAGCAGTGGCTTTGCCTCGCAAAGCGCCCTGTAAATCTTCCATTTGTCGACCGATTGATCGGGCTTGAGCTCGCTCGCCGCCTTCTGGCTGGAGAGCATGCCAAGCGTCATCGGCCGCCGCCCGAAAGGCGTCGTCACATGTCCTGTTTCCATCACCTTCACCTTGACGAAGGCAAAAGAAATCCACTCACCAAAAAGGTGCCCATACTTGACAGGGATTCACGGAAATGCGATTCTCTAGCTGCTAACCTATGAGAAGGGCTTCCGCGACGGCAACGTTCGGGAGCTTTTTTCTTTTGCGATGATCATCCTTTGCTGTTGCGTTGTGTCGACTGAACGAACTCGCTGTGAAGCGACTCCATGCGATCGTTGAGAAAATCGATAAAACTGGGCGCAACCGCTTTGTTGAAGCTGATCTTCGACCCAGACTTGGCATGACTGACAGTCGCAATCAGAAAACCGTTTGCGCGAATTTCGGTGGCGGCTTTCAGTGAGGACGCCGGGCCAGCTTCGGACTTCAGAGCCGCGAGAGCGACGGCAAACCGATCCTTGGGGCCGCCATGTCTGTCCTGGCCGAGCGCCTGGCGGATACGGTCTGCCCCGCCCGGGCTGGCGGCGAATGCATCGGCGAAATCAATCCAGCGACGACGGCCAATCTCGGGCGAGGGACCAATTTGCACCAAAACGTCTCGCGGGATTGCCGTTGCGATCCGCAGCATCTCGGAGAGATGCGACTTTCCGGTCGCAAGTGATGCGCAGATGACATCGCGCCGGTAGCCTGCCTGCTCCTGCGAGAGCGCAAATGCACATTTCTCGATAAAGGACAGATCGTTGCGGCTGGCGTTCTCCTCGCCCTGAAAGATGATTGCTTCTTCATCGCTGAGGTCACGCACGATTGCTCGGAACTTCAACCCAAGCATCTTGACTGCGGCGAGGCGACGTCGCCCGAACACGATCTGATAGGGCGCACCATCACCCTTGAAAGGACGGATGAGACCGGGGACGATCTGGCCGCGCTCCCTTATCGACGCAGCTATTTCCTCGATTGCGGCCTCGTCGTAGGCGCCGTCAAAGCGGTCCGGGATCGAGGATGGCGCGACGTCAATCGGGTCGACGTCCACGACATGGTCTGCATCTTTCAGGAGTCTGTCGAGAGCCTCGCCTTTTTCCTGGATCTGCCGAACCCCCGCCGCGACCTTGAGGAGGTGCGGGGACGAGGTGGGCTTCACGCTCGGCGCGGCGCTCGGCTGCTCAAGCTGACCGAGCACGTTGGCGAACATTCCGCGGGAATCCTTGCGGCTCATTCGCGCCCCCATGCCGCCCAGAGCAGCTTCTCGATCTCGGCATTGGCAGCGTTGATGGACTCCATGGCTCGGTCATAGGTTTTGGGTGCCGAGAAACGCGAACGCTGCACCTCGTAAAGGCTTTGCTTCCAGGTCAGGGCATCGGCAACCGCGGTCGATTTGGTTACCATGTTCAACAGCAGGTCCTCACCGAAGACCTGCCGCATCAATGCGGTCATGTTGGCTTGTGGATGATCGTTGGCCTCGAACTTCGTGACGAGAAACTTTGCAAAATCCCATTGTGCAGAGGTCCCCATCTCGCTCAGGATCTGCATGTAGGACGAAGCAAGTTCCAGGAACTTTCCCGTTGAATCGACGTCCAGCATGTGCGCGGGGACCGGAATGATCACGCCGGTGGCAGCCGTCAGGGACGATAGTGTGAGGAAGTTCAGGGAAGGGGCCGAATCCATCAGGATGACGTCATAATCATCGGCAACCTGCTCAAGCGCCTGGGATACGCGCAGCAGGAAGCTGGTGCCCCCGTTCTTGCGCATCTCGAGTGCAACCGCGGTCTCGAACTCGGTCAGATCAAGACCGGCACAGATCACATCGAAGCCAGCAATATGGGTGGAGTGGATGAGGGACTTTGTCGGTTTCGGGTCCGTGAAGCGGATGGCCGCATAAAGCGTCTCATCTTCGCGCGGATCGAAATCGGGAAGCATCCCATGCAGGCTGGTCAGTGACGCCTGGGGATCGAGATCGACTGCCAAGACGCGATAGCCCTTCAGAGCGAGGTAGTGGCCAAGGTGAATTGTCGTGGACGTCTTGCTCGATCCGCCCTTGAAGTTGGTGACCGCGAGGATCTGGCACTCTTCACCGGCCACGCGTCTCGGGTTCATCCACTTTTTGCGGCCCTTTTCGGCGAGCATCAGGCGCAGTTCGAGGATTTGCTCGAGCGTGTACATGCGCCGGCCATTGGTGGTGGTCTCGGGCGCTGGCCCTTTTTCCTTGAGAACGATCTGCCTGATATAGGCTTCCGACACGTCGAGAAGCCCTGCGACCTCTGACGAAGAGAATTTTCGCATCTCGCGGCGCGCGTCAGGTGGGTACTGCGCCATCGAAAGATTTTGCAGGGCAAGCTCCAATTTGGTGGAAAAGCTCTGCATAAAGTCGAGGCTGCTCAGATGCCGATTCACGTTTCTTCCCTCAGTTCGCTTCAATGATCCAGATGCTGACATCGTTCGCGAATGATTGTTTTGCCACTTGTTTCGCCAGATGGCGATAATTCGATAAATTTCCGTAGTTTGAGAACTAGCTCGATTCGAGAGATTCGGCAAATGCTTGGCGCCGGCCGCGTCTCTCCGGAAACGGCCAAAAAGCGCCCGCGGGATGGCGCTCGGTCAGTCCAATCTGGCCGCCTTTGCAGGACCAAGGTCTGATCTGCCATGGACCTATGGTCTGAACTGGACCGTCATACCATCGTAATGTTTGACGCGCAGGCCGATCGGAATAATGTTCACGGTCCAGACGAAACTGGACGGCCCGACGATGCGGGCCCCGGCTTCGATTACCAAAGCACGGTGCCACCTGTCACGATTGAGGAGATCGGCCAGTCATGAAAACAGCAATCCGCGTTGCAGTGGTCGATGACCATCCGCTGTTCAGGGAAGGAGTGGCGCGGAGCCTGTCAGAAATCGAGGGGTTCAAGATCGTCGCGGAAGGAAGCTCGAAGGACGATGCCATCAAAGTTGCAGAGGATCAGCAGCCCGACGTATTGCTCCTCGATATTTCGATGCCCGGTGGCGGCTTGAATGCAATCTCCGCGATTCTGGACCGTCTACCGACGCAGAAGATCGTCATGCTGACCGTGTCGGAGTCCAGTGACGACGTGACGGCAGCACTTGATCGTGGTGCGAAGGGCTATGTCCTGAAAGGCGTCGGGGCAAGAACCCTTGCAGAAATCATTCGCAATGTCGCAGATGGTGAAAGCTATGTGGCGCCGGCCCTTTCGGCACGGTTGCTGTCCAACCGTGCCGCGCCCGAACCGAGCAAGCAAAGCGCGATCTCAATGCTCACAAACCGTGAGCAGGAGGTGCTTCACCTTGTTGCGTCGGGAATGAGCAACAAACTTGTTGCCCGCAAGCTCGAGTTGCATGAAAAGACAATCAAGCATCATATGACCCAGATCATGGCCAAGCTCGGCGTTGGAAATCGAACCGAGGCTGCCATGACCTTGCGCGATGTCATTGACGAGCAGAACGACCACTAGTCCATTGCACATTTCAAACCGGGACAGACGTCGAATATTTGACCCGTTTCAACGCGAAATGCGACGATGACGTTGCCACCGCATGGTGTGTCAGTATGCCTTTCATGAGCAAGCGCTCGTAGTCCTTTACGTCAGCGACAGCGACACGCAAGAGATAGTCCCAGTCTCCTGACATCGAGTAGCATTCGAGGACTTCCTGGTGACTTTCGGCAAAACGCTCGAAGTCGCTCCTCGCGGCCGGATCATGCGACTTCATGCGAACCTGGCAGAACACGGTCAGGCCGCGGCCGACCGCCTCGGGGCTGACAAGCCTGACGGTTGGTCCAAGCATTCCGGATGCCTCGAGCGCCTTGATCCGACGCCAGCAGGAGGCAGCGGAGGCACCCACGCGCTCCGCGAGCGCCGCGTGGCTGAGGGAGCCATCCACCTGCAGCAGTTGAAGGATCTTGCGGTCCACATTGTCGAGTTCAGACGATTTCATCAGCTTCTCTCGGTGTCGATGCACATTTCTGGCGCAGTGGTATTCTGGCTGAATCCCGCCGCATCCGGACATGCTCATGCACGATGCACGCAGTGAACAGCGCAATGCTGTGACGAGAAAGACACCGAGAAAAGTCCCGACGAAAAAGAACGTTCCCAAGGAACCGCGCCGAGCTGTCCCGAGCCGCGGCGCCGATGTCGTCGATCAGGTCGGCGCACCGAAAAGCGTGAAGTACCCCCAGGCGGCGACAAGCAGGGCAAGCACGCCGGCTGCTATGGCAAGCTTCCGCAAACGCGGCCTTGGTGGCCTTGGCGGCTTTGGACGTCGGAATTGGATAACATTGTCGTTCATTTGCAGGCTTCTCCGTCGAGGCCTACCTGTTTCGGGCGAACCGTGGCGGATGTCAAAAAGAAAAAGGCGCTCAACCCGATCGGGGAGCGCCTTTTCTTTCCCGGACAGCAAACGCGACCAGCCTCAGCGGGCAGGTCTGCAGGCCGTCGATACGGGCGGTGAGCGGTAAATGGCACCCCTTCTTCGAAATATCAAGAGGCCGCGGAAAATACAGTTTCAGTTCATATCGCGGGCCGGATTGATTATTCCGATTGTCAGACATTTTCACTATGCTTTCCCGGGCACGCGCAAGTCGACGTGCCGGGAGCGATGAGGAAGGACCAGGTGGAACGACGGGCGAGCAAATCATCAATTCACCGGGCGCGTGCGGGCTGAACAAAATGATACGGCCCGGAAAACGGCTCCACGCTTGCGCCCGGGCGCCGTTTCCGGTCGTCTGATGGACGGTTCCCGCAATCCGGTCGACCAGAGCAGCAATCTGCGATCGGGTCGTCTCGTCACGGGGTGCGCCCAAGAAGACGTGACCGGGTCAGGAACCGCCTCTCCCGTCCATTGTCGAGTGAGAACATTCCGCCACGACCGGGAACGACGTCTATGATCAGCTGCGTGTGCTTCCACGCCTCGAACTGGGTGGCGCTGATATAGACAGGGACCCCGGCAATCTCCCCCAGCTTGATGTCGTGGTCGCCGACGACGAAATCACCCGACGGGTAGCACATTGGCGACGAGCCATCGCAACAACCGCCCGACTGATGAAACAGAATATCCGGATGATCCCGCCGGATCTCCTTAATAAATGCTATCGCGTTGTCCGTCGCGATGACACGGGGCTCATCCTTCATGCTCAATTCCATCCTTCTCCTCCTTGTTCCGGCCCGCTCCTTCAGTGGAGCGGGCCATTCGCCGCAGGAGTGACCTCAAAAGAAACCGAGCGCCTTTGGGCTGTAGCTCACCAGCATGTTTTTCGTTTGCTGGTAATGATCGAGCATCATCTTGTGGGTTTCGCGACCGATGCCTGACTGCTTGTAGCCACCGAAGGCGGCGTGGGCAGGATAGGCGTGATAGCAATTCGTCCATACCCGTCCGGCCTCGATATTGCGGCCAAACCGGTAGCAACGATTGGCGTCACGGCTCCAGACGCCGGCACCGAGCCCGTAGAGTGTATCGTTGGCAATCTCCAGTGCCTCGGCCTCATCCTTGAACGTGGTAACAGCAACGACCGGCCCGAAGATTTCCTCCTGAAAGATGCGCATCTTGTTATGCCCCCTGAAGATGGTGGGCTTCACGTAGTAGCCGTTGGCGAGCTCACCGCCGAGTTCATTGCGCGATCCACCTGCGAGGACCTCGGCGCCCTCCTGCTTGCCAATATCCAGGTAGGCAAGGATTTTCTCGAGTTGCTCGTTCGAGGCTTGGGCTCCGATCATCGTCGCTTGGTCCAGGGGATTTCCCTGTCTGATGGCTTCGACGCGCCTGACGGCTTTCTCCATGAAACGGTCGTAGATCGATTCCTGAACCAGAGCGCGACTGGGGCACGTGCAGACCTCCCCCTGGTTCAGCGCGAACATAGCAAAGCCTTCGAGTGCCTTATCCAGGAAATCGTCCTCTTCACTCATCACATCGGCAAAGAAGATGTTCGGCGATTTGCCGCCAAGTTCAAGCGTCACCGGGATAAGGTTCTGGCTCGCATATTGCATGACCAGTCGGCCCGTCGTCGTTTCGCCGGTAAAGGCGATCTTTGCGATGCGAGGACTGGAGGCCAGCGGCTTTCCAGCCTCCAGGCCGAACCCGTTGACAATGTTGAGCACGCCCGGAGGCAACAGGTCACCGACGAGCTCTGCCCAGACGAGCAGGGATGCAGGGGTCTGTTCGGCTGGCTTGATGACCACGCAATTGCCGGCAGCAAGAGCGGGAGCGAGTTTCCACGCCGCCATCAGGATCGGAAAATTCCAGGGTATGATCTGGCCAACAACGCCGAGCGGCTCGTGAAAATGGTAGGCAACCGTATCGTGGTCGATCTCGCCGATAGAGCCTTCCTGCGCGCGGATGCAGGAGGCAAAGTATCTGAAGTGGTCGATAGCCAGCGGAATGTCAGCCGCCATTGTCTCGCGGATCGGTTTGCCATTGTCCCACGTCTCGGCTCGCGCCAGAAGCTCGAGTTTGTCTTCCATTCGCTGAGCGATCTTCATCAGGATATTGGATCGCTCGGTCGCCGATGTCCGTGCCCAACCCGGCCTGGCGGCATGTGCGGCGTCGAGTGCGGCATTGACGTCGAGTTCGCTCGAACGCGCCACCTCGCAAAGCTTGCCTCCGGTGACAGGGGTGACGTTGTCGAAATAGCGTCCTTCGATAGGCTCGCGCCACTCGCCCCCTATGAAGTTGCCGTAACTCGTCCTGAATGGCGACTCGACGATCTTCTGATGCAGCATGTCATCCTCCCTTCAAAGGTCCAGGTTCTGGAGTGAACCGGTGAGAGGAAGCCTGCGCGAGTTTTGCGGCGTGTGAAAGCGCCGCCAAGGGATACCGCAGTGCACTGTGTAGCACTCCTGCGACAGCGCGGCGCTGGCGCCATCAATGCAGGTTAAGTCTTTTCATTTTCCGGTGCAGCGTCGACCGGCTCATGCCGAGTGCAACGGCTGCCTGGGAGACGTTTCCGCTTGTACGGGACAGGGCACGCAACAATGCCGCGCGCTCGGCGTCGACGAGGTCCTGGTTTGGTGCCGGGTTCTGTTCCTGCAGTGCATCGGCCGCGGGCAGTCCCGCGGAAAGACGCCTGTCGTCCAGCTTAAGGGCCAGTCGCGCAGCCCGCGTCGCGCCAAGGACGAGATCATGGCGGTCGACGGCAAGGAGCGCCGCGGTCGGATTGCCAGCCGTCGGAACGACAAGGAAGCGGGCACCTGGAAAAGCGCTCCGGAACAGATTGACTTCGATACGCAACGCCGCGTCGCGAACCATCTGTGCGAGAATACCCAGTGTAACCTCGTTTACGTCGTCGCGGCATGACGAGATGTCCAGCGCAGCAGCCAATTGTCCGCGGTGATCGCGAATCGGTGCAGTCGTGCAACTCAGGCTGATGTTGGAGCTGAAGAAATGCTGATCCCGCAAAATGGTGACGGGCCTGTCATCCGCGATCGCAGTCCCGATCCCGTTCGTACCGATGCTGGCTTCGGTCCAGATGGACCCGGGCCACAGTCCAAGTTCATGGAAGTGCCTGTCATCCCCCGCGATGCCGCGGCGTTCCAGCGCAACCCCTTTATGGTCACTCAAGATCAGGCAGCAACCGCTCTTGCCAACTGTCGCGAACAGCCGATCGAGTTCGACCGAAGCATCTCCAATCAGGCTTTGCGAAGCATCACGGGCCTCTTGGAGCTCATGCTCACTAACACGGATCGGCGGTCGCATTTGTTCGGGCGAGAGCCTGTGCATGGCGATACATCGCCGCCATGACGCAACGACAGACGAGTTCGCGGCGGCAGAATCCCTTTGAGCTGAGGTATAGACGTGCTCTGCATGAGCGGCGAGTTCGTGCATTGGCTCCTCCAACCAATTCTTATTGCAGCTTGGCTCAAAGCCGCCGCTTTGGCAATTCTCGGCCGCCCGGTTGTGTTTTGGACTGCCGTGATTGCAGTGGGTCATGTGTCGCAATATTGCGCCACATGACCTGTGTCGGCTTGGCTGGCGTAGCTGGGGGCGGGGCTAAAGCTGCTGCCCCCTCCGAAACCGTAAGGAGTTGACGCGGTGACGCCGTTCACGCCCTTGAGATTCGCCAGCTCTTGTCCTCGAACGTGAACAACCCCGCCGCTGCCTTGTCGGGCATGGTATCCTCGAGGAGGCTGACCTGCCCGTACTTGCGCCAATTGGCGTGAAGCTCGAGCTCGAATGGACCAGCAGCGGGCCCGAGCATTGCGCGCGAGCGCCGGTATTCCATTCCGCGTCGCGGACGCCCGTGCGCTCGAGGCGTTGATGCAATGTAAGCGGCTTGAGGTCTTCCTGCGATCTGAAAATGGATCAGTTCTTAAGGGCACCGGTCGCCATTCCATCGGTGATGGGCTTGAAGGAGAGAAGGTAGGGATGGCCGAATGCTTGGCAGGTCGCTTCAAGGCACACGTATGGGGCCTGGCGAACAGATTACGGGGCTTTCCTTTGGTATCAACGCAGACCGCGATCTCGCGAGGAAAAAAGTGCCAATGCCCCATATACAAAGGGTGCATCCGTGGCGACGGTCTGGAACTTATCCAATGATTTCATTGTTTGATCTCGCGCAAAACGAGTGTCACGGCGAAGTCACGACACACAGCGCGCGGCCTATGGTCTAAGGTTTCCGGGGTAGAGTGAACAGGAAGGCACCAGTAGCGTAAACCACGCTGACGGTGACAGTGGGTGTATGCCGATTGTTTATAGACGCATGACCAGGCAAGAGGCGCTGGAAAGCGCGGATATAATTGTGGAAGCCTACGCCAAGCATCCCTGGCATGAAGAGTGGACGATCGACAACGCAGTTTCGCGGATCGACGAACTGACGACGACACCCAAATGCCTGGCCGTGGCGGCATTCGATGGAACACAGCCGATCGGTTTTGCCTTCGGACTTCCTCACACCTCCGTCATGGGACGGGGTATCCATATTGCCGAGATAGCAATAAGGCCGAAGCACCAGCGCGCAGGCATCGGTTCGCGCCTATTGAACCATCTGGAAGCAGAAGCCCGTATTCTTGGGTTCGTTTTTGTCTGGCTCGTCTCCCGCAGCACCGGCGGGGTTGCGGAGTACTACAAGAGCAATGACTACGAGCACTCCGAAAAGCTCTGTGTCTATTCCAAGAAATTGAAATAGGCCGGCGCAACATGCGCCGGCCTCTCCCCCAACGTCCCCTCATCGTTATCAGTTCAGGCAGATCGAGCCCTTGGTGGCTATCGCATCCGCCAATCCATCATGCGAACCGTCGCCGATCTCGCGCAGAACCTCATTCAATGCCATGCCAAGGCAATGCATTGCCCCGGAAAGATCGATATCCTCCGCAGCGCCCTTGGCGAAGGCGATCATCCGGGCCAGCGCGACGAGTTCGTCCAACTCGTCGGAGGACCGCTCATCGCTCCGCAAACCGATCGTCCGGCATTCTGATGTCGCACTCATCTCTGCTCTCCCTCGAACAGGATGGAGATTAGTCGCGGCACGCGCAAAAGGCCCGTGAAAAACCCGTGACACACGTTCTTGTTGCATTGTGCCGTAGCGAGTGACTATTCACCGTTCCATAACGGCAGCGTGTTGTTGAAAATCCATTGCGGTGCGTGTGGCGATGCCTCGAGATCCGCATCCTTGACCGCCCTTACAAGCGCGCCCGCATCAGCTGCTTTCTGATCGACCTCCCGTGAAATGAGGACAGGCAACAAGGCCCTTCTTTCCGCATTGGTCATGTTTGCATTCTCAAGAACCGTCTTCCATGTCCTTTTCTTGAAGAACGTCACTGACGCAGCGCGCTCGATTTCCAGACGGTGGGCCGGATCAAGTTCGCCGCAAACCTCGATGGCATCGAGTGTCGCCCTGACATTGACCATCGGGACGGTGAGTGGCCGGTAGCCGAGCTCGGATGGCCCGTGCAGCAGTGCTACGTCGGCGTCGTCAACGATTGCGCCGGACACATATTCTTCATAGATCCGGCCGATCCCAACCATGCCGAAGGTCCTGCACTCGGCTGCCCGAAGCGCTCCCATGCTTGCCGCTCCGAAGACATGAACCCGGTGCGAGAGGGCATAGAGGATTTCCTTGTGCAGCACCGGGGCGGTGTATTCGAACCCTCCATCGACAATACCGATGACCTGTGCCCCGCTGCGGACGGCCGCAAGCACGTCGCCCTGAACCGCCGGCGGGCGGAAAAGGATGTCGGTCGCCATGGGGTGTGCATTCGCAGGCAGGCTCGGCCCGACGAACACGACCCTCATGAGCAAATTGCCTTTGCAAGCGCACGCGGACCGTAAAGGTGTGCACGCGCCCCCTCGGGGTTCTCGAGCGCTGGCATGAAGACCTTGACCACATGGAAGGGAAGGGACGGCGGCGCGAGCGACAAGGCAATCGCCGGACCGACGTCATGAGAACGCAAGATATCGAGCACCACGCGGAGGTGGTCCGTGACGTTGCCCGGGCAAAAAGGGGCGAGGCTGTCGCGGCCAAGCGGAACGGCATCCAGGAGGCGCAAGGTCTCGGCGGGAGCCGGCGTGCGAAACAGCTCGGCCGGAATGTCGTCCCGGGCGCCGCTGATGTAGGTCATTCTGGACTGGACAGCCTCGGTAACGGCCCTGATCGCCGCCCTTGCCATAAAAAGGTGGGCGCCGCTGCCACCGGTGACTTCGACAAAGCGCGCGCCTTGACGGTGCGGTTCACGCGCACCCATGACTGCCGTGACGCAGGGAACCCCGATGTCGGTCGTCATATCGAACAGCCTGATATCAAGTCCCGCTGTTTCGATGGTCGCAAGCAGTCCGTCCAGAACGGGGTCTCCGATGCAGGCGGCATCGAGACAACTTGCAAGCCGATCCTCCTCGCTTCCAACCTGCCAAAGACAATAGGCGTCCCGTTCGATCCGCTCGAGTAGGCCATGCAGGATGGCTTCCTCAGGCGTATTGCCGGACGCGAGCCCGTCGGATGACATCCAGAAGCGATTGTGTCGCGTTCTGTCTAGCACCGCCGCATCGACCGGGACGTAGACCCCCCTGTCGGCCAACAGATCAGCGCCAAGCCCCCAGTCGACCTCCTCGTCTGGTTGGATTTCCTGCTGATGGCGACCAATCAGGGAGGGAAGGGAATCGAACGCCAGACCCTCGGCCTTCAATTTCCTCGCCGATGCACGGCGCACTGAAACAGACGGGGCGTTCGCCACAACCCGCTCCAGCGCCTCCATGATGGCCGACACCCTGGCGTCCTCGTCGGTCAGCCCCTTGCCCTGGCTGATGGCAATCGACCGACCGTTTGGAATGTAGGCGCACCACACGGGAAGGCCGATGAAGTCTAGTCCGGTGTGCCGCGCCACACGTGTGATGCCAAAGCCCGCCAGGAGCGGAACGGTGCGCAACAGCGTCTCGCTGGCCGCAACGGTACGGTCGGTGTAACGCGCACGATCAGACAGGACCAGAACTCAAGGCTCCACGTGACCGGAGAAGGCTGCCTTCGCCGAAGAAACCGCCACAGCGAAATCCACCTTCTTGACGACCTTGACGCCGCCCTTCCTCATTGCTGCTATTTTGCCCAGGTCGCCAGGGGCAGAATCCAGTGCTTTCACCGTCCCCGCTTCCAGATCCGCAATATAGAGCGTGTCGTCTCCTTCGACGCCGAACACAACTGCCTTTGTCATGACATTCCCTCTCCAGTTGATAAGCCCGTTAAAATCCCGCCTTCAAGAGACCCTCACGGTAGAGATCCTTCTGCCATTGCTCCTTGAACGGCACGACGGATAGCCACTTTTCGACGTCGAACACCGGATTGAGAGCCGCAGCACGCTGTCGGTAGACATGTGCCCGCCTGCGATCGCCCATCATTGCCAAGCTTGCAGCCGCGATGCGATGGGCCGGTGTCTTGTCCTTCATCGCTTCGACGTAGGCAACCGCATCCTCGTACTGCTCGAGAAAGTAGCTCGCCCCGGCGGCACACCAGAGGTAGCTGTCCGGCGCCAGCGGATTAAGCGCGATCGCCTTCTTGATCTTTTCCAGTGCGTCCCCCGGTCGGGAGGCATGGACCAGCGTATCGGCATGGCTGTAGATCACATCGGCGAAGTGGGGGCTCAAATTCTCTGCGTGGCTGAGCGCAGCGACGCTCTCATCGACGTCCCCGAGATAGAGCTTTGTCACGCCGAGCTCGCGAAACCCCCCGGCAGAAATCTCATCATACTCGATGGACTTGACTGCGTTCTGCTCGGCGAGGTTCAGAAGCTCCGAATTGCCCTGAGCAGTCACCAGCCACTCGCTGGTATAGCTTCGGGCCAGGCCCGTGAATGCCGGGGCGAAACCGTGGTTGTATTTCAACGCCTCCTTGAAGGCTGACCGGGCCCTTCGGATGTGGGGCAACGTCAATTTCCCAATGAGGCTCGCACCAACGAGGTAGGCATGATAGGCCTGCGGATTGGCTTCCAGGCTCAACCGGCCTTGCTCGTTCCTGGCAAGTTCATCAGCAACAGAGGATGCCAGGTGTTGTGCGATCAGACGCCGCTGGGTCGGCAACGTTGCCGCGTCCATCGGAAATCGCATCGCCCAGATAATTTCGTCGGTCGGGAAAAAGACGAGCTGGGCATAAAGTCCTTCACCTGAGTGTCGCGTGTCGAGGAGATAGGAGATCGAGTGGCGCGCGATGATGGCCGCCTTGTCGGAATCGCGACGGATCTGCTCTGCGGTGTGGGGAGCGACGATGGAAAGGTTGCGCAGTGCACATAACTCGATCGTCACATCCTCGACAAGCGCAGCGGCAAGCTGAAGCCCGCCAATGCCTCCCTGCGATGTCGGGGGAAGTAGCACCAACCGCGGCAGCCGGCCAAGCCCACGCTGGTCCGGCGGATCGCCGTAAGCCGTTGGGGAGCTGGCCTCAGCCATCGCTCGAAATGATGGCATTGCCGGCTGCTGACGGCTCGCTGCAATTCCGGGAAGTGATTGCAGGATTGCACGAACCGGCTCATCGGTCGGATTCTGTTCGAGGATCTGGACGGCTGCTCCAGATATAGTGCGCGAATCCTCAGTGCTGGTAGCAGAGCCGGCTGCCTCCAAGAGCACCTGGCGCATCTTGCTCAGATGGATTTCCTCTTGCCTTGCGATCCAGTTGTCGATGGCCTTGTTGACCGATCTCACGCTGCCGGCGAAATCACGCTGAAGTAGTTCGCTGACCGCCTTGAGTTTCTCCATCGGTGGCCGAAGCTCGTCGAATACCTGCAGGTCGGCGCTCAGCACTCCGGTTCGCAACCGGACAGCCGATTGCGTGATTTCGAGTGGTGCCCTATCGCTTTCATCGATCTGGCGTATGCGTGAAATCAGCTTCCTGAGGTTGAGACCCGCCTGATCCGGCTCCGCGTCAGACCAGAGAAAGGCGGCAATCTCCTGACGCGTCAGCGTATGATCGGTGCAGGTAAAAAGATAGGCTATCGTCAGCAATGCCTTTGCGGGATATGCCAAGGCATTGCCCGTACCATCGGTCATGCGCAATTCGCCGAAGGTCCGGAGATACAGCACGGACTATCCTCTCAGATTGTCCACTCGGTCCCAACTTTCGGGCTCGTCAGCGGCGGCCTGTGATGCGCCGAGGCTTCTTGCGAGTGCGAGCAGGGTGCGGCGGATATTCGGATCGTCGATCGCGATGAAGGCCCGCGTGAGGGCAAGGCCTTCCTTCGATGCGATGAAGCTTGCCACCTCGTCTGCATGCGGGCTGAGGTGCTGTCCCATGCCACGGTCATTGCCTTCCTCGAAAAAAAAGCCGATCGGAACTCCGAGGACTTCCGAGATCCGCTGCAGACGACTGGCGCCGATACGATTGACGCCCTTTTCGTATTTTTGGAGCTGCTGGAACGTGATGCCGAGTGATTCCGAAAGACTGACCTGGCTGAGGCCAAGAAGCTTTCGCCGCTGCCTGACCCGATCACCAACATAGGCGTCAATGGCGTTTGGAGTTTTGGCCTTCATGACAATCCCCGTTGCTCGTGTCAGACTAGCATTATATGAATTTTGCCGAAAAATACAACCGAGAGTAAATTTATTCAAGAACCGAAATGCTATTGCCACAATTTCTTGTAAAAGGCGTGAATGTCGCGTCCCTACTCTGCTTCAAAACGTGGGAACGACCAACAGAACGCGGCCAACCGACACCGATCGGTGGTGATATACAGTTCGCGACTCTATCTATGCTGGTGTCACGTCGATTTCACAAGCGCTTCCTTTTTTTCTGATTATGGTCATGGCTAGGGTAAGTTGAGGTCCGGGCGCCTTGCTCAACTCATTTCAGCGTAAAGCGCACATCGCGTGCGCCCGATTGGCGGGAGAAAGAGCATGCAACTACGAGCCATAGAGGTCAATCATGCGGACAGGCTTTCTGCCTGCCGGGAAAAACTGGAAGAGGCCGTCTACCAGATCATCAAGGGTGACAAGGTTTTGGATTTCACGCCGACCGAAATCGCCATGGCGATCGCCGACATTGCGGACGACTATATACTTGCAGCCTCGAGGAAGCGCGCCGCAACACACTGAGCGCGCCGCGCCTTGAACCGTTTCATAAACGGCTCAGTTGCGACCCATGCGTGACAGGGCAATTCGCAGAGACTCGTCCGATACCGATATTAGCCCTCCATAGGGGTGGGCCATGTCGTTGACGATGAAGATCGCTCCGCCCACGGATATCGCACAGACCACGACGATCGATATGACCGTTCCGTTGAAGGGCGATAGCAGGCCAAACGTGAAAAAGATCACGATCAGCCAGAACGTCAGCACGACGAGAAATGCGCCCGGCAGACCGTCCTCGCCTGTTTCAAGGACCAGCCAATGGGACTCTGCTATGGCGCCACTGATATCAAGCGCCCGGTTCTTGAGAAGGCGCTTGACCTCATCGTCAGGCGTCAATGCTCTCAATGCCCTCTGAACCGGTTCGATACCAGGGTCGTCCTCGGGTGAACTGGCGATCGCGGTCCGCTTTCCCCCTTCGAAACTGCGCTCAATGCGAGCCGAAACGAGGGCCGAGAGCTGCTTTCGAACCTCGACAAGCCCTGGACCATACTGCGCCAGGACGCGATCCAGGAGGACCAGCCTTGCAGCCGATTCCCTGAGTTCGGTTTCGGCGTCATCAAATGTCGTCTTCGCAGACGCGACCAGAAAGCCGAGCGCGAGGGCCGCGAGAGTTCCAACGATCGCAGTCGCAAGCTTGATGGCCTCCTTGGACTCCGTCGAAAGGTGATGGTTGGGAAGGCGACGGCTGATCAGCGCACCGACGAGTGCGCCCGACGCCAGAAGCAGGGCGATGATGCATCCGGTAGAGAGTGCTGTCATTGTGAAAGAATCCCGCCTCGCGCCTTCCTATCGAAGCGAAGCGGCGGGATCTCGTCAAGCGGTGTGCTGGCTAAGATCCTAAGGACTGCCCTCAAAAGACGAAAGACCCCGGAAAGTCAGCGCTTTCCGGGGCACGGGTCCTCTAATGCGAGTTGCCGTATTCCTGCGACTTACGGCTGCGTGGTGCCGCTCGTCGACGGATTTGCCGGTGCCGGTGCTGCAGGTTCACTGGATGGTGCAGCCGGGGCAGGCGCTACCGGCGGCTTCACCGGCTCGGTCTGGGTCGTTGAGGCCGTCGGATTCGGGTCAGTGCCAGGGCGATCAAACCATTCGGTGATCGCAAAGGCTGCGACGAGAATCACCGCGGCAGCCACAACCCATCCGAGCCATGAGGGGCCTTTTCGACGCACGGGCACGGTGCGCAGATCCGGATTGGGATCGGGGTTTCGAACGGGATCATTGGGGTCATACGTCATCGTTTTCTCCTCTCTGCAGGAAGAGAAATGGTTTGTGCGCAAGTTTGTTCCCGATAGTGGATCTCCCATCCCGGCCGAGCCTGGCCGGGATGGTCCGCCCGCTATCCCCAATGTTTGGTCCCAGGGATGCGCGCGAGCAGGTGGTGATATCTGTCAGTCCGGCCTTGCGTCCAAGGCATACAATATGCCGCGAAGCTCGGCGAGGCCGCGCATCCGTCCAATTGCCGGATAGCCAGGCGTGACATTTTTGTTCAGATCGTCGAGCATCCTGTGTCCGTGGTCTGAGCGGAAGACAATCGACTGGCTCGGACTGCGGCGCCGGTCTTCTGCAACAAGCTCCCTGAGGACCGCAACCATATCGACGTCGCCCTCCAGGTGCGCACTCTCGTGAAATGTCCTTCCGTCGCCTTCCCGCTTCGTCGCACGCAAATGCGCAAAGTGAATCCTCGATGCGAAGCGCCGGGCGATCGCCGGCAGGTCGTTGTCTGCACGCACACCAAGACTGCCAGTACAGTAGCACATGCCGTTGGCGGCTGATGGAACTGCGTCGAAGAGTGCCGCATAGTCCTGTTCCGTCGACGCGATGCGCGGCAGGCCGAAGAGTGAGCGGGGTGGATCATCGGGATGCAGCGTCAGCTTCACTCCCCGGGCTTCGGCGACCGGTGTTACCGCCTGCAGGAATTCGATGAGGTGTTGGCGCAACCGATCCGCATCAATCCCGGCATAGGCGGCGAGCTTGTCGCGGAACGCAGGGATGGTCAGCGGCTCTGTCGTGGAGCCAGGCAGCGCGGAGGTGATGATCCGCGTGATCTCCGCAACCTCGACTTCGTCCATGGATTTGAACACCTCAGCGGCGCGTGCCTTGTCGTCTTTAGAGTATTGCTTTTCGGCGCCTGCGCGCTTCAGCACGAAAAGATCGAAGGCAGCAAATTTCTCATGATCGAACCGCATGGCTGTCGCACCGGTTTCGATGACGTGATCAAGGTCCGTGCGCGTCCAGTCAACGACGGGCATGAAGTTGTAACAGACGATCGGGATGCCACAGGCTGCAACCGCTTCCAGGCTTGCGATCCACGCCTCGATCTCTGACTTGGCGCGGCCGCCGTTGCGCTTGACGGCGTCGGGAATGGGAATGCTTTCGACGACCGACCATGTCAGCGTCGATCGCCCGGGTGGGGTCGTCTCGATCATGCTCTGGCGCTCACGCACGCCAGCTTCGGTCCAGGCTTCGCCGATCGGGACCTGATGCAGCGATGATACGATGTTGGTTGCCCCGGTTTGACGAACCTCGTCGAGTGTCACCGGCGCCTCAGGCCCGAACCACCTCCATCCCTGGCGCATGTCTTCCTCCTCCTTTTCTTGTTCAGGTAGCAGCGCTGCTGATCATCTCAGCAGAAATAATCCGGATATCGGACGCGAAGCTCGGCGACATCGGGTATGACAGCGCTCAGGTGGTGCAACATGGCGGCTCGAGCCGCTGCGGCGTCGTGAGCGGCGATCGCGTCGCGAATGAGGCCATGTTCGTAGACGACGTTGTCCATGCGGCCGAGCACCGGCAATGTCAGGCGGCGTGCTCTGTCAATCTGGACCTTCACCGTCTTGAGGATCCCCCAGATGCCTGGATAGCCCGCAATGCCGGCGATTGCCTCATGAAAGGCCTCGTCCTCCTCGTGAAATGCCGATGTGTCGTTGAGGGCAGCAAGTGACCTCTGCCTCGAAATGACGGTGTCGAGCCGCGCGATATCTGCCGGTGTCGCCACTTCGGCTGCGCGTTCCACCGTTGTTCCTTCAAGCGATTTGCGCACCACCACGGCCTCGGGAATTGCAGCGACCGGAACCCGCGACACCACCGTGCCCGACTGCGGGTAGATATCCACGAGCCCTCCCTCGGACAGGCGCAGCAATGCTTCCCGGACCGGGGTGCGGCTGACGTTGAATTCCTCTGCGATCTTCTTTTCCTGCAACACCATTCCGGGAGGCATGCGCAGCGCGAGAATGTCGCTGTAAAGTCGCTCGAAGATTGCATCGGCGGTCGTTGCGCGACGCAGCTTCGCAGACCTCTCGGCTCCCGAACCTATGGCCGCCGGAATGGAAACAACTGCTGCCTGCATGAAACGTCCTGACGTTGACTTGCCCGCGAATACTAGTATATCAATTTGATGCGACTGCCAAGGCACACCGAGGAGGACCGGTGCTGCCCGCATTCACTCCAGGAGGTTTTGCGCATCTGAATAAGACGGCCCCGGTCCCACGCATTGAACGGCACGGGAAGCACCGCTTCGTGCCGCGGCGTCCGGTAACAAGAGGAGGAGAAACAGAATGAACATTACCCGCAGAACATTTGTTTGCACGGCAACAAGTGCCTTCGCAGCAACCATGTTGCCATTGAAGGCCTTCGCCCAGGCAAAAAAGCCGGCAGGCCCAGTCACCATCACCATCGCTGACGTCGCCGGCAATCTGGCGCTGACGCAAGGCATGTTCGAGGCCTATGCCGCCGAGAAGGCCGATTGGGTCTCCAGCTTCGCCTTCACCAAGGCGCCAGCCCCTGAGCTGCCTGGAAAGATCAAGGCTCAGCAGGCAGCAGGCAAGGTCGATATCGATCTCGTCCTGACGGGAACCGACGCGCTTTCTGCTGGTCTTGACCAGGGTCTGTGGATCGATCTCGCTGCGCACAAATCGGAGCTTCCGAACCTCGAACAGATCCTGCAGCCGCAGGCCTTCAAGATGCAGGGTCTTGCGAAGGACCAGGGCATCGTCATTACCTATTACCCCTCCGGCCCCCTGATCGAATACATGCCCGACAAGGTGCCGACGCCGCCGAAATCGGCACAGGAACTGCTTGACTGGGCAAAGGCGAACAAGAACCGCTTCATCTACGCCAGACCAGCAAATTCCGGTCCTGGCCGCACCTTTCTCATGGGACTGCCCTATCTTCTAGGCGATAAAGACCCGCGCGATCCCGCCAAGGGTTGGGCGAAAACGTGGGACTATCTGGCCGCGCTTGGCGAACACATCGAATATTATCCGACCGGAACCGGCCAGGTGATGAAGGAGCTGGGCGAGGGTACCCGCGACATCGTCGTTTCGACGACCGGCTGGGACATAAATCCACGCGCACTTGGCATCGTACCGGCCGAAGCCAAGGTCCAGAAGCTCGATGGCTTCCACTGGGTGACCGATGCCCATTACGCTGTCATTCCGAAGGGCGTGTCGGACGAGAAGGTCGGTGTTGTCATAGATGTCCTGAATTACATCCTGCAGCCCAAGCAGCAGGCGATTGCCTACGACGCCGGCTATTTCTATCCGGGCCCGGCGGTCAAGGACGTCACCCTGGAGATGGCGCCACAGGAAAGCCAGGACACGATCAAGGAATTCGGCCGGCCGGAATATGCCGACTGGATCGCCAACAATCCGCTGGAAGTTCCCCTCGAGCCGAAGCAGCTGGTGGAGGCCTTCCGCATCTGGGACGAGAAGATCGGCGCCAAGAAGGGCTGATCCCGGAAATGGCCGGCCCGGAGCGACGGGCCGGCAGCCTTATTCTTCAGATGGAGAGTGGTTTGACCTCGGTTACGAACACCGCACCGACGCGCAAGAACGCACGTCTTGAACTCGACGGGATGCGGCGAACATTCGGCGCGTTCAACGCCCTTAATGGCATCGAGCTTGCCATCGAACCAGGAGAGTTTGTTGCCCTGCTCGGCCCATCTGGTTGCGGAAAGTCGACCGCACTGAACTGCATCGCTGGTCTGTTGGCCCTCTCCGGAGGCGAAATCCGGCTTGGCGGGGCACGTATCGACCAGCTCGAGCCGGAGCGCCGCGGTTTTGGAATGGTGTTCCAGAGCTATGCCCTGTTTCCCCACATGAGCGTTTCGAAGAACGTCGGATTTGGCCTTGCGATGCAAGGCATCAAAGGCGCGGACGCCGACCGCCGCATCCGCGAAGCGCTGGCGCTGGTGCGCCTCGAAAGTCAGGCCGACAAGTTGCCCGGCCAGCTCTCGGGCGGCCAGCAGCAGCGCGTGGCGATCGCACGCGCCATTGTCATACGACCTCCGATCGTGTTGATGGACGAGCCACTCTCGAACCTCGATGCCAAATTGCGGCTCGAAATGCGCGCCGAGATACGGGGTATCCACGACCAGATCGGCTCCACCACCATCTATGTGACGCATGACCAGGATGAGGCCTTGTCGCTCGCCGACCGCATTGTCGTCATGAGCCAGGGCAACATTGAGCAGATCGGCACACCGCAGGATCTCTACCAACGCCCGGCCAACGTCGAGGTCGCGGATTTCATGGGCTTCCGGACGCGTGTGGCGGGCCGAGTTACGCGCGTTTCGGCCGAGCAGGCCGAGATCGAGGTCGCCGGCGCCCGGGTTGTCGGCACGCTGCGGTCGCCCCTGCGTGTCGGGGACGCGGCCATCTTGTCTGTCCGCCCCGAGGATCTAGTCGCGACAGGCGGCGATGGAATCGCCGCAACCGTCAGCAGCATGGAATATCGGGGTCGCGCCTTCTTCGGGATGGCACGGGCGGCCGATGGTAAGGAGCTCTATTTCCGGGCGGACGAACCGTTGCCTCGCGGCGCAGCCACCCGATTGCAGCCTGCCGTCGGACGAGCTCTGATTTTTGCCGGAGCAGGCAAATGAGCAGGCCGACGCTGCAAACACGGCTTGCCGCCCGCGGTCTCGATGGCACGACGCTGCTTCTGCTGCCTGGGCTGTTGTTCATGGTCGCGCTGTTCGTCTATCCGTTCTTCTATGGCCTTTTAGACTCCCTCATGCCGAAGGAAGGCGCCTGGTATGCGAACTACGCGAAGTTCTTCGGTGACCCGTTCCAGTACCAGACCATCGCCGCAACAATGCGGCTGGCGCTGCCGGTCACGGTCATCAACCTCGCCTTCGCTGTGCCGGTCGCTCTTCGCGTCCGTCTCATGCGCAGGCAGCGCCTGCTGACGACCATTCTCGTCCTGCCGATCACGCTGGGGACCGTTTTCGTTGCAGATGGCTTGTTGACATTTCTCGGGCCCCGGGGTTGGTTCAATCACTCGCTGCTGCTCCTCGGCATTCTCGACTCACCGGTAAAATTGACCAACAATTACTGGGGTGTTTTCGCCTCGCTTGTGATCACAGGTTTTCCATTTGCATTCCTGCTTACCCTGTCCTACGTGACCGGCATCGATCCCGCAATAGAGCAGGCCGCGGCCACGCTCGGCGCAACTCCGCGACAACGATTCTTCCGTGTCTTCCTGCCACTCCTGGTGCCCGGCCTCGCCGTAACTTTCTGCCTTGCCTTCGTGCAGGCCTTCGCGGTGTTTCCCTCTGCCGTGCTCCTCGGGGCGCCAGCCGGTCCCACGCGCGTAATCTCGATTGCAGCCTACCAGGCTGCCTTCGAACAGTATGATCATTCTCTGGGGTCGGCGATCGCCCTCATCATGGGCGGCGTCGAACTGGTGGTGGTGCTCGCGGTCCTGGCGACCCGTTCCCTGTTCTATCGCGGCCCGGCCGGCGGCACGAAAGGTTAGTCATGATCCGGGACCAAGGCATCACATCGAAAATCTGGCGCTTCGCCATCTGGGCACTTGCCGTCCTTTTCGTCCTCAACCTGCTTGCGGTGATTGCCGCTGTCGTCGTCAATTCGTTCGCGACGCGCTGGCTCGGCACATGGCTGCCGGCAGGCTGGACAACACGGTGGTACTTCAGTGCCTGGAAGGAATTCCAGCTCTCCAGTGTCGTTCTCGTCACCTTCGAGATCGTCTTCACGGTCGTGATCATCTCGGGAATTCTCGGCGTGACCACGGCCTATGCATTGGCTCGCCGCGACTTTTTCGGCAAGCGCCTCGTTGTGCTTTTGTTCCTGCTGCCGTTGCTGATCCCGCCCTTGACCTACGGCATCCCGCTGGCCACCGTCCTCTATCAGCTTGGCCTCGGTGGAACCTTCTGGGGCGTGGTGCTGATCAACATCGTACCCTCGCTCCCCTTCGTGGTCCTCGTCATGATCCCGTTCATAGAACAGATTGATCCGCGGATCGAAGCTGCGGCACGGGTCTTCGGCGCTGGGACGACGAGCCTCTTCCTGCGCATCCTGCTGCCACTCCTGCTGCCCGGAATGCTCGCCGCCTTGTTGCTGGTGCTGGTGCGCACCATTGCCATGTTTGAACTGACGTTCCTGATTGCCGGGCCAACGACACAGACCCTTGTCGTTTCGCTCTACTACGCCGTTTTCGCGTCAGGTGTCCGAGCCGGCCAATCGATCGATGCGATGGCTGTCGTCTACATGGTAACAACCCTGTTCTGGCTTGTACTGGCGTTGCAGTTCGTCAATCCGACGCAGATCGTGGCAAGAGCAAAACAACAGGGGACCCACTAGCGCGTCTATGGCGGGACCGCCTGGCATTACGACAAGACGGTCCTCGCATATGGGGTCTATCGGCAGCGTGCCTCGTAGGTTCTGCCGTACCGGTCACGATACACACAATAACCGCGACGTTCGGTCGAATGTCCGATTAGCGCACCGGCTAGGCCGCCAGCGACGGCGCCGACTGCGGCACCTCCCCAGCTGTTGCTGACCGCACCACCAATGACGGCACCGGTGCCCGCGCCGATCGCAGTTCCCTTTTCCGTGGCCGTGCATGAGGCCAACGCCCCCACCATGGCTGCAGCCAGGACAATTTTTCTCATTCCGCTCTCCTATCATTAAAATATTGCGACACAGCGCTATAACTAGGGATCATATCATAAGTTCCAAGGGACTTAGGTCCGACCCGAAACCGGGTTTGTCCCGTCCGCCTAGCGGTATTCGAGCCGCTATTCACCGGACCAATCAATGCTTATAACGCCATGGCCGACACAAAATGGATACCCCATGACCGATACCGTTCTTGATCGCTTTCTTCGCTACGTTGTCATCGACACCCAGTCTGATCCGGCTTCGCCAACCCAACCGTCGACCGCGAAGCAAATGAATCTGGGCCGCCTCCTGGTAGATGAACTCAACGCGATCGGCCTTGTTGATGCGCATCTCGACGATCATGGCTACGTCTACGCGACGATCCCCTCGAATACTGAAAAGACTGTTCCGGTCATCTGTTTCTGCTCGCATATGGATACCGCGCCGGACTTTACCGGTACCAATGTCAAACCGCGCATCTACGAGAACTACCAAGGGGGCGACATCGAGCTCGCAAACAGCTCAAAGGTCATTCGGGTTAGCGAAAATCCGGCGCTCCGGGATCAGATTGGCCACGACATTGTCACGACGGATGGCACGACACTGCTTGGAGCCGACGACAAGGCCGGGCTTGCCGAGATCGTGGCGGCCGCCCAGATCCTTGCAAATAATCCGGACATGAAGCATGGCACGATCAAGCTTCTGTTCACGCCGGATGAGGAGATTGGACGCGGTGTAGATCGGGTCGACCTTGCCAAGCTGGGCGCCGAGTTTGCCTACACGGTTGATGGCGAAACTGCCGGACACATCGAGGACGAGACATTCTCGGCCGATGCCGTGGAGATTGCGATATCGGGCGTCGCCATTCACCCGGGTTTTGCCAAGGGCAGGATGGAGAACGCCATCAAGATTGCCGGCGCGATCATCGATCGGTTGCCGAGCGACGCAGCGCCTGAAACAACGGAAGGGCGGGATGGCTTCATCCATCCGGTCGCCGTTACCGGATCAATGGAAAAGGCCGCAATCAGCCTGATTGTCCGGGACTTCGAAGAGTCCGGCCTTGCCGCAAAGGAGCGATTGCTCGAGGGGATCGTCAAAGAGGTGATGGCTGGTTACCCCGGCTCTTCGCACACCTTGGCCATCAAGGAGCAATATCGCAACATGAAGATGGTTCTCGATCGCTATCCCCAGATTGTCGAGAATGCGATGGAGGCCATCCGCCGCGCCGGTATGACGCCGGTACGGGGGAGTATTCGCGGCGGGACGGACGGCTCAAGGCTTTCCTTCATGGGATTGCCGTGCCCCAATATCTTTGCCGGCGGACATGCCTTCCACTCGCCGAAGGAATGGATCAGCAGGCAGGACATGGAAAAGGCAGTTGCAACGCTGGTCGAGCTTGCCAGGATCTGGGAAGAAAGGGCGGAAGTCGGTTCGCACGCGCTTTCGACATCAGCCGGGATTGATCGTTGATATCGGTATCGCTCGACTGCGCCCTGCCATTCACATTGCGATCATCAGGCAAACGTCTCGCCGGGTCTCGATTTATCAACCGGCCGATCGCGGCGCTCCTCTGCCTGGGCCATCGCCTTCACCAGGGCGACAATCTTCTCGCGAAGCTGCGTGTCGGTAATCTTCAAGAACGCCCGGTTGAGCGCCAGGCCATCCTTCGATGCCAGGAACTCCGCCACCGGGTCTGCCGTGCCGATCTCTGTCCCTGGAAGGTTCAGCGGCTGTGAGTCGTCCTGCTGGAAGAAGAAACTCGGTGATACGCTCAGGACGTCAGCAATCCTCTGGAGCCGGCTCGCTCCTATCCGGTTCAATCCCTTTTCGTATTTCTGCACCTGCTGGAAGGTAACGCCAATCTGCTCCGCCAGCCGTTCCTGGCTGAGACCCATGAGTTGCCTTCTCGTTCTTACACGGGAACCGACATAGCTATCGATGGCATTCGGTGTCTTTGCATTCATTGTAAATGTTCCATACCGAGGTAGTGTGGCGTTCATCGCCCGACTAAACGGCAACGCACTCACGTTATTTGTATGAGACGAACCACAAATTCAATCGCTAGTTCATACAACTTGAATAATATTGTCTTGCGACGATGTGACTTCAACCTGAACAGCTGCAACGTGCAGCCATTTCGGGTGATGGGCCGACCACTGGTTTACATCACGGTCGGAATAGGAGGATCCCTATCGATCATGAAACCGGATCGGTCGGATCTCGCGGTGAACGATCTTCAGCGATCTATCGGGCTGGATCATGTAGGTCTCTTCAACGCGCTGACCGTACATATCGATGAAATTATGCGGGAAGGTCGAGCCGGGAGGAGACTTGGTCAGTTTCGTGCGGGGCTGTCCACCGTATATCACGCTCCCGGGGATAGGAGCGAGACCGGGCGAGGAGAAGTCCTTCGCGCCCGTACATCCGGCGAGAAAAGACAGGCCAATCAGTATCACGGCGATCCTTTGCATCGGACAAGTGCTCCAACTCAACAAGCAATATAAGCCAATCCTCCGCCCCGGACAGGTACATGGTGGGGGCGGCGCTGGTCCTTTGTCCCGCTCGCGGCGCCCTAGAGAAGCTTGCGCTGCGCCAGATTTGCCATGAGCGCCGAAATGCCGAACGTCCATGGTGGGCATTCCGTCGACAGCCGTACCGTGTTCACCAGCGCGCCGAGCTTGCCTGAAGAGATTTCGACAACGTCGCCGATCTTGTGGGTGAAACCCTGGTTTGGCGTGTCGCGATCCTGCGTTGGCGCAAACAGTGTCCCGAGGAACAGCATGAAGCCATCCGGGTACTGATGATGAGCGCCAAAGGTCTGTCTCACGAGATCCGTTGGATCACGACTGATCCTGGACATCGAACTCTTGCCGGTGAGGATGAATCCGTCTGCTCCCGTGACAGTGAGGTCCAGCTCCGCTGCACGGACATCGTCAAGGCTAAAACTCTCGTCGAGAAGCCGGATGAAAGGACCAATCGAGCATGAGGCGTTGTTGTCCTTTGCCTTGCCGAGCAGGAGCGCGGAGCGGCCTTCGACGTCGCGCAGATTGACGTCGTTGCCAAGTGTCGCACCTTTGATCTCGCCGCGGCTGTTGACGGCCAGGACGACCTCCGGCTCGGGGTTGTTCCAGGTCGAGATGGGGTGCAAGCCAACATCGGCGCCCCATCCGACCGCCGATAGGACAGGCGACTTCGTGAAGACTTCGGCGTCAGGCCCGATCCCGACCTCGAGATACTGGGACCACATTCTTTCATCGATGAGGGCCTGCTTGACCTTGGCGGCTTCAGGCGATCCGGCCTTGAGGTTCTCAAGGCTGCCGCCGATGAGGGTCCTTACGCGTTCACGGATCGTCGCGGCACGGTCCGGGTGTCCGGCAGCCTTCTCTTCAATCACGCGCTCGATCATCGACTGCGCGAAGGTGACGCCACACGCCTTGATGGCCTGGAGGTCTGCAGGGGCAAGCAGATGGATTCGTGACGTGTCCTGGGCGCCAATGCCGGCGTCATCGACATCCTTCAACCGACAAAGGACTGGGCCGACTGCGGCACGAACGAAAGCTGCGGGATCAGGCATGTCCAGAAGCGCGCTGAGCGTCGGCGTTTCCCTTGACGTAATGTCGATCAGCTCACCGTCCCGGAGCAAAACCACGCATGGGCCCTTGACTGCAGGGTTCCAGACCCGACCCACGAACAGACCACCTGCGGCGACAGAATCCTGAAGAGTATATGGCATTGAGTGTTCCGTGACCGAGCGGTGGAGGCGCCCAATATCAAGAAAGAAGAGCCACCCCTCCATCCCGGCGGCGGCTGGAAATCGAGCACAATCAACGCCGCTCGACAAGCTCAAATTCGTTGCCGCGCGGTAGCGTGTCTGCCGACGCAATGGGCGCGGTGCCGGAAATGGCACCGCGCCCATTGTTCTCCAGCCCGCGCTTGGCCTAGTGGTTGTCGCGCGGAATGCCCTTGGTCTGGGCGATGCGCTGGTACTTCACCGCGGGCTCGAGAACGGCACCGGTTTCCATCTGGCCGACGTAGGTCCGCTGGATTTCCTGCCAGGGGGTCTGGCTCTCCGGATAGACATACCCGCCTGCTGCCTCGAGCGCCTTGCGTCGTTCCGCAAGCTCCTCGTCACTGATGAGGATGTCGGCGGTCCCCTTCTTCAGGTCGACGCGAACTTGGTCGCCGGTCTTCAGCAGCGCAAGCCCGCCGCCGGCTGCCGCTTCCGGCGAGGCGTTGAGAATGGATGGCGAACCTGATGTGCCGGACTGACGACCGTCACCGATGCAAGGCAGGGAACTGATACCCTGCTTCAGCAGGTAGTCGGGCGCGCGCATGTTGACGACCTCGGCGGCGCCGGGGTAGCCGATTGGGCCTGCGCCGCGCATGAAAAGGACCGTCGAGGCATCGATTGCCAGCGACGGATCGTCGATGCGATGGTGGTAGTCTTCCGGTCCGTCGAAAACGACCGCGCGACCGACAAAGGCTTCCGGATCGTTCGGGTTGGAGAGGTAGCGCTGGCGGAACTCGGGCGAGATCACACTCGTCTTCATGATGGCCGACGAGAAGAGGTTGCCGCGCAGGACCCGGAAGCCGGCGCGCTCCTTCAGCGGACGCTCGAACGGACGAATGACCTTGTCATCCTCGATCGTCGCTGTTGTGTAGTTTTCACCGACAGTCTTGCCGTTGACGGTCATCGCGCTGGTGTTGATCAGGTCATGCTTGATCAGCTCGCCCATGACGGCGGGAACACCACCGGCGTGATAGTAGTCCTCGCCGAGATATTCCCCCGCCGGCTGCAGGTTGACCAGCAGCGGGATTTCCTCGCCGTATGTCTGCCAATCATCGACCGTCAGTTCGACGCCGACGTGGCGGGCCAGCGCGTTGAGATGGATCGGCGCATTGGTGGAGCCGCCGATAGCAGAGTTGACGCGGATCGCGTTGATGAAAGCGTCCTTCGTCAGGATGTCGGAGGGCTTCAGATCCTCGCGAACCATCTCGACAATGCGCAGCCCACTTTCATAGGAAATTTCCTGTCGGTCGCGATAGGGCGCGGGAATGGCCGCTCCGCCCGGCAGTTGCATGCCAAGCGCTTCCGCGAGCGAGTTCATCGTGGTCGCCGTACCCATGGTGTTGCAGTAGCCAGTCGACGGCGCGGAGGATGCGACAAGCTTGACGAAACCCTGGTAGTCGATCTCGCCGCGCGCCATCATCTCGCGCGCCTTCCAGACGATCGTACCGGAGCCAGTGCGCTCGCCGCGGAACCAGCCATTCAGCATCGGGCCGACCGAGAGCGCGATCGCCGGAATGTTGACGGTTGCCGCGGCCATGAGACAGGCGGGCGTTGTCTTGTCGCAGCCGATGGTCAAAACGACGCCGTCCAGCGGGTAACCGTAGAGAACCTCAACGAGGCCGAGATAGGAAAGGTTACGGTCGAGACCCGCGGTCGGACGCTTGCCGGTTTCCTGGATCGGGTGGACCGGGAACTCGATGGCAATACCGCCAGCGTCACGAATACCTTCACGTACGCGCTTGGCGAGTTCAATGTGGTGACGGTTGCACGGCGACAGATCCGAACCGGTTTGTGCGATACCGATAATCGGCCTGCCCGATTGCAGTTCTTCCTGGCTGAGACCGAAGTTCATGTAACGCTCCAGGTAGAGCGCCGTCATGTCCGGGTTTGCGAGGTTGTCGAACCACGCCTTGGAACGAAGCTGGCGCGATCCGTCCTGCTCTTGAACTGCGTTCTGATTCGGGGAGGGGGTCTTCTCTGCCACGATAGATGTCCTTGCGTTGACGCGGTTGTTGTCATGCACTTAACTGATCGGTACACGAATGTATAATCAGTCTTTCGCATTTTGATATGCGAATTTCTTATATCGGGTGAGGCATTATGGGATTGGATGGTTTCAGACTGCGACACTTGAAGATGCTCGTGGCGCTCAGTGAGCACGGAAAACTCGGTGTGGTTGCTGAAATGTTTGGTGTCTCGCAACCGGCGCTTTCGAGAACCTTGAACGAGCTCGAGCAGATGTCCGGGCACCAGCTCTTCGAACGCCATAACCGGGGTCTGATCCCGACACTTCAAGGCGAGGTGATCGTGCGCCACGCCAAGATGCTGATCTCGGAAGCACAGCGCGCCGAGTACGAGATGGTGGTCGCCGCGGCCGGGCAGGGAGGTAGCGTTGCATTCGGCACGATCATGACACCCGCGGCCGACTATGTTGCCCCGGCCCTGCAGCGGATCTTCGACACCCATCCGACGATCGATATCAGCATCGCCGTCGGTAGCAGTGACGTCCTGCTCGAGGACGTCCTGAGCAGAAGGCTGGACTTTGCCGTCTGCCGCATTCCAAGTGGCATGAACCCACTCTGGTTCGATTATCTGCCTGTTGGTCAGGAAACCCTGCGCGTCATCGTGGCAGTTGATCACCCCATGTCCACCAAACCACTCGTAACCGAGGAAGACCTGAGGAACCAGAGCTGGGTGCTCCAGCCACACGGTTCGTTCCTTCGACAGGTCGTTGACGACTTCATACGCCGCCATGGCATCGTCCCGGCGAGCGTCGTTTCGACCGCCGATGCGCTGCTGACCATGCTTTTGATTCTGCAGAGCCAGCGGCTCGGCATTTTCGCCGAGCCTGTCGCGGCCCTGCTTCAACGCCACGGTCTCGTCAAGGCGCTGCATATCGAGGGGGACATATCCGTCCCCGGGTTCGGGCTCATCAAACTCAGGGACCGCGAGCTCTCCGCCTCCGCCGAGCTGCTCTACAATGTGTTTGCAACGACGCGGAGCCCATGAAAAAACGGCGTTGCAGCTCAAGGCGCATATTGCGTGACCATCCGCGCGTCCCGGCGGAAGTCGGACGGTGACATGCCGGCGATGTGGCGGAATGACTTGTTGAATGCACTGATCGAACCGAACCCGCTGTCCATCGCAACCTGCAGCACATTTGCCTCATCATTCATCAGCATCGCCTGGGCACGAGAGAGGCGCAGAAGGTTCACATACTTGTTGAGTGTCATGCCTGTTGTCTTCTTGAACAGGTTCATCGCGTATTTCGGATGAAGGTCAGCGGCGCGGGCGATGTCGACCGAATCGATTTCCTGCAGGAAGTTGACGGCGATGAAATCGCACATCCGCGCCACGCTGCGCGACGACTGCGGATAGCACTGCTCGATGTCGTCGGCATCCGTCGGCCCGAGTGTGGGAATCATGGTATAAGGTTCGAGTGCGATTCGCTCGACGCGCAACAGCATCTCATCGACGGCGTGCTGTGCCATGGCCGGATCACCCGACCGCGTGTAGCGCACCCAGCGCGGAAAGTTCTCCATGTCCGCCGCGTCGGTCGCCGAAGTAAACAGGATCTCGCCCTTCATCAGGCGGCTCGAGATGTTGAGCGGCAGGCGCATGCGGAAGAAATAGACGAGCGGCAGGTGCCCCCCTGCATAGATCGCATCCTCGGAGCAATCGTCCATCTGATGCGGTTGCCCGCCCCAAAACAGGCACATATCCCCAGCCGTCATCGAGATCTTCTGCCCATTGATGCGGTAGTGCACGCTGCCCCGCATGACATAATTGACTTCGACCTGCACATGCCAATGCGGCATCAGCATCACAGGTGGATGATTGTGAAACATCTGAAGGGCTGTCGGCAACCCTTCGATACTGCTCGCTCCCGGCTGGTAGACAGCCCGCCTTACGATCTTACTTTCCGCCAAATCCATGTTCCCTTTTTAGGAGACAGCGGCTCCCTTCCAGATAGTCTAGCCGCGTTCGCTAAGGGACGGCAATTGAAAAGGGAGGATTTTCAATGCGCTTCAAACTTATCGGTGCGACCGCTGCAGTCGCACTGCTTGCTTCCGGTTCTGCATTCGCGCAGCAGTCGGGCAATCTCACCATCTGGAGCTGGAACATCGCCGCATCGGCGCTGAAGTCCACGCTCGAGGGCTTCAACAAGCAGCATCCGGATATCAAGGTCACGGTCGAGGATCTCGGCAACCAGCAGGTCTTCGACAAGATGCTGGCGGCCTGCGCTGCCGGCGGCGAAGGGCTTCCCGACATCGTCAGCGTCGAGAATTTCGAAGCGGAAATCTTCTGGAGCCGCTTCCCCGACTGCTTTGCCAACCTCAAGGAACTCGGCTACACGCCTGAAATCCAGGCGAAGTTCCCTGACTTCAAGCGCACCGAGCTCGAGGTCGGCGATGTCGCCTATGCGATGCCGTGGGATTCCGGTCCAGTCGCGGTCTTTTATCGCCGCGACTTCTATGAAAAGGCAGGCGTTGATCCGTCGACGATCAAGACCTGGGACGACTTCATCGCCGCAGGCAAGAAGATCTCTGCCGCCAACCCGGGCGTCGTCATGGCGCAGGCCGACTTCAACGGTGACAGCGAATGGTTCCGCATGATCTCGAACGAGCAGGGCTGCGGCTACTTCTCGACCGATGGCCAGACGATCACGATCAATCAGCCGGCCTGCGTTGCAACGCTTGAAAAAGTCAAGCAGATGAAGGATGCCGGCACACTGACGGCCGCTATCTGGGACGAGAAGATCCAGGCCAATACAGCAGGAAAGGTCGCCAGCCAGATGTATGGCGGCTGGTACGAAGGCACAATCCGCTCCGGTTCGCCCGATCTCTCGGGCAAATGGGGCGTCTATACGATGCCGAGCCTGACGGCGGACGGCCCGCATGCGGCGAACCTCGGCGGTTCATCGCTCGCGATCGCTGCCAACTCCCAGAACAAGGAAGCAGCCTGGACCTACATCAACTATGCACTCGGCACCAATGAGGGCCAGGTCACGATGCTGAAATCATTCGGCCTTGTTCCGTCGCTTCTGACCGCCGTCCAGGATCCATTCGTCAACGAACCTCTGCCCTACTGGCATGACCAGAAGGTATGGGCAGACATCCTGTCGACCCTACCGAAGATTGTTCCAAGCCGCGGCACGGCGTTCCAGACGGATGCCGACTCGATCTACAGGGCGGCGCAGACCAAGTACTTCGCCGGTGGCTATCCCGACGCGAAAGCCGCGCTCGATGACGCGGCAAAACAGATCGCCACCGCCACAGGTCTTCCTCTTGCGAACTGAGTAATGGCGCCGGGCGTGACGACACGCCCGGCCTCCATCCCAAGGGATGGCTCGTCTCGTTTGTGAGGAGAATAGAATGCCGATCCGGAACCGGAACGCCTACGCTTTTCTTGCGCCCTATCTCCTGGTGTTTGCCACCTTCTGGATATGGCCGATCATCAGTTCATTTCTGACGTCGTTTCAGAACACCCGCGTCAATCCATGGAAATTCAGTCTTTCCATTAACTGGGGTCGTCTCATTGGCGATCCGGCCTTTTACAACGCGCTCTACAACACGCTGATCATCCTGGTCATCCAGGTTCCTGTCATGATCGCCATCGCAACTGGCATGGCAGTGCTCTTGAACTCACCGCTTTTGAAGGCGCGACCGCTGTTTCGCTTTGCCTTCTTCGCGCCCGTCGTCGTTGGCGAAGTAGCCTATTCAGCCGTCTTCCGGCTGATGTTCAGCTTCGACTTCGGGATCGTCAACAAGATCATCACTCTCGTCGGTCTTCCCGCCGTTTCCTGGTTCGATAATGCCAACGCCGCCATGACACTGATCATCATCGCCGTGACATGGCGCTGGGCGGGCTATAACGCGATCATTATTCTCGCCGGCTTGCAATCCATTCCAGACGACGTCTACGAGGCGGCAACGCTGGACCGTGTCAGTAAGACCCAGCAGTTCTTCCACATCACCCTGCCGCTCCTGAAACCGATCATCCTTTTCTGTGTCATCCTGTCGGTCATCGGCACGATGCAGCTGTTCACGGAGCCGTTCCTCATCACCAATCGCGGTGGCCCGGGGGGTGGAACGGAAACGCTTGGTCTTCTCCTTTATCGCGAAGGCTTCCGCTCGCTGAATTTCGGCTACGCTTCGGCTGTCGCCTACACGATGGCTGCGCTGGCAGTCGCAATCTCGCTCCTCAACCTCTGGATCGGAAGGGAGCCAAAGTGAGATCGAAGTCTCAATCGCTGCTGCTCCGGCAGATTGCCCTCCACGCTGCCCTGACGCCGCTTGCCATCATCTGGCTATTTCCGTTGTGGATGATGTTCGTCTTCTCGACGATGTCGGACTTCGGCATCTTCAGCCCGGAGATCGTGCTCTTGCCCTCGACCAATTTTGTCGAGAACTTCAAGAACCTGCAGGCTGATACCAACTTCATCCGCGCGATGTTCATCTCCATCGGTGTTGCCGCAATCTATACGTTCCTATCGGTACTGCTCACCTCGATGGCAGGCTGGGCGCTGGCCCGCTACCGCTTCGTCGGACGTTCGATCGTCATCGGCATCATTCTGGGCACCATCACGCTGCCGTTTGCCGTCGTCGTCATCCCGCAATTCATCATGGTGGCTCGCGAGTTCAAGCTGGCCAACACCTGGATCGCGTTGATCGTGCCGCCGCTCTTTAACTCGCTCGGCGTGCTGTTCATGCGCCAGGCCTTCTCGATGATGCCCGGCGAATTGTTCGATGCTGCCCGTGTCGAAGGCGTCAAGGAATGGCAGATCTTTCTCCGGATCGCATTGCCGCTCGCCAGGCCGACGATGGCTGCGCTCGCCATCATCCTCTTCTTGCATTCCTGGAACAACTACCTCTGGCCGCTGCTCATCAACTCCAAACCGGGGATGATGACAGCACCAGTGGCGCTCGGAACGCTGATCGGCCTGACCAAGGTCTCCTGGGGCGGGATCATGGCTGGCGCCATGTTGCTGACAGCGCCGATCCTAGTCGTCTTCGTGTTCCTGCAGCGCCACTTCATCGCCGGCATTGCGGCCGGCGCAGTCAAATAATCGGGAAACGCCTGATGTCTGAACTTTCGTTGAAAAATGTCGTGAAGCGCTTCGGCGCGCTGGAAATCATCCATGGCGCCAATCTTGAGGTAAAGGACGGCGAGTTTGTCGTCTTCGTCGGCCCATCTGGTTGCGGGAAATCGACACTGCTTCGCATGATCGCTGGCCTCGAGGACATATCGGCTGGCGAGATCAATATCGGCGGCAAGGTCGTCAATGACGTGGAGCCGGCCGACCGCGGCATTGCGATGGTTTTCCAATCCTATGCGCTTTACCCACATATGACGGTGGAGGAAAACCTGAGCTTCGGGCTGCGCATGAACGGCAACCCGAAGGCGGATACCGAAAAACGGGTCAAACACGCTGCGAACATCCTGCAGATCAACGAACTGATGCAACGGCGGCCAAAACAGCTATCGGGCGGCCAACGCCAGCGCGTTGCGATCGGCCGGGCCATCGTGCGCGAGCCACAAGTGTTCCTCTTCGACGAGCCGTTGTCGAACCTCGACGCCGAGCTACGCGTGCAGATGCGCGTCGAGATCTCCCGCCTTCACAAGCAGCTCGGCACGACGATGATCTATGTGACGCATGACCAGACGGAGGCGATGACCCTTGCCGACAAGATCGTCGTCCTGCGCGCCGGCAACATCGAACAGGTCGGCGCACCACTCGACCTCTATGACGACCCCGCCAACCAGTTCGTGGCGGGCTTCGTCGGCTCACCCAAAATGAACTTCTTGAAAGCCGAGATTCTGGAGCGGAACGCTGCAGGCGCGACGGTTGCCCTTGCTGGCGACAGAAACGTTCGGCTGACCATGCCGGTAACAAGTGCACTGGAATCCGGTGCGTCGGTAACGCTCGGCGTACGGCCGGAACACTTCGTTGACGCAGGGCAGGGCAATGCGGATCTCACCGTCACCATCGACGTCGCAGAACACCTTGGCAACACCAGTTACATCTACGCGACCACGGCGGCGGGCGAACAGATGATCATCGAGCGACCCGAATCTCGCGCCGCTGGCAATCGAGACACCCTGACGGTCGGTCTCAGCGCCAAGCACAGCTTCCTGTTCGACAGCGCCGGCAACCGCCTCCGCTGACTCCGAATTCATCCCAAGACTATGCAATGAAGAAGGAATTCCCATGAGCACAGACCAACCGATCCGCTGGGGCATCATCGGCCCAGGCACCATCGCGCGCACGTTTGCGGACGGCATTGCGCATTCGCGCACAGGAAAGCTCGTCGCCATCGCCACCCGCACCCCGGAAAAGCCCGGGCTTGGCGAAAACTTCCCCGGCGCCCGCATCGTCAAGGGCTACGACGCGCTGCTGACGGATCCGGAAATCGACGCGATCTATATCGCCACACCTCATACTGGCCATGCCGAATGGGCGATCAAGGCGATCCGATCAGGCAAGCATGTCCTCGTGGAAAAGCCGATTGCGCTTTCCGCATTCGACGCCGACGCAATTTATCACGAAGCGAAGAAAGCCGGCGTCTTTGCAGGCGAGGCCTTCATGTATCGCGTCCACCCGCAGACGGCCAAGATTGTCGAATTGGTCAAGAGCGGTGTCATCGGCACTGTGCGGATCATTCGCTCGAGCTTCGGCTTTAACATGGGCACGTTCAGACCCGAGCATCGGCTCTTTGCCAACGAGACGGCCGGCGGCGGCATTCTCGATGTCGGCGGCTACCCGGTCTCCATGGCGCGATTGATCGCTGGTGCAGCCGAAGGTAAAGCGTTCCTCGAGCCCGAAAAAGTCTCCGGCGTCGGCCACCTTGGCCAGTCCGGGGTCGATGAATGGGCCTCGGCCGTCCTGAAATTTCCAAACGGTATCATCGCCGAGGTGTCATGCTCGATCATGGCCCAGCAGGACAATACCCTGCGCATCATCGGGTCGGAAGGACGCATCGAGGTCAAGGACTTCTGGTTTGCCTCAGGGCATAAGGGTGGCATCGGCAACATAGACGTCATCAAGGGCAACGAGCTGCAGACCATCGAAGTCAAGGAGGATCGTTGGCTTTATTCCTTCGAGGTCGACGCAGCCGGCGATGCCATCCGCGCCGGTGAGACGGAATTCCGCTCTCCGGGCATGGGTTGGGCCGACTCGGTCGGCAATCTGCGCGTCCTCGACCAATGGCGTTCCTCCATTGGCCTGGAATATGCGATCGAGCGGGCAGATCGCCGGAAGACGAACCTTGCGGGGGCACCCGTGCGACCAGGCAATGCCGTCCCGCGCCGCCAGATCCCTGGCCTCGCAAAACCTGCGTCGGTCGTGACTCTCGGCTTCGAATTCTTCCCGAACTTCGCCGCCGCGTCGCTGACCCTTGATGCGTTCTACGAGGCAGGAGGCAACGTGTTCGACACGGCCTTCGTCTACGGCGGTGGCAAGACGGAAAGCATCTTCGGAGACTGGCATACCAGCCGGCAGGTCCCGCGCGAGGAGATCGTGCTGATCGGCAAGGGCGCCCATTCTCCGCTCTGCTATCCCGATATCATCGCCAAGCAGCTCGACCAGTCGCTGAACCGGCTCAAGACCGACTACGTCGACATCTATTTCATGCATCGGGACAATGTCGACGTTCCGGTCGGAGAGTTTGTTGATGCGATGGATGCCGAGGTGCGCCGAGGCCGTATTCGTGGCCTGTTCGGCGGTTCGAATTGGACGCGCGAGCGTATGGATGAAGCAGCAGCCTATGCTGCCAGGACCGGCAAGACGGCGCCGGCTGCGCTCTCGAACAACTTCTCGCTCGCAGAAATGCTCGACCCGATCTGGGCTGGATGCGTGGCAGCCTCCGACGACGACTGGAAGACGTGGCTCAAGCAGAAGCAGATACCGAATTTCGCCTGGTCCAGCCAGGGACGCGGCTTCTTCACCGACCGTGCCGGACGTGACAAGCATGACGACGAGGAGATCGTGCGGTGCTGGTACTCGGACCGGAATTTCGAACGCCGCGACAGGGCCATAGAGCTGGCAATCAGGCTGGGCCGCAGCCCGATCCACATCGCGCTTGCCTATGTGATCGCGCAGCCTTTTCCGGTCATTCCGCTGATCGGGCCACGGACCATCGCCGAGCTTGAGGACAGCCTCTCGGCGCTCGACATCAAGCTTACCCCCGAACAGGTAAAGTGGCTGGAAGCGTAAGTGAAGGATGGTCGGCCCGGGACCCTGTCCCGGGCAGATGGAGACACCAGGCCAAGGAACGCTGGAGCAGAGCGCCCTGAAAGCGTATACTCCACCGCCTTAGGCCGGAAGCGGCCCTAGCTGGTCATCAGAGAGGGAGCGAACCATGAAACGGCTGGGTTTGATCACGGCGTCGCTGACGCTTGTGGCCTCCAGTGTTTTGGCTCAAGAGCCTGTCGTCGGAACCTGGAAGACACAAGTCGGTACCACCGCCGCCATTGACGAATGCGCCCAAGGTTACTGCATCACGATGAAAACCGGAAACAACGCTGGCAAGCGGATCGGGTCCTTCCGCGGCAGTAACGGCAACTTCACCGGAAGCATTGTCGAGCCCGAGAGTCGGAAAACCTTCAACGGCGTGCTGACGCAAACCGGGGATACGGTGCATATGCGAGGTTGCACCTTAAAGGTGATCTGCGTCTCCCTCATCTGGACACGGCTATGACAGGCGACGCGACAACGCCCTCGTGTCTTTCATGGCGCCGATGACCTGGCGGTATTCTTCCGCAATGGATATTGCCGCCCTTGCCACCACGGGATTGACCGTCTTGCGGTCGATCGCGTCCGAGCAGGCTTCGAAAACGCCCCGCAACTCCCGCTCGATCCATGAGAGTTCCGGATAATGCTTCACCAGCACCTGTGGAAGAAGTTTTGCCTTGGCTCTCATTGACTTCGAGCGATCAATGGTGGCCGGGCCTGCATCGGTAATATCCAGAATTGCTGCTTCAAGCTTTCCAGTGGCGCTGACGATATCGGTAATCAAAGGGGTCATTTTTCCCTCCTGACATTACACCTGATTTCGCCATGCATTCTTCGTGCCAACCGGCTCTCAAAGGGCTCCGGAGACGTCTGGAAAGCCCATTACGGGTTTCCGGTAGTCGAAATGTGCGATGTTGCGCCTGCCGGAAAACGGTCGGCATTATCCCAAATGCGCATGCCGCCTGTTTTATAGGCGCGATCGCGAAGGTGATGAAGATTGATGCAGTTGCGCCATCGCAGATGCAGCGAGGCGTCCATCGTGCCGTCCGGTGACCTGATGCCGGTGCCTTGCTGCAAGGATCAAAAGGAAGACCAGGGACCTGATTGGACCAACAAGACAACGGAACAAAACCGACCTCGAGACACAGGATCGGGACGACCGACAAACCGGCAGGCGCGCGGCCGGCCAGTCGGGACGCCCTGGACTACCTATTCGTCACGAGAAGGAAACATGCCTGAGAGCACATAAAGCAGGTCGATCGTCTCGGAATGCAGAACCCGGTAGTAGACCTGGCGTCCCGTCCGTCGTTCCGTAACGATGCCTCCCGATCGCAGCTTCGCCAATTGCTGAGATACTGCAGCCTGAGGCATGTCGAGCGCGTCCTGCAATTCCCCAACGCTGCGCTCTCCGCCTGCGAGCGCGCACAGGATTCGCATTCTCGTCTGATGGGACATGTGTCTCAGGAACTGGACTGCCTCGTGGATACTAAAGCAGTCGACTATGGCTTGATCTGACATCCTCGATCCGTCGTCTTAAAGCGCGCTTGGCGCGGCTTTGGAATTCAGCAATTGGCGCGCCCGCGAGCATTTGCAAACGGCAGCGACGGAATGCCACAGAGAGGTGACAGAGCGAATCCTCGGTGGTCCTCGGCAGACAAGGAAACGGGCGGCGGGAAGCACAATTGGCGGATTTGGAGGCAGCGACGACCATTTTGGACAGGTCGGGCGGTGGGCTGTACGAACGCTTTGATCGCTTTGAAGAAATCTGAAAATCCAATTAATATTACTATTTACTAATCAAGAAACTCGTATACCGTCAGCAAGGACGACCGGAACGATGCATTGGTCGCGCTCGCGACGCCTTGGAGGAGGCGCATGCATCCGGCCGCCAGTCGCAAAACGGGCACACGCACCGGTGGCCCCCTCGGGAGGTGTACTATGAAGCCTATGAAGACTAATGCTGCCCTGTTCATTGCAGGACTGATGCTGAGCGTCGCGTCGGTCACGTCATCCCATGCTGCCGACAAGCCTACGCTTGCCTTCGTGGTCAACGGCGCCTCCGATTTCTGGAAGGCAGCCGAGGCAGGCGTCAAGAAGGCGCAGGCGGAAATGCCTGATTACACGATGGAACTGAAATATCCTGAGCAGGCATCCGTTGCCGTGCAGCAGCGCCTGATGGACGATCTTGTCAGTGCGGGCGTCAAGGGGATCATGGTTTCTGCCGTGGATCCAAAGACCTCGACTGATGGGCTGAACAAGATCGGCTCGCAGACCGCGCTGTTCACCACAGACAGCGACGCACCGCAAACCAATCGCGTTGCCTATATCGGCTCTTCCAATATCGACGCCGGCAAGCAGGCGGCCGAGATTGCCAAGAAGGCGATGCCGGACGGCGGCAAGTGCATCGGTTTCGTGGGCCTTCTTGGAGCTGACAACGCCAAGGAGCGCATCCAGGGCATGAAGGACGGCTTGAAAGGAACAAAGATTGAGCTGACCGACGTGCGCGGTGACGATATCGATCAAACCCGCGCAAAGAAGAATGTCGAGGATGCTCTTGTTGCGAGCCCCGACGTCACCTGCATGGTCGGCTTCTACTCGTATAACACGCCTAGGATTTACGAGGCCCTGCGTGATGCGGGCAAACTTGGCCAGATCACTGTCGTTGGCTTTGACGACGACCCGATCACACTTGGGGGCGTCAAGGAAGGTACGGTCGCCGCGACTGTCGTGCAGCAGCCGTTCGAGTGGGCCTACCAAGGCATGAAGCTGATGGCCTCCTACCTCAAGGGCGACAAGTCAGGGATACCGGAGAACAAGCTCATCATCATTCCGACCGTGATCGTCGGGAAGGACGACGTCGATGCTTATGCCGCTAACCTGAAGGCCATGGCAGGAAAGTAGATCTCCTTCGCGGCAGCGATGCGAAATCGCTGCCGCGAACGATGTCCCAAGCCAGTGGCATAGCAGCATGGACCGGTCCGCAAACAACCACGACATACCACCACCACTTCCGGAGAAGCCGTTTCTCACCCTTTCCGGCATCGGAAAAACCTATCCGGGTGTGGTCGCTCTCGACGGACTGTCGATCGACATTTTCCCCGGCGAGGTCATCGGCCTCGTCGGCGAGAACGGTGCGGGGAAGTCGACCCTGATGAAGATCCTCGGGGGTGTGATCGCACCCGATCGGGGTACAATGCTGCTCGACGGGGTCGAACGGCATTCGCTCAGCGTCGAAACGAGCATTGCCTCGGGCATCGCCTTCGTGCATCAGGAACTCAATCTGTTCGAGAATCTCGACGTCGCTGCCAATGTCTTCCTCGGTCGTGAACCACTCAAGGCAGGTCCCTTCAGGCTCGTTGACCGGAACCGGTTGAGGGACATGGTCAAGCCGCTTCTGAAGCGGGTAGGGGCGCATTTCACGCCCGATACACCGGTCGCTTCCCTTTCACTTGCCGAACAGCAGATGGTCGAGATTGCCAAGGCGCTCTCCATCAACGCCAGACTTGTTATTTTCGACGAACCGACCTCGAGCCTCCCTCTGGCCGAAACCGAGCGTCTCTTGAGCATTATTAATCTGCTCAAGGCGGATGGCATCAGCGTCATCTTCATTTCGCACCGACTTCACGAAGTCGAGCGCGTCGCTGACCGGGTGATCGTGCTGCGCGATGGCATGCTGGTCGGCACACTTGCCAGAGCAGATATTGGTCATGACCAGATGGTCAAGCTGATGATCGGCCGCGTCCTGGCGGCACGAACGGCAAAGCCAAGGCGATCGCCTGGCTCGGTCGCGTTAAAGGCAAGCATGGTTCGGACTGGCGCCTATCCTGGCCGGCCCGTCGATCTCGAAATACGCTACGGCGAAATTCTCGGGCTTGCAGGGCTCGTCGGATCGGGCCGCACCGAACTGGCGCGAGTGCTATTCGGCATTGACCGAAGCTATGGCGGAGCGGTCTTGCAGGATGACAAGCAAATCGCCATCAACAGCGCGCGAGACGCCGTTGAAAACGGTATCTTCCTGGTGCCCGAGGATCGCAAACGCAACGGGATCCTTCTCGACCTCCCGATCGCAGCAAACATAACGCTCGCCAATCTCCCCGCCCTTGCCACGAACTTCATGGTTTCCACCGACCGAGAAAGGACCGCGGCCGAAAAGCAGCGTGCCCGCCTCGGCATCAAGGCGCCCTCCGTTTCGGCGCGGACAGGCACTCTGTCCGGCGGCAACCAGCAGAAGGTTGTTCTCGCCAAATGGCTGTCGATGAGCCCGAAGGTCATGATTTTTGACGAGCCTACACGCGGCATCGATATTGGCGCCAAGAACGAAATCTATGGCCTGATGCGAGCACTTGCGGACACCGGCGTCGCGATCCTGATGATATCGAGCGACATGGAAGAGGTGATCGGCGTCTCCGACCGGATCGCCGTCATGCACGAGGGCCAGATCGCCGGCATACTGGACGATCAGGAGATAAGCCAGGAAAGCGTGCTTTTGCTTGCCGTCGGCAAACGGCTAAAATAGGGCCGCGACCTACGGAACAGGCATCGGAACGGAAACGCGATGACAAAAAAAGACCTCGGACTTCTGCTGCTGATCATCGTCGTGGGCATCGTCGTCGCGATCATAAATCCACGCTTCCTGCTACCCATCAATCTTGCGAATACATCAAATCTCATCGGGCTTTTCGGCATCCTGTCGATTGGTCAGGCCTTCGTGATCATCACCGGCGGCATCGAACTCTCCGTGGGGTCGCTGGTGGCGCTCCTCGGTGTGCTGTTCATCGATTTCATCGCTGTACAGGACATGTCCCCGACCCTCGCCCTTCCGCTCATCCTGGCGCTCGGGGCAGTCATCGGGGCGATTCATGGCTGGCTCATCACCCGGTTGAACCTGCAGCCCTTCGTCGTCACACTCTGCGGTCTTCTGATCTACCGCGGTGCCGCGCGCTTCTACACCGCCGACGGAACAGCGGGATTTGCGTTCGGCCAGAATTTCCCTGAACTTGAATTCCTCACGGCCGGTCGGTTCTACGGCGTGCCAAACACCTTCATTGCGCTTGTCGTCATCGCCGTTGTGATGTGGGTGGTGCTACACCGGTCGGTGTTTGGTCGTTACCTCTATGCAATCGGGAAAAACGAGGAAGCTGCCCGCTACTCCGGCATCCGGACCGGCCGGATGATCATGGCGGCCTACGTCATCTGCGGTTTGCTCACCGCCCTGTCCGCCATCTACTTCGCCATGTACACGCGCTCGATCTCACCGGCCAGCCATGGTCAATTCTATGAACTCTATGCGATCGCAGCGGCGGTGCTAGGTGGTTTTTCACTCCGTGGCGGCGAGGGATCCATCATTGGGGTAGTGCTCGGCACGATCCTCCTCCAGGAATTGCAAAACCTGGTGAACCTCCTCGGCATCCCGTCGTCATTGAATTTTGCCGTCATGGGCGGGGTCATCCTGATTGGTGTCCTGATCGACCAGCAATGGCACGCCATTCGCGCGCAACGTCGTCTTGTCTCGGCAGCCAAGCAAACCGAAACCCGCGTACAGGCAGAAGCAAAGACCACAGCCATAGCCAGTCAGGAGTGAGCGCGAGCCACTGACGCCACTGAGTTTCATAAATCTGAAACGACCGGGCATGACACCGAAAATGGTGCGCAACGCTGTCTTCTGCTAGCGGCAAGAAGTGCGGGTTTGTGGGCTGAGGATCGATACACCGTTAGGATGCGCTGTAGCGCCTGTCCATCAACTGCCGGCCTTCAAGGACGTCGTCAATCTCGTCATACCGCACGCTGAAGACAATTCGTCAGGCTTCGCGGCACGTCGGTTTTGTCCAATCTGGCTCCAGGCAAAGCGCCACGCCGACCTGCATAAACTCCAACAAGCGCTAACCGGCGATGCGGTCGCGTGGTGCCCGGATCCTGTCCCATTGGCGCGCAGACCCGACGACCGACAATATCCGGCAGGCCGTGAACGTCTGCGGAGCGTTGCGACAAGGCTACCAGGTCAGGACATGTCGCCGGATCGATCGAGCGGAGACGGCATCGTGCGGGCGTTTCGCGGTGATTGCTTCGCTGATGCCCCCGATTTGACAGGACGCTCCACCGCGGTCTCGATGAGGCTTGTCTGACCCAAGATCGCCTTGCCTTGCACGGCTCGTTCGGCATGGCGCAACGGCCGGCTCGTTTTCTTCCCCTGCCGGCCAGGGCCGTCATTCCTCGCGCGGACAAGAAAGCCTTGACCAGGCCGTCCTCCACTTCGTTGCGGTCTTTGAAGATGCGCGCCGCCCGTCTTCGGTCTCATCGACAGCCATCGAGGACGCGATGGGCGCGACCCGATCAACAGAAGGAAGACAGCAATGGCAACCATCGGCTCTTTCACCGCATCCAGCGACGGCTTCACCGGCACGATCAAAACTCTCAACCTCAATGTCAAAGCCAAGATCGTTCGCGTCGAACGCTCGTCGGAAGATGCTCCGGACTTCCGGGTGCTCTGCTCAGGTGTCGAGTTCGGCGCCGGGTGGCTGAAGCAGGCTCGCGACAGCGAACGCGACTACATCTCGGTCAAGCTCGATGACCCCTCGTTTGCAGCACCGATCTACGCGACGCTGGCCGAAGTCCAGGGCCAGGAAGGACTGCAGCTCATCTGGTCGCGCAGCGCCCGCAGATAGGCCACGCAATGAGGCCCCGCCCAGATCCGGGCGGGGCTTTCGCCCGTCACTTGTTGAGCGCGCCGCTCAGCGCATTGCCGCCATGAACGTCGCTCTCCTGGCGGCGGCGATCTTGCTCGTCGCATCGCGCCGATTGGCTGCCTGGTGCTTTGCCGTTGCCATCACAAACTCTGGAAGCGTCTTTTCCCTCACAACGGCTTCGTTGATTTGCCTCACACTGCTTTGATCACTGTCATGCCCAACGCATGCGGATGGCCATCCCAACCCTAGCCTTGCCGCGGCAGCGGCGGCATCTCGTCACGGCAGCACTCTTGGCACCCGGACGCAAGGGAAAAACTGGTGCCACACGAGAGCTAAAACTGTCAGCTCAGACCGGGCCAGTGTGCCGGGTGGGTAAAGCCAGCTCAAGGCCGCACGGCCCCTCCGATTTTCTCTCCGCTTCGCTGCACTACGCTGCGACAAAACTGGTTCCTCCGCACGCCGGCTCTGCCGGTCGCATGCGCGCCTTGACCTGGCTCTCCCCGCCCTGCCTGCCGCCGTCATCTGTCACATCAGTCACGGAGACGACGATGACCATCGACCAGCACATCGAAGAACTGCGCGCCGAGGCCCGCAATGCCGAAACGCTTCTGGAGCGCAAGGCGATCGAAGCCGAACTCCAACTGGCGCTTGCCGAACGCGAAGTCATCTGGGCCGAACTCGACGGCCGCATCGAGCCGGAGCCGCCGTTCTGAGGCGGCTTTGCCCGTTGCAGATCGAAGCGCGCCGGATCGACCGGCAGCCTTCGATGCTGTCTCTCAATAGCCATTGTCTTGCAGATAGATGTCGATTGCCGCCTGCAGGATCACGGTCATCTTCACGTCGTTCTCATGGGCCGCCCGCATCAACCTCTCCTTCACCGCCTGCTCCAGCGGCACGTTGACGTAGAAGCGGACTGCCCGGTCCTTTGCCCGCTTCAGGTTCTTCAGCCGCCGTGCAGCCTCCTGCTGTTCGCTGCCACGTTTTGCAGCCCGGCCGCGCCGCTCCTCTTCGGATAGACGCGGCAATGTTGCGGCAGCCTTCGGCGTTCCTGGTGGTGCACCGTCATTCCCGGTCGATCCGGAGCTTTTATTGGTGTCCGACAAAGTCATGCCGCTGTCGCACCTGCGACGCGGTGCAAGCGAGAACTGCTCAATGTCGATTGTGTCCTTGCTCACGCTGCCACCTCATCTGATGCCGCCACCCGCCGCAGCTCGATCTCCTCAACCAGGGCCTTTACCTCAAGGCGCGCCTTGCGCACGCTTTCGGTCAGTTCCTGCATCTGCAGCGTGCCAAGACCGTTCTGGATGTCACGGTAGACGTTGCGCTCGAACAGCTCCGTCTGCAGCAGCATGGTCTGATAGTTCGCCTCGATGAGGCCAGCGACGAAAGGACGAATGAAGCGGTAGGCTGCAAGGCTTCGGCCAGGCAGGGTAATTCGGGTGCGAACGTTCATGTGGATGACAGACAGCCCATAGCGGTCATTGATGTCATTGACCTCGGCGACCGTCTGCCCTGCTGCCTCGATCTCCTTGATGCCTGGCTGGACCGGCGACAACACCACGTCGGAGGATCGGATGATTGTCGTCTGCAGCACACTGTCGACCCCTGCGGCGTCAACCAGGATCACATCAAAGGCATCGCGGTATCGATCTATGGTCTCAGCAACCGCCTTGTGGGTGGCCGCGATGGTAACCTCGATATTGCCAGGAACGTTGCCTTTGGCGTGACACAGCTTCCACCAGCCGGCGAGATTCTGGCGGCCATCGGCATCGACCATCAGGACACGCTGCCCGTCAAGCGCATACTCCCCGGCCAGAAGTGTCGCCAAGGTCGTCTTCCCAGCGCCACCCTTGTTGCTTACCACTGCATAAATCAGGGACATCGTCAGCTCCGCCAGATATCGCAGAATATGAACCATTATAGTTCGTCTTTGCGTTTCGTCCAGCCTGTCGTTTTTGACCCTGCGATGTGGACAATCTGCCCCATCGTGGGCACCCACCGATCGGGCATGGCTCACGACGGTAAGATGTGGACACTTGTCCACAGAATGTGAAAGCAGGCTATGCCTATGTCATAGCGTAATACTTTCTTGCTACATCGAACTATCGTGTATTCACATGACATGGTGGCGTGATGGCGAGATAAGACTTTTCCCAATACGCCGGCTCGCCTCCACGCTCTGGGTATGCATCCAGTGACGGGTTGCAAATGCGAACCGAAACAGTCTATATTGGTTTGGCAGGATACGCAA
>NZ_JACHZA010000021.1:0-83138 GCF_014193305.1 Rhizobium sp. BK181
CCTCCGGACCGGGCGGTCGTGCTTTGCGTGGATGAGAAGTCACAAATCCAAGCCCTGGATCGCGAGCAGCCTGTGCTGCCTATGGCGCCGGGCGTCGCCGAACGGCGCACTCATACCTATGTCGGCAATGGCACGACCTCCCTGTTCGCCGCGCTCGACGTCGCGACTGGCGCCGTGATCGGTCATTGCTACAAGCGTCACCGAGCGACCGAATTCCTCGACTTTTTGAAGCGGATTGACGCCGAAATGCCCAATGGGCCGGCTGATCTGTTCCCGGCGAGGGAGGCCATGACCTCTTTTGGATCCGCGTGAGTGCAATCAGCGCCCGTCTCCTGGGAAGACGAGCATTCTTTGTCCCCATCGCATAGGCCCGCGCATCACCGCGCTCGATAAGGGCTTTGGCAAGATCGCGCCTTTTGCGGACGATCGTTCAGCTTTTCGATGTCGATGTTATTGAAAACTTTGAGAAGCCCATACGCTCGGTAGCGATTCTGATAAATTCTACAAGACGGCTCTTTTCGGCCCGATGCCTAGAGCGCATTTCCGCCGCGGCATTCACGATTTCATCTCGTCTCGCTTTGGGAACGAGAACCTCCACCCCTACGATGTCTGATGCTCCTCCCGTCTCTCGGTACTTATTGATGCGATGATCCATCAAAGGCATGCCGGCAACTCCCACACACAGCAAATTATCCGGGATACGCATCAGGCTTCTGATGGTTGGCTTTATCTTGGTTGATTTCGCCAGCTCAAAAGCCATCGGTTCTGTTGGGCACCCCTTGCTTGTCGTGACGGTAATTCGCAGAAAGACGTTCATCCCCGCGACCAGCAAACAGGCTTCAGCGACATCAGGGGAAACAGTGGTTGGGGGAAGGCTCGAGAGGGGTCCGGAGCCTTCCCTAACGCCAATGCGCCTGTTTTCGGGAAACAAGCCTAACGAGTGTATCGTTAGATCGTTGCCATGGATACTGACACAATGTGAGTAGTCCATAGCCCCAGAAGGAGCCCTGCCTCAACAAGAGCAGACGGAGCAGCTAGGCGGCTAGTTCGAGGAATGACGGAGAAGTGCGCACCCGTTCTTCCGGCGCCAAACAAAACAAGTGGGTTCTGTTCCATGGTTATAAAATAGCCCTGCGTTAGGGCGGGCCAGAGATCCTGGCGATGCCACCCAAAGGGTTGCTCAAAACCCTTATGTATTCATCCTGAAGTTCGTGCTCATTGTTCCGTTGCGGTCTTTTAACACACTTGCCCATCTCCGGAGCCATCATCAGGGCATTCGAAGGTCGCCTCAATGAAAGATGTCGATAGACGGTTGGTCATCATCGAAATTTCCGTTGCTGGCGGCGTCGTATGAATTGATACTCCGGCCGCCGCCCCGCGTTCCAAAGGCCGTCAGCTGGACCAGGATCGCGCGAGCACGTTTTACTGCGGCCTCTTCATCGACGTTGGCGCCATCGCAAACAAGGACCGTCACGGCGTCGCCATCATGACTTCGAAACTCGATCCTCCAGCCGTTGTTCTCATGGGCAACCGTGGTATCTGTCGGATGCATCCCATCACCCCCCTTTTCGGCCCTTGAGATCAGCTTCGACACTCTTTCGCAGAGCATCCATGATGTTGACGACGTTCGATTTCACTGCGGTTTCGGCCGTTTTTCCCTTTGCCGTCTTCCTCGGCTTCAGCGCTTTTTTCTTTGTCTCTATGAGCTTCAACAGGCTGGTCTGGATCGGGTCGCTGGCCATATCCGGCGACCAATGAGCCGACTTCTGTTTGATGAGCTTCTGAACCAGGGGGACAAGGTCAGGATCCGCTTTGGCGGCGATATCCTCGAAATAGCTTTCTTCCGGTCTTACTTCATCGCCGAACCGAAGCGACCAAAGCACAATGCCGTCCCCTCGGGGCTCGAGGATGACGGCGCGCTCGCGGCGGCCCATCACCAGTTTCGAGACACCCACGACCTTGTCGGCCTTCATGGCATCTCGGATGACGGCAAAGGCCTCGTTACCAACAGCGTCATCCGGCATCAGGTAGTGCGGCTTTTCCAGATAGACCCATTCGATGGTGTGGGCCGGAACGAATTTCTCGATATCGATGGTTTTCACGGTATCTAGCGCGACGCGATCGAGATCGTCGTCGGTGAGAATGACGTAGTCGTTCTCACCGCGGGCATAACCCTTGGCTTCGTTCTCATCTTTCACGGGCTTCCCGGTCACGGAGTCAACGTACTGGGAGACCACCCGGTTTCCCGTATCCTTGTTCAGCGTATGAAAGCGGACCTTCTCGCTCTCGCTCGTGGCCGGGGTCATTGCCACCGGGCAGGTGACCAGTGACAGCTTGAGGTAGCCTTTCCAATAATGACGCGGTGCCATGCCTCGATCTCCTTAACCAGCCTTGCGACGCGCAGAAGCACCGGAAGTGGCAGTTTTTGGAGCCGACTCGCGTGTCGCGCGCTGTCGACCCGGACCTCGATTGGCGTTGGCTGCGGAGCGTTTCGGCTTGTCGGCGGCGGCAGCCTTCATCATTCCTGCGCTTTCCCGGAGGGCGGCCAGCAGGTCGTTCGGCTTCGACACCTCCACCTTCTTCGGTTTCGGGAGCGACCGGCCTTCCATCTTGGCTTTCACGAGATCGGCGAGGGCAGCCTCATAGCGATCGTCGAAAGTCGCCGGGTCGAATTCGCCCTTCTTCGTCGCGATTATGTGCTTGGCAAGATCGAGCATCTCGCCCTCAATCTTCAACCTGGGTATTTCCTCGAATGCTTTCTTGCTGGAGCGGACTTCATAGTCGTAATTGAGGGTAGTGGCGATCAGACCCTTGCCGTGTGGGCGTATAAGAACGGTCCGCATCCGACGGAAGAGGACAGCTCTGGCGATTGCTGCGACCTCAGACTTCTTCATGGCATCACGCAGGGCGACAAAGGCGTCCCCGCCCAACTTGTCGGGCGCGAGGTAGTAGGGCTTGTCGAAATAGACATCGTCCACGTCGGAGCAGGGGATGAAACAGCCGACCTCCAGGGTCTTGTTGCTCTCGGGGATCGTGGCAGCCACCTCCTCGGGATCGATGATGAGGTATTGGCCGTTTTCGATCTCGAACCCCTTGGTCTGCTTCTCCTTTGGCACCGGGTCTTCAGTCTCGCTGTCGATAAAGATTCGGTTGACGCGGTTCCCGGATACCTTGTTGATCGTGTTGAAACTTATACGCTCTGACGTGCTGGCCGCCGTGTAAAGCGCAACGCCGCAGCTCACGTCGCCAAACTTGAGGAAGCCCTTCCACTGGGCACGATGAGCCGCTGCCATACGCTCTACTCCGAATCTCTCGATAGCGACTCAAAGCCCGTCCAAGGGATTCGTTCCGATTGGAAACGAATCATTTTCAATGTGTTATGGAGATCTCTTCAAATTTTGATTCCAACGGGCCGCGTGCGATTTGACTGAACTCGTATGTGCTATCAGCCCGAGATGCGGCGGGGGGCACGCCTGCACCCTCCGCCGGGCCCTCCGAGGTCCGCCGCCTGCGCTCAATAAGGGCTCGGTGACCATAGGCGCAAATTTAGGCAAGGGGAATCCGAAACAGAAAACGAGATCTGCTAACACGTCTTGTCGGATTGGAAGTGATCCACAGTGCGGCCACACGATAGGAATTCCGGGATAGGAGTGTACATTTACGGAATTAGGTAGCAACTGCCACCAACGAAGATTCCGGCAACGCACGGTCCATATCCCTGCTACGACGAAGCTCTTCCAAAAGCTTTTTCAGGTTTGACTGCGCCTTTACTCGCTTTCCAAGAACACCCGGCAAAGATGTGTCTTTCTGAAGGGCTCGCCGCACCGTTTCGGTTCGCTGACGATCCGCAAGACCAATGTCGCAGTATACCATGAACACGGTGAGGTATCTGTCGAACAACTCACTTCCTTAAGTCGCTGGAAGTGCTTGATGTGCGCATTCTGCACAATCCATGAAGGGAACATGGAGGGCTTGTAGAGCTTGCGTAGTTCTGAAACGCGTTCACCGCGAAACATAGGCAACCCAGAAAGCTGTTTGTAGAAAACGAACAAGTCCGATAGTTCGCTGACCATCACCTCTTGGAACATCTTTCAGAGACGTTTCTAGGAAATCAAGGTTATAGTCGAGCGGGCGACGTCCTTGCATGTACATACCTGCGGCCGTCGTCAAGTTCGACGAGGACAGGGCCTACACGGTCTTCTGCTTCCTCCGGTGGCCGGACAGCCACGGGACGCCGGAGTGCGTGCGCTGCGGCCACAAGGGCTGCTGGGAGATCCGCCGCAAGCGCTTCAAGTGCGAGGCATGTCGCCGGGAGTTCTCGGTCGCCACGGGTACGGTCTTCGCCTTCCGGAATGCCGCTCCTCGACATCCTGACGGCGCTGTGGTTCTCGGTGAACTCGGTCAAGGGCAAGAGCGCTCTACAGCTCTCTCGCGAGCTGGGCGTCCAGTATAAGACGGCCTGGGTGTTACTCATGAAGATGCGCGAGGTGATAATGGTTCGGTAAGCCCCTCTCAGTTGCGCCGCGAGAACTCAGCGTTTGCTGCACTTCCCCTTCACCGTTACAAGATGGTTGCTATCGGCGGTAAAGCTTTGGCTCACTCCTAAGAGAGAGCCGGACATGATTGTCCATGATGGCGAAGATGCCGAGCCGCATCTCACAGCAGAAGAAGTTCAGACGCTCCTAGGCCGTCGACTCATAAACTCTGACACCAGATCCTTGCCGCGACGAGTTTGACCGCTGCGAGATAGTTTTCCGGGCGCTTGTCGTAGCGAGTAGCGATACCTCGAAACTGTTTGATCTTGTTGAAGAAACGCTCGACAAGGTTCCGTTGCCTGTAAACCCAGCGCGAGGACGAGAAGGAGCCCTTGCGAGTTGCCTTCGGCGGGATGTTGGCCCAGGCCTTGCGCTCGGCCGCCTTGGCTCGGATTGCGTTGGTGTCATAACCCTTGTCGGCAAGCAGGATATCACCTTCGCCGAGGTCGTCTGTCAGCGCATCGGCTTCCGGCTGTCGTAACGGGCAAGCTTGGAAATCGCGACATAGTGGTGGACTTCCTTGCCCAGATCAAAGGGGTCGAGGACAAGTCCCTCCTCGAAAATTCAATCATATTTGCTGATGCTGAAAATCCGGAAGCCATTTCCATCACACTGATGCACCCTTTGGACTGCGTCAGGAGCCGCCTGAGCAACATCAATATGCTGGGTCGCCGCAACGATCACTCGTTGCGGCAGGCTGTTGCGAGCTTGTTGATCCTAGATGCCGTAATGGGCCGGCGTCTCATGAGTAGCCAGTTGGGTGGCTGTCCCTCAGAATGATGATGTTTGGAAACGAGGTCCGAGCGATCGGCCTCAAGCATCATGAGAGGAACAGCCATGGAATATTATGCAGGAATTGACGTCTCGCTGAAAGAGAGCAGCGTGTGCGTGGTCGACGCGACGGGCAAGTTAGTTCGCGAGGTCAAGGTTGGCAGCGAGCCTGAATGCCTGGTCGGGTATTTTGATCAACTGGACTTTCCGGTAGAGCGCATCGGCCTTGAAGCGGGGCCGTTGTCCCAATGGCTACACGCGGCTCTCGTTGCTGCGGGTCATGAGGTGGTTTTGCTGGAAACGCGGCATGTGAAGGCGGCGCTTTCGGCGATGACGGTGAAGACCGACCGCAAGGATGCACGGGGGATCGCGCAACTGCTCCGCATGGGGTGGTATCGTCCGGTCCACGCCAAATCGTCGCCGGCCCAGGACACTCGGGCTCTCTTGGTTGGCCGCAAGCTTCTGCAATCCAAGCTGCTCGACGTCGAGCTCAGCATCCGGGGTATCCTGCGTGGCTATGGATTAAAGGTCGGCGAAGTCAGCCGAGGGCGTTTCGAGGCGCGCATCCGCGAACTGATTGCAGGGCATGCGATATTGTCGATGGTGATTGACGCGATGCTGACGGCGCGAGCAGCGCTGTGGAGCGAATTTACGAAGCTGCACCGCGAGATGCTCAGGATCGCCCGCGCCGACAGAGTTTGCCAACGGCTGATGAGTGCGCCGGGTGTCGGTGCCTTGGTTGCGCTGACCTACCGCTCCGCGGTCGATGATCCAGCCCGGTTCGAAAAGTCCAGCACAGTGGGTGCCTACTTCGGGCTGACGCCGAAGAAATATCAATCCGGCGAAACTGATCGCGATGGCGGTGTCAGCAAGGTCGGCGACGCGATGGTGCGAACCGCATTGTTCGAGTCTGCGCACATAATGCTGACGCGGGCGACGCGCTTTTCCAGTCTAAAGCGCTGGGCGCTCGATGTGGCCAGGCGTCGCGGAATGAAGCGCGCGAAGGTTGCCCTTGCACGCAAACTGGGCGTTGTTCTTCACCGCATGTGGATGGATGCGACGGACTTTCGCTGGAGCGCAAACCCTATGGCCGCATGAAGAGAGCTACGTGATTGACGCGGGCAAGTGCAAGGCTTGCGTCTGATGAGGTCCCGTCGCTGGGACGCAGGCTTGGCAAGGTCGTGTGTAGTGCTGTGACCGCTTCGGCGAAGCACGCTTTCTAGATTGACCTGTCGGCTTGTTGATCTGATGGCATAGTGTGGCGGTCTTCGTGCTGACCACGGACAGAAGCATGGCCTCAGCGACGAGATAATCATTCAGAGGGACGTGACGAACAAGGGCCCATTACAGAAGAATGCTACATTGAAGATCAACTGTCAGATTTGGAAAATAAGTCGTCGGTTAGACGAGCTCTCTCTGCCCTTCGGGAGCTTGAGTTTATTATCCGTGACTTGCATATTGGTAAGACAACAGAACGCGAGTTCGGCGATCAACTTAGGCCCGTCTCAATCCTTCAGAAATACCGTGAAGACGAACGTCTTGATGCACGAGTGCGCGAGCATCAACTCCAAGGCATTCTGGAAAGGTTGGAAGCCAAGCAAAACGTTGCCGATCGGCGTCGTAAACGCATAATGGAGGTGTCAGACGACTCTGATGCTGACCCAGAGCAACCAGCACCGAGGTGGCGTTAAATAATTGATGGTTCCGCCGGACATTCAAAGCGTCGGAGTCTGGGACCATGTGGACCTTGTTAAACAGCCACCTCCCAGAGATGCGATGACCATCGGCCATCCCGGCGCGCCGAATTCTATTCGTCTTGGCGAGCTGGTCCAGTACTTGGGAAAAGCGATTGCCGATGTTCCCCATACGGGGATCGCCCTCTTCCAGTCCGATTTCACGGGCAAACGCTGAGGCGCACTCCGCCATGGTGATCGGCCGCCCAGCCTGACGGAGCGTGCGAAGCGTAAAGCTCCGACGGTCGAAGTCCTTGAAGAGCGCAGAGATTCCGTTGGCACCTTCGCCGCCTCGGCGTCGGACAACACCGAGGGATGCAGCAGCGGCAGAGCCTGGCTCATACGTCTGGATGACGACATCAAAGGCAGCTCGCTGCTGTTCGAGCGTGGAGAGCCGCTTCCGTAGATCATCGATCTCAGCGCCGATCTCGGCACTCTTCCGCTTCAACTCGCCTGTAACATCGACCATACGCAACCTACTCCTTTAGGAGCGCGTCGATCCTAAGAGTTCAGCGGCGGAGAGTCTGGTGCCAGTTGCTACCTAATTCCGTACATTTACAGTGTGGATAACCTGTGGACAGGCAGTGGACGATGTGTGGAAACGTGGGCTGGCGAGATGGGTCGTTCGTGATGGGGATCTTGCGGAGCACATGCGAATCCGCTGAAATGCGTTTTGTCGGACCACGGCCTCCGCCGCAACGCTGCCGTTTACGACCTAAGGGCGCTCCGACTTGAGTTCGAGTAGCGCCCTTTTCTTTCGCTTATTCATCTGTTTCAAGGGGCATTGGCTACCCAGGGCGAATGTCTGTTCCTAATCCCGCGCGCCTTCTGCAAGGGTAAACAACCTCTGAGGATCTCGGACCGTCATCTTTTGGCCTCCACCTTCAACGATCCCCTTCGATCCCCACGCGCTCAGGATTCGGGAGGCCGTATGGAGCGTCGTGCCGGTCGTTTCGGCAATATCCTGTCGCGAGATGGGAAAGTCGATGTGAATTCCCGGCCGCTGACAGATCGTCCGCCGATGAACTGGGCGCCGGTAACTGTCATCATCTTCCTTTTGAAACTGCGTCGGGCACGTCTCGGCACGAGGCCAGACATTGCTCTCGCCTTGAAGGTCTGCGGCCAATACGGAGCGACCAGTACGACCTGTTTTAAGGGGAGGGCGACAAAAAAGTATTACTTTGTCGCTGTCGCGAACGCGATATCGGGCCCTTATGAGACGCGTACCAAAAGCTTGCCGAAATTGCTGCCCTTGAGCATTCCGATGAAGGCCTCAGGAGCGTTGTCGAGACCGTCAACCACATCCTCGCGGTACTTTATTTCACCCACGGCGACGAGCGGACCAAGCTCCTGTTGAAACGCTTCATAGTGCGTGGGGACGAACTCGGTGTTGATGAAGCCCCTCAACAGGAGACTACGTCGCAGGATCGCCGACATCGTCGCAGGAAGTCGGTCCTGCTCGCCAACAACAGATCCATTGTACTGGGCGATCAACCCGCAGACGGGCACCCGGGCATAGAGATTCAGGAGCGGAAATACAGCATCCCAGACGTGGCCGCCGACGTTTTCGAAGTAGACGTCTATGCCATTGGAGCAGTTTGCTGCCAGCTCCGAGGCGAAATCCGGCGAGCGGTGGTCGACCACGGCCTCGAAGCCGAGTTCGGTCTTGACGTAGTCGCATTTATCGCGGCCACCTGCGATACCGACGGCTCGCGCCCCGACACGCATGGCAAGTTGGCCGACAAGCGAGCCCACCGGACCGGAAGCGGCGGCAACCACAACGGTCTCGCCCGATTTGGGCTGGCCGATCACCTTCATCCCGCCATACGCGGTGAAGCCTGGCATACCTAGAACACCAAGCGCTGTGGAGGCCGGTGCTCCGTAGGTGTTTACCCGTTTGACGCGTCTCGCATCGATGACTGCATGGGTACGCCAGCCTGTCATCGCCCGGACAATGTCGCCCTCCCTGAACTCCGCGCTCCTAGACTGCATGACTTCGCAAACGGTCTCGCCTTCCATGACGCCGCCGACGGGCACCGGCTCGGCGTAGGATTTGGCGTCGCTCATGCGACCACGCATATAGGGGTCCAGCGAGAGGTAGAGCACGCGAAGGGAGACCTGGCCGTCGAGCGGTGCTCCAACGTCGATCTCCTCGGTCCGGAAGTTTTCGGGTCCGGGTGTGCCAGTGGGCCGGCTGGCCAAGACGATAGCTGTCGATTTCATGGAGTTGTCCTTTCGATGCAACGTGGCCATGCCGGCCCTTACGAAGTCGCTTATGCTCGAGCTGCGGTGAGGTAGCGCTGTGCGGGTTTGTTCAAGGAAATCTTGGGGATCAGATTCCGCCGCGCGGTGTCGTAGGCGTCCCACTCGGAAACATCCGGCAAGGACGGCAACGTGATCAATTCACCGAGATCGAGGCCGGCAAGGGCCGCATCGACGGCGTCTTCGGCGTGCATGACCGCTCGTTCCGGCAGATGGTCGAGTGATCCTCCGGATGCCTTCCAGAACGCGGTAGCGATTGCCCCCGGAAGCACCGCCTGGAAGCGAAGTCCACTCCCTGAAAGCTCCTTATCCAGGGATTGCGTCAATGCGACCACGAATGCTTTCGACGCTCCGTAAACACCGTTGAACATGCCAGGAGCCAACGCGAGAGCGGACGCGAGATTTATGACTGTGCCGCGCTTGCGTTCGACGAAAGCCGGGACGGCCGCATGGACCAAACGGGTCAAGGCCACGATGTTGATCTCGATCATTCGCTCCATGTCGTCGACGTTCGCTTTCAAAAGCGGTTCGACAGAACCTACGCCCGCATTGTTGACGAGCATGGTGATCGAGGAGTTGTCCTTCAAGACAGCCTCGACACGACGGAGGTCCTCGGGGCTACCCAGGTCGGCCTGAACGGTCGCGACCGATCGACCCGTTGCGTCGACGATTGTCCCGGCGACGGTGGCCAGGGCTTCCTTTCCCCTGGCCACCAGGATGAGGTCGAAGCCTCGCCGAGCGAGCCTGTCGGCGTAGATCGCCCCGAGGCCGGAGGAAGCGCCAGTAATCAGCGCTGTACCGTTTGCGGAAGTCATTGCACGCACTCCTTGCTGGTTCGGCCGCTCGGCCGAGATGTTTCTGTTTGAGTTGCGTTCAAACGAGCTTGATCGTGACGGCGATGTTTCCGCGCGTAGCCCTGGAATAAGGGCAAATCTGATGAGCCTCTTCGATCAGTGATTGGGCGACGTCACGCTCCACGCCGGGGATGCCAACATGCAGGCGAGCGGTCAGCGAATACCCGTCGGTGTCGGACAGATTGAGATCGACTTCTGCGTCAATCGTCACATCGCCACCGAGCGTGATGCGCTTCTTCTGCACGATGAGCCCGATGGCGCTCTCGAAGCAGGCCGACCAGCCTGCCGCGAAGAGCTGTTCCGGGTTGGTCCCTATACGCGCCGTCCCCGGTACCCCCAACCGGACATCGAGACGCCCGTCGGAACTCCGCGCGACGCCATGTTCGCGTCCGCCGGTAACGTGGGTCTTTGCAGTGTAGAGAACTTTGGAATTCGCTTTCTGGTCCATGATGCACTCCTGTTTGCTTTCGTTGCGTATGAGGGGCGAGGTTGGCTTTATTGATCCGGCGTCAGCGACGTCGATGATCGTTTTGGCGAATGCGGATGGCGCTTCCTGAGGCAGGTTATGACCGATGCCTCCACTCCTTCGTCGCGGGGTCGCCGGCCCTTTGGGAGATGGCAGAGGGCGGACGTGCCGCCCTCTGGCGCGTTTGACTATGCGGCCGGTGCCACAGTCGCCATGGCAGCGAAGGCTTTGAGGATTTCCTCCGTCGTCACGATGGCGCTGGCGTAGTTCGGCATGTTGATTTCCAGGGCCGCGTGCATCATTTCGTCGGAGTAGTCGGCGACAGCGTCCTTCACGACGGTGACGTCGTATCCGAGTTCGGCCGCGAAACGGACGGTCGCTTCGATGCAGGTGTGGGCGATGAGCCCGATGACGATCAGCCTGTGGATGCCCCGCCTTTTGAGCTGGTTGTCGAGGTCGGTGTTGGCGAAGCCGCTGGAGCACCAATGCTCTGAAGCCACAACCTCGCCCTTGGCGGGCACGAACTCCGCCCTGAACTCACCGCCCCAGGTGCCGTATTCGAACGACCGCCGGTTCCATGCCATTTTCTGGATGGGGGCAATGTACTTCCAGTTTTCGTAGTCGCCTTCGCGGTACCTGTGGTGCATCGCGAAGAACACCGGGACTTTCACCTGCCGGGCCGCCTTTAGGATTTGCTCCATGTGCGGGACGCAGTTGTTGGCTTCGGCGACATCCTTGATGCGTGGCCAGATTTTGCCGCCCTCGGAGATGAAGTCGTTGTACGGATCAACCACCAGGAGACCAGTGATGCCGTGTTCGTAGGAGAGTTCGGACATTGTTTCCTCCGCTCGCCCTCAGGCGGCCTTCGACGCTTGCTGGCTGCGAAGCGCGTGGCGTTCGATGCTGGCTGCGAACAGCGGCGTCTCGCCCTTGTTGTGGGCGATCGACATCGGCTGGCGCTGTGTGCGGAAGATTTCGAAAGGGATGCCCTGCCGATCGAGGGATGCGAGCATTTCCTGGGTCGCAAAGGACTGCACCCGGTTGGTGAATTCGCAGCGATCCTTGTCGATTGCCTTGACGCTTAGTTCCCAGGTCACGTGAATGGTTACGCGGCCCGTCGGCGTGAACACATCTGAGTCGGAATCAAGGATCAGATGATCCTTTTCGCCGAGCGTTTCGACGTAGTGCTGCACCATCAGGCTGCCGCCGATCGTTTCGACGTTGATCGACATGCGCGTTCCGTCCGGAGCGGTCGTGAAGCCGGCAGCGATATGGGCGGGCGAGCAGCCCTGGTATTCCTTTTCGGGCAGCGTGAAGCACCACGTCGGGATGTCGATCTTCTCGATCGGTGCGTTGATGATGGCCGTGAAGCTGGAATCGACGATCTGGTTCTCTGACATTGTGTTTCTCCTTTATGCACAGGGGTGGTGAGTGTTGAATGGACTACGGCATCGGAGAACGCCGCAGCCGCCGTCAGATCGATTTGCGGAGCGGTTTGAAGGCGGCGCGCAGATCGGCCGTGAGAAGCATCGGCTGCTCCCAGGCTGCGAAGTGGCCACCCTTGGGAGGCCGGTTGTAGAAAATGAGCTTCGGGTATGCCTTCTCGGCCCAGCTCTGGGGAGCCTGGTAAATCTCGTCCGGGAAGGCACTGACGGCGACCGGTATCTTGATGCCGCGCGGATCGAAGAAACCACCCGAAGGAAAGTGCGCGTTATCCCAGTAGAGGCGGGCGGAAGAGATCGCCGTGTTGGTCAGCCAGTAGAGCGTGATGTTGTCAAGGATATCGTCCTTTGTCAGGCCTTCCGTTTTGCCGTCGAAGACGCGAGCGATCATGTCATAGCTGCGGATGTCATGGTCGAGCATCCATGAGGCAAGCCCGATCGGTGAGTCGACGATGCCGTAAAGCGTCTGCGGCCGGTTGTTCATCTCGATGGCGTAACCAAGACCATTTTTGTAGAAATCGTCGAGTTGATCCCATGCACGTTTTTCATCAGGCGAAAGGCCGGTGGGCTGGCTGCCGGCGGATAGTGCCTTGGATATGTCGGCGGGAACGGTGGCCGCCATGTTGGTATGGATGCCGAGCAATCCCGGAGGTTCCTGCACAGCCATCAGTTCGGTAACGGCATTGCCCCAGTCGCCGCCCTGCGCGACGTATTTTGTGTAGCCGAGGCGTTGCATCAGCACCGCCCAGGCCTTGGCGATACGTGGTGGATTCCATCCGGGCTCCGTCGGCTTGCCGGAGAAGCCGTAGCCGGGAAGCGATGGGATGACGACATGGAAGGCGTCTTCGGCACTGCCGCCGTGCGCGGTCGGATCGGTCAGGGGCTCGATGATTTTGAGCTGTTCGATGATGGAACCGGGCCATCCATGGGTAACAAGGATCGGCAGGGCGTTTGTGTGCTTAGATTTAAAATGGATGAAGTGAATGTCCAACCCGTCGATCTTCGTGGTGAACTGCGGGTAGGAGTTCAGTTTCGTTTCGATTTTGCGCCAGTCGTAGTGCTTGGCCCAGTGATCGGCGAGCTTCTTGATGGTAGCGAGCTGGACGCCCTGCGAGTGATCCTTGACCGTCTCAGCATCCGGCCAACGCGTGGCGAGGACGCGGCGATGAAGGTCCTTCAGCGTCTCGTCGGAGAAATGTACGTGGAATGGCGTGATTGTGTCGCCGCTTTGAGAGGCCGCGAGCAAAGGAGAAGGTAGAAGAGCACCGGTGCTAGCAACTGCGACGCCGAGCGAAGCGGCAGCGAGGAACTTGCGGCGATCCTGATCGACTTCTTCGATAACCTTCGTATGCATGGTCGTCTCCTGTGTGTCCGTTTCGGCTGCACCTTTGTGCTGTCCAAAACCTACGGCAGGAGGCGGGGAAACGCCCGTTATGCGTTATTAGATGTTGTTAGGCCCCGAAATCGCAGCGTGCTAACAATTAGCTGTGTTCTCCGCATAGACGGTGTTTCGTGGTTTTCTATACCTTCGCGTAGTGGCGGAGCGCGACTCGGTGGACTAATGTCCGCCGGGCGTTGGAGCGTCGGCTTGAGGGATTGGTCATGGCGGCCGCAGTCGGGGATAGCACAGGAGTCCGCTTTGGGCCGTTCAAACTGGCGGTAAACGAGCGGATGCTGACCAGGGAGGGAATCCCGGTGGAACTGGGTGGACGCGCCCTCGAGATTCTCATAGCGCTGGCGACGTCTCCGAACGAAGTCCTCAGCAAGAAGGAGCTGATGGACAGGGTCTGGCCGGATGCCATCGTTGAGGAGGGAAGTCTTCGGTTCCATATGGCCGGCCTGCGCAAGGCGCTTGGAGACGGCCAGGATGGAGCGCGCTACATCGCCACGCTTGCAGGGAGAGGCTACTGTTTTGTCGCTCCCACCGAACGGGCGCTCCCCGACGAAAACGACACCTCCACGCCCAAAGAGTCGTTTCCTCATGCCAACCTTCCTCAGCGGCTCGGCCGCATGGTGGGCCGTGATGTCGACGTCATCAAACTAGGCGCGCAACTGGTGGGCTCACGGCTCGTCACGATTGTTGGCCCGGGAGGTGTCGGAAAAACGACGGTTGCAATTGCCGCTGCGCATCAGGCGGCGGACGCTTTCGCCGGACATGTGCTGTTCGTAGATTTGGGCGTTATTTCCGATCCGAAACTCGCGGCGACGACAATTGCCGCAATGCTCGGACTTCCGGTCCAAGCCGAAGACGCGACACCCGATGTCATCAGGTTTCTCAGAGAAAAACGCCTTCTTCTGATCCTCGATACCTGTGAGCACCTCGTGGAGACGATCGCCACCATTGTGTCGTCCATCCTCGACGCAGCGCCGCACGTTCACATTGTCGCGACGAGTCGGGAAGCATTGCGGATCGACAATGAACGCATCTATCGGCTGGATGCGCTGGCTTGTCCGCCCGAAGCCACCGCAGCCATCGCGGAGTATCCGGCGGTCCAGCTATTCGTCGAACGTGCGATAGCGGGCGGTGCCCAACTGAATGGAAACGAGGCGGAAGCGGCGATCGTAGCCGATATTTGCCGGAAGCTTGACGGGGTAGCGCTGGCCATCGAACTGGCCGCCAGACGCGTCGAGACATATGGTCTTGAGCAGACGGCCGCCTTACTTGATCAAAGGCTGACGCACCTTTGGCAGGGATTGCGCACGGCACCGCCTCGCCATCAAACACTGCAGGCGACGCTCGACTGGAGCTACGGACTTTTGTCCAAAGCCGAGCGGGCGGTTCTGCGCAGGCTCGCAGTATTCGTAGGCAATTTCCCGCTCGATGCCGCCCTGGACGTGGTAGCGGACGAAACTCTCGAGCGCGCCTCCGTTTTTGCCGCCATCGACAGTCTGGTGGAAAAGTCGATGGTGGCCGCCCGTCCGATCGGCGCGATGATGCGTTATCGCCTTCTCGATACCACACGCGCCTATGTGATCGAACTCAGCGAGGAAGACGAGCGGGAGGAACTGGCGAGGCGGCATGCCGCCTACTGCCGCCTGTGGTTCGATCAGAACGGCAACGAATGGACGTCGCTCTTGACCCCGATGGAGCGCGCGCCACACTTCAACGCTGTCAACAACGTCCGCAGTGCCTTGGAATGGTGCTTCGGAGGAAAAGGCGATGTATCGTTAGGGGTTGGCCTGGTTGCTTCGGTCGCTCCAGTCTTTCGTGCCATGGGCCTGCTTCCCGAATGCCAGCGTTGGACCGAGCGCGCCCTACAGTCGTTGGACGACACGACGCGCGGCAGCGTCGAGGAAATGCAGCTTCAGGCGACGTTCGGCGTCTCGGTCATGTTCATGAGAGGCCACAACGAAGTATCGTCTTCGGCGCTGAAGAGAAGTCTGGAGATCGCCCAAGCGCGAGGCGACCTGTTGAATGCCGCTCGGCTGCACGGCCCGATCTACTTCTTCCACTTGCGGAGCGGGGAGTTCCGCCGGTGTCTGGAATACGCCGAACGTTGCTCCGCAATTGCGAGCCAGTTCGACGATCCGGCAGCAACCATGCTTTCCAAGGCGCTACTCGGTCTCTCCTATTGTCTGGTTGGACGCCTTGAGGAGGCCCACGCGACCTTGGCACCGATTGTCGGACCAGGTTTGCCGGCAGCCAGCAAACAGATGCACTATGGTTTCGATCATTATACGTGGGCGAGGATTGGATGGTCTACGAACCTCTGGCTCCAGGGCAATGTCGATCAGGCGCGCGCGGTGATCCGACAATGCTTCAAGGATGCGGAGACAATGCGTCATCCCGTCTCGTTCGCTATCTCCCTAAGTTCGATCGCCACACTCCTCTGGATCGGTGATCTCGATGTCGCCGAAGAGCATTTGATACCTTTCATCGCCCGTGCGAAGACGCAGGCTTTCGGCCCTTATCTCTCCATAGGACACGCCTATCAGGCTGAGATTGCGATCCGCCGCGGCGACGCCGAGGCTGGGGTCGCGGCGCTACAAGAGCAGCTCGAAATTCTCCATACACAACGCTTCGAACTCTTCACGGTACGGTTCCAATTCGTCATCATTACGGGGTTGGTGGCTCTGGGACGATTTGCTGATGCCTGGTCGCTTTCGAAGGAAAGCGAACAACTGATCGAAGAGAAGGGCTATTACTCCTACCTACCGGAGCTTTTGCGGCTCAGGGGGCAAATCGTTTTCAGGGCACCCGAGTTGAGCAACATGGATACGGAGACCTACCTCGCGAAGTCGTTGGAACTAAGCCGTAGCCAAGGCGCTGGAGCCTGGGAGTTGAGGGCGGCAACTGACATGGCCACGATTTGGAAACAGCAGGGGCGCGCCGCGGAGGCTGAGGGCCTGCTCAGACCAATCTACGAACGTATGAAAGGGGGCAGGGAAGCTCCAGCCCACCGCGCGGCCGCGGCGTTGATCCAAGACCGCTTCTGATCACCTACTCCTTGCACGGAACCGTCGGTGCGACAGCGGTAGCATGGAACGTCAGATAAAGATTAAGGGACTGGTCAGCCTCAGAAGCCAGCGAGTGTTGTCGCCACTGACGACATTGCGACAGCAACTCTTCACCGCACCATCGACGGCGAAGTCAACATCCGGACGTGAAGACTGCTATCGGCACTGTCATTGAGTTTCAGTACTCTGCGATCCGATGGTGTTGGTGGTCGACGGCATGCGTCTCAAACGATACTTGTCGTCGTTCCGTCAGGAATGTCGGGCGAAATGAGAAACTGCCCAACGAAGCAAGAACTGACCCCTCGTGTCAAACGAGGAGAGTTGGATGACGAGCGAGGTTTTATTGCATCTCCATTGTCGCGAACGATGCAGGGCGGGGATATGCTTCAGGTTGAGGTGGTGGCAATGTTGCGACTACATGTTCTTGGTTGGGTGCCAAGCGGCTGTCCAAGGAATTTGCGTGCGCGCGCAACACGGTTCGCCGATATTTGCGGGAAGGCGGCGTGTCGCTTTTCAAGAAACCTGTTCGGCGCAGTTCGTTTGACGGGCTGGACGATTGGTTGCGAGAACGCTTTTTCCGTCATGACGGCAATGCGGATGTAATCCGCCAGGAGTTGGCGAGCGAGCACGGAATTGTCATCGGCCTGCGTTCTGTAGAGCTTCGAGTTCGGCAGTGGCGACGGGAGTTGAAGGCACAGAAGCGTGCGACAGTTCGGTTCGAAATTCCACCAGGTCGCCAGTTGCAAATCGACTTTGGCCAGACGTGCGTATGGGTCGCCGGTGAGCGGCTTCGGGTGTACGTGTTTGTCGCAGCGTTGTGTTACTCGAGACGCATACATATCCGAGCCTCGTTGCGAGAGGGGCAAACCGACCGGTTCGAAGGACTGGAAGGTGCGTTCCTTCGATTTCGTGGCGTTCCCAACGAGGTGTTGCTGGATAATGAGAAGCCGCTGGTCGAGCACCACGATGCGGTCAGCCGGGAAGTGCGGCGGTTCAATGCGCGATTGCAAACTCCAGACACCTTGAGGACTTCCGAACGGTCCGCCATTACCATTCGGTATCGCCGATACCATCGTTCAAGTGCAATGGCGCCGGGCGACGCGCATACTCCGGCTCGTGCAGCATTCGACTGCCGAACATTGAAGCGAGGAGCCGACAGATGAAGATTTTGATGGTTTTTACATCACACGACACTCTAGGAAGCACCGGCCGGAAGACGGGTTTCTGGCTGGAGGAGGGTGCTGCCCCCTACTTTGTATTCCGCGACGCGGGGATCGACCTGACCCTTGTTTCGCCTAAAGGCGGACAGCCTCCCGTCGATCCGAAGAGCGATCTTCCGGAAAACCAGACACCAGCGATGGCGCGATTCAAGAAGGATCCAGCCGCGCAACAGGTTTTCGCGACGACGAAGTTGCTGAAGGACGCGCGTTCCGATGGATTCGACGCCGTATTCTACCCGGGCGGCCACGGTCCAATGTGGGATCTGGCCGAAGATCCTGACTCAATCAAGCTAATCGAGTCCTTCTACGACTCCGGCAAGCCCGTCGCCGCCGTCTGCCACGCACCCGGTGTGCTCCACCATGTTACCTATCGGGGCGAGCCGATCGTGAAGGGAAAGCGCGTTACGGGTTTCACCAACACCGAGGAAGAGGAGGTTCAGCTCACTCACGTCGTGCCTTTCCTCGTAGAGGACGAACTGAGACGTCTGGGCGGAATCTATGAAAAAAAACCCAACTGGGAACCCTTTGCGATCACGGATGGACGTCTGATCACGGGCCAGAACCCTGCGTCATCGACTGGCGGCGCTCAAGCGTTGGTGAAGCTCCTTTCCAGCGGTGTGTAGACAGCGACATGAGCCCGTGGTGACGGATTGTGGTCGCAACATCCGAGCTTGCGGCCATTTAAATTACGTGGACCTGGAGGTTTTCACATAATAGAAGAAATTCAGACACTTATTGCCCCGCACGAGAGAGAAAGCCACCATTGCAATTACCAGATAAATTTCACCGCACCGCTCTTCACCGAGGATTCCCGGGAGATGTTGTTGAACGAAGCGGCACACGCCTCTTTCAAGGCATCGACCCTGGCTGCCGAGCCGAGCGGTTGTCTTCTGAGGGATCGCGGGCACTCTGACTGATGACCTGCAACGGGGCGATGGTTGCTACAGCATGCACGTGTTCGATGTCCTGGACAACGCAAAGGCGAGTGACCTCAAGGGCGGAGCGTTGCGACATAATGCGGACCTCCGATATCGACCGCTCTCTGAGCAAGGAATCCCACTCACTCCGGCTCGGGAGGGCTACATGTGGGGACCGCCAATTCTATTCACGGCTCTTGTCAGCTTGGCGGCGTCGAGTATTGGCGCTGACCTTCCCCCATTTCACACGTCAATCTTCTCGGCGGATTGTCTCGGTTGCCTTGTCGGTGCGATCCGTCACCGCGTTTCGGTCTCGGGAATATGACCGTGACGTCACTATCAGGCTGACCGAGCGGCTGAGTAACGGCAGGACCATTTTTATCGATCATGGAAATCATGACGCGCGGGTCAAGTGTCTGCCCGGGAAGGTTTTCGTGGGTGGCAAGGGGTACCTGCCGCTGCCAAGTCAGGCGACTCTCGACTGGAAAGAGGACCTCGTAGAATCGCTATGCACCCGCCAGGTGTCCTAGTCGGCTAACTCAAACCGACGGACCTTCGCGCCAATTAGCTGTCTTCGTCGCGCCCGGGCCGGTTTTCAGCGGCCCGGGCGCACTATTTACTTGACCTGCGTGACGGTCAGCTTGCCATCAACGCGCTCGGCAACGAACTCGATGTTTTGGCCCGCCTTGAGTTTCTCAAGTATGGCCGCATCCTTGACCCGAAAAACCATTGTCATGGCGGGCATGTCGAGGTTCTTCAGGTCCTCATGCTTTATGGTGATCTTCTGCCCTTTCGCGTCGACTTTGTTGACGACGCCCTTGGTGAACTCCTGCGCGAATGCTCCAGCAGCGGCGCTGACGGAGAGCAGGAAGGCCAAAGCGAGTTTGATTGCGATCTTCATGTTAGTCTCCTTTTTTGGGGGGCGCTTACTTGGCGGCGACGGTGACGTCGCCGTGCATGCCAGCCTCGTAGTGGCCGGGGATGAGGCAGGCGAACTTGAAGTCGCCGCCTGTGGTGAACTTCCAGATGATCTCGCCAGACTCACCCGCCGCCAGGCGAATTGCGTTGGGGTCGGCGTGCTCCATCTCAGGGAACTTCTCCATCACCTTCTTGTGCTCCAGGATTTTACCTTCTTGGTCGAGCACGAACTCGTGGTCGGTTTCCCCAGCATTCTTGATGGAGATTTTCACCGTCTGGTCCTTGCGAACCTTAATGACAGCAGGCTGGAACAGCATCTTGCCGTCTTCGGTCTCTTTCATTGTAAAGCGGATGGTCTGCGTGACCTTCGCCTTATCGCCGGGTTCACCAACCGCCATCTTTTCCCCATGCCCACCAGCGTGGTTGCCGGAGGCCAGTGCGGGGGAGGTGATGGCGGCGAGAGCCAGTGCAAGTGCGTAAATTTTCATGTCAGGTCCTTCGTTGCTGAGGATGTGCGTCAACCGTGTTTCATCGGCTTCGGCGTGATGGTGGTGTTTGCGTCTTTGGCCTCGGGAGCGTCCGGCAGTTCGCCAGTCCACTCCCAGGCTTGGGTCCCGGGCGGGTTTTCGTACCAACCCGGATCGGAGTAATCGTCGGCCGAGATGCCCTCACGGACTTTCACGACCGAGAACATGCCCCCCATCTCGATGGGCCCGTGGGGACCCCAACCGGTCATCATGGGAATGGTGTTCTCGGGGATGGGCATTTCCATTTCGCCCATGTCAGCCATGCCTTTGGTTCCCATCGGCATGTAATCGGGCTGCAGCTTGCGGATTTTTTCGGCTACCTTCGACTTGTCGGCACCGATGAAGGTTGGGATGTCGTGGCCCATTGCGTTCATGGTGTGATGCGACTTGTGGCAATGGATCGCCCAGTCCCCGAGGTACTTGGCATCGAATTCGTAAGCCCGCATCGCCCCGACGGGGATGTCGATGCTGACCTCCGGCCACCGCGCTTCCGGCCGCACCCAGCCTCCATCCGTACAGGTGACCTCAAAGTCATAGCCGTGCATGTGGATCGGGTGGTTGGTCATCGTCAGGTTGCCGACGCGGACACGCACGCGGTCGTTCTTGGAAACGACAAGCGGGCTGATGTCGGGGAAAATGCGACTGTTCCAGCACCACATGTTGAAGTCGGTCATTTCCATGACCTTGGGTACATAGGTGCCGGGATCGATGTCATAGGCGTTGAGCAGGAACACAAAGTCCCGGTCGACCCGCATGAACTTTGGGTCCTTGGGGTGGATGACGAAGAAGCCCATCATGCCCATCGCCATCTGGACCATCTCATCCGAGTGCGGGTGGTACATGAAGGTGCCGGACTTCACGAGATCGAACTCGTAGACAAATGTCTTGCCGACCGGGATGTGCGGCTGCGTGAGACCGCCAACGCCGTCCATACCCGATGGCAGGATCATGCCGTGCCAGTGGATCGTCGTATGCTCCGGCAGTTTGTTGGTGACGAAGATACGAACACGGTCGCCCTCGACAGCCTCGATGGTCGGTCCTGGAGATTGTCCGTTGTAGCCCCAGAGGTAGGCGGTCATGCCATCCGCCATCTCTCGTTCCACCGGCTCGGCGACAAGGTGAAATTCCTTGATTCCATTGTTCATCCGATGGGGAAGTGTCCAGCCGTTGAGGGTGACAACCGGCTGATAATCGGGGCCCGAGGTCGGGTGCAGTGGAGGCTGCAAATCGGCCGACGCCATTGCCGGAGCGTCCGGCAGGCCCATCGCGGACGTCTTGGTCCAGGCTCCAGCTGCCATCAGGGCTGCGCCAGCGCCAAAAAGTTGTCGTCTATTGAACATCTGAGTGCCCTTTCTCAATGAGCGCCGCTGACGCTTTCGGAGGCCGAGGCGACCTCCGTCTCGGCTGCCGCCGCAGACGAGCCGCCGCCGTAGACAGCCGGGGCGAGGTTCGCATCGGCCAGCCAAAAGTCTCGCTTGGCGTTGACGGAAAGCAGGATGGAATTGATCTTGTCCCGAGTATCGGTGAGTAATTCGAACGTGTTGGTGATCATCCCGTTGTAGGTGAGCAGGGACTCTTCCTCGACCTTGGTACGCAGCGGCACGACGTTGTTGCGGTAGTGCCGGGCGATGTCGTAGTTAGAGCGATAAGCCTCGTAGGCCGATCTCGCCTCCGAACGCACATTGACGGCTTTTTCCGCCAATTGGTTCGCGGCTCGCATGTAGCCAAGCTCTGCCTTGCGCATCCGTGCCTTGCCGGTGTCGAAGATGGGGATTGAGAACTCCAGCTCGCCAGCAGCGGTGGTTTCCCACTTCTTCTTCCCGTCCTCGACTTCGCGTTCGGCCTCGAATCCTGCCAGGATTTCCAGGTCCGTGACGTAGCGCGTGGCCTCGGTCAGGCCATAGGATCGCGCGGTGGCCTCCAGTTCCAGGCGGGCGACCTGAAGGTCAATACGACTTCTGAGGGCTACGGTCTCTATTGCGTCGCGCTTGGCAAGCGACCGTGGCAGTGCCGGGAGACTGTTTGGAACCTGGTAATCGACATCTGTGCCCCATAGGCCCATCAGTCTCGTGAGTTCCTCCTTGGCAAGACGAGCCGTCAGTCGAGCCTTCGCCGTTTCGCCAGCCAGCTCGGCAACGAAGACATGCTCACGGGCTTGGCCGCCTTTGGTCATTGCGCCTGTTTCTCCGAGCTTTTCGGCGAGTTCTGACGCTGCGTCGGCGGCTGCTTGTGCTCGTTGCAGCTGACCGACGTTTTCCCATGCGGCGACGGCGTTGATCCAGGCACGACGGGTTTCCGCTGCGAGCTGCAGGGTCCTAGCGGCAGCGTTCAGCTGGGCCTGCCTGAAACGGGTGTCGGCGATTTCGATGTCCCGTTTCTTCGTCATCAAGGCGAGAAGGTTTGTGGTGATCGCCCCCTCGATTGTACGAAATGCCTCAAGTTCCGGCGCACCGACCCCCGAGAAGCCTACAGAAACCGTCGGGTTCAGCAGCATCGTCGACTGCCAGGCATCTGCCGCGCTGTCGCCGAGGTCGGCGTAGGCTGCCTGCAGGCCCTTGTTGTTGATGAGCGCGACCTGAACGGCTGTCTCGGCGTCCAGCACCTTGTTCCTGCCAAGGATGGCCCTCACGCGAGAGGACGTTGCCTGTGCCTGCTGTTGGTTTTGCACCCAGACAGTCTGTTTAGACGTGACACCACCGACTTTGGCAGAGACCGTGGAAAAGCCCGCTTCCTTTCCGGCGTATTCGGCACTGCTGACGCAACCGGCCAGAACCAGCGGAATAGCTGTCAGGACTACCGCTCTCTTGATGGCGATCATGATTGGTCTCCACTCTTCGGAGACAGCTGCTCGTTTTGTTGCCGCCACGGCTTGGGATCGACAGGCTGGCGGGCAACGAAGCCAGAGATGGGCGAACGGTATCGAAGAGGACGCACCGAGTACGTCTGTTGAACGTCCGCCGACGCAATAACATCGGGAGGGGTGGATGCGCAGCCGCCCACCAAGAGGGGCAGCCCCACCACAAAGAGGGAAGGTTTCATTTTAAAAAATCCGAATAGCAGAAGTCGACCGGCAGGCGCGGCTGTCGCCACGGCATGCCTTCCGGACCCGTCAGGACGGGCTAATCGCTATTCAGATATTAGGCGGTCGATAGAGAGGCGGCAGCTCGCCAACGAGACTTTGATCGTTGACGAACTGCCGGATCGAAGACACGACGGGTCCGCCTACGTCGTGAGCTTCACAAACAATGCCAAAGCCGCCGCAGAAATCCTTGCAGCACTCCTGTTTTGAGAACTGGTCGTCATCGCCCGTGGATGACCCGTGATCATGCTGCTGGGAAACATCTTGAGCCGCCGCCTGATCACCGGACATCGAATGATCGTGACCGGACATGCCGTGATGATCGTGAGACATGGCACTATGGTCGTGCCCGCTCGCGATAATTGGTGACGGCAATTCGGGGAAAGCCGATCCATGCATGGCGGCATTTGCGTTGGACAAGGTGTATCCTGCCAGCGATACGATGATCACCAGCCGCACGACTATGAGCAGTCTGCTCAGTGCGATTCGATACATTTTGCCCATTCCCAAGAGCTACAGCCAAAGCAGCCTCGCTTCAATTGCGCTGCCGAACGTTTCAAAGATTCGCGACCATTGTGAGGCAGTCATGGGGGCGTGTACGGCTTGCCACCGTTGGAAGGTCAACATCTATTTTTGCTGAACCGCCTGCAATTTCGGACGGCAACGAGTTTGAGGGAGGCGACCCCGGCTTTTTGCAAACCACCCCTCCGCTGTGGCCTCCCACTATCCTCCCAGCAGAAGAGGATAGGAAGAGACTAGGACTAACCGCTCCCCTCGCCATCGGACTTGGGTCCAATCGTCAAATTCAGCGAGTCAACGAACAATGCGGTTAGCGTCTGACCTGACGGTTCAGGTAGCCGGCTCGTCTGTGCGGGGAAGGATTATCCGGTCGATTGTAGCGTCTCGCTTGATCAACGTATGCCAGGCAGCAGCGGTGAAGTGGATCGCGACCATCATCAGGATCACATTCGATCCGATGACATGAAGCGGGGCGACGGAGAAGGTCAAATAGCTGGCGACGAAACCAAGTGCGGCTTGACCGATGATCGCTGTATAGAAGGCAATGTGGAGGGCTGTCGCGAGCAGGTCGGCGCGTGTTAGCGGCGTTGCTCTTGTAGGCGGCTGCATAATCCTCAGGAGAAGCCGCAGGACCATCAACCCGCCGATGACAAGCCCTGCATAGTTGTGGATCAGATGCTGCAGAACGTCGGTCGCCGACGGCTGCACGCCCATGTGCACCGCATGATGGGTCCGCTCAATACTACCTCCAGTGAGGTACTGTATCGGCAGTAGTCCAGCGATAACCCAGTGCAAGGCGATCTGATAACCCCTGTAGCCTTTGCGCATTCGATCCCCTCCAATTGCCGTGGAGGATGCCGTGACTCTGTAAAAATTGGGTATCCACTTCGCGCTCCTTGGTTGCTTTCCAAGCTTCCCAGCCCATATCGCCCTCAGGAACAAAATTCTGCTTTCGCAGTGGAAGCGAAAGGGAAATTCGCGGTGAGCCGTATTCGTAGCAAAATGGCCCATGTCATAATGGCCCTGGCATTGAGCTTGATGGTGATCGCGGCGATGGCCCCGTCGGTGAACGCTAGTTCGCTGGGCGGGCAGTGCGTGCATGCCTACTCAGGCTCACATGATGAAAAGCCGGATACGATACATGTAGGCGCATGCTGCACTGACATGCATTGCTGTCCGCTTATGCCGATCGTCGTGCTCTCCGGTGCGTCGCTGCGGTTGGGAGGCATCGTTTTCCCGGGACACGCGGCAGCAAGCCCGCTCCTATTAATCAGGCCAATCGATCCGCCGCCGAGAGACGTCGCGGTCTGACGTTTCGATCAACCCAATCTTTGGAGATTTCCGATGAAAACGAAGTACCTTTTGACGGCTTTCGCCGCGTCTTGCCTGTCATTTGCAGCGCAGCCTTCTATCGCCCAGGAAATGACCTATCCCGAAAAATGCAAGGGGATGGACATGGCCAACATGGGCACGGCGTCCGGCGGCGGGATGAAGATGGACATGTCTTCTGGCGGTGACATGAAGATGGATATGCCCATGGATAAAATGGGCGATTACCAGAAGGCCGTGATGGACGGCATGAAGTCGATGCACGACGACATGATGACGGGAATGATGCAGAAAGACCCCGATGTGGCTTTCGTCTGCGGGATGATCGCCCACCACATGGGCGCGATCGCCATGTCCGAGGCCGAACTGAAGTACGGCGATAACAAAGCGGCGAAGGACATGGCGAAGAAGGTCATCGCTGCGCAAAAGAAGGAGATCGCGTACATGACCAAGTGGGTCGAGAAGGAAGCCAAGTAGGAGCCGGTCATGCACCACCAATCGGAACAAATGAAGCGTTGCATCGAGACCTGCCTGGCTTGCTACCAGGAGTGCCTATCGATGGCGATGACCCACTGTTTGGAAATGGGTGGCGAACATACGAAGCCTGACCATTTCCGTCTCATGATGGCTTGCTCGGAAATGTGCCGTACATCGGCGCATTTCATGTTGCTCGGCACACCGCATCATAAGCACACCTGCCGTGAATGCGCGGAAATCTGCCGGGAATGCGCTGCTGACTGCGAGCGCATCGGCGACATGGAAAGCTGCGTTGATGCTTGCCGACGCTGCGCGGTCAGCTGTGAGAAGATGGCCGCCTGAGGCCGTCGGGAGGGCCGGGTGACCGGCCTTCCATTCAGGTTCTTTTCGGAGGCTGTGAGAAGTGATTACCCGCCTCCGACGTCATTTTTGATACGCACCACCTGGCGTACGCTTTTGCCGGAACTCCGCCCAGCCAGCTACCCACCGGGCTGAGGGAATGCGAGTATTGAATTTTGACGATTACCGGTGCCTTCCGAGATCGGCCTGATGACGAAGTCCATAGGAGTCGATGACGAGGAACTTCGGACGGTCGAGCGTTTGCCACGACTTCCGCCACGGTGGGTGCCATTCGGTGATGATCTCCTCGACGAGCAGCTCCATGCCGAGAACCTTGCCGCGCATCTTTACGATGGAGCCGACGACTTGCCCGTTCCCGGCATCGACGTCGTATCGCATGGTGGCACCCAACATCATTAGCGAGCGCTTCTGCATGTGGGCTCCGACAACGGTTGTGTCGTCAAGGAACGCGAAGACCTGCTGGGGCGGAGCCAGTAGGTCGATGGTGCTTAGCGAACGTCGGCCGCCGCAAGTGCCGCAGTCGGCCCGTGGAGACGGCGTGGTCGGTGCCATCATCACGAATGAACTCATACTCAGGCGCACCAAAGCACTTTCAACCCTTCCGGGGGAAGAGAGCCTTTCTTGGGGAGAGCTTAAGGGGCGGCAATTCTCGCGCGCCACCTCTTTCTTGATCGATAGTCGATTCAAGCGGCTGCGAGCAGCATTGTACGGCAGCATGGGTTGTCTATCGATCTCTTCCATTGCGCTGGTTGCCATCTCGATGGACTTTCGAGGTAACGGCGAGACGGTCGTTCATGCTGAAGTCTGCTTAGGGCGCAAAAGTGTCGTCTGCCGATCACCGCTGTCGGCTATCGCGCGCGCCTGCCGCGCAATCTTGCCGGCGACGAGGATGCAATGTCGCTGGCGAGCGCCGGCTTTGTGCTTGTGATGGTGGCACGCGACTATGATGTCGGTCTTCACGCAGTGCGCCGCGCCCTCGACCTCAATACCGGCGCGGGATACGTGGTTTTCACCGCCGCCGCAGCGCTGGTTTTCGGCGGAAACCCGAGCGAAGCATTTGGACTTGCCGAGCACGCCATGGCGTTGAGCCCGCTGGATTCCGGCCGTTTCATGTTTCTGACGGTCGCCGCACTTGCCGCCCTCTTCCGCGGCCGCCTCGAGCAAGCCATCGATTTTGCGAAACGTTCGGCTGGCCACTATCCCGATTGGGACTCTACTTATCGGGTTCAGGTCACAACTAACGCCCACCTCGACCGCCTCGAGGAGGCTAAAGACGCGCTTTCCAAGCTTCACTCCCTGTCTCCCGGATTCACTCACGACGCTCCGACGCCTGCCGCTCAGGAACCCGGTCTCAATGGGCCTGGTTGTGAACGGATTTCGGAAGGCGGGCCTGTCGGATTGAAGGCAGCAGCCTAGTTGCGCTTGCTCAATTCTGTTAGGGTTACGCACACAGTCGAGGAGAATCCATGTCCAGCGCGTCGCAGCAGATCATGAGGCTCGGATTCGGGTTCGCTGTGTCACAGGCGCTGCGGGTCATTATCGAACTCGGCGTCCCCGATCTTCTGGCCAACGGCGAGCGGTCGGTGGATGAACTAGCGGCCGCCACTCAGTCAGATGCTGACCCGCTTTATCGTGTAATGCGACTTCTCGCGCCTGAAGGGGTTTTCAGGGAAGTAGCGCCCCGACATTTCGAGTTGACGGAGGTCGGTGCCGTGCTGCGCTCCGATCGGCCGAGTCCGCGTGACTTCGTCAGTATGATCAATAGCGAGGCATATCTTGCCTTCGAGCAACTCCTGTATTCTGTCCGTACAGGAAGGCCAGCCTTCGACAAGGTGTTCGGGAGCCCAAGGTTTGACTGGCTGTCGAAACACCCCGAGCAGGCTGCCTTGTTTCAGCGTGCTATGGTCGCTGTGAGCCAAGGCAGCAACGAGGCCGTTGCCGAAGCTTATGACTTCACCCCGTTCACGAGGATCATTGACGTAGGGGGCGGACATGGTCAGCTTCTCTCGGCGATCCTAGCCCGCAACCCCCATCTGCGCGGCGTGCTTTTCGATCTGCCTTCGGGCGTCGCGGCGGCACATGACGGTACCGGAGGCGACCTGCCGCGCACCGAATTTATCGCTGGTGATTTCTTTGAGAGCCTTCCCAGCGGTGACGTCTACGTCATCAAGAAGGTCATTCACGATTGGGACGATGGGCGTGCTGTGGCGGTCCTGCGAAATTGCCGAAAGGCGATGCTACCGAACGCGAAGGTGCTTGTGGCAGAGACGCTGATCCCGGCGGGTGACGAACCGAACCACATTAAAGGTATCGACGTGGTCATGCTCGCCGTCACCGGCGGCTTGGAGAGGACGGAGGCACAGTATGCAAGCTTGTTCAACGCCGCCGGGCTACGGCTTGAACGGGTGATTGAGACCTCAGGACCCATTTCCATTATCGAGGGGTCTTCCGTCCACGCGTAAGGGTTTCATCGTGTGATTTAGTTTCGCCTTAGCCTAAGATGCTCGAGGAAGAAACGAACCATCTCTGCTGAGGCATCCGGTCCATAGGAGTCGGTGTAGGAGCCGCTGCCATGGCCGCCCGACCAGGCATGTCCGGCACCTTCGACGAGCCAGTGTTCCACCGTCGATACCCCATTTGGGTCGGCAACAATTGTTCTCGTATAGGTCCGCCCGCCTGCGGAACGGCCCGTTTGCGTTTGGGTTGTCGAGCCTGCCGGAGTGGCTGCCGTCACGATCCGTTTGGCGTTGGAAGGATGAACCGTCCGGTCAGCACTTCCCTGGAAGACTATGGTGCGAACCAGCTCCATCGGGCGAGCACTGCGCTCGGGCCGGGATATAAAACCTGCATCCCCGCGCATGACGGAAAATGCCGACATGACGTCGTTTGCCGATCCATAGGGCAGTCCAGAGTGGATGCCCACTGCGGCATAGAGATCGGGATAGGTCTCGCCCATGACGGCCGCCATCGCGCCGCCCGCTGAAAGGCCGGCGACGAAAACCCGGTCGCGATCGAGGTTGAATTCAGACATGAGCTCCGCGGTGATCCCCGCAATGATCGCAGGTTCTCCAGCCCCGCGCATCTGATCCGTCGGCCGGAACCAGTTCCAGCAGGACGAGGCGTTGTGCGCCCCGGTCTGGCTGGGATAGGCGACGAGCAGGCCGTGTGCCTCGGCAATATCATTCATGCGCGTGCCAACGGCAAACCCATCTGGGTCTTGCTTGCAACCGTGAAGCATCACGACAAGCCCGCGCGGCTGGTCATGCGCGGATGCCGGTATGTAGAGCTTGTACTCTCGTCGGCCGGCCGCACCGGTAAAGGATCGGATGAGAAATTGTGCCCCATCTGCAACCGCAGGATAGGGGCCATGTTTGGCCATGTCTGGCGGAGTAGAACCCGACATCGATCCGAACGCGCTGCTCGCCGACCGTCCTTCACGCAGGATGCGTAGAACCTCTCCGAGGGGCTTTCGCAACCTTTGCGAGGTTGCAGCCCCGCTCAGCCCTTTCGTCGGCTCGATGACCTCTGCGGCGGGATCGATCGGAAAAGGTTTTGACCGGCCTTTTGATGGAGCAGGGGTAATGTCCGGGTCTGCTGTCCCGTGAGTGCGCAACGCTGGAGGGCCCGCAAGTGCAACTTGGATCACGCGTGTCGCCTCGGCGAGGTTGAAGGCGCGTGTGGATAGTGTTGCCCGGCGCATGGATGCTAGGAAATCCTCGTTCATGGACATGTCCTTGCTGGTGTTGCCGTTGCCCTAGCGAATACGCTCGGCCAACGCTGATTTCAGTTCTGCACTGGCGTGAAGTGCGCCCAGCACGGTGATGGATTCGATGGTTGCAAGGGCAAGCTCGGGGGAGACATCGGCTGCGATGCGGGCAAGTCCGACTATCTTGATATCGAGGCGTTCTCCGGCAGCCCTCACCGCTTCAAGATCGGCACTGGTATAGTCGCGAAGTCCCAGTTCGAGAGTGTGCCGGACGATCGATTGAGTGACCGCCTCACGCTCGATGGCAAGCTGGTTTCGGATTGCCGTGCGGATGAAATCCGTGCGATTGGAATAAAAGCCTTCCTGCACGAGAAGATCGACACGACCGAGATCGACATAGCCTAGATTAATCGTGATTTTTTCAGACTCACCGCCCTTGTCGCGGAGCTTGTGAACATTGTCCTTCATAACGTATCCCCATCCACATAGATGTTATATGGATGGTATATGGATGCTTTTCAAGTGAGACCGCACAGAGCGGTAATTCGAAGGCGGTTTCCATGGGATCGCGCCTCAGCTATCGTCGAGCGTTGGCGGGGAGGGAGGCGCCGCTTGTTCCTGGATTTCGGTGACGCGGAATTTGCGCTCCCTTGGCTGCCCGCAAAGGAACTCCTCTGGCTGCTGAATTACCTTCCACCGGAGCGAGTGATCGTGACGCCCGTTCTCCGGCAGAGCGTGATTGACCATCTGCTATCAGGAACGCCGATTGAAGCGACGCCTGTTGTCCTCCGCTCATGCGCAGCGATTACGTGCAGCACGAAGACCCGGCGGAAGACGAGCAACACGACGCTTTGGCAACGGGTTGCTCCGTGAGCCAACGGTCCCGCGGCTTGCAACTCGCTCGACGCGGTGCCAAGCCCACTTCCAGATGCCCGGCACGGCCGTCAGGCAGACCTTTGCAAAAGAGTCGCATGGGCTCGATGCCGTCGCTAGCTCGAACGTGAGCTTCGCTGATCCGTCGGAGGCCGACATGTTCAGATACCTTGCCGATGATCGCGGCGAACTTCCCTGCTGTCATACGGGTCCGGCTGTCCTCGTCGATATCCCACAGCTGCACGAAGATTTCTGACTATTCTTCAGGATTCGCCCCGTAATCGAGGGGCGAGAACCGCCCCGCCTTGACCTCCGTGACGTGGTAGCCGCCTTTAATCTCCTTGCCCTCGTACGACAATATCAACGGCAAATTCGGCGCGGAGCCGATATGGGACAGGAGTTGACCCACAGTGAAGTCCGATGTCGTCAAAAGCGTCTTGATGATCGAGTCCATATGCGCTACCCCTCTGATCAATGTTTCAAGGAATATTGAATTATGGAAGAACGTCAAGCCCTTATGTCTTTCGCGGCGCTGTCGCAAGAAACCCGCTTGGGCGTCGTACGCACGCTCGTCGTCGCCGGTCCGGTTGGAATGGCGGCGGGTGCGATCGCCGAGAAGATGCGTGTCTCTCCGTCGAACATCTCGTTCCATCTCAAGGAACTCGAACGGGCCGGGCTGATCGACCAGCGGAGGGAGTCCCGATCGATCGTCTACAGCGCGAACTACGAGGCACTATCGGGGCTAGTCACGTTCCTTATGCACGACTGCTGCGCGGGACATCTGCGAGTACTTGGGGTTGGCGAAGGTGAGGGAGCCTGCTGCTCTACCGAGACGTCGGAAGAGAACCAAAATGCGTGATACGAAGAACGCGATTTCGCTCGCAACGATTTTCGCGCTCGGCCTGACCCAGATCATCGGCTACGGGACGCTCTACTATTCGTTTTCAATCCTCGCACCCGGAATGGCGAAGGACCTCGGGATCACTCTCGAGCAGGTCTTCGGCGTGTTCTCGGTGTCGCTCCTCGTCGGTGGGCTTTCGGCCCCGATGATTGGAAAACAGATGGACGGGATCGGGGCGGCGACCGTGCTGACCGTCGGCTCGCTTTTCTCGGCACTGACGCTCGCCCTTTGCGCTTGGTCACCGTCGGTCGCCGTGTTCGCGCTCGCTATCGTCCTGCTAGAGGTATCCTCCGGGATGGTCCAGTACCAGGCTGCCTTCGCGGCGCTCGTCGAAAGCGATCCAAAGACGGCCTCCCGTAGCATCACCTATCTGACGCTCATCGGCGGCTTTGCCTCCACGATCTTCTGGCCGATCTCGGCGGCGCTGATGGGATATATGTCGTGGCGGGAAATCTACCTGGTGTTCGCAGCCCTCAATCTGGTCGTTTGCATGCCCCTGCATTTCTGGATGATGCGGAAGGGTAAGGCGGCAAGCGCCAACGGAACCGCTCGCGAACGACAACGAGTGATCGGCGCAATCCCGCCGGAGGCCCGCCGGGGTGCGATGGTCGTCGTCTCGGCCGCCTTCGCGATCCTCGGGTTCACTCTGGCATCGATCCTCGCGCACATGGTTCCGATGCTCGGTGATCTCGGGCTTGGAGCGGCCGCGGTGGTCATCGGCTCGCTTTTCGGACCCGCCCAGGTTCTGAGCCGCCTGCTCAATATGATCTTCGGCACGCGCCTGTTGCCGCCCATGCTTGCGGTCATATCGGCTGCGCTCATGGTCGTCGGCATCTTGATCCTCGGCCTGAGTGGAAGCTGGCTGCCGGGAGCCGTCGCCTTCGCGATCTGCCTTGGTCTCGGCTCGGGGATCAATTCGATCGCACAGGGCAGCCTTCCGCTTTATCTGTTCGGCAGCGACGGCTACGGAGCGATCACGGGCAAGATGGCGGCCGCCCGCCTCGCATTGGGAGCTGCCGCGCCTTTCGCCTTTGCGATGGCTATGGAACTGCTTGGCATCAGTCTGTCATTGTTCGCCACGGCCGCGCTCGGGATGGTCGGCATGGCCGCATTTGTCAGCGTGGCGATGGCGACGAAACGTAGCGTTGTCGCCGCTGGCTGAGATCAGATCGACTTCAGCTGAACCCGCTGTTCGAGCTTGGCCGCGTCTTCCTTCCGCTCGCTGTAGCGGTCGGTGAGGTAGGACGAGGCGTCGCGGGTCAGCAAAGTGAACTTCACCAGTTCCTCGCAGACGTCGACGACACGGTCGTAGTAGGACGACGGCTTCATCCGCCCGTCGGCATCGAACTGCTGATATGCCTTGGCGACAGAAGACTGATTGGGGATCGTGATCATCCGCATCCAGCGGCCGAGGATGCGAAGCTGGCCGACGGCATTGAATGACTGCGAGCCGCCAGATACCTGCATTACCGCGAGCGTCTTTCCCTGCGTTGGCCGCACCGACCCGACGGCAAGGGGAATCCAGTCGATCTGGGACTTCATGACGCCGGTCATCGCGCCATGGCGCTCGGGGCTGACCCATACCTGGCCTTCGGACCATTCGGAAAGTTCACGAAGTTCCTGCACCTTGGTGTGGCTGACGGGAGCTTCATCTGGCAGGGGGAGGCCCTTGGGATCGAACACCCGAACCTCGCATCCCATTCGCTCCAGCAGACGGCGTGCCTCGTGAGCGAGAAACCTGCTGTAGGAAACGTCACGGAGCGATCCGTAGAGGATCAGGATGCGCGGCTTGTGTGTCGAGAACCGCGGGCGGAGCGCTTCGAGGTCAGGCTGGCGAAGATGCCGCTCCTCGAGAGCGGGAAATTCCTCAGACAACGCGCTTTCCCTTCTCATCGAGAACCTTCTCGCCGTCTTCCTTGGTGAAGGCACCTTTTTGAGTGTCCGGCAGGATATCGAGCACAGCTTCAGACGGTCGGCTCAACCTCGTGCCGAGCGGCGTGACGACGAACGGACGGTTGATCAAGATCGGGTCCTTGAGCATGGCGTCGAGCAATTGGTCGTCGGTCAACGAAGGATCGTCGAGACCAAGTTCTTCGTAGGGCGTTCCCTTCTCACGGATCGCCTGACGCACGGTGAGGCCCGCGTCAGCGATCATTTTCACCAGCTCGGCTCGTGACGGCGGCGTCTTGAGGTATTCGATTACACTCGGCTCGATGCCCGCATTGCGGATCATTTCGAGCGTGTTCCGCGACGTCCCGCATGTGGGGTTGTGGTAGATTGTGACATCCATGTTCATGTCCTTTCGGTTGCGGCGTTTTTGGAAACGGCGGGCGCGGCCTCGTACCAGCCCTTGGTACGGTTCACGATCCAGACGACCGACAGCATCACGGGAACCTCGATGAGGACGCCGACGACGGTCGCGAGCGCCGCTCCGGACTGGAAGCCGAACAGGCTGATGGCGGCGGCGACCGCGAGCTCGAAGAAATTGCTTGCCCCAATGAGGGCTGACGGCCCGGCGACGCAATGCTGTTCGCCCGATATCCGGTTCAGCAGGTAGGCCAGTGCGGAGTTGAAGTAGACCTGGATCAGGATCGGCACCGCGAGCAAGCCGATGACGGCGGGCTGCGCGATGATTTGCTCGCCCTGGAACCCGAAGAGCAGGATCAAGGTGGCAAGGAGGGAAAGAAGCGAAAGGGGCTGCAGCCTTGCCAGCAAACTGTTCAGGGATCGCGTCGTGCCATCAGCAGTCAGGCGCTTGCGAACGATCTGGGAGATGGCGACCGGGATGAGGATATAGAGGACCACCGATATCGCCAGAGTATCCCAGGGGACCGTGATCGCCGAGAGGCCCAATAGCAGTCCGACGATCGGTGCGAAAGCGACGATCATGATGGCGTCATTGAGGGCTACCTGTGACAGGGTGAAGTGGGGCTCGCCCTTCGTGAGATTCGACCACACGAACACCATGGCGGTGCACGGCGCGGCCGCCAGAATGATCAGACCAGCAATGTATGAGTCAATCTGGTCGGCCGGGAGCAGTGGGCGGAAAAGCCATCCGACGAACAGCCAGCCGAGCAGTGCCATCGAGAAGGGCTTGACGGCCCAGTTGACGAAGAGCGTCACACCGATCCCGCGCCAATAGCTGCCGACCTTCGCCAGCGAGCCGAAGTCGATCTTCAGCAGCATCGGGATGACCATCAGCCAGATCAGCACGGCGACCGGGATGTTCACCTTGGCGACTTCGGCCGCGCCGATGCCATGGAACACGCCAGGCATGACATGGCCGAGCGCGATTCCAACCACGATGCAGAGGAAGACCCAGACGGTCAGATATCGTTCGAAGGTGGACATATCACTCGGCCTTTGCGGATTTGACAGAAGCGCCCTCAAGCGAACCGATGTGGCGGACATGCTGCTCGAGCGCCATGCGGTCGATCGAGGCGAGCGGAAGATTGATGAAGGCGGAGATGCGGTTCTTGAGGAAGCGCGCAGCCAGCGCGAAGGCGCGCCGGATTTCGACCTTAGTCCCGATGGCGGCCGCAGGGTCCTCGACGCCCCAGTGCGCCGTCATCGGGTGGCCGATCCAGACCGGGCAGGCTTCACCAGCGACGCTGTCGCAGACGGTGAAGATGAAGTCCATCTCAGGCGCTCCGGGTTTAGCGAAGACGTCCCAGCTTTTCGATGAGAAACCCGTCGAGGGATAGCCGAGGGCGTCCAGCTCCTTGAGCGCATGCGGGTTCACTTCGCCCTTGGGCTGACTGCCGGCGGAGAATGCCCTGAAGCGACCAGCGCCTTCCTTGTTGAGGATGGACTCAGCGAGGATTGAGCGTGTGGAATTGCCCGTGCACAGGAAGAGCACGTTGTAAGTCTTGTCGGTCATGGTCGTGTTCCGTGGTTAGGTCGCAGGCCGCCTGGTCAGTTTCATGATCGTCGCCGATGCGGGACAGATGCCCGACAGCTGGCGGGTGGAAAGAATTGTCTGCGGCACCTGATCGCGTGCGACGACCTGGAAGCCGACGCGCTCGAAGAAGGATGCGGCGCTCGTGGTGACGAGATAGACCTCAGACGCCATGGGTATTCGGGCTAGTGTCATTTCTGTGAGATGCCGCCCGTATCCACGCGATCTGAATTCCGGCACGATCACCATGGATCGCAGAAGGACGGCTTCATCTGAGGCCGCTTCGATACCTGCATAGCCAAGGACCTGGTTTTCGTCGTCGACGAGCCGGAAGTACGCTCTGTCGGGTCCATCGACATCGTCTATCGGTAGCCCGGCAGCGGCCAGCGCCGTCTTCAACTGCTCGGCCGCCCATATGGGGGCGAGCGTCAGTTCATACATGGCCCGGACTCCGGGGAGCAACATGGCGTCAGATCGGCGATGAGAGGAGCGCAAAGCTCAGCGTTTCCACCGCAGCAGTCCATAAGCAGGAACAACGTGAGCGCCCGGAAGCCCTCGAGGTCCGCCCGGTAGATAATAGAGCGGCTTTGCCTCTCGCTTTTCACGATGCCAGCACGCGACAGGGTGGCGAGATGCGCGGACATGGTATTCTGCGGCACGTCCAAAATGCGAGCCAGTTCTCCCGCGGGGATGCCATCTGGCTCCGCCCTCACAAGCAGGCGGAAAGTTTCGAGCCTTGTCGTCTGGGCGAGGGCAGCCAGCGCCGCGATAGCGTCCTTAGGTTCCATACATCCAGAATAATGGATATAATTTGTCTGTCAACGGGTGAATGACCGACGACGTGGCGCGGGTGGTTGAGGACGAACTATGTCATCCGCTTCACGCGGAGCCTCCACCCATGAGGCGAGGATTGGACAGCGACGCCGTTGTCGTCTTCATCCATCTGAAGGGTCGCGACGATCCAATCCGGCGGCATGATCCCCGGCAGGTCCTCTGAACGCAGGAATTCGATCAAGGCATCGACGGCATCAAGACCACCCCGCGGTTCCCGCCCGTCGCGCTCCAGTGTCCAGAGGTACCGCATGGTTATCCTGATTTCCGTCGTGCGAGCCTGCATAGCGGCTTCAGTCGTCGCTTCAAGCGGCGCGATTGGTATTCGTTATTTCGAGGGAACTACTGGAATCGTAGCGAGTTCCTGCTGCGAACATTCATTGGCAAAGACGCAAACATCTCGAAGCCATGCACAGGATCGCGCCCGCGTCGCCGGCGGCCAGGACCACGAGGTAACATACGAGGCAAAGAAGGAAGGCGTCTCCAACGATACCGTCAAGGAAGCGGTCAGGAATGCTGGCAATTCCCGGAAGAAAGTTGAAGCCGAAATCGGCCGTCACTGACTTCTACCAGTATGTCCTAACAGCCGTGCCTTTCGGCGGTATCTCATGACAAAGCTAGGACTGACCACAGCATCATGTCGCAGGCTGTCAGGGAATGGTATCGATATTACAAAGTCGAGTGGGACGATCAGGCGTCGTCGTTTCCGTGCGACGCAGCTATCAACCTTTACAATCGTGGCTGCCGATCCCTAGACATGGCCAATCCCCCTCGGCTGGCGAAGCTCTCTCGATGAATTTGCACATGATAATTTCAGCCCCGCGGGTTCCGGTGCGATTTCCCGCGGGCCTAATTTGTTGTAGGTCGTGATCAGACCGGACGTACGTTCTCGGCCTTGGATTTTCCGGTCTTGCGATCTTGACCCAGCTCGTAGCTGACATTCTGGCCATCGCGTAGCGATCCGCCCTGGACGGCAGAGATATGCACGAAGACGTCCGGGCCACCATTGACTGGCGTTATGAAGCCGAAGCCCTTGTCCTGATTGAAAAACTTTACAGTTCCGTTAGCCACGTACTTCTCCGATAGTTTAGATTCTTCCAGGTGAAGTGATAGACCTAAGGGGCAGCGCAGGCAAGTAAGGGTGCCAACTAACCCTGGACAGAAAGCGGAAAAGTGCTGGAAATACTACCGCCTCCCTCTCGGTGGCGCTCCCCTAGCGGCCGTGAAGCCCCGATTGGAACCAATGCGGGAATATCTAAGAACACCTGCGCGGGTCGAAGTCGTACGGGGTCGGGAGATTTGCTTCCTCGGAGCAGGTTGGGCCACTTTGCCGGATTGGGTCCGTGAATGCTACGAGCGTGGCCATATGGTTATCGCCACGGCTGCTGTTACGGTATTCAACGCGACTGAAGCTCTTAGGGCGCGGCCCAGCGATTTCATCGTCCGCAGCCAGGACGGTGTCCTTTCAGTTTACGCCGCGGCGGCTTTTCACCGGGATTTCCTGCCAGCGCACGCAACTGAACTTCATAAACTTCACGCGGCATAGTGCGTCGGATTTTGCGTGGAGCCGTGCCTCTTCTCGCGAGTTCTGCCGAACATTTCTCTGGTCGGTGCGTACCACTCGATTGCTGCAATGAAAGCCAAAGCTGCCAACCGTCCTGCCTCCCTTTGAGGCTCGTACATTGAAGCACGTCGTTCCACGCCGGCCGGTCGACGTGCGGCCGCTATGTCCGACCTACGACGAAGAGGCGGGGCCCGCGTCTCAGACCTCTGACTACCTCTCCGGACTGCAGCTATTCCGTGGGCAGAACGATGCGGATCAGGGCCTCCCGGTCCTAGCCCCCGGGGGGCGTGAGGCATTGCAAATCCCGCTACCGGGAACGAACCGTTCTACAAGCGGGCCAGAATATGAGCGTTTCGTCACCGCGGTTCGCGCTCGCGGCTATCGTTTTCCACAGCCGGAATCGCACTATCCGGGACATGCTCCTCTACCGTCGCAACCGGTTACCTCAAACGACGTGGACGTTAGTAATTAAAGTAATTATTTGGTAACCACGAAGCTCGACACGGAAAGCATACGAACACCAAATCACCTAGTTTCCGCCTCGCTTCAATGAATGAAGAGGTGATGAAACATGTTGAATACCGGCGGTGTTGCCGAGAGTATGGCTACGGATAAGTCCATTGGCGACGAGGAGGTCCTAGTTGCGATCGATCACTTGAATAATGCAGTTCGAGCATCCAGCGATGCCGGTAGCCCGATTTCGCCAGATGTTCTTCGCGTCAAGCGCATCCTCGAAGAGGTCGCCACACAACGCAACCTGCTTGCCTAGCACTTCACGAATTTGAGCCCGCCATCGGCGAAGGTGGCGGGCTGTGATTGCGTCGACGAGATACCGACAAACTACGCAGCTTGCATTCGGGCGGCTCACTTGCATGGGAAAACTTCGGTAATCGCAATATTCGGCTGGCAATAAAGCGTCCGCGCCCGCTGCTTGATCCTGTTGTCATGATGGCGCAGGACATGACCTATCTCGAAAAGTGCAAGAGTATGGATATGGCCAAGAGGGGCACGTTATCCAGTGGCGGCTCGAAGATGGATATGTCGTTGGTCGGCAACATGAAGATGGACCGATCAACATGGAAAGCTTTGTCGACGCTTGTCGACGCTGCGCCGAGAACTGCGAAATGATGCCGACGGGAGGCCCAGGAGGCCGGCCTATCCGTTATTGGCCATTGCGTGGGGATGCGAAGTGTTTCAAAGCCTCTGACGTCATTTTCGACACGCACAACCTTGCATATGCTTTCGCCGGGAACGAGCCGAGCCAGCTGCCAATCGGGCTGCGGGAATACGAGTATTGAATTTTGACGATCACCCGGGAGCCTTCTCTGATCGGCTTTATGACGAAATCCATGTGGTAGTTGTCGATGACCAGCAGTTTCGGACGGCCGAGCGTTTGCCACGACTTCCGCCACGGCGGTTGCCGTTCGGTGACGATCTCTTCAACGAACACGTCCATGCCGAGGACCCTGCCTCGCATCTTCACGATGGAGCCGACAACTTGCCCGTTCCCATGATCGACCTCGTATTCCATGGCGGCCCCCAGCATGATCAGCGAGGGCCGCTGCATGTGGGCTCCGACAACGGTTGGATCATCGAGGAACGCAAAGACGTGCTGGGGCGGAGCCAGCAGGTCGACGGTGCTTGTCGTGGATTCCTCGTAGGTCATCAAGCGCCGTCCTTGTGATCATGGCCTTTGTGACCACCATGACCGTGCAACAGGTGCATCAACGGACATACCAAAAGCAAAAGGTATGGAGCGACTCCAAGGGCGTGCGCCCAATGCCCCCGCAGCATAAAGAATAATATGACAATGCCAAGCGAAGCCGCCATCAAAATTAGGGTACGCAAGTTCATAGTCCGATCCTCCTAAGTCTGAGGGAATTGCCGACAACGCTTACCGACGACAGCGCCATGGCGGCGGCTGCGATGATGGGGGAGAGAAGTATGCCGAAGACAGGGTAGAGAGCACCCGCCGCGATCGGCACGCCAGCGGCGTTGTAGATGAAGGCAAAGAAGAGATTTTGCCTGATGTTGCGCATCGTCACAAGGCTGAGCTGCCTTGCGCGGACAATGGCCTGAAGGTCGCCCTTGAGAAGGGTAACACCTGCACTTTCGATAGCGACATCCGTTCCGGTTCCCATGGCAATTCCGACGTCGGCCGCCGCAAGTGCAGGTGCATCATTGACGCCGTCACCTGCCATGGCAACGATGCGGCCTTCGCTCCTCAGTCGCGAGACGATCTTGCTCTTTTCTTCCGGAAGGACTTCCGCCTCCACCGAGGTGATGCCTAGCTTGCGAGCAACGGCTGCCGCCGTCGTCTTGTTGTCGCCGGTCAGCATGACAACTTCGACGCCTTCTTCCATCAGCGCCTTAACGGCCTGCGGTGTCGTGGTCTTGATCGGGTCGGCGATGGCAAAGAGACCGGCCAGCGAGCCATCGATTGCCAGGAAGATGACGGTTGCGCCGTCGTCTCGGAGTTCCTCCGCTTGAGCGGTCATTGGCAGGACGTTGACGTTAGCGTCGGCCATGATCCTGTGGCTGCCCAAGATGAGCCTCTTACCAGCAACGATCCCGGTCACCCCTTTGCCAACGGGGCTGTCGAAGTCTTGCGCGTCTTGGAGAGTGAGATTCTGCTCTTGAGCAGCGACGACGATGGCATGTGCAAGCGGATGCTCGCTCGACCGCTCCAGGCTAGCAGCCAACTGCAGAACGTCATCCGCTGACATGCCGTTGCGTGGAATGATAGCGGTCACTTTTGGACGCCCCTCGGTGAGCGTTCCGGTCTTGTCGACCACCAGGGTGTTGATCTTTTCGATCCGCTCAAGTGCCTCGGCGTTCTTGATGAGAACCCCGAGCCTTGCGCCGCGACCGACGCCGACCATGATCGACATCGGTGTCGCCAGCCCCAAGGCGCATGGGCACGCAATGATCAGGACAGCGACGGCGGCGACCAACCCATGGGCAAATCGCGGCTCCGGACCTATCAGCAGCCATGCGACAAAGGCGATGACCGCAATGACGATAACGACCGGTACGAACCAGCCCGACACCTGGTCGGCCAGGCGCTGGATCGGAGCACGAGAGCGCTGTGCCTCGGCGACCATCCGCACGATCTGGGAAAGCATCGTGTCACGGCCGACCTTTCCGGCCTCCATGACGAAGCCGCCGGTCTGATTCATAGTGCCGCCGATCAGCTTCGAGCCGACTTCCTTGGTGACAGGCATGGACTCGCCTGTGATCATCGACTCGTCGACCGAGCTTCTACCTTCGAGAAGGACGCCATCGACCGGTACTTTCTCGCCGGGGCGAACGCGAAGCCGGTCCCCGACCACAATGACATCGAGGCCGACATCTTCGTCGGAGCCATCCGGTTTCACGCGTCGCGCCATCTTCGGAGCGAGATCGAGCAGGGCCCGGATCGCGCCGCCCGTTTGCTCGCGGGCTCGAAGCTCAAGAACCTGACCCAACAACACGAGGACCGTGATGACTGCTGCCGCCTCAAAGTAGACCGCAACCGCGCCTTCGTTTGAGCGAACCGTTTCCGGAAAGATTTCCGGGAACACGGTCGCGACCGCGCTATAAATCCAGGCGACCCCGGTTCCCATGGCGATCAGGGTAAACATGTTGAGGTGACGACTGACCAGTGACTGCCACCCCCGTTGAAAGAACGGCCAGCCAGCCCAGAGCACGACAGGGGTGGCCAAAACCATCTGCACCCAGTTCGACGTCTGAGCGCCGAGAAGCATGTGCAGGTTCGTGAGGTGGCCGCCCATCTCCAGCGCCAGGACTGGCAGAGAAAGCACCAGGCCGATCCAGAACCGTCGTAGCATATCGATCAGCTCGGCGCTGGGCCCGGTCTCTTCTGTCACGATTTCGGGTTCAAGGGTCATGCCGCAAATCGGGCAGTTCCCCGGGCCGGGCTGCCGTATCTGAGGGTGCATGGGACAGGTGTAGATGACAGGTTCGGCGGTCATGGTCGGCGGCGGCGATGCCGCCATATGTTCATGGTCGTGATGATGTACCGTTGTCACGAGACACTCCGTGTTTCCGTTGCAAGCTCGCGCGGCCGGGCATGGGGCCACGCTCGTTGGATCAAGCAGCGGAACGGGGTGGTCCCAGCGACGGCGGGAAAATGACACCGGTCAGGTGATCGACTGGTTGCCGGTAGGCGACGTCAATGAAACTCGGAACGTGACGGACTTCTGGCGCAACGGCCTCTGCGACAAACACCAGACACTGCAAGGCGCAGCATTGGCCAGGGACAGCGTGCGGTTTTGAATCGTCGCAATCTTCGTGAGACCTCTGGTCGGCCGAAACGTGCGTTTGGGAAACAACGGAGAGGTCGGCTGTGAAGCTTGGCATCACAGGCGAAAGGAAGAGCAGGACTGCGATGAAAACCGCGACCATGACTTTCCGTCCTTGAACCTCGTCGCTAAATCGAACTGGGCTGAATCTTGCCAATGTCTGTAGATAGCTGAGACGCAAAGTAAGACATTGATCTTGACCAAATTCAAGTCGATGCCGAGCCGTGCCAGGTTCGTTCATCGATCCTGCCAGCGAAGGGATGCCATGAGGTCCGTTATTGTCGGTTCATTGATTTTTCTGGCTGTCGCGTCTGCTGCGGTTTGCGCGGGCGACATCGTGACCGTCCGGCAGGCGGATATGAAGGCAATCGCGGCTGCCACCAAGTCCATCGCGGGCATGTTCAAGGTGCCGTCGACCTATTCGTCGCCCGAGTTCAAGTGGGCAGCCGAGCTTATCCGAGACAAGGCGGGCCAGACGCTGATCGACCACTTCGCGTCGGAAGCCGCATCTCCGGCTTCGAAGGCGAAGCCAAATATCATCGAGGAACGTGACCGTTTCGACCGCCTGGCAAATGACCTCAAGTCCTATGCGGCGGCGCTGGCTGTGGCCGCCGGGAAGAATCCGGCGGTTATGACCGACAGCATGCGAATGAAGCCCGGCGAGCCGATGGGCGGCGGGCCGCTCGGGACCCATGTCCAGAGCGAGGCCGAGCTTTCATCCCTCCCTGCCGAGCATGCCTTCCACCTTATGCTGCAGACCTGCACGAGCTGTCATGTCAGGTTCCGCATGGAATAGCAGTCACCGTCGTACCGGCTGCTCAGCCCTGATACCGTTTACGCCGAATGGAGCGTTCATGGCTGGAACGTCATCCGCATCACCTGCATTTGCGAACTCCTCGATGATCGGGCAGTCCGGACGCTCGTCGCCGTGGCAGTGTGTCGCAAGATGTTTCAGGGTTTCCGTCATCGCATGGATGGCGGCTGCCTTCCGTTCCAGTTCGGCGATGTGCTCCATGGCGATGCTCTTGACGTCCGCGCTTGCGCGAGAACGGTCTCGCCAGAGCGCGAGCAGTGTCTTCATCTGCTCCACGGAAAAGCCGAGATCGCGTGCCCGGCGGATGAAGCGCAGCGTGTGGATGTCGTTGTCGGCGTAGGTTCGATAGCTCGACTCCGTCCGGTGAGCGGGCGTGATCAGCTTGATCTGTTCGTAGTAGCGGATCATTTTCGCCGAAACGCCGCTCGCCTTTGCGGCCTGTCCAATATTCATGTTCGATCTCCTTGAATGCGGGCGGCCCTTCTAGGCCAGCCCGCTTCGTAATGGGTTATGGGTTTACAGAGCGGAGGCGTAGCGCATTTCCAAGTACGAAGACGCTGGACATCGCCATGGCTGCTGCTGCGAATATCGGTGACATCAGGGTGCCGTTTACCGGGTAAAGCACGCCTGCTGCTACCGGGATCAAGCTCACGTTGTAAGCAAAGGCCCAAAACAGGTTCTGCTTGATGTTCCGGATCGTCGATTTGCTGAGGGCGATGGCCTTCGGTACACCGTTCAGGTCGCCAGACATCAGCACGACGTCCGCACTTTCGATTGCAATGTCGGTGCCCGTGCCGACAGCGAGGCCGACGTCCGCTTCGGTCAAAGCCGGAGCGTCATTGATACCATCGCCAATGAAGGCAACCTTTCTGCCACCGGCCCGCAGACGCTTCACGGCCTCTACCTTGCCATCCGGAAGGACTTCGGCGACGACCTCGTCGATACCCAATTGGCGGGCGATTGCGTCGGCGGTGCGTTTGTTGTCTCCGGTGATCATCGCCACCTTCAGGCCGAGCGCATGGAGCGCAGCCACGGCTGCTGGGGTTGTTTCCTTTACAGGATCAGACACCGCGATAATCGCTGCGAGATTGCCGTCGATGGCCGCATAGAGTGGTGACTTCCCCTGATCGCCAAGAGCGGCGGCTTTCTCACGGAATTGGCCGATGTCGATACCCGCTTTCTCCAAGGCGCGGTCAGCACCGACCAGAACCTTTCGGCCGTTGACCGAGCCTTCAATGCCGAAGCCGGGGTTCGCCTGAAAGTCGGTGACAGGGAGAGCACGAATGCCCCGTTCCCAAGCCGCTGCCGCCAATGCCTTGGCAATCGGATGCTCCGACAGGGTCTCGACGCTGGCGACCAGTTGCAGGACTTCGATTTCCGCATATCCGTCCCGGACCTCAATATCGGTCAGTTCAGGGCGACCCTTCGTCAGGGTGCCGGTCTTGTCGAAAGCGACGACATCGGCTTCGCGAAGGCTTTGCAGAGCCTCTCCCTTCCGAAAGAGAATGCCGAGTTCGGCCGCGCGGCCGGTTCCGACCATGATCGATGTTGGCGTCGCCAGACCCATGGCGCATGGGCACGCGATGATGAGGACTGCCACCGCGTTCACCAGTGCGAAACTCAGGGCGGGCGACGGGCCAAGCGCATACCAGGCGACAAAGGTGAATGCTGCGGCGAAGATGACCGCGGGGACGAACCAGCCTGTCACCTTGTCGACCAGAGCCTGAATCGGCAGTTTCGATCCCTGCGCCGCTTCGACCATCCTGATGATCTGCGCCAGAAGGGTGTCGCTGCCCACCTTGGTCGCCTGGAAGGTGAACGTGCCATTTGTATTGATCGTACCGCCGACGACCTCGCTGTCGGCTGTTTTTTCGACCGGTATCGGCTCGCCTGTTATCATCGACTGATCGACATATGAGCTACCGGTTGCGACGATGCCATCGACGGGCACCTTCTCGCCCGGCCGGATGCGAATGATGTCGCCGACGACCACGTCCTCGATCTCGGTTTCGACGAACGCACCGTTGCGCGACACGAAAGCAGTCCTGGCCTGGAGGCCGATCAGCCGCTTGATGGCCTGGCTGGTCCGCCCTTTGGCGCGGGCCTCGAGAAAACGCCCGAGCAGGATGAGGGTCACGATGACCGCAGCAGCCTCGTAATACACGTTGACAGTCCCGGACGGCAGCAAGCGCGGCGCGAAGGTCGCCACGACGGAGTAGAGCCACGCAGCCGTGGTTCCGAGGACCACCAACGAGTTCATATCGGGCGTCCGACGCAGGAGGTTCGGTACGCCCTTCTGGAAGAATCGCAGGCCAGGTCCGAACAGGACAACGGTTGCGAGGACGAACTGCAGGTAAAGATTGTTCTGCATGCCGATGCTGTCCATGATCAACTCATGAACGGCCGGGATGAAGTGAGAACCCATCTCCAGCAGGAAGAGCGGCAAGGTCAGCGCTGCAGAGACCGCTAGCAGGGCTTTGAGCTTGGAGATTTCGGTCGCTCGGTGGTCTTTGTCTTCAAGGGCCTGTGGTGCTTGCAGGCGGCGGACGTCGTATCCGGCATTCCTCACCGCAGCTTCGAGTACCGGGGTCTGAACAGCCCCCGCCGCCACGTGCACGGTCGCCCGCTCGGTCGCAAGGTTGACGGACGCATCGATGACCCCTGGCACAGCCTTTAACGCCTTCTCGACGTGGGCCACGCAGGAGGCGCAGGTCATTCCTTCGACGCCAAATTCTTGCGTATCGATCCTGGCTTGATAGCCTGCGTCCTCGATGGCGCGCAGAACCGAAGCAGGATCGACGGCATCCTTGAATGTGACGCTGGCTCTTTCTGTGGCGAGATTGACCGATGCGCTATCGACGCCAGGAAGGGCCTTGATCGATTTCTCCACACGACTGACGCAGGATGCGCACGACATGCCCTCGATTTCGAACTCGGTCGGAGTGGAATGTGCCAGGCTTTTTTCGAACTGGGAGAGCGCAGTCATGGGAGGATCCTCATTTCACTGCACAGATAAGTAATCCTTCCCATAATGGGAAGGTCAAGGGTCTCATTTCACCTTGATAATATGGATCAACGGCGCGACACGCCAACGTGTTTACTGTTCCCTTCAGTCCCTAATAAGCTAACAGCATGGCCGTGATCGAACACTGGTGCGTATTGCGACGATGGTTATCCTAGCCATCGGCCTGGTGTTTGCGCCATTTGCCGCAGCTCACGCTGTGCCCTGCCTCGATATTCCCTCCTCCGCCCACGTCTTGGTGCAGGATCATAGGGCAGAGATGGCGGGCCATCGGCATTCCGAACGTCGCATTCGACGGCCGGGAACTGCTGCGTCTCGGTTTGCTCAGTGCGCGCAGGGCCATTGGCCTCAGGAGCCTCCGAGTTCCTGCACTTATCCCACCCTGTCGTCTATCTGGTCCAGATCTCGCCGCTGACGGGACATTCGGTACCGCCCGGGCTCGACCCGCCCGGCTTGCTGTCTGACGTTTTTCGCTGCTGCATTGCGCGCCTACTCTCGAAACCGGACAAGTGACATGTACAGACGCGATTTTCTCACCTGCAGGGTGGCCGGGGCGGCTATCTATGGCGCGACCAACCCTCTCGCCATTCGGCAAGCAAGTGCCGGGACAGCGCCAGCTACGCAACTGGCCCAATCGACCCAAAGACTTAGCATCGTCAAGCGAACAATTGAGGTCAACGGCAGGCCGCGAATGTGCTTGGCATAACTCGGTCGGATGGGTCGCCAGGATTGAGGCTCGACGCCGGCGCTCCATTCGATGTTGAGTTGTCCAGCCAGATCGACGCCCCGACGCTGATCCACTGGCACGGTCTAACGCCGCCGTGGGATCAGGACTGCGTGCCGGATAATCCAGCTGGTGCAAGCCTGGCCAAACCCGCCACGATAAGTTTCGCCTCCGAGAGGGCGGGACCCACTGGATGCACGCTCACACGCTGCAGGAGAGGAACATGTCAATGATGTCCCACCCCGATGCACCTGCACGGACACAAGTTCCAGGTCGTCGGTATCAACGGGAGGGCTATTAACGGCGCTTTACGCGATACCGCAATGGTGCCCATGATGTCGACGGTGATCATTGCCTTTGACGCCGACAACTCCGGCCGTTGGCCGTTCCAATTGTCATCACCTGTACCATATGGCGAGCGGGATGATGACACACATCGGGTACAAGGCCTGATGGCGCAGATGCTCCCGTTCATTCCCGGGAGCATCTGCTGCTATTTGCAAGGGGGAGGTCGTTGTTGTCCGCTGCCCGAAGACTAGAGAGATGTGAATGTATTCGGATAGCCTGCTTTCTCGATCGCTGCCGCTATTGTGAGCGGGTCGAGTTTTGACTCCACCTTTGCGGTCCGGGTTGGAAGGTCGACCTTGGCCTGGGCAGTGGGATCGGTGGCCCTGATTGCCTTTTCCACCGTGCCCGCGCAGTGGCCACAGGTCATGTTCTGGATATTGAATTCGTACATGGAAGGTCTCCGATTCAAGTGACTTAAAATAGGTGGGGTTTGCCATCGTGGGAAGGTCAAGAGAACCTGCAAACGTTCAGGAGAATGTCGAAGGGAAACGGGCGTCGATCATGGCCCTGAAATGAGCTTGAACACCAATGAAAGGAGAGAAGAGCATGAAACGTAGAGCTTTCATGTGTCTGGCGGCAGCAGGCACGATTGCCACACTTACCCGGCGTGCGTCAGCGTCGCGGGCTCGGATGGACATCTATAAAGATCCCAGCTGCGGCTGCTGCGGAGCTTGGGCCCTCGCAATGGTGAATGCCGATTTCAACGTCGTGGTCCGGGAGGATGATTTCATGTCGATAAAGGCCAGGCTCGGTATCCCTGAAGATCTGCAGGGGTGCCACACCGCTGTGGTCGGCGACTACTTCTTTGAAGGGCACGTCCCCTTGGAGGCCGTCGAGAAGGTGTTGAACGAGAAACCTCCGATTGCGGGACTTGCCGTGCCAGGTATGCCGGTTGGCTCGCTTGGAATGGGAGACGACCACCAAGCCTCTTATGAGGTGTACAGCCTTACAAAGCCTGACATGAAGCCGTCGCTTTACATGCGCATGGGCGGTTAGGACCCAATCAGGGCATTCACGCCGAAAGCCAGGATCGCGGCGCTTACAACCAGTGCGGCAACCATAACCGTCTGACGGTCGGCTGCCAGCGTTACGCGGGACTGAACATCTTTGGGGACGAGACCATGCTCGCGTACCAGGCTGGGACTATTGCGGTGTCGTTTCCGGCGGTGTGACGTCGTCGTTTCTCCCAATGCGAAGTTACGCGTTCTAACAAGGCAGCTTGGTCGCAATCCGCCATTGGCACGGGATTTCGACTTCACCGATCGACTGCTGGGAGAAGAATACTTCAGCCATACTTTAGACAGAAGTAAAATAAGATACTGCCGACGGATCGAAATTTGCGGGGGAATACGATGCGGCTTGTCCTTGCGTTGTTGATACTTGTTGCTGCAACAGCAGCTAACGCACATCATGCGCCATCCGGATTTCAATACGAAGCATTTTGCTGCAACGGGAACGACGAAAACGGGGACTGTCAGCCTATTCCGTCACAAGCAGTGCGACCAGCGGGCGGTGGGTACCAGATCGCGCTGAAGCCAGGCGACCATAGGCTCGTTACGCGTCCACACCTTTTCCTCGTTCCGCAGTCCAGGGCCTTGGAATCGCCGGACGGTCAGTTTCATCTGTGTCTGTTCCCAAACGAGGATACTGTCCGGTGCTTTTACGCGCCGCCCTTGAATTTCTAATCAACGAGCGAGCCAGCCACCTGGGAAATCATTAATTGAGGGCCGTGTGCGTGGAGCGAGACACCGAGCGATTGGTGAGGAGGAGCCAGCGGACTATATCGTTTGAAGATCACGAGCCTGCGCCGCAGACAGTACCAGAATGAAAAAATATGGCCTGTCAGCATCAAGATCTGTCCGGTACAAAGGCCAGGCTTCATGTTGGAGCTGAGCCGCACCTGAGCCTCGGGAACCACCGAGGCTAATTTTTTGGTCGTTGGCAGCTGATCGAATCCAATGCTTGATTGGCTCACGAGGGAATGGTCGTCTCTACGTGCATCCGAGCCCCCCGGAAAATACGATAAAGTTGGAATCTCCGACGGCGAACCCGAAAACGCATTTGTTAAAGTCGCAAACAGGCCGTGATGGAACCTTTTTTTGTGCCGCCTATTTCTCCGATAAAGCCGGTGTTCCCATGTCACGATATTTATCGTTTTCTACGCAAGCAGCCAGCGCTCAGAATGAGCCGGCTTCAAGAAATTTTCTCGTTTATCGGCGGATCGGCACGATGGTCTTGTACGCAGCCACTATCTTGCTGGTGATCGTGACGGGATGGATCAGCATGGGACTGCTCGTACCTTCATAGACGCAAGCCTTTCCAAAGCTTGGGCAACCTCGCACGATGAGAGGGTGGAAGGCTCAAAGGCACGACGGGCATGCCGAGAGCCTTTCCGGTCCAAAGAGGGTTGTGTGCGCACCACAGATATCGATCACATGCATGACGACGGATAGCAGCGTGCCTCACTTTGTGCGGGTATCGTGCATTCCGCGTCACCTTAGGGAGCGCATCGGGCAACGCCCGGCACAGAGCGTTCAACGTGAAAGGAGAAGAATTTCGGGCAACAGCATGAACAGGCTAGTGCCAGATTTCTGAAGCTCTATTTCGGGGCTGCGTACCTTTTGTTCAACTCAATAGTTTACCCATTTTTGATCGGAGCCAGAATTTCAGGCTCGGCCGCCGGATAAAAATGACGGTACTGTCCTCGCCCGCGTAAGCCGGGACTACGCGCGCTTCGTAAAGACCGTCGTCACGCTGTATGGATCCGAGCCGTGGCCCGATTGGGCGACCAAGGCGACTCTCTGCGTCAGTTAAGTAGGTCAAGGGATTTGCCCCTTTTGCAAGATCCATTGCATGCCACGCAAAACGAACAATCGACGCCAAGCGGCTTTAGCGGAGCGAATGCATCTGTGACCGGCTGGACGGGCGATATCCGAACCGTCTTGATGCCGTGCTTCTTGACCATGGACGCCGACCGTTTTGAAGCTTTGCGAACGCGATCCAGTCCCTGCAGAATTTTCAACATGTACTTTGCTTCAACGGCTTCCATCGTGGCGAGAGGGACGCCATCGAGCCGAGCTGGCTCAAGCGTTGCCTCGTCGATGATGGACCAGTGTTCGCCTTCCATGCGCAATCGGTATTCTTCGGCCATTACCAGCCCCCCTGTTGAGAACCAATTCCAGTCTGCTGCAAGGGCGCGCGTCCAGCTACCTAGCATATCGGGCAACTCTCCCGCTCAAAAGTTGTATATCTACTCGCCCTAATTCGCACATTGCGCGCCTCGGCCTTTTTGAGGGGTGCGTGGTTCGGTGCCAGTACGATGTGGCACCGTTCTTCCCTTTCCTTCGCCGCCGAGGATTTTTTACACAATGTCCAAATTGGGCTGATCCATTGGGCGATCTGCTCGTTAAGTCCCAGTGGCAAGGTTGGTCCAGCCCAGCAGTCGCTTCGTGGATCAAATTCGAAGTCCAATCTCGTCTCGGCTCACGTGTCGAACGCCGGATCTGGCGGCCGCCCCCTCAGCGAAGCCGACGAACATCCCCTTCAGGGATAGCAACAACGATCGCGCACGCGTCTGCTCGATACCAGTTGATCGATGACTGCCTTGGGCGGCCAGCAGCGGTCGCGACTCCACATTTGCATCAGGTTAGTGCGACCTGCTTTTCCTGTCTCGTAACCGACGACGCCGTTGGCCTTGCGGTAAAGGCAATAAGTCTTCGATCTGTTGCACAAGCCTGGATTTGTCGAGCTTGAAGGCCCAGGGATGATATGCCTGGAGGACGGACTTCAACGAGCGACAGGGCTTCATCGACAGAGGGCGCGGGACAGAGGACCATGTAGGCTTGTTCTTCCGAAACGAGAGCCAGACCAGTTGCAATGAATAGCCATCCTCGCCGATCAACGCACAGGTGGAATCCATCGGTCCTCGCCATTCGGTTCCAACTAATCCCAAAGTTGTTGAAGGGCGGAAAAGCCGCCTTCAGGTTTGCAAGAAATCGTTCAAGCGCGCATCCGGACCCGTGACCAGCACGACCTATCCCGATCTTCGTCCCCACGGGCGACGGCGTGTTGCCTGATGACATTTTTCATCAATGCGTTAGCAGAAGTTCTTCCTGGCTGATCAAGACGAGAAACAGCCCCTCGTCCAATCGCGAGACAACGTCGCCATCTTCCGTCAGATAGTCGATTTTCGTTGGATCGGGGCTGATGTTTCCCCTTTGGTCGATCCTCATCTGCTCGATGACGATGCAAGGTCGCCCAGCGTGGCTGGAGCACTGGAAGCGGTTCGTCTCCTTATAGAGGTGCATGGGACTATCCTCCCGGTTGAGATGGATGGAATAGCTATCAGCATGCTGCAATTTGAGGATGCGACAATAAAGATTAGAAATGGGCGCAACTGCGAAAAGTCAATAAGGCCGGCGCCGAGCCCGGGTGTCAAAGCGTGGTAGTCAACGGTACCAAGAAGCAGAATCCACCTGCGGCTGATTTGAAACATGAACGAACGGCTGGATTCAGCGAAACGATGGAGGAGATCTGTCAAGTGCGACGTCATTAGTCCCTGCGTCGCGCAGAGAACCCGAGAGTGTAAGGCTCGGCGCCGAAGAGGAACCGCCCTTGGAGTTTTCCTTTGCGATCGTCGTTCTCGGCTTGATCCGGCTGTGTTTGGTTTTTCGGGTCGCAGCCGTACGCCTGGATTGAGAAAGGAAGAGGTTGCGCGTTTCGAGCGGACGCAGCCCGTGCCGGAGCGACGTCGGAGATCACGACCTGGTAGATGAACTTTGCAACGTGAGTCCGGAGTTTACTGCGCTGTGGCAGGAGAACGATGTTATTGCCCATGGAGAAGGAACCAAGAGGCTAAAACATCCGATTCTCGGCGACATCGAACTGAATATTCCGGGTTTGCCGTGGATGGTAGGCCCGATCTACCTGGTCGTCTACAATCCCGTCGGTCCCCGGGTGGCGGAACGTATCCGGATGCTGGTCGTGAGCAGCGATTGCAGCCTTGACACGCCGGATGTGCCGATGACTGGCGTCCCTTTTTCAGGGAAACCAGAGCTCTAGAAGGTCGTTTCCTGGACCAGCCACCACACGGGAAGGAACGCCAAAGCAATGGCAACGAGCCAAACCGATGCGAACTTTACAAGATACTGCAGTCTGGCTTTCGTCTGATCCAACGCAAACAACATAACGAAACTCCAACGCCCCGGCGCACAAAAACATCATGCAACCATTGAGTCGAGTGCGGAACTGCAACACTTGCCATCGCTTTCATCGCCCGAGCAAAGGTCCCGATGTTAAAGAACCATCTCCTGGGAGACCTTTACTTCTCGTTCCGGTGACAGTAGCAGCCTGTCAGCCTTCTCATACCAGACGGATGCTGCCGGCTACTTTGCGCTGTCGCTTTTGGTCCTCAGCGCGGACCTAAACCCTTTGTAGGCCGCAAGACCATCCATTCGTATCGCCGTGCCATGTCTCGTGGAGAATGAGCCGTTAACAGGGCGGCGGATGATCCCCGCGGCCCCCGGGCGTCTAGAGGGAAGCCTCGATCTTCTTTGCTGCAGCCTCCGAGACCCACTTGGTCCAGATGTCCTTGTTTTCCTTCAGGAAGTGCTTGGCGCCGTCCTCGCCGCTCGCCTGATTGTCGGTCATCCAGGCCATCAGCTTGTTGACGGTCTCATTGCTCCAGGAGCGCTTCTGCAGGTAGCCCATGACCTCGGGCCCCGCCTTTTCCGAAAACGGCTTCGCCACGAGAGTGACGATCGTGTCGACCGGCCACGCATTCGGCTTCGGATCCGAGCAGTCGGCCACCGTATTGCAACGTTTCCACTCGGCGGCATCGGCAGGCACGCCGGCTTCGAGCTTGACCATCTGATATTTCCCGAGCAAGGCAGTGGGGGCCCAATAATACCCGACCCAGCCTTGCTTGCGCTCGTAGGCCTTTGCGATCGATCCATCGAGGCCAGCCGCCGAACCCGTATCGACGAGCTTGAAGCCTGCCTTTTCTGCGTCGAAAGCTTTGAAAAGCTGAGAGGTAACAACCGTGCCGCCCCACCCCTGCGGGCCATTGTAGATGGCACCCTTGGACGCGTCTTCCGTATCAGGGAACAGTTCCGGGTGCTTCAGCATATCGGGAATTGACTTCAAATCCGGGTGAGCGTCGGCAAGGTATTTCGGGATCCACCATCCCTGCACGCCCCCATCGGGGAGAGGGGAGCCAACCTTGATGATGCGTCCCTCGTCGGTGCCCTTCTTCACCACATCCGGCAGAAGGTCGACCCAGGCCTCAGGGGCGACATCTGGTTCACCTTTTTCGGCCATTGACGTGATGGTCGGAACAGTATCACCAACGGTGATTTCCGCCTGGCAGCCATACCCTTCGTTCAGGATAATCTTGTCGAGGTTGGAAAGAACCTCTGCGCTTTGCCAGTTCATGCTGGCAATCGTCAAGGAACCGCAACCGGCGGCATTCGCGTAAGAGGCAAGTCCCAGCAGCCCGAATGTCACGCAAGTTGATGCCAATAGTTTCTTCATTTCAGTTCCCCTTTCTTGTGACGGCTTTCAACGTTCGAGTGGTCCGCCGCGAAAGACCGCTCCAAAATCTCTACGAGAACCATTGTCGCCAGTGAACTACCGTCGACATCCCGTTGTCCCGAACCGCATATGCATGCGTCGCCTTCTCGCCTCATGCGCCTCAAATCTTCCGTCCGCAATGATCCCAACGGTCTGATGTCTTAGTGTCGAAACACCAATCCAAAGCTTGCAATCGCGACACTTTGCGTCCAGCGAAAGGTCGAAGTTCTAAATAGTACCAATCCGGAAACTATAAAGACTTCGGGGCCTTGAAGAGTGTTCTTTCGAAGTGAAGCGAGAGTGGTGAAACGAACAAGGGCTTACTTCGTCAAGTTGAGCGTGGGGCAGCCAAAAACCGAGTCAGTTTGCGTGGGGCAGCAAAACCGAGAATTCCGCATCGTTCGCGCCCTCTCTGAGGGAACCGTTCCGTGTCGGGAAGGTTAGCTTCTCAGAGAAGAGACTTTTGGAGGATTACCAATGACTGTGTTGAAGAGAATTGCTATCAGTTCTGCCCTGGTCGCGAGCAGCGTGGTCGGATTCATGTCACCTTCCATCGCCCAGGATCTCGAGTTCAGGGTGGGCCCAGGGGGCGTCGGAATTCATGATCGTGATAATGATCGGCACGGGGATTGGTCCGATCGAGGGTCTCGCCGGCGCTGCGATCCTGATGATGCCCTTGACAACGCACGCGATGCCGGATTTCGAAGGGCTCATGTCGTGCGGATTTCGCCACGTAGCGTTGTCGTAGAGGGCATGACCCGCCGCGGGCCAGACAGGATCATCTTCGCTAACGTTCGCGGTTGCCCCGAGGTGTAAGATCCAGCAAGGTTCAACGTTGTCATGAAAGGCGGCGCCCATCCCTAAAACCGAGGCTGTTTGGGGAGCACGAAAGACTGTAGCACGATGGCAACAATGTACGCGAAACGGCAGGCCTTGCTGACATACCGAGGCTTCGTTTGGCATTGATGTCGAAATCCATTGCCGTTGGTGTCTGTCGTCGACCACATGCCGTTCAAACGGCCAAAACAGGCGGGCAATCGTGAGCCGCCGCTGCGCCGTTCGTTCGGCCGAGCCGACGCAGCCTAAGGTCGTGGGAGGCACTGAGTTGGTGCCCACCACGACATGGCGGCGACAAGCGGAGTTGTTGAATAGGCAACGATAGAACGGGAGAGGACGTCCTCAATACGACGTCCCTCTAAGGGTCCGGCCGAGAGCGCACCCCCCAACTCGGTCCACTAAACGATAGCTTGCCATTCGAGCAGCCGCATCTTCCGACCTGGCGTGGACCTTCCACCCTCCAAATGGCGTAGCATAGAGAGTAGCAATACATCTGGAAAGAAAAATCGGAGGCTCTAACTCCAGTAAGGTATCTGGAGCGTGGAATGTTTCATAAGTATTCGAGCCTGAGGAAATTGAAAGGTGTATTGGCCGATACAATTCAAAGATCGGAATACACTTTGGGAATACGGGCACTATACGACAGAGAGGTCATATTCGCGCTTGATGTAGAGCACCTGAATTTTGAGTTGCCTCCATTTCCGGTAAACGCTGAAGCGATTTGGAACTGGATCAACGAACAGATCCTGGGGTCGCCCGGTCAGGAGACTTTCGTTTACGAGATCAACCTCGACGGAGAGGATCGCGAAGACCGGGTGATGGAGAAGCTCGTAGAGATTGGCGAGGGGACAGGTATGACGGCCTGGACATTCGATCTGGAAAGCGAGGAGAGAAAAACATATTCGCTTAGGTTCATTGTGATAACCATTCCGGACAAGAGACAAGCAAAGGAATTTCGCGTGAAATTCCACGGCAAGAATATTCTACCGTGACACCGGCTTGCGAGCCTCTGATACCGAAGTTGGGTCCAAGTGTCGTCGGCCAGGTGTCCTTCGCCTGCAATGCTTGTGTTGAAAACGATAATTTTATTGCCGGGCGGGCGTTGCCCGACATTAAACGTTCTCATTAAATGCCTACTTCCTGTCGATAATAGCCCGACAAGGATTTCGGTCTGTCGAAGGCTCCCTGCCGTGCTTAACTGGGAGCGACCATGAAACAAGCCCTGATCGTAACATCGATAGCGGTCGCCCTGGTCGCGATCGCGGCAACGTACGCGTTGCCTTCCTTCAACGCGACCGGCCATTCTCAGATAGTCAACTCTCGTTAACATGATCGCGCTCTTCGCCTTTCGTTGATGAGAATGCCACACGACGCGACCACAATGTGATCTCGAGCGCGATCCGCGGCAGCAGACCAGGAGCCAACGGGACAAAGCATTCATAAGCCAGGACATACGCAGCCGCCTCAGGTCGAGGTTTCTTTCCAATCTCGCGGGATTGCAAGTCGGCGAACCGTTCCAATACGCTAGGTCTGCTACTCAACTCGAAAATGGCGAAGAGCGACGACGAAATCGTCGCTCTTGGCGTTTTCGGCTGGCGACGTTATCCGTCAATTCTGAAGCCTACCTTCATCACAACCTGATAGTGTTCAACTGCGCCGTCCCTGATATGTCCCCGGATCTGGTCGACTTCGAACCAATCTAGATTTCGCATGGTCTTTGACGCGCGCGCGATTGCCGTGTCGATGGCTTCAGTTATTGAAACCTTGAAGGTGCCGACCAGTTCGACCTTCTTGTAGACGTGATCGCTCATTTTGCTTCCTTCCTTCAGTGTTTCAGGTTCAGGCAAGTCTTGAGACGCTGCGCTGCACAAAAGGAACGAAGACAACCTTTCAATGTCGAACGCCTTTGAAACTCTCACATGATTTTGGTCGCGTGCCAATGTCAGCGTTGTCGCCGGGAAGTTCGAAGTGGACATTGTCGAGAAAAAATCCCGGCAGCGCAGCCATGCCCCTTTCAGCGCTCAAAATGTGAAGAGGGGCGCTTCCAGCTGGCCCCAAAGCTGCCGTGTTTCGAGGTGAATCTGTCATGGGGCGACTCAGGGGAGGAGCACGCGCATGGTTTCAACGGGCGATTGGACATTTGGACTCGAAATCTGGCTGCCAGGGGTTCCAAATCCGATAGACATCAGAGGAACAGACGAAGCATCGGCGTTGTTGGCAGACAAATGGCCAGTTACGTTCGGATCGGCGTTTGAGCGAGCTCTTAGCGTTTGCGCCGCAGTACTTGATGGGACGATGCACCCAGACAGTGCGAAGCGGGCCCTGATCGATGCGGCCGAAGCGATCGGCGTCTCGTGGATGGACCGGGTCTATCATGTGCCGGCCCGCAGTGAGGTGTTTGCTCGCGGTCCTTCCATCAGCCGCAGCCATTGAGCTGCGTCGGGGGATGACAGTATAATCTCGGGAGGAGGAGGCGAGGTGGCGGATCTCGCGATACGCTATTCAAATGGCGCCGCTCAGCTCAGACTGAGCTGGTGACCCAGCGGCTTGCTTAAAGACCTGCTCATGGCAGGCTTCACGGGACCTGTTCGTCCGCGTTGCCCCGGCCGGGGCATGCTGTCGATCACGGCATTGTTCCGCGCAATGACTGCGCCGCGGGATGGAATTTAAGTATAGCTATGCGTGTATTGGCCTTCGGGAAAATCCTGGAAGCCGAGGGACCAGCATTTGCCAGGCCAAATATAATCCACTCGCCGTTCCAACGGTCGGTACAGCGCAGTATAGAGAGTTGGATAAAAAATACTGTTGGAGTAAAGCGGCGGCTGGAGAAACAGCTGTTGGAATTGCGGAAGGGACATGCTCGGGTCTTCCAATGCGCGCTGAATTGCTGCCAGGCGCGTCATTGATGACGTCGAGGGTCTTGTCCACCGTTGATGGTTCGTACACGCCTTCGCTCGAGATACGACCGGGCGTTGACGCGGGCCGAGCAACAAGGTCGCGTAGGAACCCGAACGGTCCAGGACGGTTACATTCTGTGGTAGCGCTATGGGAATTCTGCAAAGGGCAGCGACTGCTTGATTTATAGTGTGGCACGTCTCGAGAATGTAGCGGATCACCAGGATAATGGAAAAGCCAACACCCTGAGTGCGGCCCCCGCCAAGAGTGACACTCGCGACGAGTCCTTCTTCGTTCATACCATCTACACAACCTCCCCAAGGTCTTTGCGCCTTTCCAATGACCCTCAGATTCGACCAGGCGGTCATTTCGAAGCGATCGGAAACAATCGCTGGCGGATAGTCGAAGTTTCGCAGTAATGCCGGGCCTTCCGACCCAAGCCAGACCGCCTGACTACAGCCGTAGCGTTCTGGCGCGGGTCGGTAGTGACTGAGCATTCGATGCGCCACGTCGTCATCTCCGACGAGGGAGCATGCCTCGTCATAGGCGGGTGCCAGCTCCGGCATGAACCGAAGCAACGCTGCACGGCATTCCTTTGCAGTTGGGACTGGGGATCGGGCTTGCCCGAAGTACCACTTTTCCGCCTCCGCGCGACCGGCAACAAATCTGGAAAGCCAGGCCTTGCCGGGTCGGTCTTCCTTAACGGCCGCAAATGTCTTGTCCATGGCTGGATTATAGGAAGTCACACGCGTTGCTGACAAGGCATGGGCGTCATTATAGGCGTCGTGAGGAATACAGAAAAGAAACCAGCAAGGCTCGACTGGAACTTAGGAGACCATGCCCGGACTGGCATCGTCCATGGAGCAAGCGGAAGATGGGTTGTCGACCATGGGAACGCTGGGGCTCCCTGATGCGAGAGCTTGGCTCATTGAACCCAAGCGCCCCGTATACGCCTCAGGTGACGATGTTCAGACCGGATATGGCAACAGCGTTTCACGTCTGCCAAGCGCCAACGAATGACAAACGACGAGCCCTATTTCACCTGAGGAGCGCTGAACGGACGACGCAGCGAATGATCTCGACGACGAGCAGCACACGGAAAGTCACGGGTATCAGGTAATGATCGTAATGCGGGCGTTTCAGTCAGCCAAGCCGCGGCTGCTCCAATCAAGCAACGCGAGAAGACCGGAAAAACCGGCTTTCTCGTCCAGGTCCCCCCGAAACGCCGTCCTATTGCCTTCGAGGCGCGCCTCGTTCTGCAGACAAGGGTGAAGACATGTCAAGAATATGCGGAAGACCCAGGCGACCAATGGGTTTCACTGCCGTTCCTCAGCGTGCTTGCGCTTTTCGTTCTCCTGCTCGTATGGGTATTGCTCGAGCATACGGTCTATGGTCGTCGCTCTATGCGTTGGCGGGAACGCCGAAGCTCCAAGGCTCGTCGGTGTGCGTGTGCGGCTCCTTCGATTTTCGGCGGTTGGCCTGACCGGTCTCGGGGGCGGCAACCGCAGGTCTGATGATGCAAGCCGGGTCGCCTCCGCCAACCCGACCCAAGGAAGCGGTTTGATGCTTTCTGCAATAGCGGCCGTCTTCCTGGGAATGACCATGAGTGAGGAAGGCGAGCCCGCGTCCTGGCGACGTTGTCGGGAGTTTCATTCTCGGCGGCTCGACAATGGCCTGACGCAGATGAGCGTCGATTCCTACGTGCGCGAGATTCTCGTGGGATCAACTATCATCCTCGCCGTCGCCTCATCCAGCTTGAGCAAGCTTAGCCAAAAGGAGTGGCCACTCCCCATACGGACTGTTCTCAACAGCATCCGCAGGAGGGGATCATAACGGCTCCGTTATGGCTGAGCCGGCGCCAGAAATTTGCGCGGCATCCAGACCGTGGCGTAACAAGCGCTCTCGGGACCGACACTATCTTTCTGTGTATAACGTGACTGAAAGGCGGCCTCGACAGTGCCATGAGGTCAACTACACCGGCTTTTTTTTACAACGAGCACGATCACTTCCGACAAGACCACGAATCGCCTGCAATCAGCCATCTCAAGAGGAGATTTCGCTTTGCCAGTGATCAAGCTGTTCACCAGGAGGTGTCTTGTTCCGTGCCTGCCTTTTTGGCGCAAGCACGACCGCGCAGTCGGCTGAAAGACCCCAACGACGTTGTAAGTCGATCGGTCGGCGACCGCTTCCACCATAGTTAAAATCGTCACTGGACCACTCGACCTTCCATTGATAACCGCGCGGCGGGGCGAGCAGAGGATCGGGCCGACTGTGAATTGCAAGGTCGTGACCGAGATTGACTAAAAGCAGACGCTGTTCGTCCGGCTTATCAGAAAAAAACCGCAACAGGAGCGCGGACGTCTCCAACACACTCCCGTCAACAATGAGCTTCCGCCCTTCGTCATATCCGGAGAAGATATTATTTCGCCGAAGCGCGAGGAGATCCCTATGGAGCGCAACGAGGTGGTCATTCCGCTCATATTCATCCCACTTTAGTTTTGATCGTTCAAACGTTAGCGGATCGGACGGCGCAGCCATGCGGTTTTCGAAGTCGGGATCCTTTAGGCTTGGGAACTGTTTCAAGAAGGCAACTCTGCCCTTTCTTACGAGATCAATCATCTCCCCACGACTATCAGCGAAGTAAAAGAAAGGCGTCGTCGCGCCGAACTCCTGGCCTTGAAAAAGCATGGGGGTCTGCGGACCGAGGAGGAGCAGGGCGGTTAGTGCTCGAAACCGCGCCGGCGACGTCAGCTCAGTTATCCGCAAGCCTCTTGCAGAATTCGCGATCTGGTCATGATTTTGCAAAAAGTGGACGAAGTGTTCGTGGTGGAGGTCAAAGCCGGGTGTGCCACGTGGGGCGTCCTGCCAATCGTAACGCTGGCCCTGAAACAGGTAGCCATGTTTCGCGGCCGATACGAACTCTTGGGCATGACCGCGGTGATCGTGATAATAGGCTTCCCTCCTTCCGGTAGCGGCCACCATGGCAGAGTGATGGAAGTCATCATTCCACGCAGCGTCCAGACCCAAGCCTTCCGCATCGCTTGCGCGGAGAAGACTTGTGTCCTGCGGTTCGTTCTCTGCCAAGAGGTAGATCGATCGCCGGCCTCCTGCTTTCCGTGCCTCACGAGCGATCAACGTGACGATGTGATCCTCACTGGCATCGAAGAGCGCCTGGGTGGCGTCCAATCGTAGGCCGTCCAAATGGTACTCATCGATCCAGTATGCGGCGTTCTTAGCTATAAACTCGCGCACACCCTGGCAATTCCTTCCGTCGAAGTTGAGAGAGCTACCCCACTCGTTGGAATAGCGATCGGTAAAGTAATCCTCTGAAAATGCTCGAAAGCTTTCGCCAACGCCGAAATGGTTGTAGACGACGTCGAGGATGATGCCGATTCCCGCCTGATGGGCCTGATCTATAAACGATCGCAATTCATCCGGGCGGCCGTACAAGCGTGTAGGCGCATAGGGAAGTACTCCGTCATAGCCCCACCCGAACTCACCGAGAAACTCGTTGAGTGGCATCATCTCCAAGCATGTGATGCCGAGGTCTTTGAGGAGCGGTAGCTTTTGCGCTGCGGCTTCATAGGTTCCCTCCGGCGTGAATGTCCCAATATGCATTTCGTAGAGGACCTGCCCATCTGGAGATATACCTGGCCAAGCCGTATCCTGCCATCGAAAGGACCTGTAATCCACGAGCATTGACGGCCCCGCTGGGCCCCCGGGTTGAAAGCGCGATGCGGGGTCGGGCAGACATTGTGGCGTCTCCCCCAGGCGGAACTGGTAAAGTGCGCCAATCTGCAAACCCTCGACGTCGACACAAAAGTAGCCCCCTTCCTCTCGGCGCATCGGGTATTCTCCTCCTGCCATGAGAACGACCGACATGGTTTGGTGAGATGGTGCCCAAACGCGAAACGACGCAACACGATCAACGATCTCGGCCCCAACCGGGTATCGTCTTTGTGATCCTCCCGTCGCTCTTGATTCGCGATCGACTTGCATTTGCTTGACGTCCTCTGCTGCGGTCTGGCCATTGAAAACGTCAGCAACAGGGCGTTGTTCCGGCGGAGGATCTTACTCGGCGAGGATCGCGAAAGCCTCATAGGGACAAAAAACACCATCGAAGTCCGGTGGCATGTCCCAGCGTCTCCTGGCGTGGAGATTAAATTACTTTGGAGCCCGGCGATCCCCTGATCACACTTCCTTTTTGTTGCAGGAAGGGTGAGGGAGGTTGCACCATGTCACTGGAACCCGGGTGTGGCTTTTCTGCGTGTCCGCGTGGTTTGCGAAATCGATTAGCTGCTTTGAAATCGATCGCTCACCACCGTTGCCATCTCCTCCCATCGCGTGCGAGCAAGGCGCGTTAATCGTTCTTCGTCAACTACACCTTCCTTGACCAATACCAAAAGAAGCGTCGCAATCTCAACGCTCGCCTTTCGATCCCGAGTTACGCCCTGTTCTCGGCAAAGAGTCTTGAACGCATTCTTGATGAAGGAAAAATCGACGATAAGCCTCGAACGAGAACCGTGTACCGCACCGATGAACGCATCGTTGTCGACTCCATAGTGATTACCAAATGGGGTGCCCTCAACCACGTTGTCGACAATGGCGGTGCCGGCGTCGTCTTCGTTTATGGCGACTTCTTGCAAGCTGCTTCCCTATTTCTAATGCCTAGTGTAGCGATGAATCAGTGGAGGGTAGCACTTCAAGAGAAGCCTAATCAACCTGAGTAATCAATGTGTTCGCACGCCTCAGTTGGGGCAGCGCTCGAATACAATCTTTGAGAGGGGCCGGATCGCCATGCCGCGCGAGCGGGCGTTGACGTATTTGAAGTTAGGATCAACCAGCTATTAATGGAGATAACGACTGGTCTGCCGAACAGTCGGGCCCAACGCCTCAGCATTGACATGCTGGATATCGACGACTGTCGTACCTGGTTCCCCTTGCGCGCTCCCGTTCGTCACGTCGCAGGGCTGGAGGACGAAGCCTGCACCCCGTGAACATGCTTTTTGTGTCGCCGCCGCCTCAAGCGCTGTCCTCGCTACACCATGCTACGCTGCGGAAACGCCAGACCCGGACGTCGGCGTGCCCAACCCGAAACGATGGTGCTAAAGGACACTAACGGCAAGACCTAGGCCATTTTCGCTGGAGGTGAAGTATGAATAGTTGCCATGTTGTACGTCCTTCGTTCGGGCAGCGCCCATCACGGTCCCGAAGGTGTCACAAGGATGGCGACGATCGGGCCGCACCTGATGAATCCTCAAGAAAAGCCTGGCGGCAACTCGCAAAAGTGCGAGTCGCAGGGGAATGGCAATTGAGGCGCACAAGCTGAAGGGAAAGTGGGTGCTCCTTCGATCCGATGAGCCTGGCTTTCGGTGAGTTCTGTGATGAAAACGGAGGTCGCATCTGGACTTGGCTCGGTTCGCGCGGGCTTACGGTTGCATCCCTCGTCCGGTCTTCTAGAATGACCTTAGCCGAATTGACGAGGGTAAGGGGAATATGACTTTTCGTGTCCCGGCGCTATCTTTTGAGCATGAACCTCGCTGACCACTTTACCCACCCCGACCCGCGTGAAGCGGAACTGTCGCAACGCCTTCTTGAGTTGGGACTCGACGTTTGCCGTCTTGACGTAATGTCGCGAAGCGCTCTCGAAAGCGAGAAATGTCTTGCGAGCAACGCAAGGCTAACGCCGGCGATGCTGGCCGTCCGGCTGTTCGTATGGTACGTCGCAGAAAGCAAGCACTTTGATCCCAACGTTCTTTCACGGCCCGGCTCTATAGGCCGATCCATTTTCACCATGAGGAGATGGGCCGCCGGAGATCCCATATTCGCGGCCAATGTTGAAGTTGAAATTTCGTCGTTGAAATACTTTCTCTATGAACTTTTTGAAACCGTCCAAGTGCCTCCCACGATGATCATCGCGGCGCAGGAACGTCTCCTGGGTGCCTGAGCCGATGAGTGAATTGGCAGACGTTGGTTTGGCCACTATCGAATCGGAAGAAGTGCTACTGCCTTTCGAGCTTCGCATGTAATCTCCAGCCGCTGGCCGGGTTCGGGTCGGCTGTTTGGAGGTTTGTTGAGAAACAGCCCTTGGCCCCAGTACAGTGCTGCTGTGATTGCCGCATCGACGTCGAGAAACAAGGCGCCTTCAAGTTTTCGCTTCTTTGCCACCGTACGCAGATCGAACTCGATTGCCGAGGGGCAAATCGGACAAAAGCACTTCGGCCTTCCTGGCCTAAAGATCGTGTTTTGCTGAAACTGTTCGCCGCAAATATTGCTCGCCTCGCTGGCGACGCCGCCTTTCAATGGTTCGGACGCTTTTCATCACTGCCTCCAGACAATGACCGCTTTCTTATGATTTACGATCCGAAAGGTTCCGAACACGGCGGCCCCCGGCGAAACCAAACGCAGATGCCTGCAACTGACATGTGAAGCGTCCGAAAATCTCATCTGGAGCACTCGTTTCAGGCGCCCTGATCCGGAGTTTGACGTGGCTGGGAGGCCACCGACCAATACCAACCCCACCCGAGTGGCCTCCCTTATCCTTCCAGGAGATGAAGGATAGAAGGAGAGTAGGATTGCACATGGGGTTGGCAATCGGACCTTGGTCTGACCACGGGTTGCGTACGCTGGCGTACTTTGAAGCAGTAACCACGCTAACGTGAGCAGCCTGTGCCCGTTTCCTGCTGGAAACGCACCAGTAACGGGAACCTATCAGGCTGGATCCGTCGGTTCCGGGGCCCGAGACTTATCCGAGCGCAGAGGTCCTCTTGCCTGGCCAAAAGCACATTGGCCGGAGACATCGCGTCTGTGGCGCGCATAGCTGCTATGCCGGATTTACGGTTTTCGCCCGCCATCTCACAGTTTATTAGAGCTGCCTGGATCGATCCACCGGTCCTTTCTGTGATGCGCGGTTGGCCCTGAACGGAGACATGATGCAAAACATAATCATAGCGGATAGCCATATGGAGTCCGTTGAAAGTGGCGCCAAAACAATTGCTGTTCGGGTTGGATACTGTTCGGTTGAACCAGGTCCGCTTGAGATCCGCTCCGCGAGCGGCTTCTGGTCAACAACGAAGGTGGACGTCGTTTCGGTTCAGCGGAAGGCAATTTCAGATTTGAGCGACGAGGAACTCAATCAGAGCGGCGTTTCGACAGTCGACGCGATGGTTAGGCTGTTCCTCCCGGCTCATCCATGCCTGTCGACAAACTCGGATGTGACTGTCATCGGCTGGAAGGCGGCTTGATTAACGGGCAACTCAGACCGGATCTGAGACTCGCCCGACCAACCGGGAGGTTGGGGTCAACACTGACTTGCTGTGGTCGTTTTTTGAAACAGGTCGATGAATCGGGACGATGCAGCCTTCAAATCTCTTGGCGCTGCCTACGCTCGACCGGGCTCGCGTCGTTGCCCCTGCCATTGTCACGGACCACACGACAGTGAGCCATTGTGCCGAATAACCCGGCATTCTCAACGGATGTGGGATCTGATGATCCGTGTTAGCCGTTCGAAACCAAAGGCGCCGGGAACGTGATGCCGGATCGAACAAGACAAGCTGGTCGAGGTGCCGCCCTTTTGTTCAAGAGGCCACTCGCCTGAGAGGACGGGAAGAGTCCAGAGCCCTTCCTCGAAAGGTTACCGGCGATGCACCCATGATACGTTTGAAAGCGCGGCTGAAGGACGCTTCTGACTCGTAGCCGAGACGCTCGGCAATCGCGCCCACGCGCTGACCCTCCAAGAGCCATTGATGAGCCTGATGCATGCGCATTCGAGCAACATACCGGGCTGGAGTTTCACCGACAACCCTGGAGAAGCGCTCCGCAAACGCGGACCGTGACGCCCCCATTTTTCTTGCAAGTTCTTCCACCGTCCAGTCATGTGCCGGATCGAAATGAATAGCGGCGAGAACGCGGCCCACCTCTGGATTTCGGACAGCAGCCAGCCAACCGGTCGCGTCTCCGCACCCATGTTCCACCCAAGTTCTGATGAGGGTTGCAGTCAAGACGTCGGCAAGCCGAGCCAGAATTCCACCAGCTCCTACGCGGTTCATGTCGGCCTCACGCATCATTGCCTCGAGGAGGGCGGGGATTGATGGTTCATTGGCAGCAAGGTCACTTGTCCGCATCATCTTTGGCATCAACTGCAACAGGGGATGATGCTTGTCGACGTTGAAGCGCATGACCGCAAAGAATAGGAGATTTCTGTTATCGGCACAGGGGCATTGCAAGTCGACAATACCATCACAAACCGGTTTGCGAGGCATGCTGTCGACTGGCGTCGGATCTAGCCCGGGCTCACTGGCAATTACATGAGCGTCGCCTCTCGGCAGCAGCACCGCGTCGCCCGGCAGCATTTCGGTCCACTCGCCATTCGGCGATTGCAGATGAGCTCTGCCTGCCGCTACAAAATGAAATTGCGCTTCTTCCTTTGCTGGAAAAGCTGTCGCCCAGGGTGCTGACGGCTGACATCGCCCGTATTCGACGCCATCCAAGCGCAACCCTCGCATCATTTCTGTCAATGCATCGCTCATTGCTGTATCCGGAATTTGGACGAATTATCAAATAGGTCGTTTTTTCTAGCATAGAAACACCGGGGTGCCACGTCTAGCCTTCAACGACCAGAACTTTAGAGATGACATTATGAACGTCAGACCTGCGCCAATGCCTTCAAGGTGGTACGGCGGAATTCCTCCCGGCCAGCCTTCTCACCCTTGGTCTCTCCCGCGATATGGGCATCAGCATTGAGGCGGCAGGACAATCAGTCACGATGACGGCTGTCACTGGCGCAATCGCCGGTCCGGGGGTTGTCATGGGCAGCAGCCGGCTAAATGCCGGCTCGCTCTCCGGGGGCCGACTACGCTTCTAATCAACGCAGGAGCATTGATGCCGACCACTTTTCAGATTGCCATTGCCAGCGGCGCCGCGATCGGCGGCCTGATTGTCGAAACGCAAGGGCTGGAAGGTGTATTCTCGCGGCTCTTGCTGCGCTTTGCTGAATCGCGGTCATTGGCATCCTCGGTCGGAGCACCGCTCGGGCGATCCCATGGATGTCTGTCCTGCTTAAGGTTTCTCGTAAGACAAGAGAGGCCTGGCAATATGGGCGGATATCCCTCCTCATACGCCAAGCCTCTCTCGTTTCCTCGGTAGAGGATGGAGGGAAATTATTCGTGCGGCAAGTGGTTTCGCACCTCCATTCCCCCTCAAGTTGAGAATATGAGTATCAGCGCATACAATGGAGGTGGAGTCACGTAGTATGTGCTCTGCGATCAGCCAGGGCAGCTGCCTAGGTGCTGCCCACCGTCCCGAGGTGGTCATTATCGGAGAAAGCAAAACTTCCTTCGGCCCTCCATGGCCCTCCCCTGTAGGTCCATAGGTCCAACCCCGTAATCGACAAAAGGCGAGGTTGAAAAGCTGCCGTGACCGCTGCGTACGACGCAGCGACTCTCGCTCTATCGGCTCCGTTTTGGATAGTGATATGGGGCCGCCAACCTTGCTTGTCCCCGGGGCTGAGCCATGGTTCGAACTTTCCGCGCAAAACACCGCGAATCCGCTCCAGCTCCGGAGAGTCAAGCGTAAACGCCACTCCGGATCCGAGATGCCAGATGCCGGTCGTCGATGCTTGCATCGGCGATTGGGAGCTCGCAACGACTTCAAGAAGTTGATGTATCGTTGAGAGATGCCAGTCCGATAACCGGTAAAACACGGTGAGGTGGGCCGTCACGTGGTTGCGACCAGGTGGAAAGTGGATGCGGCGCAAGCCGTCGAAGAAAGCGAGATCTTGATCGGGAAGACGCGCGGTTAAAATCATCCGTCCAGTCTAAGCCGGTAGGATTCAGAATCTACCCTTTATCGGACGATGAGTGGGAGGCATTGATCGTCGTGTCGATCAGCGCGGCAATGATCACCCGCCTGAGGCGCGCCGGATAACAGCCGTCATCGCGGCGACGGTTGTGCCTGCTTAATGGGGAGTGATGTCAGAAGATGTGATCCATACTCGCCCGTCATATGCCAATTGGCCCTCTGCGAACTTGCGGTCGGCAATGCCCTCATACAAGGGGAGGTCACGAAGTATGCTTTGGATAAGGTCGCTTTCGCCAGGGGGCAGTGCATCGTCGGAGATGCATACGGTCTGGTGCAGGCTGCCTTCCGTCATGACCAGTATGGCATGACTACCATATAGCCGGATTTTGCCGGGCACGGTTGCGAGCGACATGGCGTCCTCCTTGAAGTTCTCCGGAGAGTGTTGTTTCGCTTTCCGGACGCTAGGGACATATGGTTAATGAAAGGTTGAGGTTTTACAATCCGGCCATCAGGAGAGGTTGCACCCCAAAAAGGTGCATTGGGCGTCCAAAGCGGGCAGAGATATTACGGTAGCGAACCTGGCCGAAATCATTGCCGTCGAGGAGATCACGTTGATGACCAAGACAGATGCGTAAGTCCTGTCATCGTATTCCTTACGTCATCGGAACGTCCGCTAGCAGGCTTCTTTCATGCCGCGCTGCCCATTATACCGCGAGTGCGGCGCTCTTTGGCAGAGTGACCGGGAATGCGGCGGGTTCCCCGCCCCTAGATCCAACCCTGTTCCGACCAGCATTTTTGGCAAGATAGAGAGCACCGTCGGCCCGATCAATTACATTCTCCAATGATGTCTCGCCAGGGGCGACCGCTGATACACCACAACTGAGGGTAACCTCATGGCTTACCCCGATCTTGCTCCAGTCTTTTATCGCAAAGCACGTCCGCACTGTGTCTGCGAGAGCGATGGCCTGCCCGATGGATGAGTTCGGAAGAAATGCCACAAACTCTTCGCCGCCAAATCTTTCGGCATGGCTGAGCTTGCCAACGATGCGCGTCGATTCCTTTGCCGGCCCCTGGATAACGAGGTCGCCCGCCGCATGGCCACAGGTATCGTTCACATGCTTGAAGTGGTCGATATCACACACGATAAGTGATCCCTCGAGTACCACGGGAATTGGAATCGAGGTATCCGCCGATACTGTAACGTCGCCCGCTTAACGCGATCTAAATTGCGCACGCGGCCCTGAACGGTGTTGGCTGCCTTGACCTGCTGTGAGATCAAGGCGCGACAATCACATGACCCCAGTCGCCAATTTGCGCATGCAGGGGCGAGCTCGGTCCGGGCAGGGATTGCGGCAATGTCCGACTAATCTGTGGAGAAAAGAACAAAACGGGAATTGGCTGTCGCGGTGAATCGGTCTCTATCGTAACAAGACAGGTCAATGATGAGGTATTGATTTGGCCTATCGCTTCGTGCACACCGCCGACATTCATCTCGACTCGCCCTTGAGGACGCTTGCCCTGCGCAATCCGGAACTGTCCGATTTGATCGGCCTGGCGACGAGACGTACGTTCATTCGGATTGTCGACCTGTGTCTGGAAGAGCAGGTGGATGCGCTTCTTTTGGCAGGGGACCTCTACGACGGCGAACAGACGTCGATGAAAACGGCTCGCTTTCTGGCAGAGCAGCTCAGGCGTCTTGATGAGGCCGGCATACAGACCTTCATCATCCGCGGCAACCACGACGCACTGTCAAAAATCACGTCCGAGCTCGTCATGCCGGAGTCTGTCAAGATTTTCGGTTCCCAGGCGGAAGCGGTAGCAGTGCATCGGGGTGCCGGGCAGTTCCCCGTCGTCATCCATGGCCTGAGCTTTGCGAAGCCGCATGCTCCCCAGAGCCTGTTGAGGCATTACCCGATGCCTGTGCCCGATGCGGTCAATATCGGTATCATGCATACGAGCCTTGGAGGCTCTGAGGGGCACGACCGATATGCTCCATGCAACCTCGCTGACTTGCATCAGAGCGGTTTTCGGTACTGGGCCTTGGGCCACATCCACAAGCGGTCGGTAGCCGAAGGGGCTGCCTCTACCGTTGTAATGCCGGGAATGCCGCAAGGCCGCGACATAAACGAGGACGGACCCAAGTCGGTCTCGCTGGTGACAATCCGAGATGATCGGTCAGTGATCGTGGATGAGCGATGCATCAACGTCGCTCAATTCGAGCGGCTGTTCATTGACGTTTCAGACGTTGCTGACTGGAAGGCAATGATTGGTAAAGTTTCCGGGGGGCTCGAAAGACTGCGCTCAACGATTCCGGCAGATCATCTGGTTGCACGGATTCAGCTTCATGGTTCCCATGAGATGGCATGGCGAATTCGCCGGGAACTCGATCTCATTAGAACCGAATTGGAAACGAGAGGCTCGGCCAGCGGCACCATTTGGATCGACAAGGTCCACACCTCGTGCATCGGTGCGGAAGATACGGAAGGCAACACCGGAAGTGCGCTTTCGGAATTGACCTCCATCATCAATGCGGATGTCCTTGGGTCGGCAGCCTATCAGCAAGAGATTGCTGCCATTGCGGACGAACTGCGCGGACAGCTCCCTCCGGAGCTCCGAAATATCTTCGGCACCGATGAGACAGCCTTCCAGGATGTGCTGGCCGGTTTCGCCCAAGAAGGCTCGGCCAACATCGTGGCACTGCTGCGCAATACGCAGGGGGAATGAATGCGTATCAATCGGCTTGATCTGACGCGATATGGAAAGTTTACCGACGGCGTGCTGGATTTTGGCTTCCGGTCTCTGGGAACGCCCGATCTTCACATCATTTACGGTCCAAATGAAGCGGGAAAGTCGACCACATTTGATGCGATTGTAGACCTCATTTTTGGAATTGGCACTTCAAGCCGATATGGCTTCCTGCATCCCTATCCTACGATGCGCATTGGTGCAGACGTCAATGTCGGCGGAAAGAACCGAGAGTTCGTTCGTATCAAGCGCCCGCAGAACAGTCTTCTCGATGACCAGGAGCGCGTCCAGCCGGAGATCGACATCAAGGCTGATTTGGGCGGTATTGATCGGGACGCGTTCGCCACAATGTTTTCCCTGGACGACGAAAGTCTGGAGAAGGGCGGTGAAGGCATTCTCGCAAGCAAGGGGAACCTCGGCGAATTGCTGTTTGCCGCAAGCGCCGGCCTTGCGGACCTCAGCAGGCAATTGACCGTAATCAGAAGCGACGCCGACACCTTCTACAAGTATCGCGCGAGAAGTGGGGCGCTTGCCGAACTGAAAGGCCGCCTCTCTGATCTGAAACAGCAGCGTGAGACGCTCGATCTGCAAGCGAGTGAGTTTTCCAGGCTCGTTGTCGAGCGCGACAGGCTCGCTGGGCTTTACGAAGAGGCGATCGGCGCGAGGGCGCGAACGCAGCGCAGGATCGAGGAAGTCAAATGCGTCCTCAACGCGCTTCCAGTTATGTCACGGCGCGGCTCGTTGAAGGATCGGCTCGCTGACCTCGACCCCGTACCGCAACCGCCAGAAACCTGGCGGCAGGAGCTGCACGAGCTGAGACGGAGCGAGATAGAGGTAAGGGTAAAACTTGAGGACCATTCTGCATCTGTAGCTTTGCTCGAGACTGAGATAGCCGACATTTCAATTGATCCTGCCGCGCTCGCCATAGCAGCGCAGGTGGAGGAGCTTTCCGAACTTCGAGCGCGGTATGTCACGGCTGAAAAGGACATTCCCAAGTTGACGGCTCGAGCATCGGAGCTGTCCATCGAAAGTATCCTTGCACTATTGGGCAGGGCAGGGGAGACAGCTCCCGCGCATTTGCTTCTGGACGCGGTTACAATCGGATCTCTGCGCTCGCTCATTGGGTCGAAGTCGGGTGTCGACGCGAAGTATTGCGCCGCCCGAGACGAGTTGCTGAGGGCGGAACGGGCACTCGCGAACCAGGAAGGTGAAGAGGTCGACCACACGTTGACCTGTGGGGAGCGCGTCCGAGCGATCGAGACCCTTCAAGCTGTCATCAAGGCAGTCCCGAAGTCAGACCAGGATATCGTTCTCCGATCATTGGCCCGTCGCGGGGACGTGGCGCGCGCAAACCTGACTGAAACGTTGAGGGCACTAGCACCGTGGCATGGAGAGGTGGAAGCTCTTTTATCGCTGGTTCCACCTACAGGTGCACGTATCGAATCCTGGAAGAAGAGCTACTCCGCTCTGGATGATCAACAGCGGATATCGCGCGCTGAGTTGCAGCGTCTCGAACTCGAGGCAGCAAGGCTTGAGGCTGAAATCACGACGTTGCGTGCTCAGGCAGGAAACATCGAGGAGCAAGCCGCAGCGGTTATCCGTGCGGAACGCGACCATGCCTGGGCGCTGCATCGACAGGCAATGGACAACGCATCCGCGGATGGGTTCGAGATGGCGATGCGCCGCCACGATCATGTGATATCGCAGAGGCTCATGCACTTTGCTGATATTGGCAAGCTTAGCCAGCTTAACCAACGGCTTGCGGTGGTGGCTGCCGATATTCGGAGCCAGGAAAAAATCCTCGCTGACGCACGGTCTGAGATGGAGGTGCTTCGGGCTGAAGTCTGTCAGGGCCTTGCGCAGTCGGAGTCAGATCCGGCCGTAACTGGAAACCCCTGGGAAATGGAGGAATGGCTACGCAGACGGGAAGCGGCCCTGAGGGCGAGAGACGATCTTGCTGAGGTCGAGCGGGAAATCGGTGATGTTCGCGATCAAATCGAAAAATCCAGACGATCAATCGTTCAAGCATTGACCGGTGCGAAAATCATGATCGACCGGCAGGCTGATGTCGGCGCGCTGATCTCGATCGCAGAGACGGCGTTGAACGCCTTCCATACGTCTGTGAACAAGGCGGCGCAGATCGAAAGGCTTCGCAATGACATCATCGAGCGCAAGCATATCATGGAAGCCGCTGACGAAGCCTCAAGGACATGGCTATCCCAGTGGAGCGCTCTTTGTGCCGGCTGCTGGCTTCGGGACCTTGGGCATTCTCCAGGTGTCGGTGCGGTGACCGAAATCCTGACCCTTCTTGAGCGACTGGCCTCGACTTTAGATGCCCGGGAGAGCCTCTTTGATCGCATTCAGAAGATGGAAAAGGACAAAGATTCCTTCGAGGAGAAAGTACTGCAGTTGAGCGCTTCGCTTGGTTTGGGTTCCGAAGGTTCTCCCATTGCTCTTTGCCAGGCAATTTTTGAAAGGATCAAGACCGTCGGTCTTGACGCCGAACGCGATCGGAAACTGAAATGTCAACTTGACGGAGTGCGGCACGACGGACTTGCGCTACGAGCGACACAGGGCCTTCTTATGGCTCGGATGCGGGAGATGATGGATTTTTTTGGGGTCAGCTCGTTCGAAGCAGTTGAGGCCAGCATCGATCTTGCCTACCGAAGGCGAGATCTCGAAAACGCCATTCTTGAATCCGAGCGCGAACTTTTCGAAATGACTGCTGGCTCCCCAATGCTCGAAATCGAAGCATTGACAGCTTCCGCTGACAGATCGGCACTGGGCAACGAACTGGCAAAACTGATGCCGCTCCTTGACGACCAGGACGCCCGCTGTCGCGATGTATTTCACAGCCGATCGAAGGCGCAGGATGCCTTGGACGCAGTCGGTGGGGATGCGACGGTAGCCTCAATTGAGGAGCAACGCAGGACGGTGTTGATCGACATCGAGGAAAGTGCCCGTCGCTACATGGAGATCCGTGCCGGCGTTGCTGCTGCAGAGCACGCCCTTGCAATCTACAGAGATCGTCATCGTAGTGGAATGATGGCTCGTGCATCGGACGCGTTCCGCACGATCAGTCGCGGTGCCTACCAAGGGGTCGCCGCGCAACCTGGAAAGGATGGCGATGTTCTGATTGCCGTCTCTGCGGCCGGTGGTTCGAAAGCTGCCAATGAACTTTCGAAAGGTGCAAGGTTTCAGTTATACTTGGCATTGCGTGTCGCCGGATACCATGAATTTGTGGCCAACCGGACATCGATTCCGTTTATCGCTGACGACATCATGGAGACATTCGACGATTTTCGGGCCGAGGAGGCTTTCAGGCTCCTTTCGGAGATGGGCCTGCATGGCCAAGTCATTTATCTGACCCATCACAGGCACCTGACCGATATTGCCAGGAGGGTGTGCCCAAACGTCCGCGTATACAATCTTGAAGACCTTAGCCGGCCATCGGGGTTCCAGGTAGTCGCGGCGGAATAGGGCCGGACGCAGCGACCGAGCGTCCAAGAAAGTTCGTCGCCAGCGCGATTGGAATTGTACATTTCGGGCATTCCTTCGTGAAGTTCGGCTGATCCTATCGGTTCGACGTTATGTGCTTCGTGTGAATGGCTAGCCCTTCCTGCGGTCCGTTCGCTTTGATAAGCGAACGGACCCTCCCTCATTTTCCCAAGCTGAAACAGCCGCAAAGTCCGCGTTCAGTCTTTGCCGTTTGGAGGCCGGATAATTGACGGTCGGGATAGTTGCAGCCTCAATCCGACGGATCACAGCGACCTCCTCCAAGTGCCGATCACCTTCGGCCGCTTGCATCTCAGACGTAGCGTAGTCGGCCCGCTTGAGGACGCGTCTAAGTGTTTTTCGTTCCTCGGGCGTGGGGCACATCGATTTTGATCCTTAAACTGGGGCAAAGCAAGTATTGAGATTCACCAGGCATCTCTCTCCATCTGGACTTGCATGAAGTTGCCGACGCGATAATCATCGAATGCACGTTTGTGCATTCTTCATGAAGGGTCCCCGGCGTGGTTCAGCGGCCTTCTTCCGGCGTTGAGCAGAAGCTGGCGTTCTGTCGCAGTTGGCCCCAACAGCTTCAGCAGTCGTTTCTCTTCAAGGCGGTCAAGCCGGAAGCGCTTGGCAAAATCACTTATTGTCCAGACCCTGGCCAACCTGGACGAACGAGACTGTTGAGCCTTCGTGGCAGTCATTTGCTGCTCCTCGCAGTTGCGGCCGTCATTTGAACGTCGCGGTGGCTGTGAGCTGTCCTATCGCACGCGAGGTCCAAGGACTGCGCCATTGGTTTCTCCATGAGCATCGAATGGGCAGCTCAATCCATAAAGGACCGCGAGAGCGAGCCCAATTGCCAAAGCGGCCACCATTATCCGTCGAGCAGCCCGAGAAACCATAACGCGACTATCTTTTGTAAATCAGATACCGGTCACCAGGCCGCTCGCTATTCGTTACCCTCGGCATCCTTCTTGATTGCGGACTCCAAGTCCCGCGGATGCACCTGCAACAATTGCCTTGTCCCGATACTGACGCCAAGGGCGGGTATTTCGATATGCATCGCAGTTCTTCGGTAAGCGGGAAATGACAGTCCTTCTATCAGTTCTTCATCTACTATCACTCGGTAGGTGCCCGCATCGAGCGGAGCAACCAGAGCGCTTAGGGCAAAAGGACGAGAAAAGGTAATCTCAGATTCTGTTGTGCGTTCTGACATAGGGAACTCCTATTGGTCGATTGGACCAAAGCTCAGCGGAAACGACGCGAGTTCTGAATCAGGACACTACCAGAACGTGCCTTGCAGTACGAGGTAGAGAATGAATGCTACAGCCATGTACGGCATCGATTTCATTAAGAAATCCCCGTATTTTAAGCCGCTGAGGGATCGCATTGCGCGTTCGTGTCTGGAAATTCTTGCTGTGGAAGACATCGCGTCCTCCCGCTTGGGGCTAGAGCTTTTCGTTGCCCTAAAAGCAGTGCCCGTTCCATGACTGCTACTATCTCTTAAGTGGGGAGGCTGGACGCAATTGCAAGGCGAGAAAAGACTCCTGTGATAATAATGGATAGAGCCTAATGAACGGGAACTTCGATCATGGCCAGTTAGCTCGCTGCTCCACCGAGTCGCCTGAACATCTCGTTGACACCCCCCAGCGTCAAAGAGCTTGGTCAGCCCGCTAACTTGGCTGACGCAGTGCGGTGACGCTCTCCTCCTTACGAGACGTATTGCGGCAAGAAACGCCATGCAACTCCAGGCAGACGCAGGTTCCCCCTGGCGCTACGTCTATCGTAGCGTGATTTGCTCTAAATGCCTGCAAGTGGGCAGCCTATTGAGCCGCTAGCGTGCCAGGGTATTTGGCGGGGTGGGCCGATTACGAGGGGCTTCGCTACCGGGCCGAGAGGATCGTCTCCAATGCAACAGGTCGCAATGCCTGAGCATCGACGCCGACGTCGAATTGGCGGGGAAACGGTTTGAGTCTCCCGTGCGAGTGGCCGTGCAGGTTGATCGACTTTCTTCCCATCTTGTTCCAGGTCCGAAAGGGATAGTGACACAAGATCAACAACTGGCTGCCGACCGATATTTCGGCATAGTGTTGGACACTTCCCCACCCTCTTGCGCGAACAGTCGTTTCAGGATCATTATTGCCAACAATGAGATGTTTTCGGCCATTCAAATACGATAGAAGTTGATCGCAATCGCCTCCTGTCTCTCGCATGAAATCTCCCAGATGCCAGACGTCATCCTCGGGTTTCACCATCGAATTCCAGTTTTGGATGAGGGTTGCGTCGTGAGAAGCCAAATCCGGAAACGGCCGACGATCGATCCGCAGGACGCGTGGATCGCCAAAATGCGTGTCGCTGGTGAAATAGATCATGCTCCGTTTGCTCGCTGGATCAAAAATGTCTAGGTTGCACGGGCACGCCGGGAGAATCCATCAGCATGCATTTTGCCCCGGTTGAGATGCGTCGAGCAAAGCAATTCCCTCACCCGCGACGGGTTACGAAACGAGATGTTTACGGCTGGCTCTTGCGCCCCAACCATCCTCGGCAGCAGGACCCACTGGAAGGCCCATCAAACGGTCGTACTCAAGCTCCGGTGCTCCATATACTTCACTCGCGGCGTCGATTAAGCCCCGCGGATTTACAATCTCGATGTTGTTGCGCGTCGACCTGATTAACCTGTCGCCCTCCAGAAGGTGAAGGGCGTCCGTTACGGATGACCGCCTCACCCCTAGCATGATTGCTAGATCGTCGTGAGTAAGATGGAAAATGTTTTGGTCGACGCGATCATGGACCATCAGCAACCAGCGTGCCAGTCTACGCCGGATATCAAGTCGGCCGTTGGCCAACGCCGTGTAACTGACCTGTACACTCATCGAACGGGCAAACCGGAGGGCGAGGGTGCGCAAACCGGCGCTCGTTGACAAAGCCTGTTTGAAATCGTCGGCGGCTATTGCCAAAGTATATCCTGCGATCTGATTGATCAGCTCGAAGGGTGTCTCTTTGTCGCCCTCGGCGATGCCGTACCCCGTCATGCCCTCGTTGCCGATTAATCCCGTTTCGATCCTGCTTCCTTCCCGGGAGACGGCGACGAGTGAGGCTACGCAATCGAGGGGGAAATAGGCACGGGTGATGGTTTGTCCCTGCATCTCCATGATCGCGCCCCGGGGTAGAAATATCGTCCGAAGCAGGGGTAGCAGGTCGTTGAGTTCGGATGGAGGCAATCTTCGAAGGATGCCGTTGCGCTCCACATCTTGCGCTGTGGCGCCTCGCGGGTGAAAAGCAGCAAGAAGTGCCCCGGCAATGGTATCGTCATCAAGCGGCTTCCTGAGAAGGATCTTGTCGGCATGGCGTGCCGGCACAACATCAGGTTCGTATCCGGTTGCAAAAATGAAAGGGAGCCCTCGACGTTCCAACTCATCAGCCACAGGAAAGGCCGTTTCACCGCCCAGATTGACGTCCAGGATTGCGCCCTCAATGCCCGGACTTGATCGGAGTTGTGCAAGCGCACCTGCGACGCCTGCAGCAGGACCGGCAACTTCCACGCCGTGAGCCGAGAGTTTGGATGCAAGATCCGTTGCGACGTAGTAGTCGTCCTCCACAACGAGGATGCATCTTCCCTGCAGCGTCTTCTCCACCGGCCCTTCCTTCCTTCCTTCCTTCCTTTCTTCTTTCCTCGCGAACGAAGAGCCATCAGCACGTAGCAAGAAACGTATACCGTTCAGCAACTCAAACGATCGCAAATACCCTCCGGGAGCGAGGAATTAGAATCATCGGCGATTTTACCACGAAATTAGCGGAAGTCATGGCGACAGTAACGCGGCATGGCCCACGGCGGTTCCCGACATTTTTTCCAAAGCTCGCCAGTTCCTGTTACAGCCAGCGACAGGCTGCAGCCAAAAAGATCGCTGGCAAGGTGGCTAATGTGTAAATAATCATCGTAGAAGACGAATTTCTGATCGCCATGAAAACCGAGGTGATTGTCAGTGCTCTCGGCCATGACGTCGTGGGGCCATGGTTGCGACTTCCGCAGCCAGACAGATGGATTGCGAATTCGCTTTTGTGGATGTTTGGCTGGCGGATGGAAAGACCGGCCCAGCCCTTGTGGATGACCTGCTTACCGAAACCGGGATAACCGTCATGTTTCCAACGGAAAATTCAGATCTCGTCACGTCGAGCGCGTCAGCGGTGGTGTTTTCCCGAAGCTCTTCGACACGGGGAGATCGCGAGCGCGATCACACATGCGGGGCGGAGCAGCGAAAATACGGAGCCATCACGCAGACTCCTACCAATTTTTGCCGACCAAGGAAGAGCGACACTTTGCACACACCTTCTGTGCAAGTGTGTGTTTGATCGAGCGTACACAGCGCATGGGCTGTTCCATTCCTGTCAGGCGGCCGTTGGCCACCTGACAGAGAAGTTGCGCACGTTCAGCCCCTCATAGATGGCTACGATAACGCTGGCGCTCCGCCGCGATCTGCTGGGGTGTATAGGGCTCAGCGGCCTCGTCGAAACGCGTCCAGCCCTCTTCCTGATAGCTCGCTCGTCGTGCCGCGTAATCCACGGCTCGAGATCCGTTGAGGATTGCCTGCGCTGCTGCAGCTCTGCTTTCGTCTACTCTTGCCGTTACCAGTGAACCGCCACGGCGAACCCCTTCGGCATAAAAGTTTGCCTCGTCTTCCGGCACACCTTCATTGATCATGGAGCCGACGATCCCACCCACGGCTCCACCCGCAACGGCGCCGGCAGCCGCACCGGCTGCAGTAGCCACGAGCCAACCGGCGGCCACGACAGGACCGACGCCCGGGATTGCCATCAATCCGAGCCCTGTTAGCAGTCCCCCGGCCCCGCCTGCGACCGCGCCGACCCCGGCTCCGGTGCCAGCGCCTTCTGCCGTGTAACTACCTTGACCTTCAACGTCCACCCCGTTTGCTTTGTTCGTGACGATACTGATGTCATCAGAAGGTACGCCTGCGTCTTCCAAAGCCGCAACTGCGGCGCGGGCTTCGTCGTAGCTGTCATAGAGTCCTGTGATCGTTCGCATATTTTTTCTCCTGGAGCTTTGTTATTTCGCCATCGTGACGTTGCCCTGGAAGTCCAGGGAGACTCCGGCTTGCTTGCCGTCCTTCTTGGCGGTTGCTCGCCACACCCCCTGGTCATCCAGCTTCAGGGCAGTGACATCCGTGTAGCCAGCGTCTTCGATGCGAGATTTCGCCTGATCCTCAGTAAAGCTGTTTTTGCCGGCTACTGGAGCGGCGGGATTGTGTTCCGTATTCACGGCTGGCGTTGTTTGGGATGTTGATGGCGTTTCGCTTTGCGCGAAGGCAGCCGTGGCCGAGATTAACAGCCCCATCGAAATTGCGGTGATTTTATTCATTGTTTTCTCCTTGAAGTCCGACGATCAAACCTAAGACAAAGCGATTTGTTCCGATGCTTTGCGAAGAACGACGAATTGCTGTCGATGTCACAAATCTGGAAATCGTGCTGGTGGCGTGCCCCGGAATTGCTTGGCTTGGTCTAGTTTTGAGTGTTGGGTTGAGGAGACGATAGCCGCCTTCACGCTAGGCCATCCCGATATTCGGAGCCTGTCTATCCGGTCGGAAGCTCTGCGGAGGATAATTGCGGCCGCCCCGAGGGGCAGGGCTATTAAGCCGCTCTAGCAGGGTCAAACTGGCGGCTCAAACTGCAGTGAACATTAACACGTAAAAGTCTTGTATATTGAGGAAACCTCGCAGCGTCAGCCAACTGCGAGGTCCCTTCACGGGCGCCGTTTTGCGCGCCCCTTGTAAAACCCCTGTGGCTCGCAAGGCGACATTGCTTACCGTCAAGCACGGGACCAGTCGCGCCGCCGACGACCCACGAGGATCGCAAGATGCGGGGATTTCTTCATCCTGAAACGCTGAAATGGACGACGCTCGGGCGCCAGATACTTTAGCTTCCCCGGAGCGGCGTTAACGACTTCGGAAAGATGCGGAGATTGGACTGCGGGGGCAACGCGCTGCCCAGGGAATGCCAAGCGGGACCAGCGACAAAAACACAGTCCTCGATCGAAGCACCGGGCTGAAAGATCCGCCAGCAAGCCGAAACCTACTTGATCTCCCTCCCGGTACTATAACTGATGCCGTGTCAAGCGCGTGAGGTCTATCTTCCCGGACAAACAAAAAAGGGCCATCCTACCGGAGGCCCTAAGGTGTGAAGGATCTACCTTCAGAGGGGAACAACGCCGCTCGGAAGCCGGGGAGTGCATCCGAAAAGTTGTAACGGCTATACACGATATACGTGAATTTCTCACCGATGCCAAGTAATTTATTCGCATCAGATCCAAAAAGCGGATAGTGCGCCGCGGGAAGGTCAGTGGTGGTCTTATCCATTCAAATTCATTGCCTTCTGTTCCGGTTCCGATGGCAGATATAGAGGTCGGCATTGTGATAGGGGTAGCGCTAACAAACAGCGAAGTATGTGAATTTATGATGCGGCCCGACAACAGCTTCAACAGCGGGCCGTCGATGTCAACCACCGCTTCTTCAAACACAAGCTCCCACCAGCCATCCGACGCCCCCTATATCAAGACGAACTTGTAGCTCGAACCCGAAATCAAACGTTTACTTTCCCCCCAAAGTATGTCCAGCCATGCTTGGCTCAAATTGCCGAAGCAAGGCATCATTTCGAACATGTACCAGTTGCCACGTCTGGCCGCAGCTAGGCAGGTCGGTATCGGAGACCAATCAACCCCATGGCTTTGCCACCTGTTGGCGCAAAACGGCCGGTGCCAAGTCGAATAGGGCGTAGGCTGCGCCTGCGACGATCGGTGTCACCGATCGTCGCAATTCACGGACCACCCGACTCGGCGACAATGATCAATATTCAAGCTCTTTGGCTCGCGTATTGATCGCCTCGCAGGCGTCCCCGAACGGATCGCACATCGGCACTAGAGGCGAAGCGCCAAGCTGAAGAAGCGCCTTCAGGTGCTTCCAACCACCTTCCTCGCCCACCACCGTCGCGTAGGATGTCATCACGGTGCGCTCCTCTGCATAGAGGCGCTTGTACTCCGCAAAATTGGAGAAGTTCTCGTAATTGCTCTCCGACGGATGGAAGGTCTCGGCCGCAGCACCTTCGGCAAGAATGACCTCGTGGGTACTGAGCAGGACAGCATAATACTCGATCGAGGTGTCATCGGCAGGAACGACCGGCGCGATTGTCGTGCCGTTGACGAGATCCCTCACGCGGATCAGCACGCCGTTCAGAAACAGCGCATGGCCTGGCGACAGGTAGAGATCGGAATGTGGTGTGCGGCTGTCCAGCGCGTGGCGGGAAACGCGGATCGGCACGACACCTTCATGCCAGCGCGCACCGCTCTTCTTGAAAACCTGCCGGCCGACCCATTTGACTGGACGGGCGCTCCCGTCCGGAAGGTCAACGTTATCGCCGACGCGCAGATCCTCGACAGGCTTCTCGCCGCAATCAGTGAGGATCGCCGTCCCACGCAGGAAGCACTGTGCTCCGCCGCCACCGCCGCCTCCACCGGAGCCTCCCTGTCCGCCGGAGCCATTCCCGCCTCCACCAGAGTGACCACGCCCCCAGCGCCGCCCCATTGCACTCGCGGGAGACTTGGAAGCTGCCGTCGCCAAGGCCGCAACACCAGCGAGCCGCGCACCGGCGGCAGCGGCAACACCTAGAAAATGTCTGCGCGCGGTATTGCGTGGCAGACTGTCATCTTTTTTGTAAGGCATCCTGGCAATCCTCTAACAATAGATTTCGGGTCCAAGCCGCCGACGAGTATCGCGGTACTTGGCATGTTCAAGGCGTCGGAAACCGATGCAACTTTAATAAGGAATTCTATTTCGGTCCACGTCGCCAAAAGTATTAGGCATGCAACCTGGAAGGAAAAATGGATAAATAACAACAGTTACAGGTTAAGTTTTTTGCTAGGGCATGGCGGAAAAACTTCAACTACTTCAACTTAAAGGTTTTGCACGCGAGGTTTTATTGTACGGTTTCGTACGGGACCTTGGTCCGACTTACATGTCTCACCGAAGAGGAGGTAGTCTCGTTGCGCAACAGGTATTGGAGGCTCAGTACTGCTCATGCATCGAACCCTGCATGGCCTCCACTTATTGGGAGGTAAGAAATGTTCGTTACACGTTTTCTGGAATCCGATCTGGCCGTGCTCTCGCAGGCCGTTCAATCCTGGTACCGACATTTCAAAGCGAAGCCGGATGAGAAGACATCGGAAGTAATATGCAGCGCGGCGATCGTTCTTTTCAATCAGGGCCACCGCACTCAGGAGGACCTGACGCGCATCCTGATCGCCCGGTTTCCAAACCCGGCCGGGAGCATCGCAAATGCTCCCACGTCGATAGCCATCCACTGAGAAACGCCCGAAGCAGGTGACAATATTGTCCGGTTCTGCGACACGCCGGATCACCTTTGTGTCAGCTGCAAAAACGCTTGAAGCTCCGCCATTTAGACAGGGACAGAAGTTGGATCGTACCGAACCGTAGTCTGTGACATTGCGTAGCCCTTACCACTGCAACTGACCCTCCGTCCCCATTGGGGGCTTTAAAACTTCGCGCAGGGTTAGCCCCCATCGATTGCCTCGCTAATGCGCACGATCGCCTGCTGGTAGACACTTGCGGAGTTCCAACTAGCGATGGCGCTCATGTTGTCCTGATAGCCCCCATCGGCCCGCCAGCCGTGCGCCCTTAGAAAGTTGGCCGTGGACATCAGCGCAGTGCTCTTGTCACGCATATTCCTGCTGCCGACGCCGTATTTCAGAACGTTCCCGGGAAGGAACCCTGCTTGGCCGATCTCGCCGTGCATGGCCAAGGACACCTCTGTCCACAAGCTTGAGCGCCGCGACGGCATGTGGCGCGAAAAATTGCGGGCGGCGGCAATCGTAGGCGAGCGTGATGATTGCAGAAACGGTGTTCTGGTGCCCATGGAGGTGCCGAGGCGGTTTCTGCCCCAGATGGCCCTCTCGCGTACTTCGCACCCGCAAGCGCTGCAATACCATTTTCCTTGACGCCAGCGGCCTTTGCCGACCCGGCAAACTCCACTAGTAATCCGCGTAGGTTTGCACCTGCGAACCGATCGTGTCCCAGGTAGTGGTGTAGGTGGCGGCTTTGGTCGCCGCGTTCTCCGGCATAGGCCGGGATGATCAGCGCGCCACGGCTGGCAAGCTGATGAGTGGATCATCGCTCATCTGGCTGATGGTTTCCAGAGTCATGTAGCGAGCCCGCTGCACGGCCCATTCGTCATTTTGTTCGAGCAGCAGCGCGCCGACGAGTCTGACGATGGCATCATCGTTGGGGAAGATGCCGACGACCTCTGTGCGTCGCTTGATCTCGCCGTTGAGCCTCTCAAGGGAATTGATCGAATGGAGCTTGACGCGATGCTCTTTGGGAAAGCTCATATAGGCGAGGACGTCGTGTTCGGCGTCGTCCATGATGGCGGCGAGCTTAGGTACCTTCGGACGGATCTGGTCAGCGACGGCGCGCCACTGCAGGCTCGCAGCCTCTGCCGTCTCCTGGGCGAAGGCGGTCGCGATGAATGCCGACACCACGCGGCGGCCACTCTTTCCGGCATGTGCCAGCACGTTACGGGCAAAATGAACCCTGCAGCGCTGCCAGGTCGCGCTGAGAACCTTCGAGGTTGCCGCCTTGATCCCTTCGTGTGCATCGGAGACGACGAGCCTGACGCCGCGCAGGCCGCGCCGGGTCAGTTTGCGTAGGAACTCCGTCCAGATTGGCTCCGCTTCGGAGGTGCCGACCTCCATGCCCAGAACCTCGCGCCGACCATCGGTGTTGACACCGACGGCGACAATGACGGCAACGGAAACGATCCGGCCGCCACGACGCACCTTGAGGTAAGTCGGATGAGTAGGCGATACGCGCCTTACCGCATTACGGCGGCAGGTCTCGCATCGCCTCTCGCCGAACCGGACGTGCGC
>NZ_JACHZA010000022.1:0-82705 GCF_014193305.1 Rhizobium sp. BK181
TACCCATGTGATTCACCTCCAACCGCAGTGAATCACACCGATACCCTCGTGAAAACCCCACTCGATTCTCAATTCAAGTGCGATGCTCTAGGTCGGTTAGGTCGCTCCAATAGCCGCTCTGGGCCAGAAGCTGACGCCAATCTGCCACTTCTTTGGCATTCTGGAGCATGGCGGATAACAGCAGAAGATCGGCGTCAGGGGCCATTTAAATGGCGTGAAGCAGGCAAAGCATCGCGTCAACGCTGCGCGACCCGCCACCTTCTGGGCTCAACAGATGACATTCGTCGAAAACGAGCAGCCCAATGTCGCTCATGTCGGTTTCGGCAAAACTGAGAAGCGCCAGGCACCGCTCGGGCGTCATGACCTCGATCGACTTTAGTTCGGGTTCGAAGATCAAGGCGGTGAGATCGCCGTCAGTCGATACTACGCTGTCGATCAACGTTTCCGGAAAACTCTCGGCCAGATCGTCGCGGAGCTGATCAAACAACGCCAATGCGGGCACAAGAAAGATGACTTTCTTGCCTGCTGAGAGCGTCGATGCGATCTTGAGTTCGGCGCATATAAACTCTTCGGTGACCATCCTCCCGCGCTAATTCTATAATGGCAAGGCAGGTGAACAAGATTGATAGTATCGTATTGCATTTGGCGCTACAAGTCGCTATTTTCCTCGTAAAGGAGATAAGTCATGGCCGCCACTGTCGAACGCAAGGAATACCCGATCTCCATGCGCTTGCCAGAGGCAGACGTCGCAATGATCGATCGTGCAGCAAGCCTGCGCGGCCGCTCGCGAACCGATTTCGTGCGGGAGGCCGCCGTGCGCGCCGCCGAGGAAGTCGTTATGGAGCAGGGACTCATCCGCATGAGCCCGGAAGGCTTTGCCGACTTTATGGGTGTCTTGTCCCGACCGGCCGCTCCTGTTCCCGAGATGGTGGAACTGGCCAGGCGCCCCGCTCCGTGGGAAGCCGGCTACAAGCCGAACCAATAAGCCGTGGCTTTATCGGCTCCAGAACCGCTTACGGCGGCGCATAATGTTTCCGAATTCTCCTGCGGCAAGCCGACGCTCGATCATTGGCTAAAGACGCGTGCGCTTTCCAATCAGGAGAAAGGTTTCACGGCGGTTCTCGTCGTCCACGAGGCGGGGCGCGTCGTCGGATATTATGGCTTGGCGCCGACCGCTGTCGTTCCTGCGATCCTGCCGCGCTCAATCCGTAACGGGCAACCGCCCGATCCGGTTCCCTGTCTTCTCCTCGGCCAGCTTGCGACGGACACGGAATGGGCGGGAAGAGGTATCGGTACAGGTCTGGTGAAACATGCCCTTGAGCGATGCGTCCAGGCCGCTGCTCTGATCGGTGGCCGAGCGTTGATGGTCAACGCCGTCGATCACGAAGCGGCTCAGTTCTGGCAGCGCCGAGGTTTCACGCCCTCGAAGGACGACCCGCTCGTCCTGTTTCGCTCGATCGCTGCAATCGCCGCATCGCTGGCGGAGGCGCGGTCGCAAGGGCAGGGCAAATAATCTGAAGTTTCCCAATCCAGCCAATCGGGCAAAAGCCAATGAACGCATTTGATAAAGGACCACGAAGAGGCTGATCACGACGGTCGGGATGAGATCACGCACCATCGGCATCAGCCGCTACTTGGCATGTTCGTCGGCGATGTTGCGTGCCTAGAAGATTAGCTTGCGGATGCTGGTCTCGATTGAAACTATTGAACTGCGCCTTCAGCTTCGCCATATTCTCATGGAAATACTCGACCGGCGCTTGCGAGCGGGTTGCAGAACCAGCGTCTCCCGCGTGACTCCAGTTCGCCCAGTTGATCATCCAGGATGGCAAAGCCGCGGCCGGCCGTCGGCATGGCGGTCCTCAATCAGTTGCATGAGGCTCGCCTGTTTCGACTTGATCGCAACAAGCTCGGCGTTCAATGGGCCCTTGCGCGAAGGCAGGCTCTTCAGCTTGCCCACCTCATAGGCGGGCGTCTTCTCTGCGGATTCCGACGTGAAGCCGGCCGCCAATCCGATCAAAGACCGGCCAGTTTTCGGCACTGAAGATCACTCCCTGGGTCAGCAACTTTGGTATCAAATACCTCACGATGAACGAGGGCATGTAGATGCCGGCAAAGAGAAGGCTGAGTATGAAACATTTGCAACCAATGCTGCGCCTTGCGGCAAGCGAAACCAGCTCGCGTGAGATTGCCGTCGTGTCGGGAATTGCGTGAAGCACGGTGCAGGATAATTTGCAGCGCGCGGCGGCAGTGGGGTTAAATTAACCCCATGCCCGGGGACCTAACTGACGATGCGCTCGAGAGCAAGCTCTTCGCTCGGAATGGCATCAAACGGGGCACGAGAAGGAGGATCGAGCCCAATGGCTCCGATCTTGCCATCGAGCTCAAGAAGCCCGACGTTACCGAGCTCTCCTGCGGAGGAGGATCGTGGGTCGCACTCGACGGTTACGACTATAGCCGCTTTGTGAACTCCTGCGTGGTTTCCAACAGCGGCTTTCACCGACGATGCGCGAGGAGCATGCGGCCGGCGACAAGGTGTTCGTCGACTATCCGGCAAAAAGATCCCGATGTTGATCGCAAGGCCGGATCCGCGAGGCGGAGATCTTCGTGGCGGTGCTCGGTGCATCGAGCTTCACCTATGCGGAGGCGAGCTGGACGCAAACGCTCCCCGACTGGGTCGGCTCGCATGTCCGGATGTTTCGCGTCTTCGGCGGCGTTCCCCGGCTGATCGTTCCCGACAATCTGAAGCCAGGCGTCCGTCGTGCCAGCTTTTTCGATCCCGAGATCAACCGCAGCTATGGCGCGATGGCCTCTTATTACGGCCTCGGCGTACTTCCAGCACGGCTAAAACGTCCGCGGGATAGATCGAAGTGGAAAATGGAGTGCGTTCGCCCAGTCCGCTGTTTGGGCGGGGCCGGTTCCGAGAAAGGGGATGTTTCGCCTCTGTTGTCCGGTTCCGGTTGTCATGGCAGCCTACCTCCAAGTTCGTCTTCGATATGGACCCTGATGATTTCGTCGAAGGATTTTTCGGCGGTAAAGCCGAGCGCAGTTGCCCGCTTTACCTCAAATCCCGGTGCCCAGCCGGCGCACATGCGCATGATCATCTCATCAGGCTCCCGCCGGATCAGCGCCACGGCCTTCTCGCCGGCAACGCGGCGCAGCGCCTTGATCTGCTCGCCGACAGTCGCGCTGAGCCCAGGCATGGACAGGTTGCGCCGCGGGCCAACCTTCTCGACATCGATCGCCGCGCCATGGATGAGGAAACCGACGGCGGACCGAGGCGACGCATGCCAGTGGCGCACATCATCCGGTACGGGCAGAACGGCTTCCTGACCGACGAGGGGCTCGCGTAGGATGTTTGAAAAGAAACCGGAAGCCGCCTTGTTCGCCTTTCCAGGGCGAATGCAGATGGTCGGCAGGCGAATTCCGATGCCTTCGAAAAAGCCACGTCTCGAATAGTCCGAAAGCAACAACTCGCAGATCGCCTTCTGCGTTCCGTAGCTGGTCAGCGGCGTGGTGTGGAATTCGTCCGAGATGGCATAGGGCAGGGGGGCGCCGAACACGGCGATCGAGGAGGTGAAGACGACGCGGGGTTTGTAGCCATCCTCACCATGGGCCAGGCGGATCGCGTCGAACAGGAACCGCGTGCCGTCGAGGTTGATGCGATAGCCCTTGTCGAAATCGAGTTCGGCTTCACCCGATACGATGGCGGCGAGGTGGAAAATCACATCTGGACGGAGAGCGACGAGCCGCGCCGCTTCTCGGGGAGTCGAGAGGTCTGCCGTTTCCATCGCCACCTTTCCGCCGAAGCCTTGCGGCGGTTCTGGCGTAACGACATCAACGAGTGTCATGCTCTCAATCGGACGGCTGTCCAGTGTGCCGTCTTTGGCGAGCCTCTGCGCGAGTTTGCGCCCGACCATGCCGGCGGCGCCGATGATGAGAATGTGCAACTGTTTTTCCTCCCAGCCTACGGAACACCGATCCGATGAGAGACAGGCGCCACAATAAAATATATTGTAAGGTTGTCTGATAACCTTATATCATTCGTTTGAAAACAGCATATTTACTGCAGTGCCGGGTCGATCGACAGGTTTTTCGGTGCGTGCAAAAAAGTGAGGAAAACCGTGAACGAAATTGACGCTGGCATGGGCTTCGACCGACAAAGGCATGCCATCGATGCCCTGAACCGATCCCTCGGGGCCGATATGGTACTATCGGGCGAGGCGGTCGATAAATATTGCCGGGACTGGCATGGAGACGTGACGTCCAGCGCGGTCGCGGTGTTGCGCCCGCGCACGACCGAAGAGGTGTCCGCGGCCGTAAAGGCTTGCGTCGCACTCGGCCTGTCGATCATTCCGCAGGGCGGCAATACGGGGCTGGCCTTGGGAGCAATCCCCGATCGTCCGGAGGATCAGGTGGTGATTAGTCTCGAGCGGATGAGCAAAATCCGCCGCATTGACGCTGACGACTTCTCCGCTGTGGTGGAGGCCGGGTGCATCCTGTCGGAATTCAAGGACGCTGTCGCGCGGGAGGGCATGTTCTTCCCGCTGGCGCTTGGGGCACAAGGGTCCTGCCGGATCGGCGGCAATGTGTCGACCAATGCGGGCGGTATCAATGTGTTGCGCTTCGGGATGACGCGAGAGCTGGTGCTTGGCCTTGAAGCGGTTCTGCCGGACGGTTCGATTCTCGACGGATTGTCGACACTTCGCAAGGATAATCGCGGCATCGATCTGAAGCAGATCTTTATCGGCGCGGAAGGGTTGTTCGGTATCATCACCGCCGTCGCCGTAAAATTGACGCCGGAACCGGATCAGGTCGCAACCGCGCTTCTCGGGCTCAATTCGCTCGAGGATGGGATCACGCTTTTCCGCCGCGCGCGTCGCGATTGCTGCGATCTGATGTCCGCCTTCGAGTTCATGCCGCCGCTTGCTTTCGTCCTCGCCCGCGAGGCAATTCCGGACCTTGCGATGCCAATATCCGGAGATTACCCCGCCTATGTGCTTATGGAGATATCCGGGTCTGGCCTTGTCGATATCTACGACCTCATGGAGCGGTTCCTGGGTGCCGTTATGGACGAAGGGCTTGTTCCGGACGGTGTGATTGCAAGCTCAAGGACGCAGGCGCGCAACCTTTGGCTTTTCCGTGAGGCAATGAACGAGGGGCAGGCGAAGCGCGGGCCACATCTGCGGACGGACGTCTCCGTCCCGCTTTCGCGCCTTTCCGACTTCGTGCGCGACGCCGAACAGGCAGTGGCCGCTGCGGTGCCGGACGGTGTTTGTGTCTCCTACGGTCATGTCGGCGATGGCAATGTGCATCTGAACGTGCTGCCGCCGGGCGGCCTGTCCCGCGCAGAGATGGAGGCGCGCATCCAGGATGCGAAGAAGGCGATCAATGCGGTCGTCGATACCTATCACGGTTCGATCAGCGCCGAGCACGGTATTGGCCGTCTGAAGAAGGCGGACTATGAGATGCGTATCCCTCCGATCCAACGAGGATTGGTTGCAGCATTGAAAAAGGCTGTCGATCCGCAAGGCGTGATGAATCCGGGTTGCCAACTGGATTTCTAGCGGCATTCATAGGCGGCAGTGTGTTAAGGCGAAAAAGGCATGTCACTGGATTTTGGACAGATCAGGCGCAACGAGCATCTTCCGGCGCGAATTGCCGCCCAGATTGCCCGCGAGATCACGGACGGCCGTATACCGCCGGGGAGCAAGCTGCCGACCGAACACTTCCTCGCCAGCAGTTTCGGCGTCAGCCGCTCGGTAGTACGCGAGGCGATTGCTCAGTTGCGCAACGAGGGTCTGGTTGAGACCAGACAGGGCGTTGGAGCCTTCGCAACCGAGATCAAGGCGCGCCAGTCGATCCGCATCGAGCAGGATGATCTTCATGACCGCGCGAGCTTCCGGGATCTGTTCCAGTTGCGCATGCCGCTGGAAATCGAAGCCGCCGGCCTTGCGGCAACGCATCATGTCGATAGCGATCTGACAAAGCTTGACGAAGCCTTGGCGAGCATGATGGGGGCGGACAAATGGACGGATCAGGGGATCGTTGCCGACCTGATCTTTCATCGTGTCATTGCAGCTTCGACCCGCAACGAATATTTTGCCCTGTTCGTCGGCTTCATAGCAGAGCGCATCAGTCTTGCCATCAACGCCGCGCGGGCCGCAGCAGTCCTTGAAGAAATTGTGGAACTGACGATTGCCGAGCATGTGGCGATCCGCGATGCCATTGCCAGCGGCGACCCAAAACGTGCGCGCGAGGCGATGAAGCGGCATTTGCTCGGCGCGGCCAGTCGGCTGGATCTCACCCTTGAGGCGGATTGAAATCTTCCGGCGCTGCCCGCTTGCCGTTTTTATCAGGTGATTTTCGGCGCTGGACAGCGCACGGAAGTATGACTACAAAACAGGTCCATCATTGTCAGACATCCTGACAATCGGGCAAGATGACGGGAGATCATCGTGTCGTGGCTGTGAGGAGGTTTGCTTGGGTTCGACTACGTCACTTCGAGCTTCGGATATTCTGCCTACAGATGCCGCTGATGCGCTGCTTGTTGGTCGCGTCTGGTCGAATACGGCTGGCGGCCCTTGCCCAGCCTTAGTGCGGGGCGAGCGGCTCCTCGACCTGTCCTCGGTTTCCGTCACTGTTTCCGAACTGCTTGAAAAGGAGGATTTCGCCGGCGAATTGGAGGCGGCGGGAGAGCTTCCCGATCTCGGGTCGATCGATGATTTTCTGTCGGGTCAGGCTGGTCAATTACTGGCTCCGATCGATCTGCAGGCGATCAAGGCGGCCGGGGTCACGTTTGCCGACAGCATGCTTGAACGTGTGATCGAAGAGCAGGCGAAGGGAGATGCGTCCCGCGCGTCGGATATCCGCGGGCGTCTCGCGCCAGTTCTGGGCGACAGCCTTAGGGGTCTCGTCGCCGGTTCCGAGCAGGCTGCACGAGTGAAGGAACTTCTCCAGGAGATGAACCTCTGGTCGCAGTACCTTGAGGTGGGCATCGGGCCGGATGCCGAAATCTTTACCAAGTCGCAACCCATGTCGGCAGTCGGCTGCGCTTCGCTGGTCGGGATCCATCCGATCTCGCAATGGAACAATCCCGAGCCGGAAGTGGTCCTCGTCCTCAGGTCCTCCGGCGAAATCGTCGGCGCCACGCTCGGAAACGATGTTAATCTTCGCGATATCGAAGGACGCTCGGCGCTGTTGCTCGGCAAGGCGAAGGACAACAACGCCTCGTGTTCCATCGGCCCTTTCATTCGCCTCTTCGATGACAAGTTCACGCTGGAAGAACTCGGCAAAGTCCGCGTTGCCTTGTCCGTCGAGGGCAAGGACGGTTTCCGAATGACAGGCGAGAGCCCAATGGAGGCGATAAGCCGCAGGCCCTCCGACCTTGCGCGTCAGTTGCTCAATCGCAATCACCAGTATCCCGACGGCGCTGTACTTTTCCTCGGCACCATGTTCGCTCCCGTGAAGGATCGGCGCGGGGCAGGGCAGGGATTTACGCATGAAATCGGCGACCGGGTGGAAATTGCGACACCGTTGCTTGGCCGTCTGGTAAACTGGGTCGATCGTAGTGATGCTTGCCCCGAATGGACCTTCGGCGTGGCTGCGCTGATGAAAAACCTGGCCAAGCGTGGCCTGTTGTAACGCAGACTGGGAGTAAAGCGTGCAGAAGGTAGTCGACCATTTCTACAAGGCTCTCGAATTCTTACTGATCATACTGCTTTCGGGCATGGCGATCATGGTCTTCGTGAACGTCATCATGCGCTATACGTTAAACTCCGGCCTGACGGTCTCGGACGAACTCGCACGCTACTTCTTCATCTGGCTGACTTTCATTGGCGCCGTCGTGACGTTCCGGGAACATGGGCATCTTGGCGTCGAAACCCTCGTTGCGCTGCTGGGCCGCAAGGGGCGCATCCTTTGCATGATCCTGAGCAATCTGGTGATCATCGCCTGTGCGGCTATCTTCTTCTGGGGTACGTGGAAGCAACTGCCGATCAACTGGAGCATGAAGGCCCCGGTGACCGGCCTCTCCATGGGCTTCGTCTACGGCAGTGGCTTCTTTACCGGCTTCTGTTGCGCCGTCATCGCGCTGGAGCGCCTTTTCCGCCTGATCACGGGCCGTGTGACGCAGGAGGAAATCGAAGCGTTTGTGGGCGAGAATCTGACGATCGAACAGATGGCGGAGCGGACCTGATGACGCTTTTAGTTTTCGTCGCTTCACTGATTGGTGCCATGGCCATCGGGGTGCCGGTCGCATTCTCGCTGATGTTCTGCGGCGTTGTTCTCATGTGGTACATGGGAATGTTCAATACGCAGATCATCGCGCAGAACATGATTGCCGGCGCCGATACATTCACGTTGCTGGCTATCCCGTTCTTCATTCTGGCAGGAGAGCTGATGAATGCCGGCGGCCTGTCGCGGCGCATCATCGATTTCGCCATTGCCTGCGTGGGGCATATCCGCGGCGGCCTGGGCATCGTCGCGATCGTTGCGGCGCTGATCATGGCCAGCATTTCCGGTTCGGCGGCGGCCGATACTGCTGCGCTCGCGGCCATTCTCATTCCGATGATGGCAAAGGCGGGCTATAACGTTCCACGCTCAGCCGGCCTCATTGCCGCAGGTGGCATCATCGCGCCCGTCATCCCCCCGTCGATGGCTTTCATCGTGTTCGGCGTTGCCGCCAACGTCTCGATCACGCAGCTCTTCATGGCCGGTATCGTGCCGGGCCTGATGATGGGCCTTGCCTTGGTCGTGACATGGCTGATGGTCGTGCGCAAAGACAATGTCCAGCCATTGCCGCGTGTGTCGGGTGCGGAGCGCATTCGGGCAACCGGTCGCGCTCTGTGGGCGCTCGGCATGCCTGTCATCATCCTTGGCGGCATCAAGGCGGGCGTGGTGACGCCGACGGAAGCTGCCGTAGTCGCCGCAGCCTATGCGCTCTTCGTCGGCATGGTGATTTACCGGGAGCTCACGCCCAAGGAGCTTCCACGGGTTATCCTTCAGGCGGCCAAGACCACCTCCGTCATCATGTTCCTTGTCTGCGCGGCGCTCGTTTCCGCATGGTTAATCACAGCCGCCAATATTCCGGCGGAAATTACCGGCCTCATAGAGCCGCTGATCGACCGTCCGACCTTGCTGATGTTCGTGATCATGATCCTGGTGCTGATCGTGGGCACAGCCTTGGACCTGACGCCGACCATCCTGATCCTGACGCCGGTCCTGATGCCGATCATCAAGCAGGCAGGCATCGATCCGGTCTACTTCGGCGTTCTTTTTATCATGAACAACTGCATTGGTCTTCTGACGCCGCCGGTAGGGGTCGTTCTCAACGTTGTCAGCGGCGTCGGCCGCGTTCCCCTGGGCAAGGTTACGGTTGGAGTCTGGCCGTTCCTGCTCACCCAAACGCTCGTACTTCTGCTCCTGGTCCTGTTTCCAGACCTGGTTATCGTACCGGCTCGCTGGCTGCACTGAAGCCGGCTGGTCACTTCTGTTTCCAACATCCATGGGAGGATATCATGCGAAACCTGCTACTTGCCACAACTGCCATCGCCTTCACCCTGTCTGCTTCCGCGCCGGCCTTCGCCGAGTTTACCGAGCGTAACATCCGCGTCTCCAACGGCATCAATGCCGATCACCCGGTCGGTAACGGCATTGAGGCGATGCAGAAATGCCTGGACGAAAAATCAGGCGGGAAACTGAAGCTGACGGCATTCTGGGGCGGTGCCCTGGGAGGTGACCTGCAGGCGACCCAGGCACTGCGCTCGGGCGTCCAGGAAGCCGTCGTGACGTCTTCTTCGCCGCTCGTCGGTATCGAGCCTGCACTTGGCGTCTTCGATCTGCCGTTCCTCTTCTCCACCTCGGAGGAAGCCTACAAGGTGCTGGACGGCAAGTTCGGCGAGATGATGAACGAGAAGCTGGCGGCCGTGGGCCTCGTCAATCTCGCCTATTGGGAAAACGGCTTCCGTAACCTTTCCAATTCGGTTCGTCCGGTGAACAAATGGGAGGACTTGGAGGGCATGAAGGTTCGCGTCATGCAGAACAACGTGTTCCTCGATACCTTCCAGAACCTTGGCGCCAATGCGACGCCCATGGCATTCGGCGAAGTCTTCTCGGCTCTCGAAACCAAGACGATCGATGCCCAGGAAAACCCTTATGTGACCATCGACACGTCGAAGTTCTTCGAAGTACAGAAATATATCACCCAAACCAACCACGCCTACACGCCGTTCCTCTTCCTCTTTTCCAAGGCGATCTTTGATACGTACTCGCCCGAAGAGCAGGCCGCTTTGCGGGAATGCGCTATTGTCGGGCGTGACGTCGAGCGTCAGGTCATTGGCGATCTGAACAAGAAATCGCTGGAGAAGATTAAGGCAGCCGGTCTTGAGGTGAACGTGCTTTCGCCGGAAGAGCAGGCCCGCATCCGCGAGAAGTCCATGGTCGTCTATCAAAAGCACAAGGCTGAGATCGGCGCCGATGTCGTCGATGGCATCCTCGCCGAGCTTGCCGCGATCCGCAAGTAAACTGCGGACAGGCCAGATTTCGGTGTGATCGTCGTAAGAGCCCGCTGCGTCGTCAGCGGGCTCTTGGCTTTCAGGATAAACGCGTCAGGGTAGGTCGAGTGGTGCGTCGGGTTGGCGCTTCTTGAGCTGTTGCTCTCGGAAGAAGATGAACAGCCCGGAGCCGATGATCAATACCGCGCCGAACACCATCGTGAGACGCGGCACATCGCCGAAGAACATCCAGCCGAAGACGATCGCCCACAGGAGTAAGGTGTATTGCAACGGTGCGACCGTGGCGGCATCGGAGATCTTCAGCGCGCGGTTGACGAGGATGTGTGCGCCCATTGCTACTGCGCCGAGCAGGCATAGCAAGCCGACCTCCGGAGCAAATGTCAGGGGCTTCCAGTCCCATGGAGCGAAGAGAAGACCGGCAAGTCCGGCGCCGGCGAGCTGGAACAGCACCAGCGTCTTGTCTGGCGTGGCCCGAAGTCTTCGGCCGGAAAGCAGCATGAAGGCGAATGCGAAAGTGCCAACAATCGAAATGACGGCCGGCACGGTGAACATCGCACTCGATGGTTCAAGCGTGATGATCACGCCGATGAAGCCGATGAAGATCGCCGTCCACCGGCGCCAGCCGACCTTTTCGCCCAAAAGCAGAGGGGAGGCAGCCGCCACATAGATCGGCGCCGCCAGCCAGTAGGTCATGACGTCGGCCAGCGGCAGATACATGACAGCGTAATAGAAGCAAAATACCTCCAGCGTCGAGAACAGCACCCGCGCCGCCTGCATCAGCGGCCTCTCGGCCTCAATGATCGGTTTCCAGCCCGCCCGCCAGAGAAAAGGCGACAGAATGAGCAACGCCGCCAGACTCCGGATAAGGATCAGCTGACCCAGTCCGTAGCTGGCGACAAGCCATTTTCCCATCGCGTCATTCAACGCAAACATGAGCATGCCGAGCAGCATGAGGCCCGGTCCGGCAAGCGAACCAAAGCGCATCCCCGTCACGGCGGTTTCATCGTTTGTGGTCATGACTATCCTCGGACAAATCAGATGGCCGAACAATCGGAGACACGACGGCTGACGGTGAACGCCCGCTCAAGCTCCGGGTTGAGTTCCATTCCAAGCCCCGAGCCCGGCGGCACCGTAATCATCCCGTTGCGAACCTGCGGAAGCGCGGTGACGAGGTCGCGATACCAAGTGTTGTAGAAAGCACGCACGCTTTCCTGAACAAGGGCATTGGGCGCGTTGAGAGAAAGATGGGTGGACGCGCAGAGAACGACCGGACCTGTGCAATCGTGCGGGGCAACGGGAAGATGCCAGGCCTCCGCCATGGCGGCGATCTTGCGCGCTTCCGACAGTCCGCCACACCAGCTGATGTCGAGCATCACAACGCCAGCCGCGCCCGTTTCGAGATAGTCGCGGAAGGCCCAGCGCGATCCGAGGGTTTCCGAAGCAGAAATCGGTGCCGGCGAAACCTCCGCGTAGCGCTTGAGGCTGGCGAGGCTGTCCATCTTGATCGGGTCTTCATGCCAGAATGTATTGTAGGGGGTGAGCGCCTTGGCGATCTGCATGGCGGGCAACAACTGCCACATCGAATGGAACTCGACCATGATGTCCATCCGGTCCCCGACGGCGGAGCGGATTTTTTCGAATGGTTCGAGCGCCTGTTTCAGATCCGGCATGGATATGTAAGTTCCGCGCGATTTTTCGGCAGCGGTATCGAATGGCCAGATCTTCATCGCAGTGATGCCCTCTTCGAGCAGCGACTGGGCGAGTTCATCGGCGCGGTGCAGGAAGCCGTTCAGATCGTCATAGCCCTTCCCATCGGACAGGCCGTAATTGGCGGTCGTCTGCCCTGTCGCCTTCTTGATGTATTCCGTACCGGCGCAGGTGTTGTAGGTGCGGATTTCCTTGCGGGTGAAGCCGCCCAGCAACTGCGCGATCGGCAGACCCGTCGCCTTGCCGAAAAGATCCCAAAGCGCGATATCGAAGGCGGAATTGCCACGCACTTCGGCGCCGGATGACCGAAAGCCGAGATAGCCGACGAGGTCGGCTGCAAGCCTGTCGATCTCAAGAGGATCGCGTCCGATCACGCGCGGAGCAATATATTCATGCACGTAGGCCTCAACCGTTTCCGCGCCGAAGAACGTTTCTCCAAGTCCTGTCAGACCCTCATCGGTGCGCACCAGCACCCAGAGCAGGTTGGCGCGTTCCGCAACGCGAACGGTTTCCAGGCTTGTAATCTTCATCATTCCCTCCCGCCGAATATCTGCTCTGTTACGAGCACCGCCATTTCCTCATCCAACCTTATTGTCATGTTGTCGGACATCTTAGAAGCGTCAATCGGAATTGTCCCGGCAGAGACTTGAAGTTTGGCGGAAATTTTTAAGTTTGGCGGAAATTTTTTCCAGGCTACTAACTGCAAAAGCCAACGACTTGAACGGATCAGGTCAATCTTGGCTGATCCTAGCAATACTCGCCGCATCTCCGATATCGCCGCCGTCGGATTTTTGCGCGGCGATCATTTTGCCCGAGCATTCAAGCAGCGTACGGAAAAACGGCTCGGGACTTTAGAGGGTTAAATTCCGACGGGAACCCGGATACGGATAGTGTGGCGCGGGCCTCAGAGGCCAGCTTCGACGACTGGATAAGGCAACTTTCTTCGTAGCCGCCTTGGCAGACCTTGGCGGGAGAAGTTCCGTATCCACCTTTCGCGCTTTGCGTCTTTCCTCGGAGAGTTCGTTTCCTTCCCCAAGACTGTCATATCCTTCGAAAGAATGCAGGCATGAATATTACAATTCTCCGTGGACTGGCCCCCGCAACTGCCTACGCTACACCATCCCACGATAGCCGCAAACCATGACCCAGTGCGCCAGAGCGCAACCTTATCCGGTTGCGGGTCAATGCAGATGGTGTTGGTGCTGTTTTATGCGGAGCAGGTGAAGCAAACCGCCCTTAGTCTGGTGCAGACAACAGATCGCTTCCGCGTGTGGCAGGCCGTGGCGTTGATCGCGTGCCCAAAAATACCAAAGACCAGGTAAAAAAATGTCTGTAGGCGCTGATCGAAGATGGTTTGCTTTCGGCTGATGAAAGTGAAGAAATCAGGCATCTGATCGAGTACCGGAACATGGCCGGCCACGAGTTTCACGAGCTGGTTGCGGATTTCGCTTAATTGGGACATCGGTTTCAGAAAGATCCTTTGAGGTGAGTGCGTTATCGCAGCCTCACTTGCCAGAGCGACGGTCGCTATTCATTCCCATGGGATCTTGCTGAAATCCTTGTCCGGGACTTTGTGAAACCCGCAAAGCTGGTCGCAGACATAAGTACCGACCATTCCGTCAGAGATCGGTTTGATTTCGCTATCAATGATGCCCGCGCCTATAATTACGAGCGCTCGAAAGGCTGAAACGCTATCTCGACCTGCTTCAAGAAAGGCAGGTCAGCCACCACCGCCGACGACAATGGCGGAAGCACTGAAGGCGGCTGGGCACACGCTGTTGTGCGCCATTCACAGGAGCAGATATGCAAGCTGATCTATTCTGCTCCCTGACAGCAATCTCTTCATTCAATGCAAACCGCTCAAAGATCTCGATTGGTCGCTCTGGAAAAGGTACAGCCATGTCCGGTCGATCGTGACGCGGCCGGTGCAGGTCGAAATCGACCGGCAAAAAAATTGCGGCTTCGATCGGTTAGGGCAGCGCGCGCGGAAAGCATCGAGCTGTTCAGGGAAATGCTTCAAACCGAACACAATGACATTGTGATCCGCGAAGCCGATCCGCGCGTGACCATGATGCTGTCGATTACCATGCGTCCCGATCCCCAGCTTAAAAACAGCCTGGACTATTCGGAGCGTGACAATCAGCTGGTAGGCATTGCTAAGCGCCAAGTCGGCGTTACATGGACGGACTTTCCGCAATCCCGGTTGCTGGAACCGGAAACGTCCGAGACCGAAAAGACGATCCGAGAGTTGCAGACGCAGCTCGAACAGGCTCGCAATGCCGGATCTGTCGTGGACTTACGCTGCATGGATAACGCTGGCGAGCCGGTCAAACGGCTATAAGTGAGTGTCGTCCGCCATGCGCCACTGACACATTATGAAATTGAGAAGCTGCTCCGTTTGGTGAAGCTGCGCCGCCCGATGGACACAGATTTCGGCCCTAGAGAGGTCACGGAACGCAGTTCCGGCGGCGGCAATCCGATGGAGATATTCGGCAATCGTGAAGTATTCACTCCCGCAAAGGATGCAGAGATCCGGCGGTAGAAGAATGCGGATTATCCGGGCAATTGCTATCCGGAACGGACGGCGCAGTTCAAGAAGCTCGGCGACCTGAACGGTTTCGATCCCACTTGGAACCCGACGCGTTCTTAGTCTCGGTATGGCCGCTCACGAGTTGATGTCGAATGCACCCTAGCCCTGTTGATGCTCCGTCTGCAGCCCATATCATGACATGGAAGGTGGAAACGCAGGAAGGTGGCGAGCTTTGAGATGAGATTAATGCGGTTGGCTTCGACCGAAAGGACCTTTTGACCGCATCGACCACGTCCGCAAGTCGACTGCGATTGTTCGATACCGCTGAAATTTTTGCTGGTCATACCTTGAAACCGAAATAGGCAAAAACCAAATCGATTTCCGCCAGCCGCTAGAACAGGGCTGGCCTTGCTGGGAGTGCTGTCTTTCGGCGCTTCATACCCATGTTGCTTCAAGGAGGATATGGCTATGGCAACATCTTATGACTACACGCCACTCTTCCGGTCGAGCGTTGGCTTTGACCGCGTCTTCAATCTCCTGGAGAACGCTCAGCGTGCCCGCTCAGTCAGTGACTGGCCGCCGTATGATATCGTCAAGACCGGCGACGACAGCTATCGAATTTCGATCGCTGTTGCGGGCTTCGCGCGCGATGATCTGGACATTATTTTCCAGTCGAATCTCCTGACCGTGACCGGTAAGAAGCAGGACTCGACTGCGGAAGGCTATCTCCATTGCGGCATTGCGTCCCGACCGTTCGAACACCGCTTCGAGCTTGCGGATCACGTCAGGGTCAACGCAGCAGCGTTGGTCAACGGTCTGCTATCGGTCGATCTCATCCGTGAGATCCCCGAAGCTCTCAAGCCGCGGAAAATCGACATTGAGATCGATCCGGCGCTGCCGGCTCCGGCGGCTCAGATCGAAGGACAGAAGGCTGCGTAATCCAACGCTGAAAATCGAGGCGCCGCTGGAGCGGCGCCTGGCAGCATGGGGGGTTGGAAAGGAGAAAAGCATGAAACCCGATATGTTCACGAAACCCGTATCCGTTCTCGTCGGCCTCGGAATGCCGGTCGAGGTGAAGTCAGTCATGGATGCTTACCGGTATCTCGTTGAGTGGCCAGTCTCGACGAGAGACGCCTCGCATTCGATTGCTATGAATGCCTGCAGAGCTGCATTGCTCGGTGAAATCGAAGCAGAGACCGTCCGCGGCCTCTTTAGGGGGTTCGCCGAGAAGCACGATCTGCTCGCGCCGACGATTGATCCCGTCGTCACATCACGGTCCCGTCGTGACCGGGACCCACACATTTGCTGAGGTTCAACGACGATGGACGCAGTGCTTCAGCAGATAGCCAACGATGCTGTAACGAAAGGGCCGACTTCTCTGGTGCCGCACCACGTAACTCTTCGACGTCCGATCGATATAGTCAATTCGCGCGTCCTGTCGGCGCATGACAAAAGGACGATCCTTGCTGCGTGGGCCTCGGATTACTACGCAGTGGAGTCCGAGCCAGCCCTGAGAAAAATACCGGGCACGCCCGCGCCGGTAACGATAGATGAGGTTCAGTCGGCTCTCCTGGAACTTGATCGACGATTCAGTTTCTAGCTGCAAGAGATTAATTCATACAGCGGCAACATGAGTTTCGATGCTGCCGCTCTATCGCGATCTCTCTCGAAAGCCTTGCGCTGGCACGCGTTGGACAGCGGTTCTCGGGTGCGCGGGGGAGGTGCGTCTAGCGGCTATATTTCCCACGGATGCACCGAGGCTGTGGTTGCCGCGGAAGCCGTGGTGGCGATCGGCAACAACTCCAACCGCTCCTTCGCAACGAAGAATGCACGGTGTTACCCATAGGATGCTGGCACGCACTCTCCGCGAGGGATGCGCTGGTCACACCGGAACGTCGCTGCAGGACAGCCGGCTTGGAACGACGACCTTATCCGACGATGCCTCATGATGATATTCTCTCGTCGTTATTGTGCCCGCCAAGATTTGAACCCAGCGCAAATTTGTGTGTTGCCTTGATGATGTGTATAGTCCTCAGCAAGTTGCCGGCCTAGGAGGAAAGAATGTCGGACGCACTTCGGATCGCCTATGGCGATTTCGGCCGGGTCGCGCTTCTGGACATGGACCGTCCTCTGGTGCGCCATGCCCATCCTTACTGTCATGTCCTCATCAAGGTTGAAGGCGCTGACAGTTTCTTTGCCGTCGGCGACAAAATCGTACCACTGACGGAAACCCAAGCGGTCCTGGTCAATGGCTGGGAGCCGCATGCCTATGTCCACGATCCGCTTCGTCCGAAGACGTTGATCCTGGCACTCTATATCGAGCCCGAATGGCTGAAGATGTTTCGTAGCGGCTGGCAGGCGAGCGGCGCGCCGGGCTTTTTCGCGCAGCCCCAAGGCGAGATTTCGCCGCTCATCCGATCTATCGCCCGGGATCTGGCCGCGGAGATGATGATGCGGCCGGATGCGCGAGCAAGCCATGAGCAACTGCTGGCACGGTTGATGATTGCCGTCATCGAGCGGTTTAGCGCCTGGCGGGAACATAACGGCTCGATCCGCAGCCTCGCCGCGTCACCGCTCGTCGATTTCCGCATTCGGCGCGCCATGCAGGCAATGCGGGAAGACTACCAGCACGGCGAGAACATGAATGCGCTCGCCACCAAGGTCGGGCTGTCGCGTGCCCATTTCTTCCGCCTTTTCGAAGCGCAGGCACATGTCTCCCCCCGCGTCTATTTCAACGTCATCCGCGTGGAGGCCGCCGTCGATGCCAGCGTGAATTCCGACGACAGCTTTTCCCTGATCGGCGAGCATCTCGGCTTTTCCGCTCCCACGCACTTTAATCGCTTCTTCCGTGATCACCTCGGCGTGTCGCCTGGCGAGTTCCGCAAGGTCGCAAGAGCCTCGACCGGCGTGTGAAGCAAGGCGCTTACCGCGCCGCAGCATATTAAATGATACTGCAGGGTCATGCGTGAGACTGCCGCGTATCGCCAACCTCCCGAAAATTTAGAACCCTGAGAGCCTGAACTGCGCCTTGGGATGAGGTGCGTCCGGCCTAACGCCGGAAGCGCCATGGCTTGTGGTTCGGACAAGACCGTCTGCGAGCCGGGGACGTTTCCAAAGCCGGCGGGAGGAAGAGAATTGACCATCAGCGACACCACGGCGGGGATTTATCCGGCCGAACGCAAACAGATCGTTAGCGCCATCGTCTCATCCCTGCTGGGGTGGTCGCTGGATCTCTACGATCTCTTCATTCTTCTTTACGTCGCGCCCGTCGTCGGCGCACTGTTCTTTCCCTCGAGCCATCCGACATGGTCGCTCGCCGCGGTCTACGCTTCCTTCGCGGTGACGCTGCTGATGCGACCGATCGGTTCGGCGATCTTCGGCCACTTTGCCGATGCGCGCGGCCGGAAGGGTGCCATGTTGGTCGCTATCGTTGGTGTCGGCATCAGCACTGCCGCCTTTGGCCTTCTGCCGACTATCAACCAGGTCGGCTGGATCGCCCCTGTCCTCTTCCTTCTCCTGCGTCTTGTGCAGGGCGTCTTCGTCGGGGGCGTCGTGGCCTCAACCCATACGATCGGAACGGAATCGGTTCCGGAAAACTGGCGCGGCGCCGTGTCCGGTCTTGTTGGCGGCGGCGGCGCAGGCATCGGTGCGCTGTTCGCCTCTGTCGTCTTCCTGATCACCTCCACCATTTTCCCGGGCGACGCCTTTGCCGAGATGGGCTGGCGGGTGATGTTCTTCTCCGGCCTGATCAGCGCATTGCTCGGCTGGTTCATATTTAACAACCTGGAAGAATCGCCCTTCTGGAAGGAGTTACAAAGGAAGAAGGCTGCGAGTAAGACCGCAACTCAGGACACCGTCGTCGCCTCGCCCTTGAAGCGCCTTTTCTCGCCCCAGTACCGGAAGATTCTGCTCCTCAATCTGCTGATCACCACGGGCGGTGGCGCCGGCTACTACCTGACTTCCGGCTACATGCCGACCATGCTCAAAGTGGTCAACGAGATCCCCAACAGCACATCCTCACTGATCCTGATGGGCAGCAGCGTCGCCGCCTTCATCGCCGCGGTGGTGATCGGCATGCTGAGCGACCGCATCGGCCGCAAGCCGACCTTCCTGATTGTCGGCGTGCTTGCCGCCATCCTTTTGCCGGTCTGCTATCTCGGCATGGCATCGGCGACGACCATTCCTACCGTTACGCTCTATGCCATGGCGATCGCCTTTATCGGCAATGCCGGGTACGCGCCGGTGCTGATCTTCCTCAATGAGCGGTTTCCAACGGAAATCCGCGCCAGCGGAACGGGCCTGTCTTGGAATATCGGCTTTGCCATCGGCGGTATCCTGCCGACCTTCGTCTCGCTCGTAAGCGCAACGCCGGCGGATATCCCGACCTCGCTGTCGATCTTCGCTGCCTGCGTCTTCGTGCTCTTCCTGATCGGCGCGATCGCCACGCCAGAAACCAAAGGCGCTTTGCGCTGACGCGACCGTTAGCGGCCGGGCCCGCCGGCCGCCCCTCTTTCACAGCCTGAAGGTATCACAGTGAACACCACATCGCAGACATTCGATATCAAGGAGGCACGGGCGATCGCGACAGAGACATGGGTCGGCAAGTCCATCCCCCGCGTCGAGGATGGTGCCATCCTAACCGGGCGTGGCCGTTATATCGATGACCTCGCGATCAAGTCGGGCACCTGTCACGCTGCCATTCTCCGCTCCCCTCACGGCCATGCCCGGATCGAGGCGATCGACACCGAAAAGGCAAGGGCTCTGCCGGGCGTCGTTGCCGTTCTCACCGCCGAAGACATCCAGCGTCACGGCAGCTCGCTGGTCGTCGGCGTCAAGGCGCCGATCGAATGCTGGCCGATCGCCACCGACAAGGTGCGCTATTTCGGCGAGCCGGTAGCGATCGTCGTTGCCTCCAGCCGCTATGTCGCCGAGGATGCGCTTGATCTGATCGAGATCACCTATGCTTCGCTTGCTGCCGTTACCGACCCCGTCGAGGCACTCGGCGAAGGCGCTCCTATCCTGCATGAGGGCCTGAAGGGCAATCTCGCCAACGAACGCAGCTTCACCTATGGCGAACCGCAGGCCGCTTTCGAGGCTGCGGCGCACACGATCTCCATCGATATCCGCTACCCGCGCAGCGCCTGCACGCCGATCGAGACCTACGGTGTCGTTGCCGAATATGATCCGACCGACGACAGCTACGATATTCTTGCCAATTTCCAGGGGCCATTCAGCATCCATGCGGTGATGGCCCGCGGCCTCAACGTCCCTGGCAATCGCCTGCGGCTGCGCACCCCTGCTGATTCCGGGGGCAGTTTCGGCGTCAAGCAGGCGATCTTCCCCTACGTCGTGCTGATGGGGATCGCCGCCCGCGTCGCTGGCCGGCCGGTCAAATGGATCGAGGACCGACTCGAACATCTGATGGGCTCGGTCACCGCCACCAACCGCGTCACCCGGCTGGATGCGGCGGTCGAGGCCGATGGCCGCATCACAGCGCTGCATTGGGATCAGCTCGAAGATTGCGGAGCCCATCTGCGCGCGCCGGAACCGGCGACTCTCTACCGCATGCACGGCAACATGACCGGCGCCTATGCGATCCCCAATGTATCGATACGCAACCGCATCGTGCTCACCAACAAGATGCCGACCGGCCTCAACCGCGGCTTCGGCGGCCCGCAGGTCTATTTCGCGCTCGAAAGGCTGATGCAGCGAATTGCCGTAGAACTTTCGCTCGATCCGCTCGATGTCATGCGTGTCAACATGATCCCGGCTTCCGCCTTTCCTTACCGGACGGCGACCGGCGCCCTTTATGACAGCGGCAACTACCAGGCGGCCATGGACATCGCCACTCGCGAGGGCGGTCTGGACGAGCTTCTGGCGCTGCGCGACCAAGCCCGGGCCGAAGGACGCATCTTCGGCATTGGCTATGCCGCCGTCGTCGAGCCGAGCGTATCGAACATGGGCTATATCACTGCCGTTCTCAGCCCCGAGCAGCGCATCAAGGCCGGGCCGAAGAATGGCGCCCAGGCCACCGCGACGATCGGCATCGATGCGCTCGGATCGGTCTCCGTCCATGTCGCGTCCGTGCCGCAGGGACAGGGGCATCGCACGGTCCTGTCACAGGTTGTCGCCGACGTCCTTGGCCTGAAACCCGCCGATATCCGCGTCGTTTCGGAACTCGATACGGCGAAGGACGCCTGGTCGATCGCTTCGGGCAATTATTCCAGCCGCTTTGCCGCCGCCGTCGCTGGTGTGGCCGATATCGCCGCCCGGCGCGTGCGCGCGAAACTCGCGGCGATCGCGGCAAAGCAGCTGAAAGCGGATATGGTGGCGATCGTCTTCGAAGGTGGCCGCGTGCACGCAGGCGATCCGACGAAAAGCCTTCCCTTCGCCCGTGTTGCATCAACTAGCCATTGGTCCCCGGGTGACTTGCCGCAGGGGATCGACCAGACAATCCGCGAAACCGCCTTCTGGACGCCGCCGGAACTGACAGCGCCGGACGAGCAGGACCATGTCAATTCGTCCCTCTGTCACGGCTTCATCTTCGATATCTGTGCCGTTGAGATCGACCGCAAGACCGCGGCGCTGACAATCCGCAAATACGTCACCATGCACGATTGCGGCCGCATCCTGCATCCGGGCATGGTCGAGGGGCAGGTGACCGGCGGTTTTGCTCATGCGCTGGGCGCGGCGCTTCTTGAGGAGTCGAGCTATGGCGCCGATGGCAGTCTGCAATCTGGCACGCTTGCTGACTACCTGATCCCGACGATCATGGAGACGCCGGCGCTCACCATCCTGCATTACGAGAGCCCGTCCCCCTTCACGCCGCTCGGCGCCAAGGGGGTCGGCGAGGGCAATTGCATGTCGACGCCGGTCTGCATTGCTAATGCCGTCGCCGACGCACTCGGCATCCGCGATATCGAATTGCCGCTTGCGCCGGCAAGGCTCGCCGAACACGTCTTCGGCGAGGAACCGGCGCCGAAGACGCCCCCCAAGGCCAAGCCGAAGCCGAAGACCGCCAAGGCCGGCGAACGGGCTCTGTCGGGGGAAGGCGAGGCGATCGTCCAGGCGCCGCGCCAGCGCATCTGGGACATGCTCCTCAATCCTGACGAACTTATGTCGATCATTCCCGGCGCCCACGGTGTAAAGAGAGTCTCCGCCACCGAATTCAGCGCCGACGTGACGCTCGGGATCGGCCCTGTCAAGGGACGCTATTCCGCCGTCATCAAGTTGTCGGATCTCAACGAACCGGACTCGGTGACGCTCAGCGGCGGTACCAGCGGCGCGCTCGGCAATGGCGAGGGCACCGGCACCGTGATGCTGACGGAAGATCCGCCCGGCACGACGAAGATCCGATATCAGTACACGGCTGCCGTCGGCGGTAAGGTTGCCTCGATCGGCGGGCGCCTGCTGGACGGCGCTGCGCGGGTCGTCATCGGCCAGTTCTTCGAGGCGCTCGCCGCCAAGGCGGGCGGTAAGCGGCGCGGTTTCAATCCGATTGACACGATCCGACAGTTCGCAACGGCTATGGGGCTGATCCGATGAAACCGGCACCTTTCGACTATCTGCGCGCCGCCGACCTCGCCGAAGCTTTGGACATGCTGGACAAGGAGCAGGGCAATGTCCGCATCCTCGCCGGCGGCCAGTCACTGATCCCGATGATCAACATGCGGCTGGCGCGTCCGGCCGTGCTTGTCGACATCATGGCGGTTGATGCGCTACGCAAGATCGAGGACGACGGGAACAGCATGCGGGTCGGCGCCGCCGTGCGGCAGGCAAAGCTCGAACGCCATGCCGGCCTTCGTGACCGTCAGCCGTTGCTCGCCGCGGCGCTGAAATGGGTTGGGCATGCCCAGACCCGGGCCCGCGGCACCGTCTGCGGATCGGTCGCGCATGCCGACCCGTCCGCGGAACTGCTCACCTCACTGATTGCGCTCGAAGGCACGGTGCACCTGATGTCGCGCAAGGCAAAAAAGGAGCGCATCCTGCCGGCGGAGCAATTCGTCACCGGCATGATGGCGACAGCGAAGGCCGACAACGAAATGATTGTTGCTGTCACCTATCCGACAGCAAAGCCGGGGCATGGCTATTCATTTCGGGAGATTGGACGCCGGCATGGCGATTTCGCAATCACCGCCTGCGCTGCCATCGTCAATGAGCAGCAGGCCTTTCTGACCGTCGGCGGCGTGGCTGATGCCCCGACGCGGCGGGCGCTGCCGCTTCCGGGGACGGCCGATTTCGATGATGCGCTCAACCAGTTTGCCTGGGACCTCAATGCCCGGGATGATCTTCATGCCACGGCCCGCTACCGGCGGGATCTAGTGCGCCAGCTAGGCCGCCAGACTATCGAGGAGGCCGCGTCATGCCGCGCCTGACCGCCGACGGAAAACATCCTGTCACTTTTACCCTCAACGGCCGTACCGTGTCCGGCATGGCTGAGGCGCGCATGCTGCTCACTGATTTCCTGCGCGCCGAGCTTGGTATGACAGGCACGCATGTCGGTTGCGAACATGGCGTCTGTGGCGCTTGCACGATCCAGATAGATGGCGCTATGGCACGCGGCTGCCTGGCGCTTGCCGTGCAGACCGAAGGCTGCGACGTGCGCACTGTCGAGGGGCTTTCGCTCGACGGAAGCCGCCTCTCCATCATCCAGGAGGCGTTTCGCGAACATCACGGCCTGCAATGTGGCTTCTGCACCGCCGGCTTCCTGATGACGCTCGATGCCTTCCTGAAGGAAAAGCCGGAGGCGAGCGAGGCGGAGCTTCGGGAAGTTCTGTCCGGCAATCTGTGCCGGTGCACCGGCTATGCACCCATCATCAAAGCGACCCTCGCAGCCCAGCAGAAACTGCTGGCGGAGCGGGTGGCGGACACGGAGGAAACTAATGCTTGATCTTGGAACGACTTTTCTGGCGAGCCTAGAGCGGGAGCCGGGGGCGCTTGCGATCGTCGACGGGGACGTGCGGCTCAGCTATCGTGATCTTTATAAAAGCATATCGGCGCTTGTCGCCGCCTTCGACGATCTCGGTATGCAGCCAGGCGATCACCTGGTCAGCGTGTTGCGCAACCGCTGGCAGACGGCGACGCTGCACTGGGCCTGCCAGTTTTCCGGCGTGATCCTGACGCCGATCAATTGGCGCGCCAAGGCCGACGAGGTGAGCTATGCGGTTAGCGATTCCGAAGCCCGCGCAGTCGCTTTCGAGGAGTTTTCCGCCGAAGCCTGTCGCAGCGCCCACCTGCCTGACGGCATCCATCTGATTTCTCTTTCGCAGCCGGAAGCCGGCGAATTCTTTTTCGATGCGCTGCTCGATCGCGACGCGGCTCCGGCCCGGCCGCGTGTCGGGGCGGATGCCTGGTCGCTGATGCTCTATACGTCAGGCACGACCTCGCGGCCAAAGGGCGTTCCGCGGCGGCAGCGCGCCGAACGCGCGGCAGCGATCGCCCATGTAGCCCAAAACCTTTATGCCTATGGAGAGAAGACGCTTGGCGTGATGCCGCTCTATCATACGATGGGGGTCCGCTCGCTGCTTGCCTCCGCTATCACCAACGGCACCTTCGTCTGTATGCCGAAATTCGATGCCTCCGAGGCGTTGCAGATGATCGAGCGTGAGAAAATCGACAATCTCTATCTCGTTCCGACCCTCTATCACTCGGTCGTCAATCATCCAGATTTTACCGCTACCGACATTTCCTCTGTGCGCAAGCTCGGCTTTGCCGGAGCACCGATGACGGAAGGCCTCCTTAAAGTGCTCGACGCCGCCTTCAAGCCGGATCTCTTCGTCAATCACTACGGCTCGTCGGAAATCTACACCTGCACCATAAACCAGCGCGCCCAGATCAAGCCCGGTAGTGCCGGACGATCGGGCATCAACCAGATGATCCGCGTCGTCGCGCTCGACACCAATGATCCGGAGAACCGCGTGCCAGCCGGCCAGGAAGGCCAGATAATCGCGCTGATGGCCGGCGACGAGGCTTTCGAAGGCTATTGGCGGCGGCCGGATACGGATGTGAAATCCTTCAAGGATGGCTGGTATTTCAGTTCTGATACGGGCTATTTCGACGAGGACGGCGATCTCTTCGTCACAGGCCGCGTCGACGACATGATCATCAGCGGCGGCGAAAACGTCTCGCCGGTCGAGGTGGAAAGCTTGCTGTCGCTGCATCCGGGCGTCTCGGAAGTCGCGGTCGTCGGCCTGCCGGACGAAAAATGGGGCCGTGTTGTCACAGCCTTCATCAGCCGGACCAATGACGTGACCGACGCCGAACTGGACGCCTATTGCGCCATGTCAACTCTCGCCAATTTCAAGCGACCGCGCCGCTACGTCTTCGTGACGGAAATCCCGAAATCGCCCGTCGGCAAGCTTCTGCGCAGGAAGCTGGTAGAAGGCGAATACCAACTTGAATCAATGCAGAAGGAAAAGAGCCCAGCATGAGCAATCCCTTGTCCAATCTCGACGGCTTTCGTGTAGAGATCAATGCCGAGCAGCAGCGCGGCGACATCATCCTTTCCCGCCCACCATTCAACACCGTGTCAATGGCTCAGCGCGACCAGCTGAAAACCGCCTTTGAAGCGCTTGACGCGGACGACCGCGTGCGCGTTATCGTGCTGCGCGCCGAGGGCGAGCATTTCTCGTCCGGCGGCTATATCATGGGCTTCCTCGAAGCGACGCCTGAGCATGTCTCCAAGCTGGCCTGGAACATCGCCGCGCCGGCGCGCTGCGAAAAGCCGGTCATCGTTGCCAATCGCGGCTATTGCTTCGGCGTCGGTTTCGAAATCTCGCTCGCCTGCGATTTCCGCATCGTCTCGGAAACGGCGGAGTTTGCGCTTCCCGAGCAGAAGCTCGGCCAGATTCCCGGCTCGGGCGGCTCGGCCCGTCTCCAACAGATCGTCGGCATCACACGCACCAAGGACATTGTTATGCGGTCCAAGCGTATCAAGGCCACGCAGGCTTACGACTGGGGTATTGCCACAGAACTCGTCGCCGATGGAGAGCTCGAGGCTGCAACCGACGCACTGGTAAAGGAACTTACGGCCTTCTCGCCATTGGCGCAGCGCACTGCAAAAAAGCTCTTGAATGACAGCGAGGACACGTCGCTTTCTGCGGCAATCGAGCTGGAAGGCCATTGCTACAGCCGCCTGCGTTCTTCTGAAGACTTTGCCGAGGGCGTTAAGGCTTTCCATGAGAAACGCAAACCTGCCTTCAAGGGCCTCTGAACTCTAAGATTGAGCGGAACCAATCGGTGCCGGCCATAACCGCGCGCCGATTGCCGTTGGGGTAACGGATCCATGAGCATTGGCAAGTTTGAGGCGAGCAGCATGATGCTCCGCCTCGAGATGGGCCTTCACATTGAAGTGACGCGCTGGGGACCCATGCCGCCTCAACCGCAGATCGTATTACTCCATGAGGGACTAGGAAGCGTCTCGACATGGCGGAGATTTCCTGAGCAACTCGCTCTTGAAACCGGCCTCGGTGTCGTCGCCTATTCTCGCGAAGGATATGGTAGATCATCACCGCTTCAAGGTCCAAATAACGTTGATTATCTGGCAGTGGAGGCGCGTCGGCTTCCCGGAGTTCTTGATGCGATAGGCATCCGTCAAGCATACCTTCTTGGCCATAGTGATGGTGCCACGATAGCTCTACTTGCCGCAGCTCTGCATGGGGATAGGATTCGGGCAGTCTTAGCGGAAGCACCGCATCTTTATGTCGAGCCGGAGACGCAAAAGGCAGTACGTGGCGTCGGTCTGGCGTGGGAAGAAGGAGCGCTGAAGAGGGCCCTTTCGTGCCACCATCATAGGCCCGAGCCGATCTTTCGTCGATGGCATGACCTCTGGACAAGCGAGGGATTTGCCCAAAGGTTCGATATCAGATGGTGTCTGTCGAAAATCCGATGTCCGGTTCTTGCGGTCCAGGGAACTGAAGATGCTTTCGCATCGCCAAGGCAGCTTGCCGACATCCAGCGGATTGTTGCCTCGGGAGGGACGTTCTGGTTTGAAGGGTGTGGGCATGAGCCACATCGCTCCTTTCCTGACGCAATCATTCGGATGGCCACAGATATGCAACGTATTTGAAGCTCGCCCGGTGTTGGGTTCCACGTCGGCGAGGCGTGCCCGGTGAAGGTGAGGCGCCGAAATTTTTACTGAGTTAACACCTGTTCGAAAAGGTTATAGGTTCGAGTCTAGTCCAGACCTTCATGGATCAGGCGTCGATGTTCGGTCGCTTCGATCTGTTCGCTGACGCATCCTCTATGAGAGGGCGCCTACTGCGGCAGAACGTTCTTCCCATATCAGGATGAGTTAAGCGGGCAATGCATAAAACAGCATCCGGGGGACGGTAACATGAATGGGTTCTGCCCACCGCTGGAATTCGGAGTTAGAGCTTGCCAATTGGACCGTTCCCGCGGGCGGTCTCCACTTTCAGCGAGCCTCCCGGCAGCGGGCGCAACAACTCTTCCTCAGGCTTGTCAAGGTCGATCCACGCTTTCCAATCCCTCGGTCGAAGGACAACGAGCTGACGATTATGAAAAGGCTCCACGTCCGATCCCGGCTCCGTTGTCAACATCGCGAACGCCGAGGGCTGGCCTTTCCGGCTGGGTCGCCATATCGCAGCGATCGCCATGAGCGTCGCGTCAACGAACGTCAACCGATGTTTGATCTTTTGATCTTTTTTCTTGGTAGGCTCGAAGAAGGCGCTGGCTGGTACAAGGCAGCGATGGCAATCGCTGAAATGTCTTCCTTGCGATCGAACGTTGAATACCGGGCCGCGCTTGCCGATGGGCGGAAAGCCGAACTTCATCTGCGCTAGCTCAACAATATTGTCGCCCGCAGGTCGGATGACCGGGGCCATGTCGCCGACCTTGATGTGGTCAGCCGGCGGCATGTCCAGTTCCGTTTGGTTTGTCGGCATGCCAAGCGCGAGATCCTGCATGACCTTGCAGTATTCGGCGTAGCTGGCGCGCTGTTCATACTCGTTGCACATTGGCAAGGCCTAGGTGTTCGGGAACCGTTCAGAACATCGCCATGGAACGGGGCCATCGACTGCGCTGATGCTTAAGCTTTCAAGCTTTGATGCTACTGACCCTCACCTTTAACGCCAGCGGCAATTGGAGTGTTTATGAATAGGAAGCTTAGCTCCACGGTTCGCAGTCAGCAAGTCATATGTCATCTGGCTGCTGAAGGGGGCTTACCGCACCGGCTATTGCGGTGCAAAACGGGAGGGCCTTCGCGATGACACATCATTCGATCACAAACGAGATCGGCAAGTTTTCGAGGCATCAGATGTGGGCCGGAAATCTCAAGCCCCTCACACGCGCCACGCAAAGGGGCGCATCGTGCGGCGGCAATCGCAGGCCGTGAATTTCTTCAAGGCCCGAGGCTGTCTCTGCTTAATCGAGAACCTTGGGGACAAGGAAGTAGTTGCGTTCACTGAGAGGTGCATTCGCCACGATCTCTTCGGCATGATTGCCTTCGGTCACCACATCCTGGCGCATTTTCATGGCTGTTGGCACAACCGAGGTCATCGGAGGGATTCGTTCGACATCAACCTCCAAAAGCTGCTCGACGAAGGTCAGAATTTCGTTCAGCTCGCCACTCATTATTTCAGCCTCGTCTTCGCTGAAAGCGAGACGGGCAAGGTGGGCAATACGTCTAATGGTCGCGATATCTATCGACATAGGTTGCGTCCGATTTGATGGCTTCCGTCGCCTTTTGCCGATCTGAGCCTTCTGCCGCTAACACTGACTGCTTAAAGGAAATCTGGCAAGTCCATCTCGAGGGCCCGCTGCGGTCGGTTCGCTTTACGCATCAGCGCCTGATCGGGCCGTACTAATGGCGCCGTATTGAAGGCTGCACTGAGATTTGCGAAACTTCTCCAAAGCAGCACTTGAGCCGGTCTTCTCAAAGACCAGCTCGTCTGCCGTCAGTCGCTGGCACAGGGCTGGCAATGCTGGAAGCGCCGTCTTTCGGCGCTCCTTGACCGAGGCCGCGCGGGCCGACCATTTTCCGCCTTTCCGACGGCGCATTTATATCAGGCGGCCCCTCAAGATATTTGGACCGGAAATTCAATTCCCATCGAAAAAGTGCATTCATCTGATGGCTCGTGCCAGCTTTCGCTCTTCATAACTGTTCCGGCGGCCGCTTTTAGGCTTGGAGGCGCGGTAGGCTGTGTGTTTGAGCCGTGTCCTTTCCTGGCTGACCGTATCGCCCTGGATGCTTCAATTTGCGGCGAACATGAACGCGATGTGGACCCATGTGGTCCCGGTCGGTTCCCGGACTTCCCCAAGACCTCGTGGGCCATGTCTGCATCAACGCCAGGCAATCCGCTCCGGCGGTCTCTATGCGGGGGCTGAAATGTTGTCCACCGACGGGGTGCATAGCCGTTGCCGAGCTTCTTCTGAAGGAGGCTACGCATGACTGTGTGTCATGAGTTACATTCGTCCTTCCAGTCAATCTCATGCTCTTCAAGATAACAGTGCACCGCAGCACCAACCGTGGCGTAAAACACTGCCTCCCTGACGACGGCGTTCATTGCATTGTAGGCGCCGTGATCGTCGCCTCCGCTATCACCACGACGCGGGGCTTTCGCGCGAACGCGTTCCAGCGCGCTACATTAGGAGGGACGTTGCCTTGAGCGGATTGCGGACCTTGGCTCTACTCGTCCTCCTCATCGAGAAGCTGTCTTCTAATCTGCATCAGCTCATTTTTTCGTGCTTTGCTAACCTCCGGCATCCGAAGATCTAGCCTCTCGAAAGCTGCCGAGATCACCTCCGATACTGCCAATCGCGCGAACCATTTGTTGTCGGCGGGAATGACGAACCAAGGAGCCCACTCGGTGCTGGTATTCTCCAGCATATCCTCGAATGCCGTTTGGTAGCTGTCCCAGTATTTTCGCTCTGCATAATCTGCCGGTGAAAACTTCCAGTTCTTTTCTGGCTCCTCTATCCGTGCCAGGAAGCGTTTTTTCTGCTCGTTCTTGGAGACATTAAGAAAGAACTTCAAAACGATTGTGCCGTTTTGCCGGAGGTATTTTTCGAAATTATTTATCTCCTTGAAGCGCTTCTGAAAGATATCTGCTTTGTGAGCGCTCGGCGGGAGCTTCTGCTTTTCAAGCAGTTCCGGATGAACTCTGACAACCAAAACGTCCTCGTAATATGATCGGTTGAAGATACCGATCATGCCGCGACCAGGCACCGCTTTTGATGCACGCCAAAGGTAGCCATAATCCAGATCTTCCGCTGACGGCGCCTTGAAGCTGGTAACCTGGCAGCCCTGCGGATTGATTCCGGACATCACATGGCGAATCGCGCCATCCTTACCTGCCGCATCCATAGCCTGAAAGATGATCAACAGAGCGTAGTTATCCTGAGCATAGAGGATTTCCTGCATCGCGGACAGTCGCTCGACGTTTGCCGCCACCTTCTCGAGCGCCCCCTCTTTGTCATCATAGCCGCCGGTGAAATCCGGATCGAAATCCTTCTTTAGCGAAACGGCCTTTCCAGGCTCCACTGCTATGTCCCGGAAGCGAAAGCGTACACGGCCACTGTCGCCGACGGGGATCTCACGTTTCTTATCGAAGTCCAGATCAAGTTTCATCTCATGCTCCTCCATGACATGTCCTGTTTGGGATAAGCGCGGCCTTGTGTCTCCTGACTATGAATCCTTGTATGCCGACCCCGTGATGGGACGTCCAAATATGATCGCTGCTCCCTGCCTAGAGCTGTATCAACCCAATCCACAGCGGTAACAATAAAAATACCGCAATATAGCCCATGCCGCGCGAATGGCGTGAGATGAGTAAGCACCCCGGAGCCCCCGACACGAACCAGCTGAAACATCCGATTCTGTCGTCTGCGCGATCCCCGTACCCCTCGGCTGGTCGGCAGCCAGGGCGGCGCTGTCTTTCGGTCGCTCCGTCGCGGAGGGCTACAATGTCGTTGGATACGAGGCTTTTGGGTTCGAGGGTGCTGGCGGTGGCATGGCGGCTTTAGAGTAAGAGTGCGGGCCGTGTTTCCGTGACGGGTTGAGGGCTGGAGAAAGGTCTCCGGCGTCCGTCAGTGAAGCCTGAAGCCGACGCACCTAGCCCGATGATGCTGCTGGGCTGAATACCAGTAGACTAAAAATCTCGAAAAGAACCTGGGCGGCAGCGTGCGCCGTATTCGTCGTGCTGTCGTATTGCGGCGCTACCTCCACGACATCGGCGCCAACGAGATTCAGGCCCTTTAGTCCGCGCAATAGCTCCAAGGCCTCGCGGCTGGTGAGGCCACCGATTTCGGGCGTTCCTGTGCCAGGGGCAAAGGCAGGGTCGAGGCTATCGATATCGAAGGAGAGGTAGGCAGGGCCGTCACCGACGACTTGGCGGGCTTTCTCCACGATCGCCGGAATGCCCATCGCTGAGATTTTCTCGGCATGAATGACAGTCATGCCGGACTCGTAGGAGAACTCCCAGAGGTATTCGGCGGACCCACGGATGCCGATCTGAATAGTTCTAGTAGGATCGAGGACGCCATCTAGCACTGCGTTGCGCATCGGGCCACCATGGTGGAACTTCGTTTGGTCGAACGGACCCCCGGTGTCACAATGGGCGTCGATATGGATGAGGCCGACTGGTTCACTAGCGCCGACGGCCTTGAGGATCGGATGAGTGATCGAATGGTCGCCGCCGACGGAAACCGGAATGACACCTGACGCGATGACCTTGCCGATCATTGCCTCGATATCTTGATGGCATTGTTCCAGCCGGTAGCGGCTCTGGAATGGCACGTCGCCAATATCGGCGATGCGCAAGTCGTAAGCTGGGGCGCATTCCAGGACGTGATTATAAGGGCCGATACGCTCGACGGCGCGAACGGCCCTGGGCCCGAATCGCGAGCCAGGGCGGTTTGTGACCCCGAGGTCCATCGGCATGCCGATCGCGACCACCTGCAGGTCCCCAAAGTCGGGGGCAGCGAAATCTACCTCCCTGTAGGGAAGTGTTGCGAAGGTCGAGATCCCCGAATAAGGAGCCGCCCGTGTGCCGCCCTTGAAGATCTTATCCGCTACCCTTAGAAAGCGCGGATCGAAGAACTCGGTACTATCGGCAAACTTCCGGCGCAGATCTTCGAGATGCTTTTTCAACTCAACCATCGTTTGTCCCCTTCTTGCGCGTCCTGCTTCATAGGTTTGAAGCGCGTCGCGACCGATGACAACTTCTTTTGCTGTCGTCGGGGTTGAATCCACATCCGCTATCTCGACGTGCCGGGATTCCTGATCGCGCATTGGAAGAATTTGGGCTTGCGTGAGAAGCGGCGGGCTCGCAGATTGCGGCATCATCATGAGCAAAGGATTGGACGATGACCGGCAGTTTCTTTCAACCAGTTTCCGCTGCCGAGGTTCCGCGCTTTGCCGGGCATTCAACTTTCATGCGTCTGCCCGCCGTGCAGACGGCGACTGGACTTGATATCGCGCTTGTCGGCATTCCCTGGGACGGCGGAACGACGAATAGGGCGGGCGCTAGGCATGGGCCGCGGGAGGTTCGCAATCAGTCGAGCCTGATGCGGCGTGTACACCATGTTTCGGGCACCGAGCCATTCAGCATCGCGAATATTGCTGACGTCGGCGATCTTTCCGTCAACCCGATCGATCTTGTCGACGGCCTCGATCGTATAAAAAAGGGAATGGATACGATTGTCGCTGCCGGTGCCATTCCGCTGTCGGTCGGAGGCGACCATTTGACAACCCTGCCCGTACTCCGCGCCATTGTCAAAGATAGGCCGATCGGACTGGTCCATTTCGACGCACATTCAGATACCAACGATCGCTATTTTGGTGATAATCCCTACACGCACGGAACGCCATTCCGTCGAGCGATCGAAGAGGGCCTACTCGACCCGAAACGGATCGTCCAAATTGGAATTCGCGGCTCGATTTACGATCCGGGCGAGCACGACTGGGCGAGAGAGCAGGGCATCCGGATCATCTATATGGAAGAGTTTGTTGACCGCGGAGCGAAGGACGTGATGCGGGAGGCGCGAGATATTGCAGGGGGGCTGCCGACCTACGTTAGCTTTGACATCGACAGCATTGATCCATCGATGGCACCCGGAACCGGAACGCCGGAAGCAGGCGGCTTCACGACCCGCGAGGCGCAGCAAATGATCCGTCTGCTTTCAGATGTACAGATCGTGGGCGCCGACGTCGTGGAAGTCTCGCCGCCATTTGACCTTGCCGGCATGACGGCGCTTGCGGGCGCCACGATGATGTTCGAACTTCTCTGTGTAATTGCCAGACAGGTCGCGGATCGGCGCAACGGCGCAAGCGCCTGATCGCATGGCCTTCGTCAAGGGTGGATGAAGGCCTCGTCTGATAGCGGTCGTCTGCTCTTAGCGAGCGGCTCGTGCCTTCGCAAAGCGGTTTTCCGGCATGGAAAGTCCGAGGTTTTCCCGCAGCGTTTTGCCCTCATATTCTTCGCGGAAGAGGCCGCGGCTCCGCAATATCGGCAGCACAAGCTTGACGAAATCGTCGAGGCTCGACGGCAGTGTCGGGAACATTAAAATGAAGCCATCCGCTGCACGGGTCTCGAACCACTCTTCCATGAAGTCGGCAATCTGTGCCGGTGTGCCAGTAATGCCGTTGCCGGTATGCTTCTCAGCGTAGTGACGCACCAACTCGCCAACCGTCCGGCCACTCTTCACGAATTCGGTAAGCTCTTCGAACAGCGCGCGCGATCCCTTGGGTTCCGTTGGCAATCGATCCAACGGGAACGGCCTGTCAAACGGGACACCGCGCAAGTCGGCCTCCAGGAACTCGGAAAGCATCAAGCGACCGACCTCGGGGTGCATCTTGTCGATGAGGTAGTTGACCTTGGCCTGGGCCTCGGCTTCCGTTTCGCCGACATTCAGGACAACGCCCGGCATAATCTTTAGATCATCAGGATTGCGTCCGAAGGCCGGCATACGTTGCTTGACGTTTGCGTAGAATGCACGGTTTCGCTCAATGTTCGAGGCGAGGCTAAAGACGATCTCGGCTGTACGCGCTGCCATGTCCATGCCAGCTTCCGAGCCGCCGGCCTGCGCAATGACCGGCCGGCCTTGTGGCGATCGGGCGATGTTCAGCGGTCCGCGGACCTGGAAGTGCTTGCCCTTGTGATTGAGCGTGTGGTGCTTTGTCTTGTCGTAGTAGACGCCGCTCTCGCGATCGAGCAGCAACGCTCCTTCCTCGAAGCTGTCCCAGAGACCAAAGACGACGTCCACGAACTCGTTGCCACGCTCATAACGCAGTGCATGTGGGTCAAGCCCCTCGCGGTTGAAATTGTAGCCCGTCTCGTCGTGGTCTGAAGTGACGACATTCCAGCACGCTCGCCCGTGGCTCAGATGGTCGATTGAGGCAAACAGTCGGGCGACGTTGTAGGGCTCGTAATAGCTGGTTGATACCGTGGCGACGAGGCCAAGCTTCTCTGTTGTCACCGACAGGGCGGACAGCAGCGACAAAGGCTCGAAACGGTTCATCTTCGTCGGAATGCGCGAGAGAGCATCGGGGTCGCCGACAGCAGCGGCAGGCGAGTCTGCCATGAACATGAAATCGAGCTTTGCTGCTTCCGACCGTCTGGCGACATCGAGCAGATGACTGAAATCGTTGGCGCCGTGAACATCGCTTGCCGGATGCAGCCATGAGGCCGGATGGAAGCCGAACGTGTAGACGAAGGTGCCCAGTTTCATCCTGTCAGAACGCGCCATGCCATTCTCCCGCGAGCTCATCTGTGATTGCTCAAGGTAACTCTACGCGACCTTTTTCATCAATATCGCAAGGCCTACTTCCGCTTTAGTTTTTTAAAGGGTCGTAGGTGCGGAGATTTGCGCCTGCCGCCGCGATATCGCAATAAGCCAATCGCGAAACTCCGAACCGTAAGGCTTTTGCAGTGCGCAACAGTCCCACGCGAGGAAGTAGCACTCGAGCAACGGCATCCTGAGATCGACCGGGGATAATGTCTTTGCCTCCGGTTCATCGGCGAATCATCGACATCTGGGCGAGCAGGATGCAGCGCTTATTGACAGCGGCGTCGATCTCGCTGCTCGATAAGGTGAACGGCAGGCCGGAGGGCGAACCTTTGAAGCTCGCGCGATTTTCGCAGCTCCGCAAAGCTCGGGTAGGGGGTGAAATGTCGCTCCCATTCGACATGCAGCAGCGGAGAGGACAGCAGATCAGCGGCGGTCAAATTCCTTCCAGTGGTCGGAGAAGGGGAGCAGGCGGACACCATCCATCGCGAAACATGTCGGCGTAATGATCGTGCTGTAGTACACCCGATCCGTAACTAACTCGGAAATTAACTTCGTCGAAGTCCATTCGCGGCTCCCTATCGCGGCTGGTCAGGCTGACGTGTGGGTCTGGAACGCAGAACTTGGCAGTCAAAAATGCGCCTACCGATCCATTTGCTGACGCCTGAGGAGAGTGCGCTAAGCACGAGCGCATTTTCGTTTCGCGCCCGTTCCAGCACTTGGTCGGCGAACGCAAATTGCTCAAAGCCCTTCGATATCTCGCGGTGATAGGGACGGCCCCACTGCGTCACCTCCACTGTCTGTCCGCTCCGCTCCACAAGGGTGATGCCAAGAAAGCCCTCTACTTTGCGCATCTGCTGGTGATGGCGCCCGGAGACACGTTCAGTTCCGCGGCAGCCCCCATCACGCTCCCGCAGCGCCCGACCGCTTCGAATGCTTGCAGACCTTTTAGCGGAATTCCACGGAATCTGTTCGTCGCTCAATGTACCCTACCCAGTGTGGCTGTCGACATGACGAGGGTTTTTGGCTGGATGAAAGATTCCGGCAAATTGAAAGCGATCGCCGGGATGCGTGATTTCGACGTACGTCACGAGGCGATCATTCTGCCAGGTCTGACGAATGAGGTTCAAGCAGGGTTCGCCGCGATCGATTTCAAGAATGCGCGCCGTCGCAGCATCGGCCGGGACCGCCCGTATCACATGCTTTGCCTTAGACCATGGCACTTGGGAGAGGAGCCATTCTGCCGGAGGCGCAGCAGCAAAACTCTCGATTCTTGCGAGCGGCACCGTATCCAGCAGAATGATGCGACGCTCGACTGCCGTGGGCTTCCCATCAACGATATGCAGACATTGGATTCTGAGAACCTCGGCTCCCGATGTGCTGTCCAACTGTGCAGCCTCGACCGAGTCCAGGGTCTCGATCTTTCGCGCTAGGATCTTGTAGCGGTGCTCATAGCCTGCCAAGCTCGCCTCGGTCCCGATATCTTGGATATCCATGACCGTACGGTCGATCTGCGGCGAGGCGACGAATGATCCTGTTTTTCGCTTGCGGACGACAAGTCCACGGTCGACGAGCGCGGCCAGCGCTTTGCTCACCGTCATCCGCGAACAGCCGTAGTCATCGACAAGATCATGCTCTCTTGGGATCCGATGGCCCGGACGCCAATCCCCAGCCAGGATCTTCGCCTCGATATCGTTAAATATCCTAAGATAAATTGGCTCCAACACGCGACCTCATCACGCCGCCGGCAAACGATGCAAACGCCAAATTCGCGCCCACAAGCCGCCGGTCGGCATAAAAATTGCGTTCGTCGACTTTGACGTTGACACTCTAGGCTAGCGCATATCTATTTGTATAGTCAAAAGCGGATCAAAGAAGTCCGCATACGGAACTGAAATCGGGAACTCGAACGCATCCTGGGGGTGCGGAAACTGGAGAGATAGCAATCATGATCGCACGTTCACTGCTAAAGGGCCTCGTTGGCGCTGCCTTTTTGGTTGCGGCGACCCTGTCGGCGCAAGCCGCCGATACGCTCGCTGCCGTCAAGGCAGCCGGCACGCTGAAGGTCGGCACTGAAACCGCCTTTGCGCCGTTTGATTTTATCGATGCCGGCGAACATGCCGGCCTGAACGTTGATCTTTTTACCGAGATCGGCAAGGAGCTGGGTGTCAAGATTGAGTGGGTCGCGCTTCCTTGGGATGGCGTTTTCCCGGCCCTCGAAGCGGGCAAGTTCGACGTCGTGGCCGGTCCCGCAACGATCACTAAAAAGCGCATGGAGCGTTACCGCTTCACGCCGCCGATTGCCGAAGCGACCATCGCGATTCTGAAGAAGGCAGGCGACACGACCATCAGCAAGCCGGATGATATTGCCGGTAAGACGATTGGCGTCGGAAAGGCCACCTCGCAGCTCGATCAGCTGAAGGAATTCTCGGCAACGCTGCCTTCCAAGGTGGATGTTCGCGAATATCCGGCTTTCACTGAATCCTATGCGGATCTCGCAGCCGGCCGTATTGCCGGTGTCGCCAATTCGCTCCCGAACATCGCCTTCGTCGCCAAGCAGCGCGAGGGAACGTTTGAAGTCGTGTTGCCGCCTTTTGGTAAGAAGTCCTACTTCGGCTTCATTGGCCTCAAGGATGCTGATCACGCGACGCTGATGGACGCTATCGATGGGGCACTGCTGAAGATCAAGGCTGATGGTCGTATGGCAGAGCTGCAGAAGAAGTGGTTTGGTGCGACGTTCGATACGCCCGATGCAGTAAAAGACCCAGCATTCTAATAGCAGGCCGATCGTTGATTGCGTCGCACGAGCGCGCAATCAACGACGCCATCGTGCCTTCATGACAGCCAGGCGGGCAAAGCCGGATATGTCCATCAAACTCTTTGAACTGCTTCTCTACGCGTCGATCTATACAGTGCTGATAAGCGTCGTCTCCATCTTGATTGGCTTCGCCATAGCGATCGTTCTTTCCGGCATGCTGCTGTCGAAGAAGGCCCTGTTCGTCGTTCCTGCACAAATCTTCATCAGCTTCTTCCGCGGTGTGCCGCTGCTTGTGCAATTGCTGCTGATCTACAACATGTTGCCTGCGATCGGACTGAACGTGCCGAGCATCGTTGCTGCGATCGTAGGTCTGTCGCTTTGCACGGCGGCCTACCAGGCGGAAAACATGCGCGGCGGATTCGCCAGCGTCCCGATCGGTCTCGTGGAATCCGCTGAAATGGTGGGACTGACGCCGGGTCAGATCTTCCGGCGCATCAAGGCACCTATCGCACTGAGGCTGACCTTTCCGGCGCTCGTCAACGAGGCAATCCTCATCCTCAAGGCGTCGTCGCTCGTTTCCGTCGTTGGCGTCATCGAACTGACCCGCATGGCGCAGGATCTCGCCGGCAGCACCTTCCTGCCGCTGCAGATATTTGCGGCCGCGGGCCTTATTTATCTCGTCATCAACTGGATCGTGGCGCTTGCTGGTGATCTTATCGAGCGCTCTCTTCCGGGAGTGCCGCGATGACGTTCGACATTAACGTCATCCTTGACCAGTTGCCGGCGATCACAAGTGGCGCCGGCGTCACGATTCTGATCTGGATCGTCGGGACGATCGCTGCCACAATCGTCGGATTTTTCGTCGCTGTCGGTCGGCAGTTCGGTGGCGCGATGCTCAACAAGGCGCTTGGCCTGATCATTGCCGTACTGCGCGGTACCCCGTTCCTTATCCAGATCTTCCTCGTCTATTATGGCGGTCCGTTCATTGGCCTGTCACTCGATCCTCTGCCAGCGGGTCTGATTGGCATCTCGATTTACGGCGCCGCCTACTACAGCGAGATCTTTCGATCAGGTTTCCTTGCCGTTCCCAAAGGTCATATCGAGGCGGGCCAGTGCGTGGGCCTAACCCAGGGGCAGATCATCCGGCGCATCCTGTTGCCCGAGATGACCATGCTCGTGCTGCCTCCGTCGTTAAACATGGCAGTCCTTCTGATGAAAGAAACGGCCGTTCTTTCGATTATCACCGTTCCAGAGCTGACGGCGACGCTGAGTGCGATTGGCGCACAGCAGTATGCCTTCGTCGAAGCTCTATCGGCGCTCGCACTCTTCTATTGGGTGCTCGTTGAGATCACCGGTCGACTTGGCCGTCTCGTAGAAACGAAACTCACCAGATTCAGGTTTTTCAACGCATGAGCCTCCCCGCGATCGCAGTCAAAAATCTCGTCAAGAAGTTTGGGGATACGACAGTCCTCCAGAATGTCGACCTCCAGATCCCGCACGGCCAGGTCTCCTGCCTGATCGGCCCCTCAGGCTCTGGCAAGAGCACGCTCCTTCGCTGCATGGCCTTTCTTGAAGAAGCAACGTCTGGAACCATCACAATCAATGGCGAGGTTCTCGGTTTCACCGAAAGTGCCACGGGGATACGGGAGCGCGTTCCACCTGCTGCCAACCGTGCAATTCGCGCTCAGATCGGCATGGTCTTTCAGCAGTTCAATCTCTGGCCACACATGACAGCGCTAGGAAACGTGAGCGAGGCGCTGAAGACCGTTCACAAGATGAGCCGTAAGGATGCTGAGGAGCGCGCCATGGCGCAGCTTGTGAAGGTCGGGCTTGAAAGCCGGGCGGGTCACTATCCATCGCAGCTTTCCGGTGGACAGCAACAGCGGGTGGCGATCGCCCGGGCGCTCGCCCTCAAGCCGAAGATCATGCTTTTCGACGAGCCGACGTCATCCCTGGACCCAGAGTTGACCGGCGAAGTGCTGAACGTCATGCGCGATCTCGCCGCCGAAGGCATGACAATGGTCGTCGTGTCGCACGAAATCGGCTTTGCGGCCACCGTCGGGCAACAGATCGCATTCCTCGACCATGGAAGAATCGTCTTTACGGGCCCTCCACAAGAGGTCTTCAGAAAGCCCAGAAATGCACGTCTTGAGCAGTTCCTCGACACCTATCTCGATCGTGGAGCGTCCATGTTGCTGTGAGGAGAGCGGTACCATCCGCCGCCATGGGAGAGGTCCTCATGCCGTGACAGGTTCTAGATCGACGACGGCCAAAAGTGGGCTGGTAAGAAAACGACGAAATCGGGTTTTACAGCTTCTGCGCGAGATCGGCGTCCTGTGCCGAGGCGGTGAATACTGGCTCGGGGCGGCCGCACTCGGCCCTTGATTGACATTGAAATCCATGTCCTTATCCAACCTCAGATCGGACGAGGATTTGCCGTGATGGCTTCGGGACGAGGCCAGCTGCTTCGCGACAGCAAGGCGTTGGTGCCGTCGCGGTCTCGTACCACGCGCTGGGTGCAATTGAAGATACTGGGATGGATATTTTGCGCAAGAATTCCACACGGGTCGGCCCCGGCTATCCGCAAGTTGTCGTGCTCGTCGGTGCGACGGGTGATCTCTCCCGGCGTAAATTGCTGCCCGGGTTGTTCCACCTTATCAAAGCTGGCTTCATCCCGGGCTGCCGGATCGTCGGCGTGTCGCTTGACGATATCGATGTCGATGGATTTCGAACCATTGCCCGCGAGTCGCTGGATAAGTTCTTGACCCGCAAGTTTACACAGGCCGAATGGGAGACTTTCGCAGCATCACTTGATTACGCACCGATCGGCGCTGGTGCCGGTGCGCTGAGGGAAGCGGTAAATAGGGCCGAGGAGGCAATGGGGCCGGAAACGCGGCGCGTGCATTACCTGTCGGTGCCGCCGAAAGCAGCGCTCCCGGCCGTGCAGCTTCTCGCCGAGGCTGGGCTGGTGGAGCGTTCCCGTATCATCATGGAAAAGCCGTTCGGAACGGACCTTGCCAGCGCTGTGGAACTAAACACCAAGCTGCACGAGGTGTTCGACGAGAAGCAGATCTTCCGTATTGACCACTTCCTCGGAAAGGAGCCGGCGCAAAACATCCTGGCGTTCCGCTTTGCCAACGGCCTGTTCGAGCCGATCTGGAACCGCAATTTCATCGACCATGTGCAGATCGATGTGCCGGAGACGTTAGGTCTTTCCACCCGCGCGGCATTCTACGAGACCACTGGCGCCTATCGCGACATGGTGGTGACCCACCTCTTTCAGATTCTAGCCTTCATGGCGATGGAGCCGCCTACAGCCCTCGAACCTGCGCCGATCTCCGAGGAGAAGAACAAGGTATTCCGCTCCATGCTGCCGATCGAGCCGCGCGACGTGGTGCGCGGCCAATATATTGGCTATCGCAACGAGCCGGGGGTCGATCCCGAGAGCGACACCGATACGTTCATCGCTCTCAAATGCGCAATCGACAATTGGCGCTGGGCCGGGGTGCCGTTCTTTTTGCGTACTGGCAAGCGTCTGGCTGAAGGGCAGCGCATCATCTCGATTGCCTTCCGCGAGCCCCCGAAATCGATGTTTCCCGCAGGTTCCGGCGTCGGCGCGCAGGGGCCGGATCACCTCACCTTCGACCTCGCCGACGCCTCTAAGGTCTCTCTTTCCTTCTACGGCAAGCGACCCGGACCTGGTTTCCGGCTCGACAAGCTCTCCCTGCAATTCGCCATGAGTGAAACAGGCCTGATCGGCGAAGTTCTGGAGGCATACGAGCGCCTGATCCTCGACGCTATGCGCGGCGACCACACGTTGTTTAATACCGCCGAGGGTATCGAACGGCTCTGGGAGGTCTCGCAGCCGCTACTGGACAATCCGCCGCCGGTGCGCCTTTACGATCAGGGCGGCTGGGGGCCGAAATCGATCCACCAGCTTATCGCACCGCATGCCTGGCGGCTGCCTTTCGAGCGGGCCTGGCGGGATTCGTCAAAGGTCGACTGATGCGCCTAGCCGCTATCAATAGCAATGCGAAACGCCGAATTGACAAGTCTCAGTCAGCCCTCAACCAATCCGCCCGTAACCTCATCGCAATGTCGCTTGGCGCGAAGACTTCATCTTCGCTCGCGATCGTAGCTCGCCGGGACACAGCGGAGGCCAAACTTGAGCCTACCCTTCCGGGACCGCTTGAACCCGAGTTCAAGGACAAGCATCCAATACTCTTTCATTCCTGCTGCCCCAGAACCGGCCTCGCAAACTTCGACGACACGACCAATGGGAGCCTTACAGACGGCCGGTCTTACCTCGGCTCTCATGTTCGATTCGGCCCAGCTATACCGCCTGGGCCGAGGATGATCGCCGGCGGCGCCCATGAACGCCACTCGGACCGGCCTGCAACGCCCATCCAGCGCCTATCGATGCACAGGGTGGTGACACAGCATCTTCAGTCCGATTGCTTTTGCATCCCAACCCAGACGCAAAGATCAGCTGCGAGGCTGAACCATCGCCAGGGCCACCGTCGATGCAGCTAGGACAGCGGTAAGGGTCAAGGGCCCAATAGCACCGTAGTGGTCGACAATGTAGCCGCCGAAAACCGCGCCGATGCTGATGGCGACCTGAAACGAGACGACCATCAGGCTCCCGGCCGCCTCCAAAGCGTCCGGCGCCCCGCGGGAAAGGTTGGTCGGTAGAACAACCGGCGCCATGCCGAAGGCGAAGCCCCAAAGCGCAACAAGGGTGTACGCAACACCGATATGAGCGCCCCACAACACCAAAGCGCATGCAGCAAACGCCATCAGCGCTGCCGTGACAGCAAGGGCCAGGCCGATACTGGCGTCTGCCATTCGGCCACCGGCGACATTGCCGATCACGGAGGCGACGCCGAATCCTAGCAGTGCCAGGGCGATCGATCGGGTTTCAAGGAGCGTCACTTGTTCAAGGAAGGGGCGCACGTAAACCGAGCCGGCAAAATGGCCGGTCATCAGCAAGAGGATAGCAAGCATTCCCAGTTGAATGCCACGCCGCCGTGTCAGCCGGAAAACATCGGCGAGACTGTTGCTCGTACTTGCAGGCAATGTCGGCAAAGTAAGTACCTGCAGCAGCATTGCAAGCGCGGCAAGCCCCGCTGTCATGGCCATGGCGCTGCGCCATCCCAGCCAGTCGCTGATCAAAGCACCTAGCGATGGTGCAGCGATTGTGGCGAGCGAGACGCCGAGAGTGACGATAGCCATGCCCCGGCCCGTCGCATTGGCGCCAACCAGCCTCGCCACGACGGCAACTGAAAGCGCCCAGAAACCGCTAAGCGCTACGCCCAACCCGGCACGGCCCAACAACAATAGCCAAAAGTCGGTCGCTAACGCTGCAAGGATATTGGATCCGATCGCCAATGCACTGAGACCAACCAGCACCGTCTTGCGGTTCAATCTGCCGATGAGAACATTGCTTAACAGGGCGGTGACAGCACCGACAGAAGCGGTAGCGGTGACGACCTGTCCGGCTGTCCCCTCGGTAATCCCGAGATCGTGCGCCATCGGCGTCAACAGGCCGGCCGGCAGGAACTCGGCCGATACGAGTGCAAAGCTAGTGGCCGCCATCGAAAGAACGGCAGCCCAGGTCGCCGCGTTCCACGTGGATGGCTCGGGGAAATCGACGCCAATTGCTGCCCCATCAAGCTGCGATGTTGTGTCCGTCATACATGTATCTCCTTAGTTAGGAGATGTCATAGACGACCTTCTCAGGATTATCTGTATCCTAAAATCCGAAATTCATGCTCGTTCGTCCGGAATTTGTGCGGTGCGCAACGCCGGGTGGGACTTTAGTGATACGTTTGAAGGCGGAACGAAGGATGCCTCGGACTCATGGTCTGACCGGGACGCAACCTCGGCAACCGACATCCCGCCTTGCCCAACCACTCGCGGGGAAGCTGCATACGTAACCCGGCGAGATAATGTGCCGCTCCTTCTCCCAAGATAGCGCTGAAGTGCTCGGCAAAGATCGAGCGCGTTTGCCCTGCCACGCCGGTGAGGCTTTCGATAGTGGCCAGTGGGATCAAGGTCTCTGAAGTTGCTGCTGAGAAAACGTGGATTATGGGAGTGGGGATCACGATTCTCGGTGCATTGTGCTACGCGGGTACTGCAGTCCTAAAAGCTATTCACATTCTCATCTTGTTCGGTTGCAGCAAGGCGGTCAAGTATCGCCTTCCGCTGCGAGGGAACACGATTTTGCTAGGCCATTGATAGGGGAAGCTTTCTGCTGCCTTGTCAGAGATCGACCTTGGTCTGAAGGCCTCCGCGACCGAGTGCGACCTAAGTCCATTCCATCGGGGGACCTTCGAATGATGCAAGGTCACGAAACGTCCCTTATGCTCAAATCATCCTCCTTCCCGTAGGATGGGGTGTAGCCCGGATACTTGCGGACGGACCCCCGCAATATCCGGGCGCCTCGTTGGTGAGTAACCAACAGGTCGCGGTCTGATAGGACTTTGGACCTATGATATTGGGACTTTGGTCCGACTGGTTTTGATAGCTTAATGAGGTAACCTCTTGTTCGTCCCGATCGCTGATCTGCGGCAGGACAAGAAGAGAAGCTTCAGCCTCAATTCCCCAAATCGGCTTCCCTTCTCCCTTTAAGTTGGCGCAGACTTTGCCGGGCATTTGGGGTTCGACTATTCGGCCCACTTTCTTTCTACCTCTCTCTATAGCCGCGAGTCGCGGGCGCCGCGCGTGGGGAAATGCCTCTCTAAGGGCCTAGAGCGCTTCGAAACCAATACCGAGAACATGACGGAAATGCACGACACGGGGCACGAGATCGCGCGCGAAGCGCAAGAGGTCCCGGGTGATCGCCTGTGCATGACCATTAGACAACAAGAAGTGGTCGTAGTCGTCCGTGTGAAATAGCAACTTATCTTCACCAAGGCGAAAGCTCATCAGCGCGGACGCAGCATGTCGCGGTACCGGATGCCCGACCCGGGCCAGCGTGGTTCGCTTCGCGCAAATTCCCACTCCCCCACATTCGGTCTTACGACGCGCTTGAAGCGGTGTTCATCTCGCGGAGGTCAGTGATGAACTGCTGGGGTCTCAGCCAGATGCCGGGTATTTTGTAGCCCATGTGGCGGGCAATTTCTCCAGTCCAGGCGTTGCAGTTATTGAAAGTCGCTTCCCAGGTCTTGGACGAGGCCTGCTGCTTTCGGATGAAGGCCACGGCGTCGTTATATTCCTGCTGGGTCAAGAGCACTCGCCAGCTTGCGGAGCGGTATTGTTCTTCGAGATCGCCGTCTGTCCACCCAGTTGTGGCCGGTACCGGCACGAAATGGCCAAGCACGTAGTCGCTCGGATCATGAGAAGCCGGGGCAAGACCGGCGACCTCCGGATTGATCGGGTCTCCGTTCTCGTCCAGCTTGCCAAAGACCACATAGGTGTGGCCGTAGCTAAGCGCAAAGCGCGATCGAAATTCGATGTAATACTGGTTCGCTGCGATTTCCTTGGCTGGCGTGGTCGTTGCTGGCGAATTCCTGCTGGTCGACGTGAAACGCGGTTGTTGTGGCTTGTCTTTGGTTTGGCAGGACGCCAGTGCGCATGCCATCAGAACCACAAGCGACAGACGGCCTTTTCCAAGGTGCATCAAATACGCTCCATTTGCTGGCCCTGTCCCGCGGGCCTGATATAGCGATGAGCCACTCTTGCACGCCGTGGATGTGTAAACGGGGATTAAGCCTGGCGGTTGAAAGGGGAAAGGCCACATTGGCCTTTCCCGAATTTGAAGGCCAACTTACTTGTAAACAGCCTCTGCTGGCGGCGGGGCCTTACCTTTTCCTTTACCGATATCCGCGCAGGCACTCAGATTGGCAACGGCAAGCACTGCAATGGCAATCACTAGAATTCTGCTCATCAAGACGTCCCTCATTGGGTCAGGTTATTGAAGGCAACGAATCAGAGCTTAGTGACTAACCGGGCTTTGGCTAGGCGCAGAAAGACACAGTTTGTAGCCTTCCTACATTAGCAGTTACCAAAATCGCGTACGCCATCGATGACGAGTGCCCGAGCGCCCAGGTGGGCGACGACGGAGAATGACGATGTCGTGCGCACTTAATCACGCGAAACCGCATGGCCGACCATCACGGTTCGTGGGTACCGCTACGTCTTCGAAAGAGAGCGTCCAAGACAGGCCCGCGGCGTGTTAGGGTCTTGTCTCCAGCCGTCGCAAATACCACCGCGAGTTTGATCGTCACTTACGCTTCAGCCGCGCAGAAGCGGCAGCAACTGATTTCCCTGCCGTCTGATCTCCGTGAGGTAAGGCGTGTCGGAGAGCACGAAATGGCTAATGCCGAGATCCTGGTATTTGCGCAAAGACTTGGCGACGTCAGCTGCCGAGCCGACCAGCCAGGTCGTGCCGGCGCCGCCGCCGCCATATTTGCCGGGCGCCGTATAGAGGTTGTCGTCGAGGACGTCGCCTGACCGATGCAGGTCGAACAGCCGCTGCTGGCCGACCGCGACTGCCCTGCGGTGATCGCTCCAGCCGGCGCCATTACTGTTCGCCATCTCCGCAACCTTGGCCTCGGCGTCGGTCCACGCCTGCTCGGTCGTGTCGCGCACCAGTGTCGTGATCCGTAGCCCGAATTCAAGCGGCGGCAGATCCCGGTCGAGTTCGCGGCTCAGCGCCTTCAGGCGGGCGATGCGCTCGCGAACACCGTCGAGCGGCTCGCCCCAGAACAGCTGGACATCCGCCTCGGTGGCAGCGACCCTTTCGGCCGCCTCGGAGGCTCCGCCGAAATAGAGCTTCGGGTGGCGACGATTTCCGCGAGGCTCGATGCGTGGCACGACGGTCGATTCGGCGACGCCGAAGTGCTCGCCGTCATAGCTGACGTTCTCCTCGGTCCAGAGCCTGCGGACCAGCCGCATGAATTCCTTGGTGCGGGCGTAGCGTTCTGACTGATCTCCCTCCTGGTCGCCATAAGCGGCGAGATTGTCGAGACCTGAGACGATATTGACGCGCACGCGGCCGCCGGTGAGATGGTCGAGCGTTGCGGCGGCGGAGGCGAAGTTCGCCGGTCGCCAGTAGCCGGGGCGGATCGCTATCAGCGGCTCGAACGTCGTCGTGCTCGCCGCAAGTGCTGCGGCAACGGTGAAGGTATCTGGTCTGCCCCAGCCGGTTCCGATGAGCGCGCCCTTCCATCCGTGCTGTTCAAGTGCTCGGGCGTGCTCCGTCAGCGTGGAAAGGCTGTTGTGATTGTCAACGACGGTATCGCCACGGTGTCCCGGCCTCGTGTCATTAGGGATGTACCAAAGGAATTCGCTGTCTTTGCTCATGGTTAGCCTGCATTTGTGAATCCGACCCGTGAACTCGTGGCCACGTCCCCGCTATCGTGATGCGAGGCGAGCAAGCGCATTACGGGCGGCGATGGTGCGGATCATGTGGCTCTGCGGGGCATGGGAGCGCGCCGTGATGGCATCGCGATGGTGGCGCTCCAGCTGGAAGTCGCGATTGAGGCCGGGATTGCCGGCAAGCTCAAGCGCGAGGCTGGTGATCGCGACCGCGTTGTCGATGACCACATGGCGGACATGCATGCCATCCATTCCCACAGCCCTGCCGGCATCAACGTCTTCGCCGAGAGAGCGGAGCAAGCGGGCATTGGTGGCGAGCCGGACTTCGATTTCTCCAAGGCCATCCTGAATGCGGGGAACGGTCGAGAGCGGAGCGCCCAGGCTTGCCGGTGAATGGTGGGCGGCGAAGGTTAGCACGCGGTCGCGCGCCGAAAGCGCAACGCCGTGGTAAACTGCTGATATCAGCGAGAAGAAGAAGGCAGTTGCATGTTCCTCGCGGCGCAGCGGCTCGGAAGCCGGCTGGGCTTCGATGATGTCTTCGAGTGGAACGGCGACATTGTCGAGGATGATGTCGTCGCTAGCGGTTGCATGCATGCCGGCGGCGTTCCATGCCTTTTCGATACGCAGGCCGGGGCTGTCCGTGGGAACGAGGAAGGACGCCAGACGCGGTTCGTCCTCGTCGGTCAGCGCCAGCAGCGCGACCCATTTGAGCACCGGGATGCCGGTCACGTAGCTCTTGTGGCCGCTGATGCGCCAGACGTTGCCGTCGCGGCGCGCGACGGTTTCCGGCAGTGCGCCGTGGGCGGGCGAGCCGATACGAGGCTCCGCCTGGGCGGCATTGATCAGGGCGGGACCCGAACGGTTGGCTGTGAGTACCCGCTCCGAAAGGTGGGCCGGCCACTTTGCGAAGCGGCGCAGGACATAGTGGCTGTTGTAGTGCATGGCAAGCACGAGCGCGGTCGAGGGTTCGCCGCGCGCGATTTCGCTGATCACGGCTTGCGCCTCCGCAAGCCCGCCGCCGTGCCCACCATGCTCGGGAGCGGTTACCAGACCAAGCAGGCCGGCTTCGAAGAGACGCGTGAAGTTCTCGAACGGGAATTCCCCCGTTGCGTCATGGTGAGCGGCACGTTCGGCGAAATCGACGGCGAGACGCCGTGCCTTGTCGACCGGGTCGATGTTTTCCTGAAGCATGGTGCTATTGGTCTCCCTGTTCAGGCCACGGCGCGCCTGAAGAAGACGTCGATGTGGCGGCGATCCACCCAATCGGCAATGTCGAAATCGGCGGCGAGGAAACCGAAATCGCGCAGGAAATTTTTGTAGTGGCCGATCGCGTCCACCAGTTCGGGCTGCAGCCCAAGGCCCAGGTGCTTATGGATGTCAGGACCATTGGCGGCGAGAACCTGTTCTTCCGTGGCGCCCGCCTCGCGGGCGACGAAGCGCCTCGTTTCCTCGGGATGCGCTTCGGCCCATGCGCTAGCCTTGAAGATCGATTCCAGCAGGCGGCTGACGAGATCCGGCCGCTCGTCGGCTAGCAGTTCGTCCACCGTCAGGACGCGCGGCGAGCCAGAATTGATGCGGATCTTCGGATCGGGATGAAAGCCGAACTCTGCCACCTCAACGGCACCGATGAGGTTGGCGACATTGATACCGGCCGTACCCTTCACATAGATGGCGTCGATGTCACCGCGAATGAGAGCCGCGACCTCCTCGCCATAGGCCTGCCGACGCTTCAGACCGAAGAGGGACGGGCCTTCCTGCGTCGAGAGCACCGAGTCTGACAGCGCGATGTCGATGATCTCGACTTCGTCGAGCGCCAGGCCTTCCAGCGACAGCGCCGAAAGCAGCCCCTTCAATGCGGTGGCGCGCATGAAATCGACGATGCCTTCCGGTCGGCGGGCGATGCCGAAGCGGCGCCCTTTCAGATCCTTCGTGGTCTTTATGCCGGTTTCCGGTAGGGTGATGATCGCCTGGAACTCGTCGGTCCAGGTGATGCCGATGAGGCGCGTCTTGCGCCCCTCCGAGCGTGCCCGGATTGGTGGAACGTTGCCGCCGTGACGGAACGACCAGTCGAGCGTGTGGTTGAAATGGCTCTGGCGGATATTGCGGTCGGGTGAATCGATGATCGATTTCAGCGTCACGCCGTCCTTGCGGAAGTTTTCCTCGAGATAGCCGAGCTGTGCCGCAAGGCCGACGGGCGTCGGCACCGGGCAACGCGTGTACCAGATTTCGGAAATGGCATTACTTGTCATGGTGCTTCTCCTCAGTGGCGCAGGCCGGCTTGCTTCATCAGGGGCAGGACGTCGGTGCCGAAGAATTCGAGATCGTCACGGAAGTCGAAGAAGCTGAGTTGCAGACCATCGACGCCGGCCTCCTTCAGCTTGACGAACTGATCGACCACCTGCTCGGGCGAGCCGATGACGCGGATGTTGCCGCCGATGGCGCGGTAGGGATCCTGCGGGTCGCGACCCTTCCAGGCCTGGGCATCCGAGTTCAGTGACTGGAAGCCTTGTGGCGAACGCTGGTCAGCATGGGCGACGATGCGGTCGGCGAGCTCCCAGGCCTCCTTCTCCGTCGGCCGGCAGATCACCATCGGGTTCAACAATGTACGCACTGTACGCCCGACGCTGATTGCCGAATCCTTCACCCGCTTCGTATGCGCGGGCAGCGATTCCAGCGCGCTGTCGATGTCCGCACCGGTCGGGCTGGTGATGAAGACGATATCCGAATAGCGGCCGGCAAAAGCAATGCCGGCGTCCGAACCGGTGGCGTTGACGAGGATCGGGCGGCCGAAGTTGGGCTTCGGCGTGACGAAGCCGCCGCCGAGCTTCCAACTGCTTTCGCCCTCGAAGGAGAAGTTCTCGCTGTCGCTCCAAAGGCGCTGGACGACCTCGAGGAATTCGGCCGCCAGTTCGTAGCGCTTGTCGTGCTCGATGCGCGGCCAGCCGAACATCTCGTGCTCGACGGCGCGGTGCCCGGTGACGACGTTGATACCCCAGCGCCCGCCTGTGATGTGGTCGAGCGTCGCGCCGAATTTCGCCAGATGCAGGGGATGCCATGGGCCATAGAGCACATGTATGGTCGAGATCAGCATGATCTTCCTGGTGAGGCCGGCAAGTGCTGCCGTCGAGACGAAGCTGTCCAGCGCCTGGCCGTCGAAGACGCCGCCATAGCCGCCCTTCGGCAGCCATTGTGATAGCGCGAAGACGAGATCGAAGCCGAGTTCTTCGGCCTTCAGCGTCAGCGCCTTGTTGTAGTCGAAGCGCCAGTCGGTCGACCGCTCGAGTGTCGATTGCGTCCAGCCGCCCGCCTGGATCGGCAGGAAGAGACCGAGCAGAACCGGCTGCTTGAGTGCCTGCGAGAGCGGGCTTTCCGGAAAATCGGTCGGGGCGGAAAAATTCGGCAAGCCGACGATCGAGCCGGGACGATGTTGAATGGACATGGTTGTTCTCCCGTTTCTCCGGCTCAGGACGCTGCGACGTAGGCAAAGGCAAGGCTGCCCGCGATGCCTTCGCCGCCGATCGTGTGGTCGGAGATGCGCTTGTTGTAGATCGTCAGTTCCGGCTGGCTGACGACGTCGATCGCCGGAACATCCTCGACGAGGATCTGCTGGATCTGGCGCCACTGCTCGACGCGCTTTGCCGGGTCGACCTCGATGGCGGCGGCCTCGAGCAGTTCATCGACCTTGGGGTTGCTGTAGGCAGCGCCGTTCGAGAAGGGGACGCCCGGCTTGAAGTTCTTGCTCCAGTAGAGGCGCTGGACGCCGACCGTTGGATCGAAGAGATTGCTCATGCCTTCGAATGCGAAGTCGAAATCGCGGTCCGTGTAGATCCGCTTCGTGTAGGTCGCGAAATCCTGGCTGCGGACCTTCGCATCAATGCCGACCTTGGCAAGCGCCTGGCGGATATATTCCGAACCCCGCGGATAGGTTTCGCCACTCGGCACGAAGTCGAGATTGATGCGGGCGCGGATGCCGTCGGCGCCGCGCGGGTAACCGGCTTCGTCGAGAAGCTTCTCGGCGGCGGCGAGATCGATCGGGTATGTCTTGAGATCCGGCACAAACCACTTCGCAAGGTTCGGATTGATCGGGCCGGGGATGGCTGCGCCATAGCCATAGTTGATGGTGTTGAGAATGACGTTGCGATCAATGACGTGCGCAAAGGCGCGACGTACCCTCACGTCCTTGAAGAACGGGCGCTCGAGGTTGAATTCGATGCGGCTGACGCCGTTCTGGTATTGGTAGCCCTTGGTCTCGAAGGCCAGCCCTTCGGCGCTCTGTAGCCGTTCGAGATCGCTAAGCGGTACGGGTGTCGAGGGTGCGAGATCGATTTCGCCGGTCTCGATCGCAATCGAGCGAGCGGCGGCATCCGGGATGAAGCGGATGATCAGCTGGTCGAGATAGGGGCGAGGCTGATCCCAGTAATCAGGGTTGCGCTCATAAACGATGTGGCTGCCGCGCACCCATTCCTTGAACTTGAAAGGACCGGTTCCGATCGGCGCGAGATTGGCCGGGTTTTCCGCGACCTTGGTGCCTTCATAGATATGGCGTGGCACGATCGGTGTTTCGGAAGCGGCAAGCGCGGTGATCAGATAGGGCGCGGGCTTGGAAAGCTTCAGGACGGCCGTCTGCGCGTCGGGCGTTTCAATATCGACCAGATTGAGGAAGGTGTTGCGGCCACGCGGATGCACTTCCTTCAGGGTCTTGATCGAGAAGGCGACGTCGGCGGAAGTGAAGGGCTGCCCGTCATGCCATTTCACGCCTTCGCGCAGCTTGAAGGTATAGGTCAGTCCGTCAGGGCTGACAGTCCACTCCCTGGCCAGCAGCGGCTTCGGATTGAGATCGAAGTCGTAGGTGAGAAGGCCTTCCGTGGTCTTCGGTGAGACATAGACCGCGTTATAAGCCGTATGGGCGATCGTCGTCAGGACGGGCGGCTCGGCGGCCAGCAGAAGCGTTGCCGTGCCGCCGCGCGTTGCCGTCGCCGCAAAGGCGGGAAGCCGCGCTGTGGCGGTGACGCCGAGTGCGACCGAGGCCAGAAGAAAGCTGCGGCGCGTGGGTGCGGGAAATAGTGACATCTTGTTCAACCCTCATGATCCAGGGGCCGTCACGGCCCGCTTCTGTGTCATTCCGCGGATCGAGCCTGCCTTAGAGATTTTTGCCCCGTGACTGCTTTGAAGTGGGACAAAAACCTACTCAGTGTCGATATGCGGTATCATATTTCTAAAAGAACGCTAAAGCACGTATTCGTTGGAATTATTTACCAATATGGATTTGACAAAACCCACAGAATTAGTCAACTACTAAGCGACGAGACGAGGTGAATTCTTTTCAGATCGCGAGGTGGGGCACATGTCGGCTTACAGGCGGATAGGTCGAACGATCAGCAGGACGATCATTCAGGCCGTGCCCACAATGCTCGGGATTGTCATCCTCAATTTCTTCCTGCTGAAGCTGGCACCCGGCGATGCGGCCGATGTGATGGCGGCGGAATCCGGCTCGGCCACGGTCGAGACGATGGCAGCACTGCGCGAGCGCTTCGGGCTCGATAACCCGATCCTCGTTCAGCTTGCCAACTATCTGAACAACCTCGCGCATTTCAGCCTTGGCTTTTCGCCGCGCTATGGCATGCCGGTCGCTGATCTGATCGGCCAGCGGCTACCAGGCACGCTCGTGCTCATGGTGGCGGCATTGGCGATTGCAATTGCCGTTGGACTGCTGCTCGGTTCGCTGATGGCCGCCTTTTCCGGGCGCCTTCCTGATCGTATCATTTCCGTCGTCTCGTTGCTCTTCTATTCTATCCCCGGCTTCTGGATTGGCCTGATGCTGATCCTGCTCTTCTCGGTCAAGCTTGGATGGCTGCCGAGCGGCGGAGACAGCACGATTGGCTCGCGGCTGACAGGGCTCCCGGCACTGCTCGACAGGGCGCGCTACATGGTGCTGCCAGCAACATCTCTCGCGCTTTTCTATCTGGCGATCTATGCCCGCCTGACGCGCGCCTCGATGCTGGAAGTCAAATCGCAGGATTTTGTGCGCACCGCGCGCGCCAAGGGTGTCTCACCCTTCGTGCTGACGACGCGACACATCCTTCGCAACGCCCTGATCCCGATCACCACCATGGCAGGCATGCACTTTGGCGGCATGCTGGGCGGCGCGGTCGTGGTCGAAACCGTCTATAGCTGGCCCGGCCTCGGGCGCCTTGCCTTCGAAGCCGTCATGGCCCGCGATTTCAGCGTGCTGCTCGGCATTCTCCTCCTGTCTTCCTTCCTCGTGATCGTCGCCAATGCCGCCGTCGACTTGTTGCAGGCGTGGATCGATCCCCGAATTGGAGCTAGCCGATGAACAGTCAAAAACTTGGAACACTGGCCGGCCAGGCGATCGACTTCGCGCCGCAGACAAAGGTCGAGCGCGATCAAGCAGCACCGGAAGCGCCCAAGCAGCCGCGCTGGACACACATCCACGCCCCAGACGTCCGCGCTTCGGTTTCGGGTACGGCGTGGCGCGGCATGCGCCGGGAGTTGAAAGTCTTCCTCGGCAACTACAATGCACTGTTTGGTACAGGCATTCTGCTGCTGGTTGCCCTGTCGGCCTTGTTGGCGCCGCTTGTCTTTCCCGGTGACCCGCTCGAGATGGTGGCGCGACCCTTCCTGTGGCCCGGGCAGAACCCTGCCTATCCGCTTGGTACGGATTCCATGGGCCGCAATGTGCTTGCCGGTATCGTTCACGGCGCCCGGATATCGCTGACCGTCGGGCTCGCGGCCACCGCGCTCGGCTTGACGGTGGGGATCGCCATCGGCGCCGTCGCCGGCTATTTCGGTGGTCTGATCGACGACGTGCTGGTCAAGTTCATCGAGATCTTCCAGACCATTCCTAGCTTCGTGCTGCTCGTCGTTCTCGTGGCGATCGCCCAGCCGACGACAGGGACCGTGACCATCGCCATTGCGATCGTCTCCTGGCCAACGGTGGCGCGGCTGACGCGCGCGGAATTCCGAGCCATTCGCGAGAAGGATTATGTTCAGGCTGCCCGTAGCCTCGGCTTTGGTCATGCTCGCATCATCTTCCGCGAGATCCTTCCCAATGCGCTGCCGCCGCTGATCGTCACGTCGTCGGTGATGGTGGCAAGCGCCATCCTGATGGAATCGGCGCTCTCCTTCATGGGGCTCGGCGATCCCAACCGCGTTTCCTGGGGTTCGATGATCGGCGCCGGGCGCGATGTCATCCGCACCGCCTGGTACCTGACGGCGCTGCCCGGTCTTGCGATCGTCTTCACCGTGCTCTCGCTCAACCTGATTGGCGATGGTCTGAACGATGCGCTGAACCCGCGCTTTTCGGAGGATCGCTGATGGCAAAGCTTCTCGAAGTTAACGACTTCTCGGTGCGCTTTGGGGCGGCCGAACCTGTGAAGGGAGTCAGCTTTTCCGCCAATCCTGGCGAGATGCTCGCCATCGTCGGGGAATCCGGCTCGGGCAAGTCGCTGACGGCGCTCGGCCTGATGGGCCTTTTGCCGCGGCACGCGAAGGCTGGCGGGCAGATCCGCTTCGACGGCCGTGATCTTGTCGGCCTCCCGGAACGGGACCTGCGCCGCATCCGTGGCCGCGACATTGCCATGATCTTTCAGGAGCCGATGACATCGCTCAATCCGGTGCTGACAATCGGCGATCAGATCATCGAAGTGTTGCGCATTCATGAGGATCTCAGCCGGCGTCAGGCTCGCGAGCGCGCCGTTGCACTGTTGGATCTCGTCAGCATCCCCGACGCCCGCCGCCGCATAGACGAATACCCGCACCAGCTTTCCGGCGGCATGCGCCAGCGCGTGATGATCGCCATTGCGGTCGCCTGCAATCCGAAACTGCTGATCGCCGATGAAGCGACGACCGCACTTGACGTGACGATCCAGGCGCAGGTGCTGCAGCTGCTCGATAGCCTTCGCGTGCGGCTGAACATGGCGGTCATCCTGATCACCCACGATCTCGGCATCGTTGCGCAATGGGCCGACCGCGTCGTCGTCATGTATGCCGGGCGCAAGATCGAGGAGGGGCTTCCGGGCGAGGTGTTCGACGAGCCGTATCACCCCTATACAAACGGCCTCCTGTCGGCATCGCCGCGCCTGAAGGCCGATTACCACTATCGCGACGGGCCGCTCTCGGAAATCCCGGGTTCGATCGTTTCGGCGGCGGGCGAGAAAGGCTGTTCGTTCCGCCCACGCTGTCCGGTGGCGCGGCCCTCCTGCGCGTCCGTCGTACCGCAACTCATCGCACTGCCCGCTGGCCGACAGGTGGCGTGCCCGTATGTTCCAGCCATTGCGGAGAAGGCTCATGTCGCTTCTGTCGGTTGATCGGCTTTCGACCCATTATCCCGGAGCCGCTGGCACCGTGCGCGCCGTCGATGGTGTTTCCCTGGAGATTGCAGAGGGCGAGACGGTGGCGCTGGTCGGCGAATCCGGCTGTGGCAAGTCCACGCTCGGCAAATCGCTGGTGCGGCTTGTCGATCCCTTGTCTGGCAGCGTTACTTTCAAGGGTAGGGACGTCACCGCCATGGCGGGGCGCGAACTGCAGTCCGTCCGGCGCAGCATCCAGATGATCTTCCAGGATCCGTTCGCGTCCCTCAACCCGAGACAGACGATCCGCACAATCCTGACCGCACCGCTTGCGGTTCATGGCATCGGCGAGCGCAAGCAGCGCGAGACGATCGCCTCACAGATGGTTGCTCATGTCGGCCTGCCGGCGGATTCGCTCGATCGCTATCCGCATGAGTTCTCCGGCGGCCAGCGCCAGCGTATCGGCATCGCCCGTGCGCTCATCCTGCAGCCGGAACTCGTCATTTGCGACGAACCGGTTTCGGCGCTAGACCTCTCGATCCAGGCGCAGATCCTCAATCTGCTGGTCGAGATGAAGACGGAGCTCTCGCTTTCCTATCTCTTCATCTCTCACGATCTCTCCGTCGTTCGCTATTTCGCCGATCGCGTGCTCGTCATGTATCTCGGCCGCATCGTCGAGAGCGCTGCGACGAGCGAGCTGTGGAAGGGCGCCAAACATCCGTACACGCAAGCGCTGCTCGCCGCCGTGCCCGATCCGTCGCGGCGCAAGCAGGCCGCGCCCATCACCGGCGATCTGCCAAGCCCGCACAATCCACCGGCCGGCTGCCGCTTCCATACGCGCTGTCCGCTCGCCACCGATATTTGTCGATCCGAAGATCCAGCATTCCGCCAGTTCGGCAGCGGCCACGCCGCCGCCTGCCACCATGCTCAGTAAGAAGGAGAATACAATGGTCGATTATCGCTATCTCGGGCGCAGTGCGCTCAAGGTGTCACCGCTCAGCCTGGGAACCATGATGTTCGGTGGCCCGACGCCTGACGATGTCGCGTTCCGCATCATCGACAAGGCGCGCGAGCAGGGGATCAACTTCATCGATACCGCCGATGTTTATCACGACGGCAAGTCGGAAGAGGTTGTCGGCAAGGGTATCAAGGCGCATCGCGATCACTGGGTTCTGGCGACGAAGTTCGTCAATTCGCACAAGAAGGGCCCGAACCTCGGCGGTCATTCCCGCAAGTGGGTGATCGAGACTGTCGAGAATTCGCTGCGCCGTCTCAACACCGACTATATCGACATCCTCTATTTCCACCGCGCCGTCTTCGATGCGCCGCTGGAAGAGCCGGTGCGCGCGATCGCCGACCTGATCCGCGCCGGCAAGCTGCGCTATTTCGGCGTCTCCAACTTCCGCGGCTGGCGCATCGCCGAAGTCGCGCAGCTCGCCGATGAACTCGGTATCGATCGTCCGGTGGCAAGCCAGCCGCTTTACAACATCGTCAACCGCACCGCCGAAGCCGAGCAGCTGCCGGCCGCCCATCACTATGGTCTCGGCGTCGTTTCCTACTCGCCGCTCGCCCGTGGCGTTCTGACCGGCAAGTACGAGCCGGGCAAGGAGCCGGCTGCCGACACGCGCGCCGGTCGCGGCGACAAGCGCATCCTCGAGACGGAATGGCGTCCTGAATCGATTGCCATCGCCACCGAGATCGCTGCGCACGCGACCCGCAAGGGGATATCGCCGACCGAGTTCGCGCTCGCCTGGGTGCTGAACAACAAGCTGATCTCGGCGGCCATCGCCGGTCCGCGCACGGAAGAGCATTGGGACAGCTATATCCGCGCGCTGGACGTCAAGCTCGACGCCGAGGACGAGGCGCTGGTCGACCGGCTGGTCACGACGGGTCATCCCTCGACGCCAGGCTTCAACGATCCGAGCCATCCGGTCGAAGGTCGTGTGCCGCGTAGCGCTGCAGCCGGTTCCGACAATGTCGTGCCGCTGACACGCGCTGTCGCCTGATCATGACTTTGGGAATCCGCCGATATGGCGGGTCCCTTCTTTTCTTTTTCCGGCCGAGAAGGTTCCCGCATGCCGAATACCGCTCCTTCAGCACTGTCCGCCACTCCGACACCTCAGGAGGCGGTGAACGATCTCTCGACGCTCTTGGCAAGAATTCCTGATCTGACGGCCGAAATCGCGAAGGAGGCGGCAAGACGCGATCTGGAAAGGGAGCTTCCATTCGAGGCCTTCCGCCTATTCAAGGAGACCGGTCTGGGGGCGCTGCGCATTCCCGTGGCGCTCGGTGGTCCGGGGGGATCCGTTGCCGATTACATCGAAACGATCATGGCGATCGGAGCGGCAGATTCGAATGTCGCTCACGCGCTGCGCAGCCATTTCAATTTTACCGAAAGCCTGATCCTCAGCCCGAATACTGCCATCGACCGCACACAGCTCAGCCGCGTTCTCTCGGGCAAGCTTTTCGGTGGGGCTCATACGGAGCAGGGCACCAAGCGGCCGGGCGAGGTGACGACACGTTTAACGAGATCGGGGGATAGCTACCGTCTCAACGGGCGCAAATGGTATGCAACCGGCACTGCATTTTCGGACTTCGCATCATTCAGTGCGAAGAACGATGACGGTGAGTTCGTGAGCGTTTTGCTTCCGGTCAATCGTCCGGGCATCACCATTCTCGACGACTGGGATGGCATGGGCCAGCGGCTGACCGCGAGCGGTGGCGTTTTGCTCGAAGACGTCGAGGTGTTGCCGCATGAAATCTCCACGCGCGGCCTTAACACGCTGGCCGGCCGCCACACCTCCACCTTGCGGCAGCTTCACCTTGCGGCATCAATGGCGGGCGCTGTGCGTGGCGCGCTTGCCGAAGGGACGGAATATGTGCGCCGGCAGGCACGGTCGGCGGCCCATAGCGCGGCCGAGACAGCCAGTGCGGATCCCTTCGTGCAGAAGATTCTCGGTGAGGTCGCTGCCGGCTCCTTTGCCGTCGACACGCTGATCCGCGAAAGCGCGCGTGCGCTCGACAAGACGGCCGCCGCGTTCGCCGCAGGCGATCAGCAGACGCTTGAAGCCGCGCTGATCGAGAGCGCGTTGACGACGGCGCGCACACAGATCGTCGCCTCGCAAATTGCGCTCACGGCGGCCACCAACGTCTTCGAACTCGGCGGCGGCTCCGCGACGTCGCGCCATCTCAATCTCGACCGGCACTGGCGCAACATCCGCACGGTGCTCAATCACAATCCGCTGCTGCACAAGGCGAGGGTGGTCGGTGACTTCTACATCAACGGAACCACGACACACCTGGAGGAAGGCAAGGTCTTCTAATCCCTGCCGCGCAGCGATCGCCACGGAGCCACCATGAGCAAGCTCGACATCGTCGATTTCCATACACATTTCCTGCCCGAAGGCTGGGAGGTTTACCGCGTGCCCGGTCGCCCGCTCGACTCGCTGTGGGCGCGGATCGGCACGAAAATCGCGGACATCGATGCGCTCATCGCGGATAGCGATGCGGCCGGTATCTCGCGCCGCGTGATTGGGGTCGCGCTGTCGATGGTCGCCGCACCTGATGCCGATCTTGGTGCGATCAGCCGCAAGCTGAACGACGATCTCGCCGCGACCGTTGCGCGCCATCCTGATCGGCTTTTCGCGCTGGCGACCGTGGACACCTTCGGCGGAGAAGCGGCGGCGATCGAGGCGCGGCGCGCCATCGTCGAACTCAATTTGTCCGGCCTGTTTCTCGACAGCGCGAGAGGTGACAGATTAATCGACGCGCCAGAAGCCCGGCCGGTCCTGAGGGTTGCTGCGGAGCTTGGCGCTCCCGTCTTCCTGCATCCGATCAACCCCGAGCCGCTTTCAACGCAGCTGTCAGGCCTCGGCAGGCTCGGGACCCGCTTGAGCCGCGGCACGATCAACGCCGCCGCTGCGATTTCGTTGGTGACATCGGGTGTTTTCGAGGAATTGCCGGAGCTTCGGGTCGTCATCACCGCGCTCGGCATTTCGGCACTTGCGCTGACCGGTCCCTTCGGGGAACTGCCATCCATTTTCGCGGAGGCGCCAGCGGGCAAGCGGCGTCACCTCTATATCGACATCATGCCGTCGGAAGCACGCTTCATCCGCTTCGTGGCCAGTCTCGTCGGCGCCGACCATGTTCTGACCGGCAGCGACTGGCCGATCCTCGAACATGATCCGACGCAGGACGGGCTCGCCACGGCCTTTGCGGCGGCAGGGTTGAGCGCGCATGAAGCCGAGCTGATTGCCAGCCGAAATGCCCTAGAACTGCTGAATGGGCGCCATCGCAGTCGCGACAGGCTGATCGCATAAGGGCGTCCGCTCTCACATCCCGACATATCACGCCCCACCGACGCCGGTGGGAGAGGAGGTCTATTGCGCATTGATCGTATTCCGCATCACTCCGTTGCCATTGTCGGTGGGGGCTTCGCTGGGGCGCTGATGGCGCTCAAGCTGCTCGACCAGACCGAAGTTCCGCTGGCGATCACCATCATAGAGCGGCGCGAGGAGCTTGGGCGGGGTGTTGCTTACAGCACACCCGATCCGGCACATCTGGTGAACGGTCCCGCTGAAATCTTCTCGCTCTATCCCGAGGATCCCGGCCATCTCGCGCGCTGGCTCGTCGAGAATGGCCCCGCCTACGGCTGGACGCCTCCCGCCGAGGTGCGCACAAGCAGCCCGCCGCGTTACCTCTATGGGACCTATGTCCGTGACGAGCTCGCGCGTGCGGTCGCGAACGCGCGGCTCGGTTCGACGTTGCGGCATATCCGGTCGTCGGCATCCACGCTGTTGGCAACGCCGAGCCGGATCCGCATTACCACGGCTGACGGTACCTCTGTGGAGGCGGATGAAGCCGTGCTGGCCCTTGGCGTTTTTCAACCGCGCCTGTCGGCCGCCGAGGCTGAACTCGCCGGTCACCCACGTTTTGCAGCCAATCCGTGGGACGTACTGGCGCTCGACCGTCTGAAAGGCTGCGAGGAAATTCTCCTGATTGGTTCGAGCCTGTCGATGGTCGATGCCGTGGCCAGCATGGAGGCACGAGGTTACCGCGGTCGCTACCGCGTGATATCGCGCCGTGGCCAGTTCGTGGAGGGTCGCAGGACTGTCGACGCAGCGCGCGACTTTCTTGCCGATGGCCCGTTGCCATCAACGGCGCGCGAACTGCTGTCACGCGTCAAGGCGGAACGACGGGCGATCTCGGCTGAGGGTGCCGACTGGCAAGGGCTGCCCTTGGCGATCCGCCCTCATATTCTCTCGCTGTGGCAAGCGGCCAGCGATCGCGAGCGGCTGCGGTTCACCCGGCATCTCAGGGCCTTCTGGGACGTCACCGCGCATCGCTCGGCACCGGAAAGCCACGCGATTATCGAGCGGGTGATTTCGGAAGGCCGGCTGGAGCATGGCCGCGCTCGTATCCTCGGATTTGCGGTCGAGGGTAGCGAGATCATCGCCAGCCTGAAGACAGCGACAGGCGTCGAGACCGTGCCGTTCGATGGCGTGATCGATTGTCGTGGCCATCAGTTGCATGAGTGGCGTCGGGTATCCGACCCCTTCGTGAGGAGCCTGCTGGCAAGCGGCGAGGTTCGCCCTCATAGCACCGGCTATGGCATCGATGCGACGACGGCGGGCGATCTCATCAACGAGGAGGGGCTCGTGCACCGCAATCTCAGCGCCATCGGACATCCGTTGCGGGGCGTTGCATGGGAGTCGAGTTCGATCACCGAGCAGCGCGCCCAGGCGATTGCGCTTGCCGATCGCATCCTCACGAAATTCACGCCCATCCGAGTGGCGTGATCTCATCTCCAAAAGCAAAAGGGGCGCATCGTCGATGCGCCCCTTTCTCGTGCTAGTCCTGCCGCCGCACCTCAGCCTTCGCCGTCCTTGATGTAGACATCAGCAAAGTTGGACTGCACACCCTCGGCCCCGATGGTGTGGTTTTTGACCCGCTTGTTGAACACCGTGACGTTCTCCAGTGAAATCAGGTTCACTACTGGCACTTCGTCGGCAACGATCTTCTGGAAGGCGAAGAATTGCTGCTTGCGTTTTGCATCGTCGACCTCGACGGATGCGGCTTCGAGCAGCTTGTCCACCTCCGGGTTATTGTAGTGGCTGGCGTTCGAGAAGGGCAGGCCGAGCTTGAAGTTCTTCGACCAGTAGATGCGCTGCACGCCGAGCGTCGGATCGAACTGGTTGCCCAGATATTCGGCGGTCACGTCGAAGGCGCGGTCGGTGTAGACCTTCTTGATGTAGGTGGAGAAGTCGTAGGAATCGATCGTTGCGTTGATGCCGATACGCGTCAGGTTCTGCTTCAGATATTCGGCGACCCGCTTGAAGCCTTCATTGTAGGAGTTGTGGGTCAGTCGCAGGTTGAAGCGGACGCCGTCCGCGCCGCGCTTGTAGCCGGCCTCGTCGAGCAGCTGTTCAGCGGCTTTCAGATCGAAAGCATAAGGCTTGATCGAGGTGTCGAGATAGCGCGGCAGGAAGGTGCTGATCGGGGTCGGCGAAACATGGCCGTAGCCGTACCAGACGGTGTTCAGGATAACGTCGAGGTCGATGGCGTGGGCGATGGCGCGGCGAACGCTGACATTCTTCAGATACTCGTTGTCGAGATTGAAGATCAGCTGCGTCTGGTCGCCCTTGGTCTCGTAGCCGCGTGAATCGACGGCAATGTTCGGCAATGCCTTCACACGTTCGAGATCGCTCAGCGGGATGGGATTGTCGCCGCCGATATCGAATTCGCCGGTTTCGAAGCCGGCGGCGCGGGCGGCCCCATCGGGTACGAAGCGTACGATAACCTGGTCGAGATAGGGTTTGCCGGCGTCCCAGTAATCGGGATTGCGCTCGAGGATGATATGCGATCCGCGCACCCACTCCTTGAAGACGAATGGTCCCGTGCCGATCGGGGCACTGCCATTCGGATTGGTGGGCACGTCGGCAATCTTTACGCCGTCATAGACGTGCTTGGGCACGATCGGGGACTCGGCCCCGTAGAGAGCGCTCAGCAGGTAGGGGGCGGGTTTGGAAAGCCGGATCACGGCGGTCAGCGGATCGGGCGTTTCGACCTTGGTGACATTGGCGAAGGTGCCGCGGCCACGCGGGTGGACTTGCTTTAGAAGCTCGATGGAATAGGCAACGTCGTCCGATGTGAAGGGCTTGCCGTCATGCCACTTGACGTTTGGACGGAGTTTGAAAGTGTAGTTCAACCCGTCGTCGCTGACTGACCACTCGGTGGCAAGCTGCGGCTTTGGTGTCAGATCGAAGTCGTAGGTCAAGAGACCTTCGGTGATCTTGGGGCTCACCTTCTGCGTGCCGCCAGCCGTATGGGCGAGGGTGAGGATCGTCGGCGGTTCCGGCTCCACGATGAAGTTCAAGGTGCCACCCTTTGTCGGTGCGGAAGTCTCGGCGAACGCCTTGAGCGGCAGGAATGCGGTAAGGCCGGTCGCGGCGAGAAGTTTGTTGAGCTGGCGTCTGCTGATGTCCATGGATACCCCCTGAATTGCGATGGACGCCTCTATCGAAGCGTCGTTGCAGGCATCATCGGGCAGGGCCGTGCAAAACAGGAAGAATGTTTTTCTGCCTGTCCGGAAAAGGAAAACTTCGCGGCAGAGCGTCAAGGAGAAGGTTGAATTACGGTAGTCCACTAAAAATATAGAGAATAGTTTTTGCATCTCCGATTGAGGCTCGCCGCGCAAGAAAATGTCCCGTCGGCAGGGCGGGAAGGAATGCCGGTTCTCGTCTTGAAGGGCAGGTTTGTGGTGCAATCCTCTCATGAGCACGTTTGCCGACTCCCGCAGAAAAGCAATTCAGCCGACGCTTGCGCGGCTGCCGCCGCTGACATCGTTGCGGGCCTTCGTCGCGACGGCCCGACACCTGAATTTCGTTCGCGCCGCCGAAGAGCTGCATGTGACCTCGGCAGCGGTGGGCCAACAGATACGCCTGCTGGAGGATTACCTTGGTCAGCCGCTTTTCAACCGTGTGCGTGGCCAGTTGCATCTGACGCCGGCCGGGTTGGCATTGGTGCCCGGACTGACCGGGGCCTTCGATGCTGTTCTGGCCGCTATGGCTCAGTTCGTGCAGAGCGATCATGAACAGCCGATCCGCGTTTCGGTCGCCCCGTCGTTTGCCAGCAAGTGGCTCATCCCGCGCCTCGATGCGCTGCGGCGGGCTGCTCCCGGGCTGCAGGTTCTGGTCGATGCGTCGACCCAGTTGACGAACCTGGATGCCGGCGACGCCGATTGCGTGATCCGCTACGGTCGCGGTCCATATCCGGGGCTCGTTGTCGATCATCTCTTTTCCGAGGCCATACTGCCGGTCTGCAGCCCGGAGTTTGCGGATACGCATGGGCTGTGGGGCAAGCCGGAGGCCATCGAAGACGTGCCGCTGCTGCACGAGGATGGGGCAGAGCATGATCAATCCTGCCCGGATTGGGGTGGGTGGTTGCGCGCAGCCGGGCTCTCCTACCTGCCGTCGCAGGGTGGGTTCCGCCTGAACCAGTCCTCTCTTGTCCTCGATGCAGCGCTGGCAGGGCAGGGGCTGGGGCTCGGCAAGATCAGGCTGGCGGAAGCAGAGATCCGCTCCGGGCGGCTGGTCTGCCCCTTTGGCGTGCCGCAGCCCGTCAGTTCGTCCTATTTCTTCGCCACCACGGCGCATACGGCGCGATTGATGCGCGTCGATCTGTTTCGCGAGTGGCTGCTCGCGGAAGCGCGCGCCCTGCAGACGATGGATGAGATCATCGCGCGCCGTATCCGACCTGCGGCAGACATGATGGCCGCAGAATAAGTTGTTCTTCCAGGCCCTGCCGCTCTACTTGAGCCGGAAGCCCAGCCTGCGCGCCGCCGCCGCAAGTACGTGCCGCCCCTTCAAGGCCTCGACCGTGCCGATGCGGTTCCGGACCTGATTGGTCCAGTCGATCGCCGGCATCGCCTGCTCCGTCTGGAAGCTCCTCAGTGCCTTTTTGTAGCCCGCAAGATCCCGCGTCCGGGCGCGATCCGAATATTGCTCGCGATGCAGGACCGTCGACTGAGGTAGGCGCGGCTTCACGCCGGCGGGTTGTGCCGGATCGGGAAACCCCACAGTAAGGCCGAAGACCGGGAAGACACCATCCGGCAAGGCGAGTTCCCGGGCGACCCTTTCCGGATCGTTGCGGATCGCGCCGATGTAGCAGGTCCCGAGCCCCAGCGATTCAAAGGCAACGACCGCATTCTGCGCCGCAAGTGCCGCATCGATCACGCCAAGCAAAAAGCTCTCGATGTAGTCGAGACCTTCTCCCGCCGAGCCGCCGTCCGCAGCGATCGCGCGGGGCCGGGCAAGATCGGCGAGCCAGACGAGCAGGAGAGGTGCCTGGGCGATCTGGCGCTGGTTGCCTGCAACGGCGTTCAGGCGGCTACGGCGCTCGGGGTCCTCGACGGCGACGACGCTCCATGCCTGCAGGTTGGAGGAGCTGGGAGCCGACTGCGCGGCAGCAACGGCAATTTCGACCGTGGTGTGTGGAATCGGATCCGGCAGATAGCTGCGCACGCTGCGGTGGGAGAGCAGGGCGTCGACCGTTCATTCCAGTCGCTGCCGAGGTGCTGCACCTGGCGATAGCGTTCGGCTGATAGCGCTGCCAGCCGGTCGGAGCCGGTTGGCTTTGCTGCAAGGGAAGGTGTCATGGGACTGTCCTTTTCCGGGTCGCTATTCTGCCGCGCTGGCGTAGGGGTTGTGTGGCCGCGTGAGACCAAGGTGATCACGCAATGTGCGGCCGGCGTATTCGTGCCTGAACAGACCGCGGCGACGCAGGATCGGAACCACCTCATCAACGAAGACTTCAAGCCCGTGCGGCAGCACATCGGGCATGAGGTTGAAACCATCGGCCGCACCGGCGGTGAACCATGTCTCTATATCGTCGGCGATCGCGGCAGGCGTGCCGACAATCGTGCGATGCCCGGTGCCGCCGTTGAGCGCGCGGATCAGGCCCCGAACGGTCAATCCCTGCCGCCGCGCGAGCGCCAGCGTGGCGTGGAAGAACGTGTGCCCGCCGTCAGCCGGCAGCGGAATGTCCTCAGGCAAGGGCTTGTCGAGTTCGAGCTTCTTCTGATTGACCTGCAGGACACCGGCCAGTCGGGCAAGGCTGTATTCAAGCGGAATGAGGTCGCGCAGTTCCTCCTGTCTGCGCCTTGCTTCCGCTTCCGTGCTGCCGATGATGGTGGCGAGGCCCGCGAGCACGAGGATGCTGTTTTCCGAGCGACCGAAACGAACGGCGCGACGGCGCAGATCCCTGGCGTAATCCAGCGACTCTTCGAAGGATTGCGAGGCGGAGAATACCGCTTCGGCATGTGCGGCGGCGAGTTCACGCCCGTCGTCTGATCCGCCCGCCTGCACGAGAACCGGGTGCCCCTGTGGTGGGCGCGGAATATTGTGCGGCCCATGCACGGAGAAGTGCTTGCCGCTGTGAGCGATGGGGTGGACACGACCGGGATCGACGAAACGTCCGGTCGCGACGTCACCGACAAAGGCCTCTTCCTCCCAGCTGTCCCATAGCGCCTTGACCACGGAGGCAAACTCGCTGGCCCGCTCATAGCGGCTGGCATGGGCTACTGGCTTTTCAAGGCCGAAGTTCCTGCTTTGCGCCAGATCCGCGCTGGTGACGATGTTCCAGCCGGCGCGTCCGCCGCTGGCATGATCGAGCGTCGCGAAGCGCCGGGCGATGTTGTAGGGTTCGTTGTAAGTGGTGGAGGCCGTGCCGATCAGCCCGATCCGTTCCGTGCTGGCCGCGACAATTGCAAGCACGATGGTCGGTTCCAGCGAGGTGAGCGGGCGAAAGTCGATGCGGTCCGATATGGCCGCCTGGTCGGCCAGGAAGACGGCATCGAATGTGCCCCGTTCCGCGATGTCAGCGACCTTGATGTAGTGGTTGATGTCGAAGGAGGCGCGCGGGTCGCTGCCTTCCATGCGCCAGGCCGCTGGGGAGAACCCCGAGTGCAGGATATTGATGTTGAGATGAAGCTGCCGTCGGCTCATTGGAATATCCCCGGCTCGGGATAGTCGCCGGTCAGGAACCAGGAGCCGACATTGCGGGTCTTATATTCTGCCGGATTGTGAAGAGTGTGGATACGGACGTTGCGCCAGAAGCGATCGAAGCCGTACGGCCGGACGGCGGAACGAGCACCCATCACCTCAAATATTTCGCTGGTGACCTCGAGCGCGACCTTGCCCGCGAGCACATTGGCGGAAGCAACCGCAATCGCGGTGGCGCCGCGCTCCTCGGCCGTCAGCGCCGGGCCTTTGGCATAGGCCGTATCGATGGCGACCGCGGCTCTGTCAGCCAGTGCGGTAGTGGCCTGCACCTTGGTCCAGAGTTCACCGTACTGTCGCTTGATCCACGGGTCGTCCGAATGGCGTTCGACACCGGAGTAGATCCACGGCCGAGATTTCGTGATCGTATAATCCCGTGCTGCGATCAGGGCGCCTTGCGCGCTGCCGATGAAGACGTTGAGGAGAACGCTCTGCTGTTGCTGCGGAATGAGAAGGGCAGCCGGATCCCTGGGGCGTTCCGACAAGATCTCCTCATCCTTCACGGTGACATCCTTGTAGAAGACACGGCCGCTGCCGGTCTGCCGTTGTCCGATGCCATCCCAATCGTCGGCGATCGTTATGCCGTCGCGATTGGCGGGAATATAGGCGAAGCTGCGCGCGTTCGTTTCCTCGTCTTCCCATGCGACCATCAGATAATCGGCGACGTGCGAGCCGGAGGCGAACGGCCGATAGCCGTTCAGGAGGACGCCACCTTCTATCCTCTTGCCGAAGAGGCTTTTGGAGAAGCTGTTCGTGGTGTTGCCCCAGAACCACCGACCCTTGGCCGATTGCCGCAGGATCGCGGCCGATCGTTCGTCACTACCCCCCGTCAGGGCATTCTGGATGGGGCTGAAGTGGTAGCCGAAAAGGTGGCCAAGCGACCCGTCGACCTTGGCGAACTCACGCACGATGCGCAGAGCGGTCGAATAGGGCTGTCCCTCACCACCGAATTCCGTGGGAATGAGCAGATTGACGAGACCGCTGTCCTTGAGAAGCCGGACCTGCTCTGTCGGCCGCCCGCCCTGTTGATCCCGCTCGACGGCATCGACAGCGAAGATGTTCCTGAGCTCGACCGCCTTGGCGAGATAGGGATCGGTCTGGTCCGGCTCGAAGAGGACGGGAGGCAGCAGGGCTGGTTCGAAGCCTGAGGGCTTTACGGTCATCGTCTTATCTCCGTCAGTCGTGAAGTCGCGGAAAGCCATGCCGCTCTGAAAGCAGTTCGAGAATGCGGCTGGTCTTGGAAACGAAGCGCTTGCCTTTCCAGTCCGCAGCATCGGGCGGCGGGTTGGATGCGAGGACCAGCACCGGCAAGGACTGGTTTTCCTCACCAACCGCCTCGATCACCTGTGTGCGCGGGCGAGGGAAGGGAACTCTGTGCACCTCGATGCGGGAAGCAAGCTCGGGAAAGCTCGAAAGTACCCCCTCGATCGCATTGCAATGGGGGCAGACGAACGTCTGCCCAGGGTGCTTCGGGTCCGAGAAACCGGGGGCGATGAGAAAAAGCGTATCGCGGCTCATGTCTTTTCCCCCTACTCGGCCGCGACTGCGCCGTGATTGACGGTATGGCGGTTTTCGGGGCGCTTCAGGCCAAGGTTTTCGCGCAGTGTCGTACCCTCATACTCGTGGCGGAAGAGACCGCGCCGTCGCAGTTCCGGCACCACAAGCTCGATGAAATCAGAGAGCCCGCCCGGCATGATCGGCGCCATGATGTTGAAGCCGTCAGCTCCATAGTTTTCGAAGCGCTCTTCCAGCGTATCGGCAATCTCCGTCGGCGTGCCCACGACCTGCCAGTGGCCGCGCGCACCGGCGATGCGAAGGTAGAGCTGGCGGATCGTCAGGCTCTCACGCCGGGCAAGATCCAGAACCAGTGCCTGCCGGCTCTTGCCGGCATTTGTCGCAGGCGGATTTTCGGGCACCGGTCCATCGAGCGGATAATCCCGGAGGTCGACGCCCGAGAGCTGGGAAATCAGATTCAATCCGACCTCCGGCTGGATGAGTTCCTGAAGGGATTCGAACTTCTCCTGCGCCTCCGATTGTGTGCGGCCGACGACCGGGAAAATGCCGGGCAGGATCTTCAGGTCGTCGTGCGAGCGACCGTATTTCGCTAACCGTCCCTTGACGTCGGCGTAGAAGCTCGTTGCTTCCTCCAGGGTGATCTGGGCGGCAAAGACGGCTTCCGCCGTGCGGGCGGCAAGCTCCTTGCCGGGCTCGGAGGCGCCGGCCTGGACGACAACCGGTCGCCCCTGTGGCGAGCGCGGAATGTTGAGCGGGCCGCGGACCTTGAAATGCTTTCCACTGTGATCGAGACGATGCAGCTTGGCCGGGTCGAAATAGCGGCCGCTTTCGCGATCCCGCAGGAAAGCATCGTCTTCCCAGCTGTCCCATAGGCCTAGCACGACGTCGGCGAATTCCTCCGCCCGTTCGTAGCGGTCAGAATGGAGGATCTGCGTCTCATGGCCGAAATTGAAGGCGGCGTCGGGGTCGGCGGAGGTCACCAGGTTCCAGCCGGCTCGACCGCCGCTCAGCCGGTCGAGCGAGCCGAACTGCCGGGCGAGATTATAGGGGTCGGAGTAGCTGGTGGAGGCGGTGGCGATCAGCCCGATATTGCGGGTGACGGAAGACAGCGCGGAGAGCAGGGTGATGGGCTCGAAGGGATAAACACCGCTATGAGCCTTGCGGCTTGCGGCCTCGACATCCTTGATGCGCGCGGCGACGCCATCCGCGAAAAAGATCGTGTCGAACTTCGCCGCTTCGGCGAGCTTGGCCAATTCCAGGTAGTTCTCGAACTCGGTGCCGACGGAAGCCTTTGGATGACGCCATGCGGCGACGTGATGCCCGGTGAAGAGCAGAAATGCGCCGAGCTTGATCTTGTCCTTGCGTTTCGCCATTGCGGTTCCTTTCAGCGATAGATAGCCGGCACGGGAAATTCGCCTGTCAGCAGCCAGGTGCCGACGGTGCGTTTCTTGTACTCGGCGGGATTGTGGAGTGTGTGGGTCCTGACATTGCGCCAGAAGCGGTCGAAGCCATTGGCATTGGTCGCCGAGCGGGCGCCCATGACCTCGAAGACCTCGCTGGAGACGGCAAGCCCGACCTCGCCGGCATAGACGTTCGCCGTCGCGATATCGATCGCGGCCGCGCCACGGCCCGCGGCGGTCAGCGAAGGCCCTGCGGCGTACGCAGCATCGAGGCTGCGCGCGGCCTTGTCGGCCAGCTCCGTTGCCGCAAGAGTGCGGATATAGAGGTCGCCGTATTGGCGCTTGATCCAGGGGTCGTCGGTGTGCCGCTCGACGCCGGAATAGACCCATGGCCGCGAACTCGTCGTCGTATAGCTGCGGCCCTCCTCCAGTATGCCCTGTGCGCTGCCGACGAAGACGTTGAGCAGGACGCTTTGCTGAAGGAGCGATGTGAGCGAGGAATAGGGTGTCAACGGCACCTCGGGCGAGCTGATCAGCTCGTCGTCTTGAACCTCAAGATCCACGAAGCGGACCGTGCCGCTGCCGGTCTGCCGCTGGCCGATGCCGTCCCAGTCGTTCACAATGACAATGCCGTCGCGGTCGGCGGGAACGGCGGCGGTCAGTCGGGCGCCATCGCCATTCTCCCAGGAAACCTGGATGTAATCGGCGACATGCGTGCCCGAGGAGAACGGGCGACTGCCGTTGATGATCCAGCCGGTCGCCGTCCGTTCGCCGCTCGATGTTTTCGATAACGCGTTTCCGGAATTGCTCCAGATCCAGTTGCCGGCCGCCGAGCCAGTCAGCCATTTCTCTTTCTGCGCGGCCGAGCCGCGAAACAGGATGAGGTTGAGCGGCAGGTGGTGATAGCCGAAGAGATGGGCGAGCGATCCGTCGGTTTTCGCAAACTCCCTGACGATGCGCAGGATCGTTGGCCATGAGGCGCCCTGGCCGCCGTACTTCCTGGCGATCTGCGCCGAAGGCAGGCCGCTTTCTTTCAGGAGCCTGATCTGGTCGACTGGCCTGCCGCCCTGTTTGTCTCTCTCGACGGCATCGAGATGAAACGCCTGGCGCAGTTCGCTCGCCTTTGCCAGAAGCGTGTCGTCAGCATCTGTTTCGAACGGCATTTTGCCTCCCGGAAATGACGGTAGGACGGGCGTGTGCCCGCCTATTTCCCGTCAACGGTTGGCTGGCCGGCCGTTCAAGTCCAGAAATATCTGTTTGATTTCACGGAAAGAAATTCTTTTACCGGTGCGCTCGATTTCTGCGTTTCGTCGCGGTGCTCATCGGCGAAAACACCATCCTGTCAAATCGCGGAAATTGAGCAGCTTTTCCTCTGTGTTACGCCGACGTCGAACAATCGTCCGGAGGCAATTATTCTTTCCCGGACGAGAAGAAACTTTCACTTCGGCTTTCGAGGCGCAGCACTGAAGCTTCCCCTCAGCGGACCACAATCCAACCCGAGAGGAGCTCTTCGCGTGTCCATCAACCGTCGCAGTTTCAACCAGCTGATGTTGCTTGCAAGCGCTAGCACCTTGCTCCCGTCGATCTCATTTGGACAAGGCGCTGCACCGGCGACGGGCGGCACCTTGAACTGGCTCTACCGGGTGGATCCCGGCAATGCTCTCTTTGCCATCAACACATCGTCGGGCACCGGCCAGGCGATCGGCCCGAAGATCGTTGAGGGCCTGCTCACCTTCGACCTCGACGTCAAGCCGCAGCCGCTGCTGGCGACGGAGTGGTCTGTTTCCGACGACAATCTTCGCTACACGTTCAAGCTGCGTAAGGGCGTGAAGTGGCACGACGGCAAGGACTTCACCTCCGATGACGTCGCCTTCTCGATCTTCCGGCTGAAGGAGGCGCATCCGCGCGGTCGCATCACCTATCAGAACGTGGTGGCGGTGGAGACGCCGGATCCGCTGACCGCGGTTATCGTGTTGTCGAAGCCGGCTCCGTTCCTGCTCTCGGCGCAGTCGAGCTCGGAGTCGCCGATCGTGCCGAAGCACATCTTCGAGAAGCTGGCGCCTGGTGACGGGCAGACGCTGCAAACAGCGATAGGGACAGGTCCCTTCAAGCTGACGGAATGGGTTGCGGGCAGCCACCTGATCTTCGAACGCAATCCGGACTATTGGGACGCGGGCAAGCCCTATCTCGACCGCATCATCCTACGCGTCGTCACCGATCCGGCCGCCCGGTCCGCGGCCCTGGAGACCGGTGAAGCCGACATCGGCGACAATCCGGTGCCGCTTGCCGATCTCGAGCGGCTGAAGCAGGTCCCCAATCTCATCGTCGACACGACCACCTACGCCTATTCCGGCCCGCAGCAGCAATTGTTCTTCAACTACGACAATCGGCTGTTTGCCAAGCGCGAGGTCCGGCTTGCCATCGCCCAGGCGATCAACCTGCAGGAGATCGTCGACGTCGCGCTCTATGGTTATGCGCAGGTGTCGCCCAGCCCTGTCAGCACGGCCTTGCCGCAGTGGTACGATAAGAGCGTCGTGGCCCATCCCTACGATACGGCCGCAGCCGAAAAGCTGCTCGATGAAGCGGGCTATCCGCGCAAGGCGGATGGCAAGCGCTTTGATCTCAGGTTGACCTATAATTCCTACCTGCCGCAAGGCTACGCCGATGTGCTGAAAAACCAGCTGGAAAAGATCGGCGTTGGAATCGAGATCAAGAAATACGACCTGCCGACCTTCCTGAAGACCGTCTACACCGACCGGGCTTTCGACTTGGTAGTGGAGTCGCTCTCCAACACCTTCGATCCGTCGCTCGGCATTCAGCGCGCCTACTGGAGCAAGAATTTCAAGATCGGCCTGCCGTTCTCGAATGCAAGCCACTACGCGAACGCCAAGGCGGATGCGCTGCTCGAGGCGGCCGCCATCGAGCCTGATGAGAAGAAGCGCTGGGAGGTCTGGAGCAAGTTCCAGCATCTGATCCATGACGAGGTGGCGTCCGTCGACCTCGTCGCCGCCGGCGCCCAGATCGTCGCCAACAGGAGGGTGAAGAACTACGTGACGGGATCGCAGGGGCTGAACTGGAGCTTCGGCGACCTGTGGCTCGATCCGAACGCTTGATATCAGGAGCAGAAAACATGACGGGATATTCGATAGACAAGGCCAGATTGACTGATTGGCTGGGCGATGGGCTGGAACTGGCGGTGCTTGATATCCGGCCAACCGAAGAGGTCGGCTACGCATCGCCGCTGTTTGCGACAAACCTGCCTGCCGAACGCCTGGACGCCGAACTCGACCGCTTCGTGCCGCGTCGTGTGGTCCGCACGGTTCTGGTCGATGGTGGCGATGGCACGGCCGAAGCGGCTGTCACCCGATTGCGGCAAACCGGCTGGACGAACATCCATGTTCTGGAAGGCGGCATTCCCGCCTGGGTGGAGGAAGGCGAGGACAAGCTTCCGACCTTCGATATTCCGGGCGTTGCCTTCGTCACGAAGGTTCGCGACGAGAGAGGGACGCCCGTGGTCTCTGCCGTCGAGCTGAAGGCATTGCGCGATCAGGGTCAGGACGTCATCGTCCTCGATACACGCACGCTCGGCGAATATGAAAAGGCGCATGTGCCGGGCGCCGTCGGCGTGCCCGGGGCCGAACTACTGCTGCATTTCAAGGACCTCGTCCCCTCGACGGAGACGAAGGTCGTGGTTTCCTGCGCCGGCCTGCCGCGCGCTATTCTCGGGGCCCAGACCCTTATTGATGCCGGCGTCGAAAATGCCGTTGCCTATCTCGATGACGGGACGCGCGGCTGGACCGACGCGGGCCTCGATCTGGAGACAGGGCGTACCGCAACCTACCACGAGGCGACAGAAACAGCGCGCCGGTTTGCAAGCGAGTATGGAAAGAGCCTTTCAGCGAAGGACGGTCTGACGTTCGTCGATCGGAAGACGGCCGAGACGTGGAAGGCCGATCCGGTGCGCACAACCTACCTCCTGGACGTTCGCACGCCGGACGAGTTTGCGCGCTCGAATCTTCCGGGCTCGATCTCCTCGGAGGGCGGGCAGCTGCTCGGCGTATCCTATCGGACGATTGCCGTTCGTGGCGCCCGCGTCGTCCTGGTCGACGATCTCCTGGGTTCGCGCGCCCGCATCGTCGCCCACTGGCTCGCCCGCCGCGGTTTCGAGATCGCAATCCTGCTTCACGATTTCGGGGCAGAGGAGCGGGCAGCCGCTTAAGGCAGGCCGAGCCTTGGCTGAAATGAGAACCGGGCCTAATCGCCGCCGTTAGCCGGCGGTATTGGGCCTGTAACAGGAAAAAACGCCATGACAGATATCAACGGGGCCTGGGGCGCACCGCCGAGCGAGCGCTTCGAGCGCCTGGCGGCGAGTCTCAGGCCCGTTTTCGCCCGTATCGGCGAGCGTGCGATCGACCGCGACCTCGCTCATGAATTACCCTTTGATGCCTATGAGTGGCTGAAAACCGCGGGCTTTTCGCGATTGCGTTTGCCGGCCGTCCATGGGGGCTTTGGCCTAACCTTGCCCGAACTCTTCGGCCTCATCATCGAGCTTGCGGCGGCCGACCCAAACCTCACCAACGCCTACCGCAGTCACTTTGGTTTCACCGAGGATCTTCTGAACGCAGCTGACAGTGCCTGGCGCGACAGTTGGCTAAAAAGGCTCGGGCAGGGCGAGACGGTTGGAAGCGGGTTCTCGGAGCTTGGCGATACGCCGCTCGGCAGTTATTCGACCCGTCTGGTCCGCAATGGCGCAAGCTGGCGGCTCGATGGCGAAAAGTTCTATACCACTGGCTCGCTTTATGCGGACTGGATCACGCTCGGCGCGATCGATGGGGACGGGCAGCCGATCGGCGCGCTGGTGCCGACCTCGGCACCAGGCGTGGAGATTATCGACGACTGGGATGGCTTCGGCCAGTCGCTGACAGCCAGCGGCACGGCGCGCTTTAGGGATGTCGAGATCGCCGACGAGCTGATCAAGCCAAGCGCGGTCCGGTTTAGCTATTCCGGCGGGTTCTTCCAACTGGTCCATCTGGCGTCGCTTGCGGGCATCGGCCGCGCCGCGGCGAACGACCTTGCGCGGCATGTGGCGGCGAGGAAGAGGATTTATAACCGGGGCAATGCGCCCCGACCGGCCGAAGACCCGCAGATCCAGCAGGTGGTGGGGAAGGTCAGGGGTGCGGCCTACAGCGCCGGAGCAATCGTGCTTCAGGCAGCAGGCGCCCTGCAGCGCGCCTACGAGGCTAATCAGAGCGGCGATCAGGATCAGATCGCGGTGGCTGGTCGCAATGCAGAACTTGAGGTCAGCCAGTCCGTCACCGTCGTCACTTCGCTGATCCTTGACGCCAGCACGGTGCTGTTCGACGCCTTGGGAGCGTCCGCGGCCAAGCGCGGCCATGGTCTTGACCGCCATTGGCGCAATGCGCGCACGATCGCGTCCCACAATCCGCGCATCTACCACGATCGCATCGTCGGCGATTACGCGGTCAACGGCACGATCCCGGGTCCGCAGGCAGGCGTGGGTGTCGCAAGGCAAGAGCAGACGGAACGGGCAGGCGCATGAGCATTCAACAACGTCGCATGAACCTTAACGTCGGACTGAATTCCACCGGCTATCTCGCCAATGCATGGAAATACCGCAGCGGTGACTGGCACGATATCAATGATCCGGCCTACTATCGGCGCCTGGCAGAGATTGCCCACAAGGGGCGCTTCGATGCCGTGTTCTTTTCCGACCACCCGGCGCTGATGACAGAACCGCTGGGGCGACCCTTTCATACGATCGACCCGCTGATCCTGTGCACGGCGCTGGCAGCGCAGGTGCCCGATATTGGGTTTGTCGTGACGGTCTCGTCCACCTATAATTCACCCTATAATTTCGCACGGCGCGCCCAGTCGCTCGATATCGTTTCGGGAGGGCGGCTGATCGTCAATATTGTCTCGTCGTTCAATCCCAATGTCGCCGCCAACTTCGGCAGTGCAGCGCTTCCACCGCGCAAAGAGCGCTATGCCCGCGCTGTCGAATTTCTCGATGTGGCAAAGAAGCTGTGGGCGAGCTGGGATCCAAGGCGTGAGAGCGAGGTTGGATCCGATCGCTTCTGGGACAGCACGAGTGCCGTTCCGATCGATCATGAGGACGCCTTTTTCCAGGTGCGTGGTCCGCTCAACGTCCCGCGTGGTCCCCAGGGCCATCCGGTCATCGCCCAGGCAGGTGCGTCCGATGGCGGCATCGATCTTGCGGCACGGCACGGCGAGATCATCTACTGCAACATCCTGTCGAAACCCGCGGGCAGGGCGTTCGGCGACAAGGTGCGCAACAGGGCCGTTTCGCTCGGCAGGGATCCAGCCGGCATTCGCATCGTCCCCGGCCTCGTGGTTATCTTGGGGGAAAGCCTTAAGGAAGCCTTGCGCAAGCATGAACTCTACAGTGGGACGGGATCGGAAGATGGGCTGCTCGAACGTTTCGTGCGCGAGCATGGATTGGACCGCGACCGTTTCGACCCGGACGCCGTCCTTGACTATGAACGCTTCTTGCCTGATCAAAACAGGCAACAGGCCGTTGGGATGGGACTTGGGCTTGCCGACCTGCTACAGCATGAAAGACTGACTGCGCGTCAGGCCGTGCGCCGTTCCGAGGGACATCACCGGCTCCTCATCGGCACGGCGGAACAGGTGGCCGAGGAAATGATCGACCTGTGGGAGGACGGCACGGTGGACGGCTACACGCTGCAACCGCCGAGGGCGCCCGATGATATCATCGAGTTTGTGGACACGGTCATCCCGATCCTTCAGGACCGAAACGTCTATCCCCGTCAGTACGAGGGACGAACGATACGCGACCGGTATGGGCTCTCCTATCCGACATGACGTTTGCATGGCGTGCTTTCGCCAGGGGGAAGCCGTCGACGGATCATAAACCCGCCGCTTACCCGAACGCTTTTCCTGCTGCGCACTTGCGCTCAATTGCAGACCGATGCCATGGGCGAGGCGCAGGCGACAATCGAGCGGTCGATTTCGCGCCTTGCCGAAAGCTTCGCTTTCGAGTCTCTCGGATAAAATTCTCAGGATGGCTGGCGCGCCATCGATGTCGGTCCCGTCGACGCTTCCCAAGTTTCAAACACAATTCCATCAGCCGAGCAGCAATGCAGACAGCGATGATGGAGAGATCGCTAGGTCCGGGAAGCCGAGTGGATATCCGCTCGGAACCGGTGACTACATCAGCTGAATGTTGATAGCCTTTGGTCCCTTGCCACGGCGATCCGGCTCTGTGTCGAACGAGACCTTCTGGCCTTCCTGCAGCGACTGGATGCCGGAGGCTTGGAGAGCCGAAATGTGAATAAAGATATCGCTGCCTCCCGTACTGGGTGAGATGAAGCCGAAACCCTTGTCTGCGTTGAAAAACTTTACGGTACCAGTGGCCATTTTGTTCTCCCAGGAGCACTGTTCGGTCACTAACATGCCGTCCAGATTCGATGTCTGCAACTGGAAATATCCTCGCCTCTATTCAATGTGGTGAATGGACGAGCAATTCGGCCGTTCTGGTGACGACGGTGCTGTGTAACGCTCACAACGAAAGCCGACCAACGCGTCACGCTAGGAACCACAGATCAAAACCAACGGCTCCTGAATTTGGTGCGGGCTGCGGGTGTCCTTTCTGGCGAGATGACCCTCGCTGATGCAAAGATATAGAGGACTTGAACCTTGAGCCGAACAGCATTGTACGGCTTCGCACGGACTGTGCGTAGAAGGTGAGGGAATTCACCGGGCTGTCGTCCCGGCAGGCCATTTCACAGGATGGCCATACGCTTGATCAGCAATACATTGAACTGCATGGTCGGAAGGGCGCCTGATGAGCCTTTCGCCGGGTTGAATCTGATTACCTGAACCCGCAACCAATCAGAACTTCGACAGGCAGCCGATCGCATAGTTCTAAACGAAAAGGCTTGCCGGAAATCGTTTCGCGGCGAGCTTCAGATCGAACTCCGGAGCGGTCGAGCGCGCGCGTAGGATAGGGGTAAAGTGACGGCTCATGGAATGGGCGGCGGCGGAGCCTCGATACATACGATGCGGGACGACCAGCCTCTGCCCATCATTGTCCCCGCAAGGTCGCATTGAGCAGGCCCGGGCACATCGAGCAATGCAACTTGCCTGATGAAAGGTCAGACTACCATTGTGGAGATCGCCGGCTGCTGAGCTAGGAGGTCTGCCAGAACCCGGAGAGCGCGTGTAAGTTCCTCCAGGTCCACCGGAGCGCCAAGCGCAAGTCGTATGGCTTCGGGCGCAGACGCAATTGCAAAAGCGTCGCTGGTGACGATACCGATCCCTATCGAACGCAATCTGGAAACCAGTTCACCTCGCGTCCACGGTTCAGGAACCTTTAGCCACACGTGGAAGCCCCCTGGAGAGGTTTCAACATCGAACGGAAGGATCGCCTTGACGGCGTCCAGGCGCTTTCCCGTCTCCTTGACTATTTCGCCTCTGACAGCATCCGCTACTCCCGTCTCTATCCACCGTGACGCTAGAGCACTCGTGAGGGGCGACACAATTGACGCTGACGCCCGGATCGCGTTGGCCACGCGATGTGTACGACCCTCCGGTACGGCGACATATGCGACCCGAAGGGCGGGCGACAGGCATTTGGATAAGCTGGCCACATGATAAACCGCTTCGGGCAGCAGCGCCGCAAGCGGCGGTGGCGGGGCCGAAACAAGGCCACTATACGCGTCGTCCTCGATAATTGGCACGCCATATGTCCGCGCAACATTGACGAGATCGTGCCTCCTCTGAACGGACAATGTCCGTGTCGTCGGATTGTGAAGCGTTGGCATGCAATAGAGCGCTTTCGGCTTCGCCTCCCTGCATGCTCGCGCAAAAGCGTCCGGAACAAGCCCCTGATCGTCCATTGCAATCGGAGCCAATTTGAGCCTGAGATGAGATGCGATCGAGCGGAAGCCAGGGTAGGTGAGTTCTTCCGCACAGACGACATCGCCGGGCTCTGTCATCGCGCTGAGAATGGCGTGAAGGGCTCCTTGCGCGCCTGACGCGACTACCACTCGATCAGCCGATATCCCCGGAAGCCGCCTTGAAAGCCAAGACGCGGCGACGATACGATCCTCCATGATGCCGCCTGGTTCCTGGTACCGTAGCAGGAGGTCCAAGCCCTGTTCCTGAAGCTTTTTTGCGCCATCCCACATTCTCTGTTCCAGGACGGGATCGAGAAACCTCGGCGGCAGGTTCATGCTCATGTCGACGACGCCCGAGGGCTGCAGTGATGGTCGCGCGCCACGTTTCGATCGCACGTATGTCCCTTGACCCACCTTGCCTTCGATCAGGCCACGGCTGCGGACCTCCGAGTAGGCTCGGCTGACTGTGGTGAAGTCGATCCCGAGGTCGTCAGCGAGTTTGCGCTGCGTTGGAAGTCTCACCCCTTCGGCCAACCGACCACTCGCGATGTCCGCAGCCAAAGCATCCGCGATCGACAAATAGATTGGCCCCTCACGGGTACCGAGCTGAGGTGTCCAGGATGTCGCAGTCATCGACTTTCCACAGATCTGCATTCAATTCAAGCCTTATATGTATAATATATGGATATCAAACCACGCCGGTTGTCAAGGAAATTGGGGCCTAGAATGAGCAGCAACCCTAAATTCGAAGCCATCATAGCATGAAGCTGGATGGCCGCTATCGCACGTTCATTGAGCGACACTGAGAATTCCTGCTCTGGCATGGTCCTCACCACGCACGTCGCGTTACGGTGTGGTGCAGCAACGACTACCTGGGCCTGGCCGGAACAGACTCTGCGACAATTTGTAAAATGGAGAATTTGATTGGATAATTGTATGTATCAATGTATTCAATCAATCTTGGAAAGATAACGCAATGACCACTGAATGGCCTCCATTGCCGCCCATACAAACGGGACTGCGTGGGTTATGCCCGCAATGTGGACAAGGGCACCTTTTCGACGGCTTTCTGACTGTTAAGCCCAAATGCGAAGTTTGTGGCCTCGACTACTCCTTCGCCGATCCGGCAGATGGCCCGGCGTTTTTCGTAATCTGCTTCACATGCGTACCGGCAGTGGCGGTGGCGTGCTGGATAGAGGTCGCCTATTCCCCTTCGATGTGGGTGCATCTCTTCACGTCCCTCCCACTGGTGCTTCTGGCTTGTCTTTTGCCTCTCCGGCCGCTGAAGGGCTGGCTCATCAACAGTCAGTTCTTCTTCAAGGCGGAAGAGGGAAAGATCGACCGCGACTACGTTCGACCAAAGTCGTGAGGTAGTGGTCCTCACGAGTAGATAGTGTCAACTAATACCCTGGGAATGTTCAAAATGGATTGGTTCATTACCGTCTTCCTTCCGTTCAAGCTTCTCGTGTTAGGAACGGGCATGTACTTCGCCATCAAGTGGCATTACGATCAAGGGAAGAATGGAGAGAGAGGCGCGGTGCTACGCGCGGGCGGCAAGATGGCCGCAGTCTTCGTGCTATCGCTCCTATGCGTCGGGCTCTTCACGTTCGTTCTTAGCAGGATGGTCGGTTTGGACTTGAGCTTTCCATGATGGCATAATGTCGCCACGCCTCACGATTCATCTCCGGAGCTTGAGTCGGAGAGTGCGGCATCAAGGAAATATTGCAATTCCTGGTCGCCAGCATCGGAAAGAGCTGTCTGAACCGATCGGCGATGGCATTCGGCGGCGAAACCGGGGCGACGGGTATCGGGAACCCATATTTGTACCGGACGCAGCCCTGCTTCCATGAGGGCCCGGCGGCGCTTTTGGACTCGTTCATTGACCGGGGTTGCCACGACCATCCCCCTGCGGCTTGTTACATGTAACGATGTAAGGTCAGAGATTCGTCATGTCCATGCGGTTCACGGATTGGCTTCCCTGCGCAACGATCTCACCTGTGTCCTACCCACTACGTGATAGAGCCGCACTTGCCACAGCATGCAGGCGCGGTGGCGGATTACGCCGGTCACGTCTCCGCTTTATCAGCCGCAAACATCGGACCGCCCCTATGGGCGGGAAAACCGTATCCGTTGATCATCACGAGATCGACGTCGCTTGCGCGTGTCGCGATACCCTCCGATAGAAGAGCGCGGCCCTCGTCGGCCATCGCCTTCAGAACCCTTGTCACAATCTCGTTCGCGGTGAACGAACGAGGCTTGATCCCCTTGCGCTTCCGCTCTGCCACGACAAGGGCGGTGACGTCCGGATCGACTGTCCGCCTTGCCTCGGGATAGGCATACCAGCCGCGGCCGCTCTTCTGTCCGAAGCGCCCGGCCTCGCAAAGGCGGTCGGCAATCTCGACGTAACGAGCATTCGGATCGCGCATCGACGCCTGACGTTTGCGGCGCGCCCAGGCGATCTCCAGCCCAGCCATGTCGCAGACGGCAAAGAGACCCATCGGAAACCCGAAGGCTTCCATCGCCTGGTCTACCTCGTGCGGCAGGGCGCCCTCTTCAACCATGAATTCAGCCTCGCGCCGGTAGGCAGAAAAGACCCGGTTGCCGATAAAGCCTTCGGTCACGCGGCAGACAATCGGCAGCTTGCCGAGGCGCTTGGCGAAGGCCATCGCCGTAGCAAGGACCTCGGTCTCGGTACGGGCGCAATTCACGACTTCGACCAGTCGCATGATGTTTGCGGGCGAGAAGAAATGCAGGCCGACGACACGCTCGGGATGGCGCGTCGCAGCGGCAATGGTGTCAGGATCGAGATAGCTCGTGTTCGTGGCAAGGATCGCATCCGCCCTGACGACGTCGTCGAGGCGGCGGAACAGCCCGGCCTTGACGTCGAAGTCGTCGAAAACAGCTTCGATGACGAGATCAGCATCGTGAAGCGCACCGAGGTCCGAAGCGACTGTGAGCTTAAGGAGCTGCTCGTCCCGGCCTGCGGGATCGAGACGACCGGACTGTACCGCCTTCTCAAGAATTCCCGCTATGCGCCCATACCCCTTCGTGGCGCCTTCCTCGCTCTGCTCGACGCCTATGACCTGGAAGCCCGCGTTCAGCGCCGAGACGGCGATACCGGAGCCCATCAGTCCGGTGCCGACCACGCCGACGCATCGTGTGTTTCGCGGCGTCGTCTTTTCCTGTCCCTCGACTTTCCCGGCTGCCCGCTCGGCAAAGAAGACGTAGCGCAGCGCTGCCGCCTCTTGAGATTCCCTGAGGCGAAGGAATGTCCTGCGTTCTTCGGCAAGGCCATCCGTGAATGGAAGCGTCACGGCGGCCTTCACGAGCCGCAGGGCTTCGACCGGCGCGGCTTGGCCGCGCGCCCTGGCAAGAATTTTCGCGCCGACGGCGTCAATCTCGGCATCGCTGACCGGCTTTACAGCAATCGCGCCGGATCTGCGAAGCTCGCCGCCCGCCATGGAGGCAACAAGCACGCACGCTTCTGCAACCAGACCCTCTGTCGTGATGCGGTCGATCAAGCCGATGCGAAGCGCTTCGTCGGCCTTCAGGGCACGACCGGTTCCGATCATCTCGGCAGCCGCGGCTATGCCGACGAGCCGCGGCAGGCGTTGCGTGCCGCCGGCACCCGGGACAATGCCGAGCTTGACTTCGGGCAGGCCGAAGCTTGCCGCGGGCGCGGCAACGCGGCCATGGCAGGCAAGAGCCAGCTCACATCCGCCCCCGAGTGCTGCGCCGTTGACCGCCGCCACTGCCGGCTTGGAAAACTGCTCGATGCGCAGATAGACATCGGGCAGGAAAGGCGCTTCGGCCGGCTTGTCGAATTCCTTGATGTCGGCGCCGCCGACAAAGGTTTTGCCGGCCCCGGTAATGACGATGCCGCGCACGGCATCCAGCGCCGCGGCATGGTCCAGTGCAGCACCAAGGCCGGCGCGGACGCTGAGAGATGTTGCGTTGACGGGCGGATTGTCGATGGTGACGACCAGCACGCGATCGGCGATCTTGCCGGAGACGGTTTTGGAAAAGCACAGGTCGCCCATGATCCACCTATTCAGGAATGACCGCGGTTGCTTGGATTTCGATCTTGGCGCGATCTTCCACCAGGGCCACGACCTGCAACGCAGCCATGGCTGGGAAATGCCTGCCGATCGTTTCGCGATAGGCCTGACCGATACCTTTCAGATTGCCGAGGTACTCCGCCTTATCGGTGAAGTACCAGGTCATCGACGTGATATGTCGTGGTTCGGCGCCGCCCTCTGCGAGCACGGCCAGGACGTTCTTCAGGGTCTGGCGCACCTGTTCGACGAAGTCGTCGGTTTCAAACTCGCAGCGCTCGTTCCAGCCGATCTGCCCGCCGACGAAAACCATGCGGCCCTTTGCTGCCATTCCGTTGGCGTATCCTATTGGCTTCGCCCAGCCTTCAGGCTGCAGGATCGTGTGCATCAGTTGTCTCCAGATGATGTGTCAACGCGGCGCGGACGTCGGAAGGCCATGCGAGTGATTGGTGGGTGTCGAGCGACGTGGCAACGACGCGCTGTCGTGCGGTCCAAAGCACCTTACCGTTTGCCGATATCCTATGTTCCAGATCGAGCGAGGTACTGCCGATTTTGAAAACCGCAATTTCGAATTCGAGTTGATCGCCCTGGAAGCCGGGTCTTGAGAACGTCACATCCAGCCGCACGGTGGGAACGCCGATCCTGCGGTCCTCGATTAATGTTTTCCAGGGAAAACCGAGCGAGGCGAAGTAGTCCTCCAGAACACCGACGAGCAGGTTGAGGTAAGATGGGAAATAGGCAATCCCCGAGGGATCGCAGTCTCCGAAGCGCAGCGGTCTTGTCGTTCGAAACCCCACGGCGTGCCTCAATTCGCGAATGCGGCAATGCCGGTGACGGCGCGGCCGAGGATCAGCGCGTGGACGTCATGTGTCCCCTCATAGGTGTTGACCACCTCGAGG
>NZ_JACHZA010000023.1:0-71932 GCF_014193305.1 Rhizobium sp. BK181
TCTGTTCGTCTGTGAAACGGCTGCGCTTCATTCCCTGGTCCTCTCAATGGGCCAGAGCTTACTTCAAAATGGATTATTTCAACGGGGCAAGGTCAGACGATATGCTCAGGAATGGTTCGCAGGCCGCCAAGATCGTAGAAACAACCATCCGTGCCGTTGCGACGAAACTGGGCCGTCGACCCAGCCACAGTGACCTTAGAAATAATGATTGCGGCGCTCTCGCAGGAAAGCTTAGCGCGCGGCAGATCCGAGAAATATGCGGGATCTCCGTTTTTCCGGAGCCAAAAGCCCCTGTGACCTGGACTAAGTCACGCTGCGAAGAGGCTGTGCAAGAAGTATGGAGAAAACTTGGTCGACGACCGACGCATCAAGATCTCCGTGATCATGGCCATAGCCGGGCAGTCACCCTCCTAAAGGCGGCCGACATTGACCTCATTGGGCACGAGGCAAATTTGCAGCAAAATCGGAAGCGTATGCCCGTCGGATATTGGACGAAGGAAACGGTCGCGGATGCCTATGTCCAGAAGTTTGCGCACTTCGCCTTCGGTCCGCGACCCTTTGAATTGCGCCAGATGGGTGAGGGCGCATTGAAAGCGATGATCGAGCGTAAATACGGGGGCTTCCACCGATTCGAAGCAAAAATCCGTGCCAGATGTCCGGGCATGAATTTTAAGGAAAAGCCTGTCACGGCGAATGGCATTGCTCTTGATTCTTTCCGCGAGGTGGCTGCCTATGAGGGTATCCTCCTGAACTTGGGTGTGGAGCCAGAAGAAATTCTAATCCATCAAGAGTTTTCTCATACTGGCAAGCGAGCCTTTCCCGACTTCATCATACGAAATGTCGTCGTTGAGGTCGTCATGTATGCCCGGGAGAATGAATCACAACGAAGCCTCGATTATTTCACAAGGCTCAGAGCTAAAATCGCGTTGTATCTCGAAGCAGGCTTTCAGGTTGTCGAGATCCATCCTCACGAGGTGGTGAATACAGATCGAAGAGCAGAACTAATCTCTTCTATTGCAGCCAAGCTTGGCACAGAAGGAACGGTTCACGGGTCCGGTCGCAGCATGCGAGAACACGGATACTGGTCGCCAGAGAATGTTCGAAAGGAAGTGGAAGCACTCGCGGCCACAATTGGCCACTTCCCCAGTTACCGCGAATTGGATGTCCACGGCATCGGCAGTGCGAAGAAGGCGCTAAAGCAATATCCGCGCGAACGCCTGGCACAGGAACTCGACTACCCTTTGAAAAAGAAATCGAATGGATTTTGGTCAGTTGAGAAGGTCCTAGAGGCATGCGCATGTTTGTCGGGGGATACCTTTCCCAGCCGCAGGATGCTGGAGGATCACCCGGAGCTACTCGCAGCAATGAAAAATTCCGTACATTCGATGAACTACTGGCGCCAATTATTTCAGGCGTTCGTCCTCTCCAGACGGTCACTCAAAGACGCAGCATAGCTCGCGAGGAATGCTCCGGCGGGAAGGCCACTAGCTTGGGGAGGGGCAAGCTAAAGCCCGGAAGCCATTGTAAGGTTTACGCGGAAGCGATCGCGCCGCCACTGCTATCTGCGAGTCATCTCCGCGGGAGAAAGCTGTTTCTGGACATAGCGTTCGTCGACCTCGGCCGAGGAGGCAAAGCCTGCGCGAAGGGAATCGCTAGAGTACTTGAAGGCTCGCTCAATCTCGGCGAGATCGCTGCGCACGCCTAAAGCCATTGCGGTCCTTTTCACGCGCCCGTCGACCTCCTTGTCGTTTAGCTACTCGGGCCAGACATCCTTCCCTTGCGCCGCGGCGCGGCGAAAAGAGAAGGCCATGGGCAGGCTTTGCGAAGTGACGAGCATTCCCTTGTAGAGGATATCGATCCAGCGCGGGCGTCCTCGGTCTGATTCGCCTTTCAGATCCAACCCAACAGTTTCGTACGTCGAATCTACCGGCAAACCCGATCAAAAACATCGCTCGGTCGCGCAGTTGACCCCCTATCGGCGTCCAATCTTCACCCCCCTGTAGACGATCAGCGCTTGGCCTGCTCGGCGCTGACGGTCTCAAGTCAGCCACGAAAAACTACTGAAAGTCCAGTCATTTGAGGTGTTCCTCGAGCGCGCGAAGGATGCTCGAAAAGCCACGCCCTTGCGCATACAATAGCGTCCGATCGCCACGGTGTTCGCGGATGAACTCCGTGGCGGCATGTTTCGCGGAAAGCCAAGTCACAACAAAAATGTCTGCGTTCTCAGCCATCGCCTTAAGACGGGCCGATCCGCCATGATCTGCAGCACAATCGACGACCACATTCGGGGACATTTCCTCTATGGCATTCTTGGCCTGGCGGCTCGACGTCTCTGTTAACGAATAGATCGCGATCCGCAACCCGTCCAATTTATAGCTGACACCATCGTTCGGTTCGGAATCGACGTTCACGCCGAATGCTTCCAGCGACCAGCCAAGTTCGCCGGCGAGACGCCTTACGGCTGTCCGCTGTAAGGTGCTCAGCCGCCCGTAAAGAGGTGCCGTTCGAGCAAGAATGCTGTGAAGGAAGCCTTCACGAATCTTAGCGTCCGGTGCGCTCGCCCGCATGAAGTTTTCGATCGTGTCCAGAACCCAGTAAATCATATCGACGCCAAAGGCCTGCCCTGCCAACTCGTCGATATCGGCGATAAGTGATGAGTAATCCGCGCCGTCTATTCCGACAGTCAGCAGCGCTTCCACCAATACCTGGCTGGATTCATAAACCGATCCACCGCGCGTGGAGTTCAGCGCAAACAAGGTAAGGAGGCTCGAATAGACCGGCGCCATGGTAGGGCCGGGGAACGCAGGGTCTTGCTGAAGCCATGCAACGAGGAAGGGGAGCGCTTGCGCCGTCCTTTCCGACGCGAGTTGGTCGGCCTGCGCATGGTTCAAAGCAGCCACGAGCGCAGCAACTTGGACCGGATCGCTTGTCGACGACCCAACGGACCACTCATCTTTCCCGTGACGGGCTATCTCAAGAGCGTTGGTGAAGGTTGGATCAGCCGTCTTTTCGAGCCACTCGATCCATGATGATGGCACACCGCCTGGAGCGTTTACCTCGATAAGGCGAAAGGCGGTGCTGAAGGGCTCGGCGTCCCGAAGCAAAGCGAGTTCCGCCGGCGCGAGCTTTGCAAGGGCGGCCAACGCCGCAGCAACGTTGTCGACAGCCTCGACGGCATCCACCTGAACCAACGCAGCACGAGCATCGTCGATGGGCGATGACGCTGGCGTCAAGGTCGGATGAGGCGCGATAGCGCCAGGGCGCGTTCCCAACTCATCAGCAAGCCATCCCAATGACGAATTTTCACCGGCAAGCGCTTCCTGAATATCTGACCTTGAGGCCGACACCAGGGTCTCTAGGGCGTAGAGTTTCAAGCCGCCGGGTGTCAGGGTTGATGGCAACGGTACAGACAGCATTGGCTGAGCCAGGTCGCGCACGGTCGTTCGGTAGGTGTCATGGACGCGGCCGCGATCGCCGGCATCGAACAAATCCGACAGATGCGTGCGGTACAGCGCTTCCAGCAAGAGTGCGGTGATCGCGGGCGGTCTGCGAGCGAGCCGCAAGCTGCCAAAGCCTGCCAGGGAGACGATCGCTGCCCAGTCGCCGAACGCCGCAAGAAGTTGAACCTCGAGGAATTTGGTATTTAGCGCATCAAGACGCAGTTCATCCTTAAGCCGTTCCAAAATGACGGTCGCAGCATCCCGACGCCCGACGTTGAGGTTGTCTTGAAACCTTGCCAGCAGCCAACTTGTCGGTTCTGGGACCGCGGCTTGAAGATCGGGAGCGCGGGCGATCGTTTCACGGACACGCATGAGCGCGCGCAAAGCTGACAAGACACTCTTGCGGTCTTGCGGGATCTGAATGACGCAGGTCGCGGCCGGCAGTGTCTGCGCGAGCCTTTGAGTTGCCAGTTCGCCAGGTGGGAGTGGCGCGGTGATACCGTTGAAGGACGTCATGGTCGGTCCCGCAAAGGCCTTTAGGACCGGCGACAGCCGACGCCAGGCCATCATCGTTGGCGTAGCAACCAAGATTTGCAGCCGACCGGCTGCACTCGCAGTCGGAATAAGAGCACCCGGAAATGCCGGATCGACAACCGTCGTACGAAGTTGTCGGCAAACGTCCTCGACCTCGGGACCGAAGGTCGAGGTCGTCGACATCGTTTCGAGATCAGAAAGAACCGATTGTGCGTCTGCGATATCCAAGCCGATCATTTCAGGAGCCCTTCCCACCGCGACTCCAATTCGATCGTCTGCTCTGCAACTGAAGCAGGGTCTGTCCGGAGGACGAGATGTTCTCCGTTAATCGATATTCCGTTTAGCGTGAGATTCATTGACCCGCTCAAGAAATAGTCGACTCCGAGAAGGCCCTTGGCGTGGAAATCCTTCTCGATCGTCCACCGCACCTGATCTCCGAAGATTGCTTTCAATGTCTGTAACTTCGCAATGAAGTATTCGTTGTGGCCGTGCTCGCGAATGATCAGGCGAACTTGCTGGCCGCGCGAGAGAAGTGCCCGCAGCACCTCCGACAATCTAATCGGCGCGCTCGGCCAGTCCGGTTGGATCGACGCAAACTGTCGGGCAGAATTATCGATGACCTCGATGTCGGAAATCCACGCAAAGAAAAACCAAAGCTTCGGGCTACGGCTGATCAATTCCGCTATGAAAAGGCTTTGAAAGAGGTCGCGAACCGCGCGCGACTGGGCGGGACCGTGCAGGTCACGTGAAGGTCCGAGCATCAGATTTGCTCCCGCAGTGTCAAAGTGGACAGGATGCGACCGGATGCTCGGTCGACACGTTCGACGACCGGGAAAAACTGCAGGACACCGACATTGATTGGCGTTGCGGCGAGAACCACCATTGCTTCGCGCAGCGCCCCTGCATTTTCCGAAGCCGCGGCCAACTGGCAAACCCCATGCGTTTCGAAGGCATGCGTCAGTTGGGCAAACCAGTCGGGGGCGGAGAGTTCGACCGTTGGCGTCGACCTCGTCAACACCATGTGCCGGACCAATGCCGGGTCGGTGGTGCGCGCCTGCCGATAGGGATTATACGATTGAAGGGAGCGTAGCCGCACCTCCTCTGCCCGCGGCCAAAGCAAACTGGTGATGGCCGCTAGCACTGTGACGTTTCCGATCGCTGCCGCTGGTAGCGTCGCTGACAGAAACGAACGAACAGACGACGACAATGCCGCGTCCTTGCTGCAAATGTAAGCGAATTCCCTGAGCCCGATCGACATTGAATATCGATCCTCGAGGAGATCCCAGTGAGATTGCAGATCAAGCAGAAGCTGGTCCAGTTGGGGTCCGCTACCGGCGCGCAAAAGGCGAATGTTCAGGGATACGGAAAGTGCATGGCTGACATCGATACCGCCCAGTTGTGTAAGACGCTGGGACAGGGGCTTCCAAAAAACAGCGCGCTCGCCATGCGAGTTGGTGGCACGCAATTGCGCAATTTCTCCCGTCACGTTCGCGTCAGTGCGGGCAAGACGGAGTATCTGGCGAAGCCCAGGATCAACCAGTTCGAGATCGGTTGGAGCAAGAGATGCCTCGAGCGCCGTCAGGAAAATCTGCGGTTCGGATGCGAATTTTTCGGCAAACGCTTGGAGGACGCCCGCCCCACCCAGTGTCGCCTCTGTAATCCAGACGCTTGTCTCGCCGCTCTCATGGTCGTCACGAATGTCGACCAGAAGTGTGTCGACTGTTGCGTGCCGCGGTGCAGCGGCGATGCACGCCTGAAGCATCGCCTCTCCGAGCGTTTCCAGAATGACAGCCCGAATCCATGCGCCGAACGCGACCGGATCCGGTTCCCAAAGGAGTTGCGCGAGCATTCGCATACGTTCTCGAACGATCGGTAGGCTGATCTGGTTCGAAAGTGCCTGTTGCAGCCGTCCCGGTCCTCGTCGCTGTTGAGCCGGGAGCGTGCCGACGCTGTCGCTGTTTCCGGCTCCGTCATGATCATCGTCGTCGCCGTCCTCGTCATCCGGAACGACAGGCGGCATCGCACCGAACAACTCGCTCATCGTGTCGTGAAAGACGCCTTCGAACCGAAGCTCGCTCAACACATCCGAAGCGACCTCCGGCAAGGAACGCTCTGTGTTGGCGGCATCCGCCAAAAGCGCTGAGACCATGATCTGGAAAAGCCACTCACGCTGGAATTGATTTAGGTCGGCAGGAAGGTCCGGGTCTTTTTTGAAAGTGTCACGCGCGAAATTCAGCTTACTCGTCGCGAGCAACGATGCGGGAAGGGAATTTCCCGCGTCCTCGACGCCTTCAGGCAGCCGCACATCGATCCGAAGGCCGTCAACCTCAAGCTCGAAGCCAAGTGCGGCCGGGCGGCCATCATCACTTTTGAAATGCACCGTAACGGGAAAATCGTCCTGTAACGTCCGAACATTTGCATGCGCGGTCGAGGCAAACCTGCGCACGCTAACGCTTGATCGAAAGCGGTGAAGAAAGAAGTCTATTGATCCAACCAACCGACGCCAACTTGAGCGAGGCGGGACTGGGACATTCAGCGCATCGCCGTTCACGACGATGTCGGTCTGCCACGCGAGCCTTGCGTTACTGCTCGGCAGTGCGTCGCTACGGGCAGCCTTTGTCAGGCGCACGGTCCAGGGACGAAATACAAGGACCGGCGCCGTGCTCGCGTGGTCGTTGAACCGGCCAGCGAACTCTCCGACAAACTCATGTTCCTCTGCGTAGTCGCTGATCCGGCAATCTTGCTCGGGATGCGAGGGGTCGACCGACACCCAATGCGACAACGCGCCCCTTTCAGGGGCAAACCGTCGCGTGACACGCCCAGGCGCCAATTGATTGAGGCCTTGGAGAATGGGCATCATCTCCACCCTCTCGGCGTGATTTGCCGTTGCCGGGGGCAGGATAATCCTGATTTCCGGCAGGCTGAGGTCGCTGAAAAGGCTCCGCGGGACGAAATCTGGAAGAGGGTGATAGTCGGTCTTCAGATCGAATTCACCTGTTTGACTTGGAAAAGCCAAGCGCCAGTCGCGAAATAAGCGCCGCACCAGCGTCGGGATCGCCTCGAGCAAAAGTGAGCGTGGCGGTTCCCAAAGCAAGGTGTTGGCCGCGGCCGAATCAATGCCCAATGCTGACGTTAGGTGTCGGGCGAGGTCGTCTATGGTGGCTTGATTGCCTTGAATAAGATCCGAAAGGATCGCCTTGGTGCGTGCCAACACTGCCTGGACGGCTTGGCTGGGATCGTCCTGTGGCCGGCTCAGCAGGTCCCACTGCCACGCCTTCTCGTAGCCAGCCGTTCTCGCAGCCAGCCAATCGAACATGGCGTAGACGGCTTGAATTTTTAGAACGTAGGGGTTTCTGATCGGAAGGTTCTGCGGCTCGAGCGCGGGATCAAACAGGTGCTCGTAGGCCTGATAGAAGGCCCGATCTCGTCCATAGTCCGACAGGACCGTAAGCGTGATGGGGCGCATCGCTCGCGCACGGCCGGCGCGGCCCTTTCGTTGCAAGAACGATGCCATGCCACGGGGGGCCTTGTGTTGAATGACAGCGCCTACGGTGGGATCATTGAAACCGACCTCGAGCGCGGTGGTGGCGACCACAATGTTGGCAGACTGATTGACCCCGGCGTCTTGAGACGTCGTGCGACCGACAATCAATCGTCTGTCGAGAGGGTGATGACCGATATCTTCGCAAACCCTCCATCGCTGTCCTTCGACATCACGCAGTGCAGCGTCACCGCCGTCGCCGCGCAATGCCGCGAGCGGGCGGCGCTGATTGTCCGGTTGACCGAAAATGGTGTACGCCTCTGCATCGCGCAGGTCGTCATAGAGTCGGTTTGTAACGTCGAGATCGTCCGTAAACAGAAACGCGCGGCGGCCAAAAGCCCCGGAGACATCGGCTGCTCCTGGCGGATCGAGGAGGCGCGGTACAAGCATCGCCGTCTGGATCGTGGTCGAAAGCAATGACGCGCGCGAGGTCGGATCGCCCCGAAGCAAGATCTGGTACTCCGCGCCTTCCTCGTCATACTCCGTCAGCGCCGGCGTGATCTCGACGACGCGATCGGGATGCGCCCCCGTCAGATCAGCAAAGAAATGCGACGCGTTGCCCAAGGTCGCCGACAAGCCGACCCAGGATATCGGCGACCCCAGCAGATGCCGCCATCGCCTGAGCGTTAGAGCGGCCTGAGCGCCTGATATGCCTTCATAGGTGTGGACTTCGTCAAGAAGACCAAAGAACGGGCGCTTGGCCTGGGGCAGACCCACGCCAAACACGCTGCGCATCCAGGGATCGGAGAGCCGCTGGTTCAGCATTTCGGTCGTCGTGAACAGGATATCTGGCGGTTGGCGCTGCATCCGTTCGCGCGTGAGCACGATTTCCGATTCGCTCACCGCCCCGCTGCACTCGGGTCGCGCGCAGTTGAGACGCTCTCTGGCCGTCTCAATGTCGGCCCGACGCCAGATCAGTTCGTTCGCGCAGGTCGGGCAGCGCAAGAATGGGCAAACGAAGTCTTGTCCCCGTCGGCCCCATTCCTTGTCGGCAAGTTCCTTCCCCGTCGCACGTCGCGGGGAGGATCGAAACAGTGCGCCGATTTTCATTTGGCGGCGCCCATGCTGAGCCAGCGCTCCGGCGGCGGTACGGGCCATGCGGAACGCTTCACCGAACTGGTCCTTGAGCAGTTCGGTGCGGGGGTATATCGCAACCGCCTTGACCCAGTGATCCGCGCCGATCGCTTCGCCGATCCGGATCATTGCCGGCAAATAGAACGCGATCGTCTTGCCGCTACCCGTGCCAGCGGTGACGATCGTACCGCCGTCGTCGGTCGGAACAGTCAACCGGACGGTGGCGCGTTCCTGAAAGGCCGCTAATTTCATGGCGGGCAGTGCAGTCAACGATCGAAAGATATCTAGGCGCAGCGGCGTGGAGGCAAGTATCGCGGAATGTTCGGTTAGGACAGCTTCTGGCAACCGGTCACGCTTGGGAAATCGCCGTGGCCGCCGGTCAACGCGGAAATCAGACACAAGATGCGGCGCGGCCTGCCATGGCTTGTTGGGGAACAATTGCCGGTTGGCGGCCGCCAACCGCATCATTTCGCCAAAACGCGATCGTAGGTGGATCTCGCCGCCCGGATTATGCAACTCGAAAAGAGTTCGTGCGGAAATCAATTCTTCAATAGCATCATCCGCCGCTGACGCATTCCCGGCTGCGACCACCGATCTCGCCAGCGCAAGCACTTCTTTTTCGCTCAGAAAACCGTCTGTGAAACCCCATTCTAGCGACCGCATTTCGATCGCTTCGATTAGATCCAGAAGCTTGGCTGCATTAAGCGAGAGCGCCATCGAAACTTACCTATTTCAACCGTATGCGGAACGATGCGATGAGATTTTGCTCATCAAGCCAACGTCTCACCTCGTCAGAATAAGACGTAAGGGAAGCCCCGTCATTCGCGGCGTCGCGGATGAATTTGACCACACTGGAGGGAATATCCTTCGCGGATAGTTCGGACCACGATTTCTCATGCTCGGCCACGAGGGCGTCGAGCCTCAACACGGTGGCCTTTGGATCTTCTGGAACTGTTTCACCCAAGGCCTCCACTGCGGCCCGGCATTGACGTATTCGGTTGACGCTTGGGCGGAACTGCGGAATAGCGGCGAGGGCGTCCAGAATGTCGGATGATCCGAACTCGGTCCGTTTTCGGACGTAAGATTTCCATGAAGCCGAGATCATCCGGTCCGCCGCTGAGGCGATGCCGGCCAGACGGTCCAGAAATTCATACTTCAGATTTAGAGACGGTTCGTTGATCGCAGACGGGTTTCCGGACATGGCGGTTCGGAGATTCTTCGCCCGTTCTGCAAGCGTCAATCCGTCGGAAGGCACGAAATCGACCTCGATGCCAGCATCTCGCATTTTTCTCAGAGCTTTTCGGGCGGATGAAAGCTTCTCGGATGCGGTCTTCAATTGGTTTGCGCGCGACTGAAACTGAAGCGCTTCGTCACCCGCTGTTTTGAGTGTTTGGTATTGATTGATCTTGTCGGCTAACCCGGCGGCTCTATCAAGCAGCATTGGAGGTTCCCCCAGACGTGTCGTCCATCATTCGGAGATCGGTTTCGATCGCCTCCAATGCGCCGTGGATCGAGTCGATGCTCAACACGATCGCGCTGTGCTTTGCATCCTGACTATGGCTGTTGGCTGCGACATTTTCATCAATCGCGTCCAGAAATGCCTTGGCGGCGTTTGCCAGCGCGCTTCCGGCCTCTACCCCGTTCCGTCGCCCGCGTCCAAAATGGCTAAGTGCCGACAGACCGTCATCGAATTTGGCAAGGCTGCGCGCGGCAGCCAATGAATCGTCGAAATTTACGTTGCGGATCCGCTCAAGAGCGTCGGCGAGTGGCTTGGCAGTATTGTTCGACCCTATTCCTGCTTCAGAGGCCGCAGCGTGTGCCTTCTCTAAACCGGCGACAATTGCCGACCGGGAGGCTCCCTCACCAAAGGCTGCTTCCATTTCCTTAAGCCATTGGCTCCGGTCATTCATCTCCGCTGTTGCAGCCGCCGGAAGCGCTTCCTGGATGCGGCGGTAAAGGGTTGCCAGTTCGGTCCGGTCGTCGCTCGGAGGAACAAGCCCAAGGCGCCACTTCGATTGCCGGATATTCCGAATAACCGAGACCACCCGGCTCGGAGCGAGCATTGCACCGGCTTGTCCGCCTTTCATGCTGGATATCTGGAAGCGGGCCATCTGTGCCGCGGTCTCGCGCCCGTTCAGCAAACTGTCGTAAGCGTCTCTCATCTCCTTTGAGCGGCTGGCGCATTCTTGCGGCCAGGAGCTGAACGCGCCATCGAGAAATTCCGCAATGGTCGCATCGGGCTTGATCTTGCCTCCGATTGCCGCACCGACGCAAAGCAGTTCCATGGCGGCACGTGCCTGGCTCCAATCGGGTGTGGGATTGCACAACGCAAGCAGTTGCTCTTCAACGCTACGCGCCCATACCGCGACGCAGTCCAGAAACGCAGCGAGCATTCTGTCGCCGTTCTCGAAATCCCAGTTGAAGTCCCTTTTCGAGGCTTTCAGCAATCCGACGAGGGCAGCACCTGCCAAGGCGGGGCTCAATGTCCCGGGTATTTCGAGTTTGACGCGGAGATCGGAACGAACAAGGCTGGCTTGCCGTGCAAAGCTAATGCTGCCGCGCTGAAACGGGCGGCCAGTGGATGCGTTCACAAAGCCCGATTTGGCGAGGCCGAGCATATCCCAGTCGATCGTGTCTGAAACCGCCGAGAAAACGAGAACGCGCAATTGTGTTGCGAGCGTCGTGTCGAGATCGCCACCGTTGCTCCAGTTTTGAAGCAGGACCTCCTCACGGCTCGGGGCCGGTTTGTTTTTTTCAGCCGGTTGTTCGACCACCTCTTCGACGGCGACCCGTAGGCCAGCGCTCGCCCCGGGAATTTCCGGTACGGCGAAAGCCTCTCTCAGGTTCGCGTCCAGATTCCTGATTTCGCCGGAGCCGTCATATAATTCGAGAAACGCTTTCCAGCGTCCGGCATATTGCGGACTTCTGGCTTCGAGTTGCAACTCAGCCGCGACGGGGAGAAGTTTAACGCCCTTGAGTTTTTCCAGTAGTTGGAACGGGGGAAATGTCCCGGTGCGGATACTATCACCATAATTGTCCAACACCTCGACCAGCAGATCATTCTGAAGTATACGTGGGTTGAGACTTTCCGGAAGCGTGTCGTTGGCGCGTTGCGCAGAGTTCCATAGCGCACGCGGCGTAAACGGATAAAGACCGTAGCCGTCCACCTCACCGAAGATCGAATGACAGTCGCTGCGGTAAGCGCACGTAGCACACCGCGACGGAGGATTGTCAGGGGCTGTCGGATCGTTTGCCCAAAGATCAATGTCTGCCCGTCCAAGCCTGACGGCGTTCAGATATCGCGACGCGAACCGAGCGAGGGATTCGCTTGTCACCAAATGTCCTTCCGCCCGCCCGGCGGAACGATCCATATCGACAATATGCGTAGTTCGCATATAGGCCGTTGCCGCAACACTTTCGAAGAAGCCGGTCGTGACGGCGATGGCTGAGCGCATCCTGCACAAGCGCTCGTCACCATGGGATGTGATCGACTGAAGAAGCGCCCGGTCGATCCCCTGCAGGCGCGCAAACTCCTCGACAAGAAGGACAAGCTCCCGGCCTTGTACCTTCAGGTGCGCCCGCAATCGGGTCATCAGTTCCTCGACACGATCGCCTGAGAAACTCAAGGTTCGGGCGATCGCCTTGTCGAGGTTGTCATTGATGATGTCGACCGCGAGCTGCGTGTGCTTTTCGGTGTCCAGCGCGATGATTTTCATCGCGTCCTGCGCCAGTTTCGAAGCGCTCGCAAAATCCAGACCACCAAGGGGAAGATCGCTGACCGCGAAGCTTCGCCGCGTTTCCGGACGATCCTGAGCATTCGAAGGCGCGAAAATATGGTCAACGATTTCGGAAATGACCGTTTCGTCGCCCAGAAAATGTGTCGCCCGCATATATGGATCCTGAAACAGATGCGGGAGATACGACGCCAGTTCTTGCTCGATTTCGTCGGCGTCTGGAGAGAGAACTCCCTCCCTTATCACCTGTGCCAGGTCGTTGAGCAGTTGCTGTTTTTGTCCAGCGCGGGTCTGCGTGCCGTCGCCCGCCGACTGCAAGGTTTCCAGAAAGCTTCTCTGTTCATCGACTGGAAGCTCGTCGATGATCATTTTCACGATCGCCCGCAAACTCGTTCCTGATTTCGGGACGAGCAAGACAAGGCGCTGTTCATCGGAACGGATCTGGAACCGCATCCAGTGAACAAGATGCGATTTTCCCGACCCGGTATCGCCAAGAATCGCGGCGAGCGCGTGCGGTCGCTCATCGCTCAAGAAATCCGCCACAAACTGGCGCTGGCTCATCTTGTCCCAGGAGGCATCGGAAATCTCCTGGAACTTCGTTCCGACCGGCGGGGAAACGTTGAGGTCCCAGTCGCTGTGCACCGCCTTGAAGAGGGTATCCGGCATATGTTCGGCGAAGGGATTGATGACCTGACGAACTGCGCCGGGATCCCAACAAACGACATTACGCATCAGTTGCTCCCCCGCAGACCAATGTGGCTCACCCGGTCTTCACGAACGCCAAAATCAAGAATTCTGTCTGGCGCGTCGGCCACGCTTCTCATCGCCAAGCGCTGGCGATCCGCAAGCCTCTGCAGGGCGATACTTGTCGTGGCAGAAAGCCGCGTTTCGGCACCATTCAAGGGAATGAGCCGCATTGCATTAAAGCGCTCCCAAACGCTCCCTTTCTCGAAGACCGGATAGATCGCGGCCAGTCGCGCCAGAAACGTCTCGACCGGCAACTCGTTGCCGTCGGCGAAAATTGCCGGAAGGGCGTCATCGATGGCGTTGACAGGGTCGGGGATGACCCGCCTCGAAGGTCCGACGCCAACCACTGTCGCAAAACCCAGATATCGCGCCCAATAGAGCATGTTTTGGTAATTGAGCGGGATGGTGCAATCGGTTTTTCGGGCATTTTCCCCGAGCGTCATCTTGATTGCAGAATTCGGGTCGTCGGAAAAACTCATTGGCTTGAGCGGGTTCGTGCTCAGGAGCCAGGTGAGAGCCAACATGAAAGAATCCTGTTGGGTCTCCTCCGCGCGGATCGGGTCGAACAACGTGCGAAGCAAATACCTGCGGAAATAGGCCTCGCTTCTGTCCCCCTTTTTTCCTCCGCCCCGGGCGTCTGCCGTCAACTGCAGTTTGTCGTCGATCTCCTCAACGAGGCCAATCCTGCGTGCCTCGAGCAGAGAATTGACGAACAGTTTCGTTGGCGATCCGCCGCTATCTTCCGTCGTATTTTTGAGTGACGGCGGCGTAGCCCAGGATTCCAAGCGGTCCTTCGCCTCTCCATTTTCAATGTCGAACAGCGAAGAGTATATTGCGTAGAGCCGGCTCGGGACCGCTTCAACGGTTGTGATAATGCTCACCGTGATACCCTTTCATTGAATTCTTCAAAGGTCAGGACGCGTCCGCCAAAAACATCACGCAGCCGCCGGCCGTCGGGGGCAGGTTGCCCGAGCGGCGCCAAAAGAATACGCGGCGATTCCGAGCGGCTGGTGAGATTTTGTTCCTCCAGGGTCTGATTGCGCCCGATCAGTACGATCTCCGGTCCTTTTGGTAACCGGGATATCGCGAGCGATGCCACGTCGCTGACAAAAAACGGCGTGTTCGCGGAGAACTTGAGGACCTGGCCCATGTCGAAGGGCTGTGAGCCGAGCATGAGTAGCTTTGCCAGATTCATGCGTTGCAGTCGTTGTAATGTTTCACCCAGTCTTCTTGAAGCCGCTCGCGGCAGGCTGTCTGGCTGGTACGTGACAAGCAGCTTCAGGTTATTGTCGAAAAGCCTCGCCAGGGAGGGATGAAGCGGGAGCAACCACGGTGCGATCGGCTCGCCGACGGTCTTTCCGAGGTGGCGTTTGCCCGCGTCCAGCCGGCACCGTTCGCAGCGACTGCAAACTCTGGCCAATCGGTGCGCGCCGTACAACTCCTCGAAGATTTCGGCAGGACAGCGCTGGTCCTTGAGAAACTCTCGCATCAAATCGAGGTTCCTCTTACTCGCGATCCAGTCGCCAGAGCGCACCATTTCAACTTTTTCGGCCCAGAGGCGCTGCTCCAGATGGTGATCATCAAGAACGGCGACTTCCAGCCAATCTCCTTCTTTCTCGACTGGCGGATAGGGTGTCCCCAGAAGCTTTATAAGACCGGCACGGGCCATGAGCGCCAACGTCCGGAGGTTCCAATCCGTGTTGGTCTCGCCGAACATGTCGATGTCTCGCTCGTCGGCGCCCGGGCGGCCGTCCACTTGCACGGCAAATCGCCCATTTCCCAGGGACACTTTTCGAGTGAACATCGTGGACCACCGGTGGAGACCACGATCAACGCTGATGACCTGTTTGGCGTTGATCGCTTCGGCGATGGAGAAATCTTTCGCCGACGGTATTGCCAAGGACAGGGAGACCATCCCGTCTCTACCGCCACGTCCAACCTCCTGGTAGAAACGGTCGAGCGTTTCTGGAACGCACGCATGGACAATGCTGCGGGCATGGGCATAGTCGATGCCCAGGCCGAACGCAGAGGTCCCGACCACGATATCAAGCGCGCCGTCGCGCCATTCCGAAACGATGTGCTCGCGCTCGGCCCTGCCGGTCTTGCCATGGAGTTTGCGAACCCGCCGAAATCCTTCCTTGACCAGCCTTCGATACCAGGCCTCGGCTTCGCCGACCTCGGTCACATAGAGAACCGCTGGCCGCGGCGCGTGATGCAGTGCTTCCAAGACCCGTTCAACCCGGGTGGCCTCATCGGTGATCGGCGCAATCCAGTAGTCGGGCTCTGGCCGGAGTTGGACGGCAGACATGCTCCCGAACTCACCATCCGCACCGAACAGCATGCGAAGCGTTTCCAGGGAGGAATCCGTCAAAGTCGCCGAGAGCAACACAGTTCTCAGACGGTGCTCTGGGGGCGCGGCACTTATAAGCTCGCGCCTCAGTCCGCTCAATTCCTGAAATTCGCTCCGAAACCCGGTGCCCCACTGATCGACAAGATGTGCCTCGTCGATCACGAGCGCTCGCAACAAACCGGCTTCGGCGGCACGCCGCAAGGGATTGCGCAGTCGATGGCAGGCAGCCTCCGGCGATACGAAACAGATACCTTGCGAACCATCCGCAATACGATCGGCGATGATGCTGTTTTCGGCATCATTCCCGCCTTGAAAGGCGAGCGGGCGGGCCAGGCCGCAAACCTTGACGGCCTCCTGCTCATGGTTGACGCCCAACGCCACGGTCGGAACGATCACGAGCGTGACACCCCTCGTGTCGGGAGTGCCGCCAACAAAGCCGACTTTCTGTGCGAGTTGGAAGATCATGCTCTTTCCTTCGCCGGTCGGCAGGGCGACCACCAAGGTGGCGCTAGCTGGCGTGGAGAGTGCGGCGCGGACGGCCGCGCGTTGTCCGGGGCTTCGGTAGGAAGAACGGCCAACAGACTGAAGGAAAGGGTCGCCTTCCGTTCCCTCTGCATTGAATACGCGCCGGATACTCTCGGACGATGCCAGCGTTTCGACACCTTGACCATCGCCTTTCGACAACCAGTTCGGCTGCCATGGGCGGGCGGTGATCAGCATGCAGTCAGCCGATCGAACCGCCGCGATACCGACCTTGTCCCATCCTTCAAACTGCGCCAGTTTCGGATGCGCGATGCGCAAGGTGGGAGAGACCTCGTAGGCGCGCCGCGCATACTCATAGATCAAGACCTGGCGCACGAGGACGGCGAGGTCGAGAACGCTTGCGTCATTGCCTGTATCGGAAAGTGCGGCGCGAAGCCGCTCAATCGCCGGGGATTGCCCGCGCCACGCTTCACCATCGCCTATGCCCGCCAGCAGTTGCGAGATTGCCGTAAACGCTGCGTGCCCGTGTAAATTATCCATTTGCCGGGCTCTTTGGCGCATGTTGTGCGACGATAAAACAACCCATGGCATCCAACCGAATTGAAGGCTGACGAATGGACTGGAGGATCGATTTCATTGCGTCGATATCCGACTTGGCCGAGGCCCCGTCGCTCGAAGCTCCTCGCCTCATCCGCCGCTCGTGGCGCCCGAGGTCTGTTTCCGCCATCGTGACAGCACGCGCGACAGCAGAGGCAATTTCATCCGTCGAGGCCAGGCGCTCGCGCGCCGCATCGCGGATGGAGAGACAGATTGTCTGAAAGGCTGAAGGATCGATGATGTCCGCAAGCAATTGAGGCCGGCTGCCGAGATTGATGTCCTTCGGGAAGCCGTCAACCGGTTTGTCGGAATATCGCCGGCTAATAATAGCGATAAGTTCCGGATTTGTGACCGCAACGCCGTTGAGGTCGATGTAGACGGTATGCGCGGTTGGCGCCAGATACCGTTGGGCGTGCCGCCACAAGGCCAGATCCGATCGGGAAGGCGCGAGGAAGTCGGTGAACTCGATCTGCGGTTCGACGACGAAACACAGCTTGAATCCAATCCACATCTCGTCGTTCCAATCTGGAACCACGCGGTACGTCGCAAATGCCGTTCCACGATCGTCCCACTGCGTGAACCGCTCAAGCGAGTCGAGCAGTGGCATTCCCGGACGCAGAAGATTGGCTTCATGCCGGTTCGTGACGACCCGTCGTCTCCAGGTCAGTGCCGTGGAATGGTCGATGTGAAGCTCCGATTGCCACGGGACCCGCGGAATCAGCGTGTGGCTGGCGGTCACCAACTTGAACGGGTCCTCTTCCGGCCATTTGAACGGTTGCTTGCGAATCTGCAGCGTCTCCACAAGCCATCCATCAACGGCGCGTTCGAGCGCCTCTTCGTCCTCTTCGGCGTCCTCCAAAGCTTCAATAAACGTTTCTACCCGCTCTTCAGCAAGCGTGATACGATCGAGCGCATACTGCTCGTCTTGCGATTTACGCTCATCGGCGATCTGGGACCGAAAATCGCCAGTCATGGCTCTCAGCGCGTCGGGACCATGTTGGAGAAGGGTTTCAAAGACTCGGATCTCCAATCGTTCCAGGATAAACTGGATATCACTCGTCGAGCGGTTGAAGGCCATAAAGCCGTCGGCAACCATCTCGAACCACGCTCTCCAAGGGCTGACGTCTTCCTCAGACGGCAGCAGAAGGCGATGGCGGATCGAGTTCTTCCGCCGGCCAAATCGATCCAGGCGGCCGATCCGCTGTTCGATCCGCGCTACGGCCATTGGCAGGTCGAGATGGACGATCGCATCCACGAAACTTAAATTGAGGCCCTCTTCACCCCAACGATCCGTGACCAGGATCGAAGACGTGGTACGTCCGCTGAATTCCAGCGCGATCTTATCTATATCAGCGGAGTCGCTGGTCAGCAAATACGCGGTCGTCCCGTCCCCGTCAGTTTGGAAGACGTCATAAAAGTGGCGCGCCACCCGCTCGCTAGACGCAAACACCACCACTTTAGGAAATTGCGCGTCGGGCCTGATCGCCTTGATCAACCGGGTCGTACTCTCAACCATCGTCTCGATACGGGGGCGATCGTCCTGTTTTTCCGCAATGGCACCGAGCGCGGCAAGGAGTTCGTCTTCGCCGTCGAAAATCGGCTCGGCGTCTCTCAGCCATTCTCGCAGGGCATCGGCACCCTCACTCACCGCACCGAGCAAGTCTCGATATCGAAGCGCAAAGCGCGCTGTCCCGCCGTCGTCGCTGATCGATGACTCGGCGGCGCTGAAGCGCCAATCTTCCAGCGCTGTCAGCAAGGCCGACGCTATGTCGGCAGGATCTTCTTCGACCTTCACATGCGAGAGGAGCGGTTCACCGTCGGTGATCGGCCCTCGCGCGACAAATTCCCAACCTGCTGCATCCACACGGCGCGATCGGATGAGGCGCTGATGGATACGATAGCTGTTGGCAATATGATCCTTCAGCACCGAACATAGGTGTGTCAGATCATTGGACGGATCCTTCGCAGCCTCGATCAACTGCGGTGCAAATTCCTGAACGATCTCATCCGATGGGAACAACCGCATCAGTTCAGCGCCGCGCTGCCGAAGAACAATGCGTGGCCCATCTGGAGATAGGCTCAGGAGCAAGCGCCCAGTCTCTCGCCGTTGCTCAAGCTTGACTTTAAATCCGCTCAAATCCTCGATCGGATGATTGATCGGATCAAGAAGGTTGAGAAGCGCCAGGAATTTGGCTTCTTCGCCGAGAGCGGGGGTCGCCGAAAGCAGAAGGAGGACAGGCGCCTCTCGGCTGAGGACGCGCAATCGGTCGGCGGCAGGCAGGAGCGGACCGGCATCGATGCCCACGAGGTGATGGGCTTCGTCAATGACCAGGATATCTGGCGCCTGCGAAACCTGGGCCAGATCGGCATGACCGCAGCACTCGAACCCATTCGCGAACTGATCGAGCCGAATCTTTTCGACCAGTTCGCGATGCCATTGCCCGACGAGGTGATCTGGCACACAAACCAGAACGCGGGTCTCGGGATTGTCGATAAGATGCTGGCGGATGATGAGCCCGGCTTCGATGGTCTTGCCCAATCCAACCTCATCGGCGAGGAGGTATCTCTGGATCGGATCGCTCAAGACACGTTTGACGGCGGCAACCTGGTGGGCGACATAGTCGACGCTTGCCGAGGGTACTGAGGTGAGGCCCTGGGAGGCACTCCTCAGTTTCAGCAGAGCCCCCATCGCATCCTGTCGGCGGTCATGAAGGAACTGGGTTTCCGACGCTCCGATCGCAAGCATTTCCGCCGGGTCTTCAGGCGCATTCCACGGCCTGACCTGCAAAACACGCTCGCCGAAATCGTCGACTTTGCCGTTCGGAAATTTAATCTCATAGTCGATCTGGCCGTTATCGGCCGGCGCGAAGCCAATCACACGCCCGACAAGGGTTCGCTTGCGGTCTTGCACATAGACGCGCGTCTGCGGGCTTAAATATCCCCGTTGCAGTTGTGCAACGTCAAACTCGAGGGTCTCCACCTTTCGAATTGATCGAAAAACCGTCACTGTGCAGGTTCGGCCATAGACGGCCTCGAGCTTGGCCAAACCCTTGCGGTCCGGCAGTTCAACAAACATGCCGGGAATCAGCATGTCAGGAACCCGTTCTTTATATTGAGCGTTGCTGGAACCCGTTCCCCTGCAACAAGCCATACACCATGCACTTATGCCTACCTCGAAAGATGCCGAACCCCCGATTCGGCAATGCCTGAGTGTGACATAGAATTAGGTTGCAGGTTAAGGTTTGATTTCAATTTGCCTTATTTTTACTCAAGCCAGCACAGTTCAACTGCCCGATGCCTTTATGCGGGAGCAAATCCTATTTTAAGATCGCGATTGCGCAGCCAGTAAAGCGCCGGAATGACCGCAATAACCATGAGAAGTTTTCCGACGACCTGACCCGCCAGGAAATCGAGGCTACCAAAGGCCAGCCACAGGAAAGCGATGCTGTCGACCACCAGACCTGCGACACTGCTGGAGATAGCCGCAATCATGAGGCCACGCTTCTGCAGCGGCGTGTAGACGCCGAGATCGACGATCTCCGATGTCAGAAACGCGGCAGCGGAGGCGAGCGCCAGGGCGGGTGCAGTAAAAGTGGTCGAGAGGCCGGCCCCGATAACGATCGCAACGAACGCCCAGATGAGACCCAGGCGGCGTTGGACGAGGTCGCGCAAGACAAGGGCTAGCCCGACCAACAGGACGCCGCTCGGCGCGGTCAGGCCGGGAACCACCGGAATGACGCAGGGTCCGTTCGGCGCGCAAAACGTCCCGACATTGCCAATCATGAAATTCGCAAGCGGGATACACGCCGCGAACGCGGCCAGAAACAGTAGTCCCTCGATCCGTTTCCGTTTTTCGAGTGTCATTGTCCTACAACCTCCTCAGCGACAAAACATCGATAGCCTTTTTCCCTAAGATCACACGCCGGACACGTCCCGCATCCATATCCCCAATCATGGAACTCACCCCGTTCGCCGAGGTAGCAGGTATGGCTCTCCTTGACGATCGTCTCAACGAGGCGCGGACCTCCGAGACGGTCTGCCAGCCGCCATGTGTCTGCCTTGTCCAGCCACATCAACGGCGTATCGAGCACGAACCGCTTTTCCATGCCGAGATTGAGCGCGACCTGCAGTGCCTTGATCGTATCGTCTCGACAGTCGGGATATCCGGAATAGTCCGTCTCGCACATGCCGCCGACGATGTGTTTCAGCCCCCGCCGATAGGCGAGTGCCGCTGCAAAGGTCAGGAAGATGATGTTGCGGCCCGGCACGAAGGTGTTCGGAAGGCCGGTGTCTTCCATTTCGATCGCGATTTCGCTGGTTAGTGCGGTCTTGGAGATCTCTCCGAGAGAAGCCAGCGAAATCGTATGATCTTCGCCCAGGCGCTCTGCCCAGATCGGATTCATCGCGCTGAGTTCGCGACGCAAGGTGTCACGGCAATCGAGTTCGATCCGGTGCCGTTGGCCATATTCGAAGCCAACCGTCTCGACCCGTTCGTATCGCTCGAGTGCCCAGGCAAGGCAGGTCGACGAATCCTGTCCGCCGGAAAACAAAACGAGTGCAGTTGCTGTCATCGGTGTTTCACCTCTCAATTGCCATCGTATTCAGCCCAGCACATGGGCGTCTCGAACACCTTCACGGAACTCAACTCCGGAACGAGCGGGCAAACTCTCGTCCAGATCCACGTTGCGATGTTCTCAGCCGTCGGATTGTCCAGTCCTTCGATCTCGTTGAGTGTGTGGTGATCAAGCTGTGCAAGAAGGGGGCTAAAGGCTTTCTCGAGGTCGAAGAAGTCAATGACGAACCCGGTCTGAGGGTTGACCTTGCCGTCCAACTGGAGTTCGACCCGGTAGGAATGGCCATGCATCCGATGGCACTTGTGGGTGGCCGGGACGTTCGGCAGGCGATGGGCCGCCTCGAAGGTGAAAGCTTGGGTGATTTTCATGGGATTCCGATCATCTTGTGCGTTTGTAGCGAAAGGCGCCACTTGGGATGTTCCAGACAATACTCGGTCACGGCGACCGTGTTTTCAGCCCGACGCGGCCCGTCCATTGGCTGCAGAAAATAGTGCTCGAAGCGGAGGTCCGGCAGTGCCTCCGGGAGGAGGTTCGGCTGCGGAAAGACGAGCTTTATTTCGCTCCCGGCTCGAAGTTTCAAGGGCGCGCCTGCTTTCGGGCTGACGCAAATCCAGTCAATGCCGGCTGGCGGCTCGAGCGTGCCATTTGTCTCGATCGCGATCTCGAATCCATACGTGTGAACCGCGTCGATTAACTCTGCATCAATCTGGAGCAGCGGTTCGCCGCCCGTAAAGACAACGTATCGCCTGCTTTCCTTGTTTCCCCAGGTGCGGGCAATCGCTGCAGCAAGCTCCGCTGCATCACGAAACTTGCCGCCACCCTCGCCATCCGTGCCGATGAAATCCGTGTCGCAGAACTGGCAGACCGCCTTGGGGCGATCCTCTTCACGGCCCGACCAGAGATTGCAGCCGGCAAAACGGCAAAATACCGCTGCCCTGCCGGCCTGGGCACCTTCACCCTGGAGCGTTTTGAAGAGTTCCTTGACCGCGTAGCTCATCAGGTCCCCGTGTCCTTTTGGCGTGGCTCCTCGGCGCTCACCTGACCCTCGTTGCGCCGGCGGCGGACGTCAGCACGAACGATCGCAACCAGATACTGTGCAAGCGTCACGATATCGCGGTTGACATTCTGCACCGACTTCCAATGCCGCTTGTCGTTTTCCGCGAAATTCCATTCGCCGGACGTCCAGGCGGTGTTGTCGACCAGACAAGCAAGGCCTTTGGCGAAATCATCGAAGGTTCTGGCGCCGTCAAGGAGCACCAGAATTTCCATGACATAGCCGAGGGACATGATGCCCGCGCCGTGAACAAGGCGCGACGTCTTTGGCGTGTGATTCTTCCACGCGTCCTTGAATACATACTGAACCGCTTGGTAAAAATCGCTAATCAGCTTGAAGCAGAGGTCGGCGCCGTCGGGTTCGCGGATCAATTCACGCATGACGCCGTCGCTCAGCGAATTGATGATGACGCGCTGGATCGCCGTATCTCGAATGAGGCCGCTCGGGTTCGTGTGCTGGTAGACTTGACCCTTGAGCGACGATTGTTCGTCATAGTTCAGGCGTGCGGCGATATCGGCGGCGACCGAGCGATCACCAAGCCGGCGCGGCAGGCCGGTTACGGTCGGCAGCAGTTCGTAGATCAGCGATTTCGGCAGCGGCCGCGTATTGTTGATCAATACGAATTGCCGGCGCAGTTCTTCGTCGTCGCGGCAGATGATCGCCGAGACGAACACCTGGAAGTCCTTCTCATGGACCTGGCCAAGCGCCGTCAACCGCTGCTGGCCGTCCACGACCATGCCCGGCGCTCCCGACGCGATGTCGATCTCGACCATGCATCGCCCGTCGACACCCTCGTCGCTGATATCGACATTCGTTGTAAACGCCACAACGATTGGGTTCGGCAAGATCGCCTCCGGCTTCTCGAGATAATCTCGGATCTCCCGAATATGACCAGCAATCTGCGGACGCTGAAACCCACTCAGTCCGCCCTCGGCATCGCGCGCGACCCGTTCGATAACCGCAAATTTCTGCAGGTCAGACGCTAGCGCTGCAAATGATAGAACCGTGTGTGCTTCGCTCTGTCTGGCTCTGATCGCTGGAAACTTGAGTATCGTCATTTCGCCCGCTATTGATTGGGAGTTGGTCAACAAGGGCGTTGTAGACGCCCAGATTATGAATGCCGCGCCGCTTGTTACGATTGCTTGCCCGGAAGATCACCACTTCAATCGAAAGTGCAGAGCAGATTGGGCACGAGCAGCGTTTCCAGGGCTTGTCGCTCAGCGTCCGCTTGTATCTTTCTCTGAGATCCTTGACGGCTTTCGCTCCGGGCAAATCGCCAATCGTCTCGCCCATGACGGCCGGCGTCGCGTATTCGAGAACCGTGTCGAGGGTGTCTTCGAGATCAGTTTCGCCGCGATCATAGGATCTGAGCGCGCTTAGGGCGTCCTTTTCCATCGAGACGAGCTGCTCCTGGTTAAGAGAGCCGCGTTTGGCAAGTCGCATCAGCTTGGGGTTCTCGAGCGCTTGAGGCACTCGGATCGCCGTGTAATAGTCGAGTTTGCCGGCTTTGTTCGGCAAGTAATAATTAGCTTTGGCGTCCTTAAAGGCACGGATCAACGGCGAGGTCGTATCAAAACTCGTAATATTGAACGAGCCAAACGTATCGATCTCGTCAGCCTTAGCAAATCCAAGAATATGTATGCGGGTGTTCTCCGGGATGATGTCACGGATTGCGGCGAGGCAGGCTTTGATCTGCGAAGCTTTCAAGGGCACGGTACCACCAAGTGCAAGGTAGTCGTAACCCATCGCGACCAGTCGGCGGGCTCCCTCTGCCATGCTTCCCGGCGACCAGCCTTGAATAACGCCCATGGGCGTGAAGCGGTTCGACATGTGCTGCGTCGACGTCCGAAAAGCTGACGCATTCTCAAGCGTGATCTCGAAACGCCGGCGGGCTTCTTCCGTCCCGCCCTCAAAACCTTTCAGGCTTTCATCGAAATCGAAAATAATATGGTCGACGGAGCAGCCGTGAGTGAAGCGCGCATCATCGTAAAACTCCGCAGTGTCGTCTGGTGTGTAGGGCGGCTTATCTTCCTTATGATAGGTGAAAGCCCCGCAATCGCCGAATATCGGCAGATGCTCGAATTGCGGCTTATCCAGACGAAGGAACTCGCGCGCTCCGACCCGGCGGAAGCGCATTGCCTGGGCCTCTGTATATTTTCCGCCGACGGCTGCGCCCCCGACGATGCCGCGGGAAACTAGCATTCCTTTGTACGGAGCATAGCCCATGATCTCATGCGGATATGCGTCGTCCCAATAGGGCGTGCGGCCTTCAGAATACCGATCTCTGAGAAAGTCGTAACCGGGATCGACATGATCGAGGCTGTCGGCGAAAATGAACTTCATCGTGTCGGCCTGGATAGTTTGCGGTCCAGTTGCATCAGGTGATCTGCGAGTAACCGATTGTGCTGCGGCGTTCCCTGAATTTCATTCCACGGTAGGCCGAGGCCCTCCCATGTTCCCTCTGTCCAGGCGCAGAAAGGGGCGATCCGCTGCAGCGCTTCTCTGACTTCGGTTTCCGGTGTCGCGGAGCTATCGGCGCGCAGCATAATCTGATCCATCAAAGCACCCATCGCCTTAATGCCAGCAGAATGCATAAGCCGGCTTTCGTTGGGTTGCCTACCCCAGGCCTCTTGAAACACGTCGCGGACGGCAGACCAATAGAGAACGAGAGCATCGAACATGGCATCGGGGTTATAGCCTTCAGCCAAAAGGTACTGACTTAATGCGCCATAGGGCCCCTTGAGGTTCTTCTTAATCGCGTCGATCAAAGCTGTATCGTTGACGACACTCTGTTCGTTGCCAGTATCGGAGGCGCGACGGATCAGACGGTGAAAGGGCGATTTCTGTTGCCGATTCAGAAGGTTGCACAACTCACTCGGGAGACGGTTGGCGGCCAGATCCTTCGGCAGCAACGAGCTCACCTCCGGGAGGAGTTCGTTGATCAGCCTGACGTCGAGGGCTTTGACCTTGTTGACCAAGATAAACTGCTCGCGATGGACCTGTACGTCCTGAGAGACGAAGCCGACGACTGGAACCGGGAAGCGGCTATCCTTGGCTTTCGCGAGTGCCAACGAACGCTGCTGGCCATCGACTATCCAAGCGGCACGCTCACCGGCCTTCCTAATCGGGATGTTTAGGGTTCCCGATTGGCCGACTTCGGTCAGCCCTTTTGGCTTCGGCCCTCGAGATACGTCAAACATGACGTCAGAAGATAGGGCCAGCGTGATGGCGTTGGGGAAAAGAACCGGGCCGCTGTCGAGGAACTCCGCGATCGCATTCACATGGCTGCGGATTTCCTTGCGCTGAAAACCCTTCAGGTCCTTCTCGTCACGATGAATCCGGCTGATATCGGCAATCCGCGTGAGGTCCGAACCGTGGAGAAAGAAGGCGTAAACATCGACGCCGTCCCCTTGCTGGGTTTTGACCGCACGTATTATGAGATTGTTCTCGTCAATACTCATAGGGCTTGTTCTTTCCGGATCTCGGCCGCCAGCTTTGCGAAGCGCTTTTGCTCGCAAGCGACGTTCAATTCGTCCCGCAATATCCGTAGGAGCTTGGTGGAACGGCCGCCGGCACGCGACCAATGATCAAGAATGATCGATTTGAGCGCCGCGTCTGACATTCGAGTGCCAGACTTCGTGGTCGGACGTGTCCATGTTGACATCGAGGCCTCAGCCAGGGTGCGGTGAATGTCGATTGATGCGACCGGAGCCTTGACCAGTATTTCTTCCGCGAAATGGCGAGCTGCACGAGAAGCAAAATCTGATCTTGTCCCCGGCAAGGAGCTGTCGGGGCCATCCAAGCGATCGTCATAGGGGAGCCGGAAGTCTTCAAGGCGCGGATCCAGTTCCGGCACACCACGACCTCCGACAATTCTCAGCTTGCTGCGGAGTCCATCCGATAGCAGCGCCAGCGTCGGTGCGATCATGCGCAAATAAGGGGAGGGGAGTCCGATAACGACCACCGGGTCAGCCTGCTTGATAACGTGAAGGAGCGCTTCGGCGCCGCCTAGCGCCGCCCACCAGTCGGCTTCAGAGTATTCGCCATTGAGCTTGTGCATGACGCAGTCGGCGGTCCCCTTCGAGACCGTTAGGTTATAGGAAGGCACGTTGACATCGCCCGGAACAAGGCCGAGACCAGCCGAAACGATATAAAGATCAGCCTGGATATTTTGGGCCCCTTTGACTGCCTCAGAGAACGATCGGCCGCAATAAAGATGCTTTGCTGGGCAGGTAACCTTCACTTGATTTAGGCGATCGGTCCAAGCCTCGACCACGTCCGAAAGCGTACCGCCAGGCAGGTCTCTCGCACAGAGCAACGGGCTGTGGGAAACCCGCTTTCTCTGAGTGCAAGCGGTGAGAATGACGGTCATAATAGTTGTCTCTGTGGTTGTTATCCGGTTACTGGAGCAACCAAATTGTGCGCTCCAAATAACTGCGCCGCAGCATTCTGGTCAATACAAAAACTGCAGAGGTTTGGGCAGCTCCCCAAATTACTGCATATGCTGCCGCAGGAGCAGCCGGTTTTCCGGGGGTATCTATAACCAGTCATTTCTGACGTGGACCAGATGTGACCAGCCGTCATTGCGGCCTCTACATGATTCCTCTTCAAGAGCCGGATTGTCGCCTTATCGTGCTCAAACACCTAGAAATAGCGCGGCCGTGGCGGATGCAACTTTAGGACAAATCTCAACAATCGGAACAAGACAACAACTCAAAATAGGTATTTTTTTACGGGTTTGGTGGAAAGTCCCAACGGAAATGAGGACAACGACAAAATGAACACCATCCCCTACGAGTACATTGGGCAACGTTTCAAACCCCGCGAAGGGACGGATCAGCAACTTTTGCTCTTTGTTGCTCCTGCAGAGGATATCCGGTCTTGGGCAGGGGTGCCCAGAAAAGCCTTCGATTACCAGCACGGGTTTCAGCGAACATTGAACCCGGGGCGCGTCGGGGACGTGATGAAATATTTCAAAGACAGCGAGCGCAACATATCGCCCACGTCCGTTGTCGTCGGTCTGACAGGTGCGGTCGAGATCACGCCACTTAAAGACGTCGCGGGAAATTTCTCAGAAATCGTAAAGATCACAATCAACGCTCCCGACTACGCTGCGATGCCCATCGAGGAACTGATCGACGCCGCTGTCGTGGCAGTGCGCACTCGACTAAACGAGACCGCTGTCACGCAGATTGAAGAAAATCTCAACCGGGCGTTTGCCGATGCGGTGACGACGGAGGACGTTGATCAGTCATTTGGTATAGTGTCCGACAAAATCATAGAGGACGGCGGTGGCATTGCGGCAGAGGGAGACGGCCGCTCGTATTTGGCGGACTTTTACGCGCAACTTCGAGGCTATCAAGAGCGTCTGGATGACCTACCTGCTGAAAACACGCTCCGCGAGACGCTATACTCTATTCTGAAACCTGCAGTGCTCGTCGACGGTCAACACAGAGTTTTTGGTGGCGCATCATCCGATGAAAGCATGCTTTTTTCCGTCTGCGCCATCCCTGGTTCGACATGGGCGGAGAGCGTCTTTCAGTTCGTTATCATCAACCAAAAAGCAAAGCCAATAAAGCCGGCATTCTTGAGTTCGATTATCGCCACCTCGTTAAGCACCAAAGAGATCGATGAAGTCTACACACGTCTGCGCAGTTCCAGCATCGACGTCGAGCGCTCCGAAGTCATGGAGCGCTTAAACACTGAGCCCTCGTCTCCATTCAAAGGAATGATCGACTTTGAGGTTGAAGGTGCGCCGGGCTATCTACAGTTCCCGGGTATGGCAAAACTCGCTCGCGACTTCCAAAACATTCCTAATACACACTCAGTTCTACTGCGGTCTGGCTCGTGGGATGATGTTGCCGGAGATTGGATCGATCACTTCTTCGCATTTTGGAGAGGAATACGGGAATATTTCGAGGGACAAGATAACCGTCTGTGGAGCGAGCCTTCTTCTGACCGTCCCAACAATTTGCTGAAGATCGTCTCGCTGCAGGTTATGCAGCAGGTTGTATTAGACGGATGGGCGGATAGCCGCATTTTTCGCTTAGATGATGTTGATGGTACGTGTGTGGCAACGCATTCATTCTGGATGGACTTCCCGAGCACCTTTTTTACCGATGAGTGGCGGCAGAAGGGCCTTCAGACATCGGTGGGGCGAGGGATCTTGAGCGACGCTATAAGGGAAACCAGGCGTAATATCGGTCGCAAAAATTGGGGCCACCGCCGTCTGAAACTATTTAGCGATTGAGCCTTCGATGCCTGAATGGATAGATCTTGCCTTAATGCCCGACGAACTGTCACTGTCGACAGCACTCGAGAACTTGACCCACAAAGACCGAGACGAGATGATTCGGGCGATTTCGGATAGGTTGAAGATTTCAGAGGTGGAAATGAAAAATTCCATGCTCAGGCTGTTGGTCGAGCGTGTTCGGCCTTTTGCGTTACCGACGTCACTTTGGAGCCGCGCGATCACTGACTCTGACAATCCCCGAACGCACGTCAGGCGTCATTTCGCGGCACAAAGGATCGCCGAAACGAACGGACGTGTAGAGAACGCCGTTGCTCTCTACAATCAGTTTGCGACTGAAAGGATCGACCGATACCCGCAGTTGACGAACGAGAGGCTTAAGGAAGCAAATCATTGTTGTCAGCACTGTGGGCTTCGATTTTATAACGAAGAGCTGGTTGGACGCAACTGGGAGTCGCCGTGGGGTAATCGACGTAAGGAGAAGTATGACCTTTTGAAGCCTCATTGGGAGACGGCTAAGGGTTCAAAGCTGCGGCAACCGACGATTGATCATGATTGGCCGATCAGTCTATTTGGCGATAATGGCGAAAAAAATCTGAAGATCCTTTGTAAAGGTTGCAATGAAGGCAAAGCAAAGTTGATCGCGTTTGAGCAGACCAGGCCGTATACAGGGCTGCCTACCCGAGCCGACTTGCAAAACCCCGGTGCGGTTTCAGTGGACGTTTTTTACGCTCAACTGCGTCGTTCGCCCAGGTGCAAAAAGACTGGAAAATCGAGCGTAGAGACTGAACTTACAGTGCGTTTGATCAATGACACAATGGCGCCGCTGCTTGACAACTTAGAGACAGTTGCGAGTCCTGACTGAAATTCTGGGTTCGCGTTCTCAAGTCCAGAGAAATGGCCAACTCACGCGAAGATGTTCTTGCCGTTCTTGGAGATCTAAAGCGAACGTCAAATGCCGGGTATTTCGATTGTACACCGCTTCGCGGCACGTCCATCGCATCGACACGTCGGTCGCACTGCTCAGCAAAACAAAGTTTGCTGGCGCTTGAGTTTGGCGGCGCCAGTGGATTCCATAGATGCACTGCCGCCTGCGAAATGTGGGCAAACCAGCATGATCCTTCCTATCACCTTTGCTAAACATCGCCGCCGGTATACCTTGCAGAGGTGAGAGACAGGTACGATCTAAGCGGCGACTTCAGGCACGCAAATATATCGATAGCCACACGTGCATCAGGGTCGCAAGAGGATGAAGCCTCCGCCTTGGAGGATGCTCTCGCGCTTCTTAATGCGGCAGCGAGCGTCGATGTACCGACTCCAGCACCGCTGCCCTCCGGCTCTGTCCTACCATGGAGCCCTAACCCCACGTTCAAGGGGCGTGACGACGACCTCAAGGAACTGGCGGAGTTTCTTCTTCGACCGCCGTCTACAAAAATTGTCCCAACCGTGGCGGTAACTGGCCTCGGTGGGGTGGGAAAAACGCAACTCGCCGCGGAGTTTGCTCATCGATACGCTCAGTACTTCAAAGGGGGTGTTTTCTGGATCAGTTGCGGGGAGCCTGAGGCAATTCCCTCCCAGTTGGCGGCGTGCGGATGGGGCCTCAATCTGCATCCGACGTATGCGGACTTGGACCTTCCCGACCAGCTAATACTATTACGCTATGCCTGGCAGCGGATGATACCGCGCCTCCTGATTTTAGACGCGTGCGAGGACGAACGTACGCTCTCTGAGTGGCGCCCGACGACCGGCGGGGCGAGGGTGCTTCTGACCAGCCGTCGGCACGACTGGGACCCCGCACTCGGCGTGACGCCAATTGGCATCCGTCCTTTGCAGAGGGAGGATAGCATAAGTCTGCTTCGAAACACGCGAAGCGATCTGACTGCCGACGATCCGGCGTTGAATGCGATATCGGAAGAACTGGGAGATCTGCCGCTGGCGCTCCATCTTGCTAGCCTTTTCTTGGCCAAGTTCCGGCATTCTGCACTTGGAGACCCGGACAAATACTTGCACGCTCTCCGCGGAGCACCAGTCCTGCGGCACCGGTCCATGACGGCCGGTGGTTGGTCGCCGACGGGCCATGAACAGCATATCGCCCGTACTTTCGCGTTGAGCTACGACCAACTCCGCTCAGAGGGCGAATTGGGTGAAATGGCGCGAGCGCTTTTGCGCTTTGCAAGCCATTTCGCTCCCGGAGTGCCAATTCCTCGTTACACTCTGTCGCCCTCAGAGGCTCCTGGCTCAGATCCTGCCATCCTTGAATTGCAAGAAGAAGCCGTTCTGCGGCTCGCTGAGGTAGGTATTATCCATCAGTTGCCTGACGGGTCTCTCGTCCTTCATCAACTGGTCGCAGCATTTAGCCAACTGGAACCGCCTCCGGCAGGAAGCGCCGCCGAGGATGTTGAGAACTATCTGATCTATGCTGCGCGTAGCGTAAACACAATTGCGGACTCACGCTTGCTGATCGATTTGGAGCCACACATTATTCACGCAGCTACTTCTGCGGCCAAACGGGGGGACATCAACGCGGTTAAGTTATACAGGGAGCTTGGTGAAACGCAGTACGCCAGGGGAACTTACACTGAGGCAAGAGCCACGTTCGAACGTGCGCTGGCTTTGTCTGCGACCATAGCTGGATCATCTGACGAGTCTCGAGCAATCGTTCTGAACATCGCAGTCGTGGATCGGATCACCGGGAACGTTGAGGCTGCAATTGAACGGCAACGGGAATCCCTCGCACTTTTAGAAGCAAGTTCCTTTGGGAGCGAGTTCTTGATTGGCAAAATATCATACAATCTTGGTCGCGCATTGCTGTCGCGTGCTCCAGATGAAGCTGCTGCACTTTTTGACAAGGCTGCGCGAATTGCCGAAGAGGAGAGCGTTCCCGGCGAAGAGCTCGAGGACCTCGACACTTCCGAGCGAAAGATATTGCTAATAAACGCATTGACTGGCTTGGCGGAAGCGCGACTCATCTCTCACCAGCCCAATGCGCAGAGCGAGGCAGAGAAGGCCATTTCCATTGCAGAAGAGGTTTTTGGCCCGGACGCCTTTGTCCTATGGCGACCGCTCTATGTTCTGGGCGAAATCTTCCGTCTGAAGAAGGACTTCAAACCGGCTGTCCGGTGTCTATTCAGATCCAAGCAACTCATTGTAGAGCGGCAAGGTGACGATTCACCGCTTCTGGGGGAGGTTCTGATTTCGCTGGGACAGGCGCAGTACAGCAGCGGATATGTCGCAGGGGCAAAAGAGACCCTCGAGCGCGCGGTTGACACCACTGACCGTAGCACAGGCTTGGAATATTCTGGTTTGAGGCCGGCAATAGAGGCACTTTCGAGAATCTACCTCGAGGAAAAAGACTTCGGTAGCTGTCGGCGGTTGCTGGAACAGGAGGTAGCTACAATAGCTACTACCAGCGGGGACCGGGAAAATCTCGCGATCGTGTTGTGCACATTGGGGATAGCATGTGCCGCTCTGGGAGATCGTGAGGCAGCGCTCCGCAACTGGAAGCGATCGAGGCGCTTGGTGAAGCAAATGAAGGGGCCAGGCTGGCAGGATATCTTACGCCAGCTTCAGAGGTGGATAAACGGGCGCTGAAGGCGCACAAAGGGAGGTAGCATGCGCGATCAGTTCAATCTGTCAGGAGATTTTCGCGGCGCAAATGTCGCTATTCAAAGCAAGCTTGAGCATGCAAGGCTCGCAACCAACACGCTCGTTGCGGCGCCGACCGATATTCAAGAGTTGAAAATGCTACTAGATACGCTGCGCTTAGAGATTGAGGGACTTAACTCCACGAAGTCCGAAGCAGCAATCGCGGTAGCCAAATCCACCGAACTACTTTTGAGCAACGCAGCCTCACCTGCTCCCAACAAAACATTGCTACGTACTCTTGGGGAAGGTCTACGGTCCACGGCCAAAACCATAGGTGAAGCCGGCCCCGGTGTCGTGACGACCGTCGACAAGATCGTGGACCTTGTCTCGAAGATTTCGGGATGAAGCAATAGGGGCTAGAGCACCGCTGGTATGGCTACCGCTCATAGACTTGGGGAATGACGCGAGTTTCACGCCAGCGCTTTCGGCGTGATCGAACGGCCGCGTCGTGACAGCAATGCTACCGTCGGTTTGGATCGACAGTGGTTCGGTGCCAGGGAAAGACTCACTCGCAAGTTCTAGCTGTAGTCCCCACCCGCGCGATCCAGGACAAAACTCATTGTCTCACTCATCTTGCCAAGGGTTCCGTCTTTGCGGAATCGCCTACCAGAGCCGACAAACGTGACGCGCTTCTCGCTTGAGTAGAGCGAAATCGACTCCGCTGGAATGCGCACGAACGCGCCATTCTGTTGTGAGGCAACGATGTCGCCAAGCTTAACGCCGAGAACGGCTTGCGCCAACTGACATCGCTCGGTCTCGAGTTGCTGTTCCCAGCGCTCCAGATCAGTTTCGATAGGGGCAAATGCTTCGCGGGCGGCCTGAAAGGGTCGGTCGGCCCCAAACCAGATCCGATCAGCCATGGCCAACATGTCGTTTGGAACCGACCTATCCATGGCATAAGCCGCATTTGGTGATCATCTCGTAGATCCGTTCGGCTTCATCGAGCGCCTGCAGACGCGACTGATATGGTTTGACCCTCGCTTCGGCAATGGCCGGAGGCAGAAGATCGATCGGCAGAACGTCACGCAATTTGAACTTGTTCGTTCAGTGCCGCTCCGGTGGGTCCTCCCCACGCCACGACCGCCGGTACCATTCTATCCAGGCAGCCTCCGGTGATATGCATAGATAGCTATTTAAAATGAAGTCCGATTCCGGCTGATAGAGATGGTTGCCCGACCATGCATGGTCCGCGGCCGAGAGTGGCTGCACCAAGTAGCTGAGATTTTGATTCCGGGCGATCCCAGCAAGCGCTGCTATTCTGGTTTGAAGCTCTGTCGTCCACCAAACGAAAAAAATTGGACCTGCTGCCGAGAAGGAGTGCCGTTTGCCTTCCGTTTCGAAAGCCAGCAACTGCGGTCGGGCAGGTGGCATCAATCGCTCGAGGCGGCGTTTGTATTCCAGAACCCGTGGAAGCACAGTGGACGCAAGGAGGCGTGAAAACCTGAGTAACTAATCGAAGCGAAACCGAGCTTGCGCCGTCCGCTCCCCGTCCCGGGGCGTGTGCAACCGCGGTGGCACTCAGTGGCCAAAGGACGGGCCTTGGCCCGGAAGTGAAGGGAACAAATCGCCTAATTAAGGCCTGTCGCGCCGCCGCTTAGCGCTATCTGCCGCTGCGGCCGCGCTGTCGGCGGCCTGGGCCGCTGCCGCCGCGCTGTTGGCGGCCTCGGCCGCCAAACGCGTCGCTTCGGCCTTGGCGGCATTCGCAGCGGCTGCGTCTTTGGCTACCGCGTCGGTGGCGGCAGCGGCCTCGGCCGCCAAACGCGTCGCTTCGGCCCTGGCGGCATTCGCAGCGGCCGCGTCTTTGGCTACGGCGATAGTGGCGGCAGCGGCCTCGGCCGCCAAACGATTTGCTTCGATCCTGGCCGTGTTCGCAGCCTCAGCAGCCGTCTTGGTATCGTTTCGCACGCCCCTCAGAAGCGCCGTTTCCTTCCCGATCCAAGCGACGAGTAGCAGCGCCACCGCGGCAGTCGCGGCGGGGGAGAGCCACCAGGGCGCGGTGGAGGGGTGCCGCGCCCGGACGGGAGAGGGCATTTCGGAGGTTGGTGGGAAAGTATCTGTCGGCCGGGGCATCATTCCCTCCTGCGCAACCGGTTTCGTCGCAGCGGTTGAAGTGTCCTGGCGCGGGGGGGGCGCGGACGGGGCTGGTGACGGCGAGGGCGGCGCCGACTTGCGGACTGAGGACCAAACCTCCCATGCGTCCGCCTGCTCGTGCTGCATCGAAGGGCCGGCGCTCGGCAGCGCGAGCGTCACGTTCAGCGCCTCGGCCGCGGCTTCCGGAAGTGCACGCGCCGCGGCCAGCAGCGCCGCCGGCGGCGGCTGGCCGGCTTGGTCCGTCAAGCGTGTCAGTACCGAACGTTGAAAGGGCAGATCCCGCAGCGACAGCGAGAAAAAGGTGGCTCGGCGCTGCCGAGGCACCCCGGCTAGGAATAGCGCCCGAGCGAGCGCGATGGCGAGCGTGTCAGTCGGCGCCTGCCAGAGCACCGTGTTGAGTGGAGGAGTTCTCGCAATCGGCGCGGTTGCGACAGCCAACGCATCGCCCCAAGCCACCGCTGCGCGTAGCGCAGCGTCTGCGGCGGGCAGTTCGGCTACCACGACGAACGGATCGAACCCGCGCGCTTCGTAGGCGGCTGTGGCGATCAGTTGGCCGGCGAAGCGGCGGTCCTTGTAGACGACGACGACATAGTCGCCATTGCGCGCGATATGCCCGATTGTGGTGCGCCCGGCGGGGAAATTGTCAGAGACGAGCACGGTCTTGCAGAGGGGCAGGAGGCTGGCCTCGACCTCGGGATTGGCCTGCAGTTCCCAACCAGTGCCTGCCGGGCCAGGCTTATAGAAAAAGGCGCCAGTCACAATACAGTCCTTCCGTCGAAGTAGCCCCTCATCGCTGTTAGGTACCTCTGCTCGATCTCGTCGAGATTAGCGCCGGCCCGCACGATCCCGCCATCGACAACACCGAGGCCGTCGTGCAGGCTGGCAACGGCTAGTGCGCTCTCCTCGAGACCGAGCGCCAGGAAACGGCGGTAGCGCTCGACCAGGATGTCGGTCCTGATTGTCTCCTCGACTGCGTTGACGGCCGCGCGCATGTCGGCGATCTTACCGCCCAGATCTCGCATCTCTGCCGCCAGCTCCGTTCGCTCGTGCCGCGCATCGCCGGCGGTGTGGCGAAGGAGCGAAATGCCTACGTCCAGGCGAATCACGGCACGATCTAGCGACTTGGGGGCCGCGTGCCTCGGTTCGGGGAGGACGTGGCTGCCAAAACCGCTCAGATTGCTGCGCAAGGCGGCGAGTTCGGCGTTGATCGGTTGAATCAAGGGCTCCGTGTTGCGTACCGCGCGAAACCATTTGCGGGGCCAGCGCTCCAACTGCTTCCGGACACTCTCTTGGATTTTGATCAGCCTCGGCGCTCCTCCCTCCGTCGCATCGATCGCGTCACTGCGTGCCTTGGCCGAACCCCGCCGCACCAGCGCCTCGAAGGCCGGCGCGTCGAAACCGAGCTCGCGCACAGCCGGCAGCATCGCCTCGATCTTCGTGAGTTGGCGCACGCGCGCGGCGATCCCGGGCGTCTCTGCAAGAGACCCGCGGACGGCGAGGCTCGCCTCGAGCGCCGCGATCAGCCCCTCGACCCTACGTCTCGTTGCCATTTGGGCTAGGACGCCGACCTTCACGGCATCGCTCTCGTAGCGCTGCATCGCTAGCTTCGGGAATTTCGGGTAATACTCCGCCAGCAGACGCAGCAGCGGCGCCAGTGTGTCGCGCCAGTCCGGCGGGCTCTTGGGGTCCGGCCCCCCCGCGCGGTCGATCAGCAGCGCCTTCACCCCGAGCAGAGCCTCACCTTGGAGCAGCGCGACGCTGTTGTTCTGCCAGTGGTCCTTGCGCCAAGGCTCGTTCTTCCAGAAGCAGTCATCGAGCAGGGCCCCATGGATACGATGGAAAAGGCGCGGATTGCCGTCCGGCCCGCCCGGAAGCGCCGTCTCGAAGCTCGCTTCCGGTCGGATCGCCGCCTTCTGCTGCTCCACTATCTGTCTGAGAAGCCGAAAGCCAGCATCCTGCTGTTCCGCTTTGATGTTCTGCAGGAGGTCTCCTGCCTGCACGAGGGGCTCAGGCAGTTCGTTGGACGCAACCAGCGCTGGGAGGCTTCGCGCGTCGTCCTGCCCGGCGACCATGACCTGCATCTCGTCGAGCCAGTCTCGCCCCTTGTTAACGATGTTGCCATGGCGCTGCCGGTCGATCAGGGTCTCGATCTTTGCCTCGGGGTCAATGCCGAGCAGCGTGATCAGGTGGCCGATGATCATATCGACGGCAGTCTTTAGCCGGCGCTCTTCATCCTGCGCGGCCTTGCCCGCGCCATCGACCGCGTCCCTTAAGCCCGTGATCGCGTTCTCGCGGTGCCTGCCCAGCCAGGTCGCGAAGTCTTCAGCCGCCTTTGGCAGGTCCCCGTTCTCGAGCATCGTTGAGAGTGTCCGTGCGCATTCGCTAGCCTTAGCGACTACATCGTCATAGGCTTTGAGGATTGTCTCGTCCTCGAGGCGGAGATCATTGCGGGCGAGGAGGGACTTCACCACTTCGAGATCGTTCTCGGTCTGGTTCACAAATGCGCACCGCTGGACCGCGAGCGCCTTACGCCGCCGCTCGTGCGCCCAGCCCCAGATTTCGCTCCAGAAAGCGCGGATCCCCGTGATGGCGAGGCCTGGCCAACCGTTCGGCGCAGCCGAGCAGGTGAAGTTCAGCACGACATTGGTGGCGCCTTTCGAGATGAGCATTTCCAACAGCGCCCCCTCGCTGTGGAGGAGACTGTCGACCGCGACGCCTAACGTAGGGCTCGCGCTCAGTACCTCAGCCTCTAGCGCCTCGCGCATCAGGAGTGCCCGGATTGAGCGATCGCTGTCCACCGCCGCCAGTTTGGCTCGGCGCATTAGGACGCCGAGATCGAGCGCCTCCTTGCAGAGTACGCCGAGAAGCGCGGCGTCAGTCTCCTGCTGCTCAGCGGTGGCGCCCAGCAGCGACGCGCGGAGGTTCATGATGAATCGATCGGCCTTATTGGCGATCAGGTGCACTGGTGGCACTGGGCCTGCGGCAGAGCCGCACGACCGCTGGTCATGGGCATTGAGTGCGAGCGTCACGAGACGCTCGACGGCGACTAGATCCCTGCTGCCGAGCGGCGCGACCGTTTCGAGCATCAACGCTAGCGCCGCCGGCGGACGGAAGGTGAAGAGGTCGCGCATGGCGTAGTCCATGACCGCGTTGTCGTGCGGCAAAAGGTCCTCGCCTTTCATGTCGACGATCTCGAAGGCCTGGAAACTGTGGACACCGGTGGCGGCTATTAGCTCAGGGCGCTCGGTGTTCGAGGGGGTACCCTTTCGCCAGCGCTCGCGCTGGATGGTGATTCGCTTGCCTGCCGCGGCGTCCTTCATCCAGGCATGCTGGATTACCGGCAGGCGGTCGTCCTCGCCGCCTGGGCCGGCGCGGCGCAAATGCTCGGAGGCGAAGAGGAATGAGGTTTTGCCGACGTTGGTGCCGCCGACGAGGGCGATACGCTCGACGACGTCTTGCGGCGCCGGTGCATCGGGGGCGGGCAAGGCCCCGCGCGCGTCGCCCCAGCCGAGGCCAAGCTCCCCCTCGAGCAGCGCCTTGAGTGCCGCGTCGCCCACCGCCCAGAAACGGAACAGCCGCTCGAGGGTGCGCCGCGCCCCGTCTGGCCAAGCCTCCCCCGGTGCCTCGGCCTCCGGCAGGGGCGCCGCGATCAGGTCGTCCAGCGCCGCACTGAAAGTACGTCCCCGTCCAGCGCTGCCCCCTAGGCCCCGTCCGGCGTGGTGGAAGAGCGCGCAGCACCCGGCGGCGATCGCCGTCTCGGCCCCGGCATTTTCGCTACCGGGCCGCGCCAGCGCCTCGCCGCCGGGTGCACCCACTGCCGACGCCTCGAACGCGCGCACCTGGTTGAGCAGGCCAAGCCGCCAGCGCGCCGGCATCCCTAGCGCCTCATCGCCGCGTCGCGGTGCGAAGACTGTCGCGATAAGGCGCGAGAAGGCGACGAGGGGCGCTAGGTGGTCCTCGTCGAGCAGACTGGTCGCATTGTTATCCGCGCCCGGGTCCGCCGTTGCGGCTTGCAACAGCATCTGCCAGAGCCCAAGCCATTTTCCCTCGCACTCGCTCGACGCGTGCTCCGGCGGGCTCTCATCCGGCAACCAGCGCAACTCGGGCCAGACGCCGAGGACTAGGTCCGCCTCGAATAGCCGGAAGTCGAGTTCCGGCCGGCAGCGTTCCAGATCAACCGCCTTGCGGCGGAGCGAGGCCCAGACAGTTAAAACCTCGCCGCTCGTCACGTGTTCGTGTCGTCGTGCAAGGATTCCCCAAGCCTCGAAGATCGATGCCCAAGAGCCTGCCGCCGTCGCCGCTTCCGCGACCGCGACCACCTGCTGCTCGAGCGCGCTCACCCCCCGCGCCGGCTCGTCCAGACTACGGCACAGGTCGTCCAGCTCGGGCGTCCAGTACGCCGGTCTCGCGTGGTAATCTGCCAACTGCGCATCATTCATGACCATATTTCCCGTCGCCCACCGTCTCACGCAATTCGGCCTCGACCTCCGCCGGCAGCTCGAGATCGAGATACTGTGCCTTGTCGGGAAGGCTCAGCATTCCCGCAAAGCCCCCGGGAACGGTCGCGAGCACGAGGGTGCTGAATGAGGCTTCGTCGACGCGCACGCGCACCGTCGGCGCCACCCGGTCGCGTAGCAGCAGGCGCAACTCGACGCGCTTGGCGCCCGCGACGTCGAACCGGTCTAGTCTGCCGCCGATACCGTTGGCCTGCGGGTAACCGGGCAACCGGTGTCGCTTAACGCTCGTGCCGCGCAGCCAAACCATGAGCGGGCCGTGCTGGGCAAAGGGCGCGGCCAGCGCCGCATCCCAAGCGGCCAGCGCCTCGGGAAGGGATGCGGCTCCCGGCGCAGCGTCGATCGCCTTTGCTAGCTCCGCCACTGCCTCCAGCGCCCCGTTATCCGCCGCTGATGACGCGCCCCTCACGAGCGCGACGACGCCACTGAGGGCGCGGGCGACATCGCGATTGTAGAATGCGGACGAGGTCTCCAGAGGCTGTGCCGCAGCGAGGCGGAGCGCCGCCGCGACGGTCTGCCATTCGTAACGCTGATTGGCCCCTGCCGCGGCCGCCGCAGCCAGCATCGCGTCACCGAGCGCGGCGGCGGCGGCCGCGCTCTCGGGCGCGGCACCGATCTCAAGCGCCGGCACCAGCCAACGCAGCCCCCCGGCCTTCCCCCGCCGCGGCGAGCAGATCTCGGCCAGCACCGTCGCCCCGGTCGCCGTGGCGGCGTCGCGATCGGCGAAGCAGACGAGCGATGGCTCAACGGGGGCGGGCCGGTTCGGCGCGTTGGCATGAGCCGGTAGCGTGTAGATGAGGCCGAGCACCCCAATACCACCGTCAGGCAGGGGTGCCGAGGCCGTGTCCAGAGTTACATAAACACCTTCGGGCAACACGACCGAAAGATCCTTAACGTGGACCTTCCCGCCGCTCAGTGTTGGCACATTCACCGCCCCTGTGGCAGCGGACCCCATGCCTCCATTCGCCGGCAGTGCCAGCCCCCAACCGAGCCGGCCGATGCCCGCCGCCGCAGTTGCCACCGTGCCTAGCGCCAGTGCGCGTAGATGAGCCGAATTGAGCGGGCTGCCGTCCGCAGGGACGGGCCAGGCCGTCTGCCATTTCCGAAGCTCGCTCATGCTGTCGCCCTCCTGCTGATGATGTCCGCGGCGCCGTGGGGTCCTTATTCAACGTCCAGATTGCCCTGCACTGTGGTGTTGGTAGTAATCGTCACTAGGTCTTCCTTGATCACCACCCGCTTGGCCAGATTAACGCCCACGGCCTTAATACTGACCTGCCCGCCTTGCTCGAGCGTTAGCATGGTATCAGGCTCCGCATCCGGAGCATGTGCACCAAGGGCGACACAGGCGCCTTGCATCGCCATGTCCACCGCCTCGCTGCCGGAGAGCGCCGCGCGCGAGAGGCGCGGCGCGCCCAGGATCACTGGAAGTAGACCGTCGGCAACCGAGACGAGGACAAGGTCACCAGCCTGCCAGCGCACCTGAAGCCCGGCGCCTCCAGGGCGCTCGTAGGCGTTAGCGGCCATCACGGCGCGCAGGGAGGTGCCGTCGGGCGTCGCCCAGTCTGCCAGTGCCTTGAGTGCCGGCTCCTCGAACGCGTCGCCCGGCGCAGGCTCGACCGCCATCAACCGCCGGCCCGCCCCCGCCTCGACAGGGTCGACCAGCCTCCCGAGCAGCAGCGCCGAGACTTGTGGCAGTGTTCGCGCCGGGCGCGCCACCGCGGGGTCTGGAACCAGGTCGAGCACGATCTCGATGTTGACATCGCCTCTCTCCTGGGGACTGTCGTCCAGCGCGTCGCCGATGAAGCGCAGAGCCATCCGCCGCATGAAGTGCGTCTCTTTGCCGAAGACCACCGTCATTGGCTCCCGCGGAAGGCGGTGCTTATCGGTCAGCTTGATAGTCCCCGCCGTGTCTCCCTGCTTCGAGGTCTTCAGCAGTTCCGCATAAATCGCGCGGCCCGTGGCCACCCGAAGCGAGAGGCGCAGGCGGCAGCCGCCCGCCGTGTCGCTTAAGCCCTCGAGTGCCCATGGCTCGGCTAGCGTCACCTGCCGGCCCATCTCGGTCTCAGGAAAGGCAGTGAGTCGCCAGTGCTTGTCGCCTATGGCTCGGCTAGCACCTACGTATTTCGCGGCCCGCGCCGAGAGGAGCGCCAGCACCCGATCTCGCCGCCGCCGCGCGCTCTCGCCCGTGCGGGCAAGGAACACCACGCCGTCCGGTAACGCGGCGTCCAACATGGTCATATCGAGCCGGTCGGTCGAAGGCGAAACTTCGAATCGCCCCGCCGCACCGATGAAGTCCTCGGCTGCTTGCTCGCTTTGCCGCTGCACGACCTCAAGACTGGCGAGTTGGTCAACCGCGATCGACTCGGCGAAAAGCTCCTTACTCTCGGCGCGGAGCAGGTAGCCAAGCCCGTGGTGGTCGCGCTCGGCGCTCTCGTGCAGGCTGCCGCTGCTATGAGCGAGCGCAGCCAGCCGGCCATGCGGCTCGTCTGGATCAACGCTCGAGTGCAGTGCTACGCCGCGCACCAGCGCTGCCTTGAACGCAGCGCCACGGGGCACGACGCGATAGTCGAGACGCGCCGTCTCGCCATCCTCGACGACCATCTCGATCCAGAGCGGGTCGCCGATATCCAGCGTCTCAGTCATGCTCCGCCCCGCCTTAGTAAAGGAGCGCGGCGTCCGTCGTGCCGCGTGGCTCGAGGCCCCAGAACGAAAGGCCCTCAAAATCCGGCCCGTTGATGGCATAAGAATTCGGGTTCTTCCGGGTGCCGTCCGGTGTGTCCAACACGCGCTGCGTCATGTCGACGAAGATCCCGCTGCCTTCATGTGCGGCGTCGCGAACGACGCTGGCTGACTGATCGTTGAAGCGTCGCGAAAAGGCGGCGAGTTCGGCGGCGGGTAGTTCCTTGAACACGCCGTTGAAGACGTAGGCTGCGCCGAGTGCGCTTGCCATCTGCCGGCTTGCGTCCGGATCATTGCCGGCAATGCTGCTGATCGTGCCGCGCGAGACGTCCGACACAGTGACCGTAGCCAGCATTTGGTTCAACGCTTGGCCTAAAAGCCAAGCCACCAAACTGCCCGAGCCTCTCATGTTCGCTATACCGATTAGGTCCATCGCCGTCAGGTCATGCGTCTGGCCATAGCTGATTTGTGCCGCGAGATAGCTGAGGTTTAAGCGATTTGGACCCGGCCCCTCGGTATCGGCATGGCCGTACCAGCGCACACGCTCCTCGGCGTGAACGCGTCCCGGGTTCGGCTCGTCATTGATGCTGGCAGGCGTGAAGCCGATAGAGGAGTCGTTGGAGCCTTGGAAGATCCAGGTCGTGAGCGCCAGGTCCCGCGACTGCGAGGACGAGACAGCAGTGGCTTTGAACCCACTCGCGTTCAGGATTGCGCCCTCGACCTCGTCGGCGATGGTGATGTCGCCGGTGGTCGCCAGACCTTGGGTTACCGAGGGGTAGCTGTCGTCGTCATGGCCGGTCAGTGCGACCGTAACCGCCAACCGCGCCGAGCGGGGATTGCGCTGAAGTAGGCTGTTCCGGAAGCTGAACGGCTGGACGTAGTAATAGCCGGCGATTTCGATAGGCGAACCGTCGTGGTGCGAGAAATAGTAAGGCATCGTTCCTCCCTTATACTGGCCGAGCGAGAACTCAGAGGCGGGTGAAGATTGTGTTCGGCGCGATACTCGTACCGGGCGCTGGTGGGGGTGCGAAGGCGATCCACTCCTTGGGATCCCCCGAGGCTTCGGGCCGATTTTTGCGGCTCTCCCAGCCATTGTTGGACTGCATAAAGACCATCGTTCCCAAATCCTTGCCGTCCAGATGACCTGCGAGCGGGCTGAGCGCAGCGAGCGTCGCGTCGACCGCTTGAACGAGCAACGGCGCCTTTGCCGTCGGCCCAAAGTCGCGGGGATTGGCGAGTGTACGGCCGCGTTTTTCGAGAGGCCCGAACTGGCGTTGATGAGCCAGCGCCGTCAACACCCGGGCGGTGATGATCGGCCCATGTACGGCCGGGGCCTCAAGCATTTTGCCTAGCGCCTTTAGGACCGTGTTGGCCGACCCGATCTCAAACGGCATGCCGCCTCCCCGGGTATGACTGCCCCAGGTCTCGCGGAAAGGCCCGAGCGCCTCGACTCCGTTGCCGGTCACCAGCGCCACAAGCGCAGGTAGGCCCGGCACGTCAAAGCCCACCACCGGCAGCGTGGCACTCTGCACGCCCCGCCCGATCAAGACCGGCACACCGAAGACGCCCGGGTGGGGCTGCGTGCGCAGCCACGACGAGCCTTCCATCGCGCGCAGGGGTTCCTCTCCCGACGCGCCGTCAGCTAGGCCGAGAGGCCCCGTAAGGATGTCGAGATTCCTGACGCCGCCCGGCGGGAATGCCTGCGCCGAGACAAAGACGGTCCCAGGCGGGGAGTCGTCGATCGCGTTTTTGCGACCGTTAAAGAGCGGTCCGCCGGTGGGATAGGCGCCCGTCTCGTCGGCCACTGCATAGTCGCTCGCGATGGTGTTCACTACCGTGACCTGGCAGTTGCCGGCGGCCTTGAGGAGCCGCAGAAGCGCCTTTACCTCCTCAACGTCGCGGTAGAAGCCCGCAAGCCTGGATAGCTTGGCGGTCTGCGTGCGCACCTCGGAAATGAAGCTCGAGATCTGCAGTTGCGCGACCTCCCGAAATTTCTTGGCGATTTGCTTGTCGTCCAGTCCGTCGGTATCGAAGATCGCCGGACAGATCTGCCAGAGTGGCACCTTGCGGATGTCGGTCGTCGCCGGGTCAGGGGTAGCGGCTGGGTCGTTCGGGTCCGCGTCTTTCTGTTTCCAGTCCTTTAGTAAACCGCGAACGCCCCGGCCGTGCTCCCGGCCGGTCTGGCGCATCAGATGGAGCGCGATCATCGCGTTGAAGGACGTGTCGGGCTTGCCGATCGGCGAGTTGGCAGATGGCGCAGCGAGGAAGAATTCACCGAGCGTCACGAAGCGGCTGCCGGCCGCAAGTTGCTTGCCGACGGCGTCGTTCTCGTCGTCGACACGCCGATCGGCGCCGATCTCGCCCTTGGCCCACATGACCCGGGCGCGCGCATCCACCAGCGCCTCGGCCCAGCGGCGCACGCCAGCGGCTTTGCCGCGACTGCCCTCGTTCAGTTTCGTCTGGGCGTCTTGGAAGAGGCCGTGGCGCTCCTCGGCGGTCAGCGGCAGCGAGACCGGGACCGGAGAGCGGCGCGGCCTTTCCGCCGCCGCGTCTCCCTCCGTTGCGGCCACGACGGGCAACTCGCCGTCCTCACTGTCTTTGGCATCGACAGAGTCGCCGCCATCACCATCGCCGCCATCCGCCGCGCCCCCACCTACACTGGCAGCCGCCGTAGCGCCCATCTCATCGGCCTCTGCTGCATCCGCTGGCTTGACCTGGATCTCATCGCCTTCGGCGAAGATAAGGCGCCCGATCTCGACAATCACTTTCGCCTCACGAGCATCCTCTGCCGGAAGATCCGGATCGTCGACGGCGGCGAGGCTCCCTGCCACTTTAAGGCCCGCAGGTGTCGAGAGCAACTGTTCGTAGGCGTCGCGTAACGCGTTGCCCGCCTCGTCGATCTTGCCACCCTCCGCGTTCCTGAAGCCGTTGATCAGCACCGCTTTGGCCGCGCCCTCGGCAGGGCCGAGCGCCAGCACCAGTGCCTCGGCTACGGTAGCGGGCTGGGCGCCTTCGCCGGCCGCCGACAGCACCTTGTCGAGTATCGCTAAGGCTTTTGCGCCCTCCTCATTGCCCGCCACGGCGCTGACCTCCTCGCCGAGGGTCGCGAAAACCGGCCCCATTGCGGCCCGCAGTTTCTCGACCGCCTGGTCGCCTGCCTGGACATCAAAGCAGCGCTCCACCAGTCGCTCGGCCTTGTGGAATGCCTCAACAAGTTTGCGGTTGCTGCGGTCGACTGCGTCGCGCCCGGGGAACAGTTTCATCGAAAGCGCCACTAGCTCATCACGCATCAGCCCGATCAGTTCCTCGCGCTCGAACGCGGCCAGCGGACGGCGAGCGCTGAGATAGGCCTCGAGCGCCGTCTCGGCGATCTCACGGGCCATAACGTCTTGGGGCTTGCTGCTGGGATTGTCCAAAAGCGCCTTCAGCGCCTCGGCATGGCCCGCCGCAGCCTCGCGTTTGACGCGCTGCGGGATCTTACTCGGCCGGGCCTCGTCGTTGTCCTTGTAGATCGCCTGGAAGATCGCACTTGCCAGTTTTGCGCCCGCTTTGTCCTTTGAAAAGCTCTCGAGATACCACTGGTTGACGAAGGCCATCAGCGGCTCGCACTGAGCGAGATCTGCCACGCGGTCGTGCGCCACGCGGAATAGCCCGTAGACTTCGCGCAAGCTGCCTGAGTGATGCTCCGGGATCGGGTGGGTGCTACGCACCGCCTGGTACTCGGCTCCGTGGCCGCTGCGTTCCTCGAGCACCGCGAAATGCTGGAGCGCCGCCAGCGGTTCTTTGGGCGCGGCGGGAGTCAGCAGCCATTCGCGATAGGCGGCAGTCTCGGTGGCGAAGGCTTCGGCCAGCCGCTCCTTGTCCTGGCCCGTCACCGACGGCGCCCTATCGGCCAGCGCCTTGCGCGCTCCCTCCAGCAGCGCTGCGTGTAATGCTCCGCCTTCGTGCCGACGCGCATTGGCGCGGAGGTAATCGAGCAGCGCTAGGTTGAAGGTAGGATGGTAGAGGATCTCGCGCAGCATAGAGGCGCTGACGATCTCGGGCGGTAGGCCCCGGGCGTCCCATGCGTAGTATAGGCCCTCGGTCAGTTGGACGCCGAAGGCGGGGTGGTCGTAGGCTCGCAGGTCATCGGCCGCATCGAGCAGAGTGGCCAGCAAGGCGGCGCCGATCGCCGCCTCCTGCCCGCTGTCGGTATCCCCCAGGTAGCGCGCAAGGACCCCATCGCCGTCGGGCAGCACATCCAGCTTCTTTTGATCGACCGTCATGCCAGCGGAAATTCGGCCCATCAGTTCAGCCGGGGAGGTCACGTCGTAGCTGTAGAAACCTATGTTGCCGTTTTTCCGCAGCAAGACTCTCTCGGACTTCAGGCTGAACTTCAGCCTATCGAGCACCTCGGTGGCGGAGCCCCGCAACACCTTGGGCTGTTCCAGATTGAACGCGCCGAGGATCGCCACGTGGCGGTTCGTGCGCTGCACCATCTCGTCGAGCTTCATCTTCCCTCTCTCCCTTTTCCCCTCTCCGACCCTAGGCCGGCTATCGCACCAGGTGGTGGCGGCACGTCGTCCGGCGAAAAACTGTCCCAATCTGCTTCCGGCGGCTGCTCATCCGGATGCGCTTTCGCAAGCCGCCGCGCCTGGCGGCGGAAGAGCACGCCCACGAGGTTGCGGACGTCGCGCGCGTTGCCAAAGCGCTCCCCCGCACCCGCACGCCGTGCTGCTAGCCAGGCTGCCACTCGGTTCTCAAGTGCGGACGAGGGTGCGGCTATGCCGTGGCGGGCGATCAGTCGCCTGAATATCTCCAGCAACTCGTCATCGGAGTAGTCCTCGAAATGGAGCTCGTCGTTGAACCGACTGGCCAGCCCCGGATTGCTGTTCAAGAACTCCTCCATCTTGGCCGGGTACCCGGCGACGATCACTACAAGGCAGTTGCGCCTCTCCTCCATCTCCGTCAGCAGCGTGTCGATGGCGCGCGGTCCGAAATCCTGCGCCCCGCCGCCAGTCAGGCTGTATGCTTCATCGATGAAGAGCACGCCGTCCTGAGCCTTTTTGATCCAGCCCTTGGTCAGTTCCTCGGTCTTGCCGATCACCGCACCGACGAGGTCCGAGCGCTGAACCGAGACAACATGGCCGCTTTTGAGCAACCCGTACTCAGTGTAGATCGCGCCCAGGATGCGCGCGACGGTCGTTTTTCCCGTGCCAGGATTGCCTCTGAAGATCTGGTGCATTGAGAGCTCAAGGGGCTCGACACCCGGCAGTCGGCGGCGCATTCGCAGCCGCTGCAGATAGAGGAGATCGCGCAGTTCGTTGACCTGCTCTTTGACAGCACCGAGACCGACGAGCGCATCGAGTTGCGCGCGCCAATCGATGGGCTGTGGCCTCTCCTCGGGCACCGACGGCCAGGCCTTCTGCGCCAGAAACATCTCTGGCGTCACTCTGAAGCGGGTTAACAATTCCTGCCAAGGCCCCACCGACCAATCCTCGGTCCCGCTCTCGGAGCTAGAGCGCCACGCGAGGATCAACTCGTGCCCCGCCGCCTGGGCGTTCTCGCCGTAGCGCGCGACCAGACTCTCGCGCGAGGCAGCGAGGTCGTCATCCGTCAGCCCGCTGCCAAGGGCAACGCCATGATATTGCGTAAAGATTTCGACCTCAATCGCCTTCATGAGCTGCGGTACGCGTGGATCCTTTCCGTAGGCCGAATACTCCTTCGCTCGGTCGAGGCAGAGATGGAGGACCGCCGCCCAGCAGAGCGCGTCCGGATGCTGCTCCCGAAACGCCTTCGCGCTCGATTGCAGCAGGCTCGCCGCCGCTGTCGGTCCGCCCCTGCCGCTCATGATTGCCCGCTCCGGTGCATGTTCCAGACTAAATTGTGGATCCGCGTACGTGCGGGTAGTATAGGCGTGCGCGCGCCTCCGCCGCCGCCGAGGATCATCTCGCCCAGCTGCGCGTCGCCGAGGCCGACTTCGGTCGCCACGTACCAGGTCGGTCGCCAAGAGGGCGCCGCTTGTACGAAGGCCGCCACGTACAGCCGCGCGGCCCAGTGCACCTCGTGCACGCTCCAGGGCGGCTCGGAACTGCCCGCAGCGAACGCCTCGCCGAGACCGTTGAGCCACCAATAGCCGGGCGCGTGCATGCTCTCGGTCAGCGAGATGGAGTAGCGTTCGGCTTGCTCCTGCCACAACTCACGCTGCGCCGGGCCAAGCGCATCGGGAGGGCCGGGGAAACGCAGCAGGATTGCCGAACTCGGCAGGGCGACTGCGCCCGCTAAGCCTTCGATCAGCGCCACGCGCCCTCCCGTCTGCCCAGCACCGGGAGCCAACGCTTCGCGCAGCACCGCGGCAGCTTCGGCCGCTATCACGGCGCCGGGGGAGGTGTCCACGCGTGGATGGTCGAGCGCGCGCGCCAGTGCCGAGAGCGATGCGGGCAAGCGTAGGTCCTCGGCTATGGCCGTTAGCCCCGTCGGGCCCTCGAGGTTCGGCGCGCCTCCCCCCGACTGGCTCCCGCCGACATCCAACTGCGTACCCTGCGGCACCGGCTTGATCGGCTCGGGCGCAGTCATGCCGGCCTGCGCGATCTTGACACCTAGTCGCGCGCAGCAGGTCGCGCGCAGCCAGTCCGCGACCGTGCCCCGCGCTTCTGACCCGGCCCCGTCGCAGTCCGGCGGCAGCCAAACCGTCGGCCGCGCGCTGGGCCCGGAGGCCACGTCCAGCAGGAAGGTGCCGCTCGCTATGTCCAGCAACAGGAAGGCCAGCGCCTGCTCGGGCGACGTGTCTGGTCCGAAGATGAGGCGGGGCAGTGGCGCCCCGGCAATGCCCACCTCGTTGGCCCGCCGGCGCAACTCCTCGTGCAACCATAGTCGCGCGGCCAGCGCCCCGTCGGCCGCGTCCGCTTGCTTCCTAGCGAGGGCGACCTGTACGTCGAGGAGCGCGGTGCGATCGCCAATCAGTGCTGCCACGTCTGGGTGCGCTTTAACCCCGCCGGCATCCGGCGAGAACTGCAGCACTATCGGGTTCCACCAGCCGGCAAAGGCTCCGCCGGTCGTCTCGGCATCGTCCGATAGCTGGCTGCCCTCTGCGTCCTCGTCCTCGACATCGCCTATAGCGACGATGATTTCGTCACGCCCGATTGCAGCCTCGGCATCGAAGCGGAAGAAACTTCCGCTATGCAGCGCGTCGAGTTGCCGCCAAAACGGATCGCTCGCATCGACTGGCTGCAACAGCGCTTGGACCTGCTTCGACACGTCCGCCACGGGCAGGCAGCGCCGCCAGCGGCCACGCGGATCCCCGGCGGCCGCGGCATTTTCGTCGCGCAGAGTGAAACCGTCAAGCACTCGCAGCGCCGGGTCGCATAGCCAGAGCGTGCCGCGGCTGTAGTGCAATTCGCGTCGAATCTCGCGCCTGTCCACCTGCGAACGCGTGCCACCGCTCGCGATCACCGGCACGAGACGGAGCCCTACGTCCGTATGGTGCAGCCGCAGCCCCGCCGTCCGAGTTGGGCTCTCTGGCAGCCGCCCCCCATCCTCTGCGGTAAGTGCGACGAGCCGGTGCCAGCCGCTTTTTGGCCAGTCACGGCCCAAGGCTTCGACGGTCGGCCGCATCACCAAGGTCACCGTGGCGCTTATGCTCACTTGCGTCCCTCTCCGCTATGGTGCTATCTCCGCCTCACGCCTCACGCCTCACGCCTCACGCCTCACGCCTCACGCCTCACGCCTCACGCCTCAGCCGGCCGCAGCTAGAGCAGCCTCATGCGGATGCGTGAGTAATCAGTCGGCCTGAAGCAGACACCCGCGGACGTAGTCTGTTCAGATCCAAACGTGTAGTGGTCGAAGTTCCCCGAGATGCTTTCAAATATACGTTCATGCAGACAGCGGACGCTAAACGCAATTATTGTAGTCTATTTTACTAGAATAGAGCACAATTAGTCCGACGTTTCAATTAATCGTTGCGATATGGTTCTCCCGGCTTGCACGCTAGCCCCTTAGATGGGAACGACATAGATGCTCGTGAATCAGGAAGTCGACCCCGGCCGTGACGCGCCGCCTCCTAGGCTCGCGCCACGCGCATGTGCGGCTGGAGAGCCTTGGCACGCTCGTAGACAGCCTAGAGGCCCGAGCCAGCGCCAGACCGCTGCTAGACTAAGTCCTTATTCTCAAGCACGTCCAGGATGGGCATGTGGCGCGCGCCCGTCCGCTGCATGGTTTCGCTCATGTCGCGCAGCACCTCGCCGCATCGCACCGCCGGGGGTAAGTCCGAGCAGGGGCCAGCTAGGCCGCTGTCTCAGAAACGCCGGCAAGGCGACAGACAGGGGGACAGGAGAGGTGCGTTTCACTATTTAGACGACAACAGAGCGGAGTGACCTTCCATGGCGATCACCATTGTCGGCTCGAAGGCGGTGCTAGAGGGTTACGAGCACAAGCTCGACCCGAAGTCCGTCGGCCAAGGGGACGGCAAATTCACGGCTATCGAGCATCTTGGCTCCCTATCCGGCGTGGGTTCGGCCGTGGTGCTACATCCGCTCGCCTTCCAAATGGTGGGATGCACCAATGGCGGCGCGGCGACGGGCGCCGGCTCCGGAACGGTGTCGCTAGACGGAGACCATAAGGCCCGCTGCGGCAGCCGTGAGGTCCTGCTCGAGCGCGACACGGGCATCTGCAGCGGCATGCTGCTCGACCAGAGCGGAGCCGTTTTCCATTGCACGTGCACCTTCAGATTCACGAAGGCCCAGCCCCAATTTGGAGTGGACGGCCTAGCCGGCGGCGGCGCCATGCCCGCCCCCGATGGGGCCGTGGGCCAGGTCGCCAACGCCCCGGCCGCAGGCGGCCTAAGCGATGCCGGCCCTTCGGCGGCGCCCTCCGAGCGCCGGATCGTCGCCCGCCATGCTGACGGTTCGCCCATGGACGGGGCGCGCATCGTCATCGTCTTTGAAGACGGCGTCACTGCTAGCATGACCGCCGATGCGGCCGGCGAGGCCGTCCTCCCCCTGGACCGCGCAGTCGCCTCCGTCGAGGTGCGCGAGGGGCCTGGTGGCGGCTGGGAACCCTTCCTGACAACCCATCCCAACCCCGTATATAAGGCCGATGGCGGGCCATTTGACATCGACGCGATCCTCGAGAAAACAACCGGGCGGCACAGGAGCGAGATCAAGACCCTCGCCGATCTGCAAAGCACCACCAGCCTCGGTAGTGTGCTAGCCGCGAACATTGTCGTCGGCTGGATGGCCGGCGCTCTCGCGGGTGAGTTCAACGAGGACCGCACCGGTTGGCAGATCTTCTTCGACGCGGGCCTCGCCATGGTTCCAGTCCTCGACCAAGTGCTCGACCTGCGCGACGTGATCGCGGTCTCGGTGCGCCTTTCCGACCCCGAGGAGACAAAGGAGGTCTTGAACTGGGTCGCGCTCGTGATCAGCCTGATCGGCCTCGTGCCGACTGTCGGCAGCGCGGTCGCTGGGGCGGCGCGTATCCTGCTGAATCAAATGCGGAATTTGGCGGGCAAGCGCGGTCAACTTGTAAGCAGGCTGGCCGATTTTGTACGTAACCTCGGCAAAGGCGACCCAATCGCGTTCTTGCGCAAGGAGTTCGAGTCCGTCACGCTTAAGCACCGAGCGGTCGAACTGTTCAAGGCGGTCTCCGAGCATCTCACTCAGGCGATCGACGTCATTGTCCCTTTTGTCTCGGGTCAGACCCATCAACTCCTCACCAGCCTGAAAAAGTTCCTCAAGCTCGAGCGACCCACGCGCGAGTTTCTGGAGCAAGCCGCCGGCTGGTTGTCCGAACGGATGCGCAAGGCCATAGACGAGGCCGCCGACGAGAGCGAGTCGTTGATCGACCGCAAGATGCTCGAAAGCCGGTCGCGCCTCGACGCCGCCGAGCCATCGTACGATGAGTTCGCCAACATGCCACAGGACGCCGCGATGGTGGTCGCCGGGGCCAGTCCGCTCACGATCACAAAGGAAAGCGCCGCCAGCTACTACGAAACGACCGACGTCATCTGGATCAAGGCTCGCGGCAGGGGCCCCCTGAGCGACGAGTTGATCCCGCGCCTGCGCCACCTATCCAGCATGTGGGACTACGCCAAATGGCGCATGGTCGTTAGCGACCTGCTTGAGACCCAGTTGGCGAAGCATGGTGGCAAGCGGCTGCCATTCAAGCACCTAAAGAGCAATCCGACGAAACAATACGAGATATTCAATTTCGACTGTGGCCTAATCGTGGGCCGTTACGAGGACCTCAACGAGTTGACGCGCGTTTTCGGCGAGGTGGCCAAGCGCCCCGGTCCTGAGCGGGCAAAGTACCTTGCCACCAAGTCACCCGAGTTCCGCAAGATCCTGGACGACAAGTTCCTTGGAGAAATCCTGCAGCGGCACAGCGACTTCGATAAGCATCATATCGTCGAGTTCGCCGATCTAGCCTACGCGCAACTAGTCCACCCCGCATCATTCTTCAAGTTCGACGCGATCGACAAATCCGCCTACGAGCGCGTCAAGAGAATCTACGATACGATGCCCTGCGTGGTAATCCCCCGCGAGATGCATCTCTCGGCAAAGGGCCTCAAGCGCAAGAACTCTACCACGGGGTGGAACTCGCTCAGTGACATGTTCAAGGCACGGCGGGAGATGAGGATCAAGGAGGGCGACAAGGTCTTCAAGATCCGTGGCGGAGAGCCGCCGCATAATCTCAAGCTGCGTTATGAAGAGATCTACGAGTCGAAAGACATCGTTGACCATGATTTCGTCGATGAGGAGGCCGCGCTGCTGATCGACATCGCCAAGGGGATCATCGACGCGGCCGCGCGACAGTTCAACTGAGTCTGTACGACTTAGACCGTCCTTCGTACGGCGATGGTCGAGATCAGATGGTGGTGTCGCATCGAGGTTTCCATCGTGATTGTTACTGGCAAGTGCTTGATCTCTTTCCGGTTTCGACGCGTAGGGCCTATGCGGCGCCTGCCCATCATCGGCATCATCTTCCGCACCGCAGCCCGAGAACCTGATCACTCACCTCGCTCGCCACCGTGATATCCACACGCAGTTGGTTGAATATAGAAGTCTCTGTGTGCTCAGGCCCCCGCAACCAAATTTCACTCAACGACAACGATGTATTGCCGCCGGTCAATCTGGAGGGTGGCATCGCGTATTCCTAACAATCGCCCGAAAACACGTGTGGCGAGAACCTTGACGAACCATCATGGTGCACCAATAATAAAAGTGAACCAAGGAAAGACAGGTGCCATGACCGCTGCATTTACCGTGCGGGTTTCGGATGAAACCGCGAGCAAGCTTAATCAGATTGCGGAAAAGCTGGATCGCTCCCGCGCCTATATGGCTGCCGAGGCCATCGAGGCTTTCGTTGAGCAGCAGGAGTGGCAGCTTGCCGAGATCGAAGCCGGGTTGGATGAGGCCGATCGCGGCGAATTCGCCAGCGGCGAAGACGTGGCGAGGGTTATTGGGAAGTACGTCAAGTCTGACCGCCAATCATGAGCCGAAAACGCATTCGCTGGACGCTTCGGGCGTTGCGGCGGCTTGATGAAATCGGCGCTCATATCGAGCAAGACAATCCGGATGCGGCAGCGCGCGTGATTGCCAGAATTGTGACGGCCGTGGATATGCTCGCCGACTTACCCGCCGGTGGGCGACCCGGCCGTATCAAGGGCACCCGCGAAGTGGTGTTGGCCGATATTCCCTACATCATCCCCTACCGCGTCAGTCGAGATATTGAGATCATCACCGTCATGCACGCCCATCAGCGGTGGCCACAGACGTTATGACATGCCGCGTACGTCAGCCTGAGTCTTTGACAAATCCCCTTGGGGAAAAGGGGAGGATGCCGGTCGGCACCGGGCGAAATAGGGGCCTACCTCGATTCATCGTCCTGCTGGCTATAGCAAGCTTTACGGCAACCAGATCATCAAAGCTGCCTGCATGGCGCATGTGCTCCGCAAGACTGCAACCGAGACACCGGGCCACATTGCCTACATCGCTGCTATCCTGTGCTTTTTATTTGCCGCCTACGGGTGGCAATGACGCCTACTGCGGGTACGCTCTTGCTAAAATGACATCGGCGCCAGTGCATCGACTTGACAAGTCTCGGTGCGATCAGGCCCCGCAACCACGCTACAGTATCCAAAAATAGCCGAAACTACGATCCAGCACGGCACAAGCGCTCCATGCCCCGCCATTCCCTTATCGAACGCATCGTCCAGGAAGCGCGGTTGAAGGCGCGCTGCGGTAAGTGGGTGATCTCGTACGCCGTTTCGAATATCCTGGCAAAGCTGCAGCTTAGACAGGGTCGAGCGCCGCCGATATCGCGCTCGGGACTTCATGAGTCCTCTACGATTGAGACCCAGAGCGTATCGGGTTTTTACCTGTCCCGTCGTCCAGTCCGAGGGGTTGGCTCCGAGGCCGTGTGAAAGATGTTGTGCAAATTCAAGGTGCTTAACCCCAAACACGTTTGATTGCATCGAATGCGGCCACAACAGTGGGATCACCCTTACGAGCTTCCATGCATATGAAGCTCAATGTCGTCGAAATTTTCACCGCATCGGCGATGAAGAGCCCGTGGGCCTGTTGTTCATGGAGGGCGATCGACTCGCGGCAGAGGCTCAAGCCGACGCCTGTGCGGACCATGGCGACCATCGACGCTTCCTGATCGACTTGGGAGACGATGTTCTGACGCAGGCCAAGATCGGTGAACAGTCGTGCCAGCAGCCGGTTATGCACCGAGGCGGGCGGTGTGCCGATCCATGGCAGTGCTGCCAACTGTACCCAATCCGCACCACGGACGAAGCTTGCAAGCGACGGCGGGGCAACGACGCGATAGGTCAGTTGTGCCAGTTCCTTGCCATAAAACAGTTTGGTGGCAGTTTCGTCAGAACGCTCGACTATAGGATCGTAGTCCCTCGGGTCTCCGAGGAAGAATCCGGCATCCAGTTCATTCCGCCGAAGCCCTTCCGGCACATCGCCGCTCATGCCATGTCGCAATGTTGTCTCAATGCTCGGTCCGTTTTCGATCAGCGCCTTCAGAAACGCGCCCAGTCGCGTGAACTCCGGGTCGATGATGGTGCCGATCCGGAGTTTGCCCCGCACGCGCGTTGCCAGATGCCCGGCTGTCTGGCGGAAATCCGTCAGCGCCGCCAGCACCTGCTCGGCCTTGGCAGCCAGCAGCGCGCCCTCCTGCGTCAACTCCAAACCCGTGGAAGTCCGTCGGAACAGGGAGAGGCCGGTCTCTGCGGCAAGACGTTTCAGTTGCAGCGTCACGGCCGGCTGGGTGAGGTGCAATAGCTCCGCGGCGCGGGTGACGTTGCCCTCCCGCGCCACGGTGACGAATGCCCTCAATGTTCTCAGGTCGGCCGATTGCAGCATATTAGTTTCATTTATAATGCCTTCTATTATTTGTCATTGGATTTTCCGACCGCACCTCCGCTATGGCTCTGAACGATGTAGGCAGGGAGGCTGGCATGCAGCGACAGGATGTCGAAGCTTATGAGTGTGGGTGGTTCCGTCTGAACGGGCGGGCAGCACAATGACGCGTAACGCTTCGCTATCTACACAGCATGCTTTTGACTACATCATTGTCGGCGGCGGCTCCGCCGGCTGCCTGCTTGCCAACCGCCTCAGCCGCGATCCGGCGATGCGGGTGCTTCTCTTGGAGGCCGGCCGCAAGGACGACTATCCGTGGATTCATATTCCCGTCGGTTATCTTTATTGCATCGGCAATCCGCGCACCGACTGGCTGTATAAGACCGAGCCCGACGCTGGCCTGAACGGGCGCTCGCTGCGCTACCCGCGCGGCAAGACGCTCGGCGGCTGCTCCTCCATCAACGGCATGATCTATATGCGTGGCCAGGCCCGCGACTTCGACGGCTGGGCGGCGGCAACCGGCGATGACGCCTGGTCTTGGCAGAATTGCTTGCCTGATTTCAAGGCGCATGAGGATCATTACCGGCTGGACAACGGTGAGGACCCGAAGACTGGCGGCAACAGCCGGTTCTCGGACATGCACGGCCACGGCGGCGAGTGGCGGATCGAGAAGCAGCGGCTCAAATGGGATATCCTCGAATCCTTTGCAGAGGCCGCCGTCGAGGCCGGCATTCCGCGCTCCAACGATTTCAACAGCGGCGACAACGAAGGCGTCGGCTATTTCGAGGTCAACCAGCGCTCCGGCTGGCGCTGGAATACGTCGAAGGCTTTTTTGCGCCCCGCGAAGAACCGCCCAAACCTGGCGGTCTGGACGCAATCCCATGTCGAACGGCTGATCCTGGAAACCGACGGTTTCGGCCGCAGGCGTTGCGCTGGCGTCGTGGTCCAACGCCAACGGCAGAGCGCGGAGGTCCGTGCCCGCAGGGAGGTCATCCTGTCCGCCGGCGCAATCGGCTCGCCGCAAATCCTGCAACTGTCCGGTATCGGCCCCGCCGGACTGCTGAAGCGACATGGCATCGAGGTTGTGCATGACCTGCCGGGCGTCGGGGAAAATCTCCAGGACCATCTGCAGATCCGCGCCGTCTTCAAGGTCGGCAATGCAAAAACGCTGAACACGCTCGCCAACAGCCTATTCGGCAAGGCGATGATCGGGCTCGAATATGTTCTGAAACGCAGCGGCCCGATGAGCATGTCGCCCTCGCAGCTCGGCGCTTTCACCCGGTCGGACGACAGACAGGCCCACGCTAATCTCGAATATCACGTCCAGCCTCTCAGCCTCGACGCCTTCGGCGAGCCGTTGCACAGCTTACCCGCCTTCACCGCGAGTGTGTGCAATCTCAACCCGGCCAGCGTCGGAAACGTGCGCATTCGTTCCGGCAAGGCGTCGGATGCCCCGGCGATTGCGCCGAATTATCTGAGCACGGAAGAGGATCGCAGAATTGCCGCCGAGAGCCTGCGGCAAGTGCGCAAGATCGTGTCGCAGCCGGCGCTTGCAAAATACCAGCCTGAGGAATGGAAGCCCGGCTTGCAGTTCCAGAGCGACGAGGAACTGGCGCGGCTGGCGGGCGATATCGCCAACACCATCTTTCATCCGGTCGGGACGACGAAGATGGGCCGCGACGACGATCCGATGACAGTGGTGGACAGCCGTCTCAGGGTGCGCGGCATCGAGGGCCTGCGCGTCGTCGACGCAGGCGTCATGCCAAAGATCACCAGCGGCAACACCAACGCACCGACGCTGATGATCGCCGAAAAGGCGGCCGGCTGGATCGTCGCCGATGCGCGCGCATAGAAAAGTCTTGGGGAGATAAGAGCAATGACATCGATCGCACGTTCCGCGCTTCCACTTTCCGGCATTCGGGTGGTTGATTTCGGGCAATATATCGCCGGCCCGGCCGTCGCCATGATCTTTGGCGATCTCGGCGCGACCGTCGTGCATGTCGATCCGCCCGGTGGTCCGCTCTGGGACACTCCTGCCAATGCCATCCTCAACCGCAACAAGCTGATCGTCACCCTCGATCTCAAATCGCAGCAGGGCTTGGATGAGGCGAAAGCGCTGGTGGCCGAGGCCGATATTATCGTCGAGAATTTCCGCCCTGGCGTGCTTGCCCGACTCGGGATCGATTTTGCCGAATTGCGTAAAGCACGGCCGGAACTGATCACCCTGTCGATTCCCGGCTTCGCCTCCGACGATGAGCTTCGTCGCGACTGGCGGGCCTTTGAGACGGTGATCGCGGCCTCGTCCGGCGTCTTTACGGATATGGGCCTCAATCGCGTCCTGATGGGCATTAACCCGTCTTTCTCGCCACTGCCGCTGTCCTCCGCCTACGGCACCATGCTTGCAGCGTCCGCAACGGTGCTGGCGCTTCAGGCGCGGGAGCGCACGGGTCATGGCGACCACATCGAAGTGCCGCTGGCAAGCGCGGTGATGGAGGGCCTCTCCTACAATTCCATCCTGATCGACGACTATCCGCTGCGCTACCAGACCCAGCGCGAGCGGGAGATCGAACGGCGGCGCAGCGAGGGCCTGCCGATGGATATGTCCTATGACGCCCTCCAGGAGTTCCTCGATCCCTTTTATCGCAGCTATGTGTGCGCCGACGGGCGCATGTTCTACGTCGTCTGCCCCAGCCACAAGAACCATGCGAAGCGCTGCCTGCAAGCCCTCGGCATTTACGACGAACTGGTTGCTGAAGGACTGCGTGAGGAGGAAGACACCTATCTGCCGGTGTCGCAATGGTCGTCGGATGTTTCGCTCGGCGTCTATCCGCTTCCGAAATTCTGGGCAGACAAGATTGCGGCCCGCATGAAGGAGGTTTTCCTGACCAGGACGGCGGCCGAATGGGAGTGCGTCTTCGGGGAAGGGCTGTTTCCGGGTGCGCCGCAGCGCTGGCTGAAGGAATGGATCGCCGACGATCACGCCAGGGCCGCCGGCCTGATGATCGAGGTTGACGATCCGATCCTGGGCCAAATGACCCAGCCGGGGCCGATGGCCTGGCTACAGGAGAGCGCCGAAGCCATGCTTGCGCCACGCCCGCGGCGTTGGGGGACGGCCAAGGACGCCTTGGCGATGCTTGCGGAGATGGAACGCCCTTCCTTACCGGTTCCGACCGACGCCCCCGGTGGCTGGTTGGATGGCGTCAGGGTGCTTGATCTCTGCAACGTGATCGCCGGCCCGCATTCGGTCGCCTATCTCGCCCGCTTCGGCGCAGAGGTGATCAAGATTGACCCGGCCAAGCCGCTCTATGACTGTTGGAACACCGTGATCTTCGGCATGTCGCACATGCGTGGCAAACAGTCCTTGCTGCTGAACATCGGTTCGCCCGATGGCCGTGTCGTCTTCGAGGAGTTGGTGCGCTCCGCCGACGTCGTCGTCTGGAATGCCACCGACAGGCAGGTCAAGGCGATGGGGCTAGATGCCGAAAGCCTGAAGGTGCTCAACCGCCAAGCGATCTTCTGCCAGCTCGATTGCTTCGGCGGCGTGCGAACCGGCCCGCGCACCGACTATCTCGGCTATGACGACCTCGTTCAATCGGCGACCGGCATCATGCTGCGTTTCGGCGGATCGATGGAAACGCCGGAGGAACATGCCCATGTCGGCACCATCGATGTCATGTGCGGCTTCGGTGCGGCGCTCGGCATTGCCGCCGCCCTCTACCAGAAATCCAGAACCGGGATCGTCGGCCGCCCGCGCACGTCGCTGTCGGCGCTGACCGGCCTCGCGCAGATACCGTTCTGCTACGACTACGCCGGGCGCGGTCCCTTCGACGAGCCGTCCGGACGCGAAACCAAGGGCTATCATGCCCTGTCGCGGCTCTACGAAACGGCGTCAGGGGATCACCTTCTCTTGTGCGCTTCGGAAGCCGACCTGCCGCGCTTCCGCAAGGTTGAAGGGTTGGAGGGCATACCGGAAATGGCGGCATCGGATCGCGAGGCCTACCTCTCGCGGGCCTTCATGACTGCATCCGCTGAGACCTGGCAACAGCGGCTACAGGAAGCCGATATCGGTGTATCGCTTTGCGAGAATATCGAAACTGTCCGGAGCCGCAGCGCCCGCATTGCCGACGCTACGCCGGGGATCGATCGTGGCAGCTATTCCTTCTCGATCTTCCCGAACCATCCGAGTGGCCACACCGTCACCCAGCTCGATCCCTTCGCTATTCGTCCGACGGTCGGCAAGGTCACGGCCGTCGCGCCGGCCGAGAAGTACGGGGCGTCCACACGCGCCGTACTGAAATCCCTGAACTACACCGACGCCCAGATCGATCGGCTGATTGCCTCCGGTGCGATCAGCGAGACCTGGAGCGAGGAATATCTGCCGAGCTAGCAGAAAACGGCGGCTTCGGGTTCTGAGGAGGATACCGAAGCTGCTCGCGGCCGCCAAGATATGCGATGGCGTTGGCGGGCCTGCAATTTCAACATCGCACATAGGGAGGAAGTGCCATGAAAGAACTCTTTGCCTCGACATGCCTTGCAGCGGCGATGCTGACCTTTGGCAATTCGGCGCAGGCTGCGGATTGCGGCGACGTCACCATCGCCAGCATGAACTGGCAGAGCGCGGAAGTGCTCGCCAGTCTGGACAGGTTCATCCTGACCGAGGGCTACGGTTGTAATGCCGAAATCATACAGGGCGATACGGTCCCGACGATCACGTCGATGACCGAGAAGGGCCAGCCCGACATCGCGCCCGAAGGATGGGTCGATCTTCTTCCCGATGTCGTCAACGCCGGCGTTGCAAACGGAAAGCTCGTCGTTGCATCGACCGTCCTGACCGACGGCGCGGTGCAGGGCTGGTGGATGCCGAAATACCTTGCTGACGCGCATCCGGATATCAAGACGATCGATGATGTCCTCAAGCATCCGGAGCTGTTCCCGGATCCCGAAGACAAATCGAAGGGTGCCATTCACAATGGCCCGCAGGGCTGGGGCGGCACGGTCGTGACCGCGCAGCTCTACAAGGCCTATGGCGGGGAAGCTGCAAACTTCACGCTCGTCGACACGGGTTCGGCTGCCGGCCTCGATGGCTCGATTGCCAAGGCTTACGAGCGCAAGGAAGGCTGGGTCGGCTACTACTGGGCCCCGACCGCGCTTCTCGGCAAGTACGACATGGTCAAGCTCGATTATGGCGTGCCGCACGAAGCGGCCGAGTGGAAGCGCTGCAACACCGTCGCGGATTGCCCCGACCCGAAAAAGAATAAGTGGCCGAGGGACACCGTCCAGACGCTCGTGACCAAGCCGTTCTCCGAGCGCGCCGGCGAGGACGTCATGGGCTATCTCCACAAGCGCGCCTGGTCGAACGAAACCGTCAACAAGCTGATGGCCTGGATGACCGACAACCAGGCAAGCGGCGACGACGGCGCAAAACACTTCCTCGAAGAGAACGAGGCCATGTGGAAGGAATGGGTATCGCCTGAGGCAGCCGAGAAGATCAAAGCGGCGCTTTGAACTCGTTCAAGACGCTGCAGCGCGTCCAGAATGCGCTAGCTGTTATCGAGGAGGATAGATTTTGGATTGGCTGTTTAGCTTTCCGCACATGGATGACGCGTCTCTGCGTGATCTCAAGAAGGCAATCGACGAAGGCTTCCGCGGGTTCACGCGGGCCTATGGCGATGGTCTTGAAGCAGTTTTCGAGCCGCTGCAGCACTTTTTGATCTGGTCCGAGCGCTTCATGACGAAGACGCCCTGGCCGATCATCCTGGTATTGATCGCCGCCGTCGCGTGGTTCGCCAGCCGCAATTGGAAGATCGTCGCGGGAACGGTCGTGACACTGCTGCTCATCGGTTATTTCGACATGTGGGACGACACGATGAAGACGGTCTCGATGATCTTCGTCTGTACGGTGCTCTCGATCGTCGTCGGTATTCCCAGCGGTATCGCCATGTCGCGCTCCGACCGGGTGCAGAACGTGATCAACCCGATCCTAGACGTCATGCAGACCATGCCGAGCTTCGTCTATCTTATCCCGGTCGTCATGCTGCTCGGCATCGGCAAGGTGCCCGGCCTCATCGCCGTGGTCATCTACGCCATCCCGCCGATGATCCGCCTCACCAATCTCGGCATCCGCCTCGTCGACAAGGATGTGCTGGAGGCGGCCGATGCCTTCGGTTCGTCGAGCTGGCAGAAGCTGAAGAACGTGCAGATGCCGCTGGCGCTGCCCACCATCATGGCCGGCATCAACCAGACGATCATGATGGCGCTCGCCATGGTGGTCATCGCCTCGATGATCGGCGTGCAGGGCTTGGGCCAGCCGGTTCTGAAGGCGATCTCCAACCAGTATTTCACGCTCGGCATCTTCAACGGCCTTGCCATCGTCGGCATCGCGATCATCTTCGACCGCGTCAGCCAGGCCTTCGGCGTGCGCCTTCAAAAGCACCGGGAGGTGGTCCATGGGTAACAAGAAAATTGGCGGCTTCGGCATCGAAATCAAAAAGCTCTACAAAATCTTCGGTCCAAATGGCGCCGACTGCGTAAAACTCGTTGAGCAGGGTGTTACGAAGGCGGAACTGAACGAAAAACATGGTCATGTTCTTGGCCTGAGAGACATCAACATCTCCATGCCTGCGGGTGGCATTCAGGTGATCATGGGCCTTTCCGGATCGGGAAAGTCCACGCTTATTCGCCACATCAATCGCCTTATCGATCCGACGTCTGGTGAAGTCGTCATCGGTGAAGAGGATGTGGTCAAGATGGACGATGCGCAATTGCGTGAGTTCCGTCGGCATCAGACGGCAATGGTGTTCCAGAAGTTTGCGCTTCTCCCGCACCGCACCGTCCTCGAAAACACCCTCTATGGCCTGGAGATACAAGGGGCGCCACGGAACCGGCAGGTCGACTGCGCCATGCGATGGATCGAGCGGGTCGGGCTGAAAGGTTTTGAGAGCAAATATCCCAATCAGTTGTCCGGCGGCATGCAACAGCGCGTCGGTCTTGCCCGTGCGCTGGCGAACGATGCGCCGATCCTGCTGATGGACGAAGCGTTTTCCGCACTGGACCCGCTCATTCGCGTCGATATGCAGACCGTGCTCCTCGACCTGCAGAAGGAGATCAAGAAGACGATCGTCTTCATCACCCATGATCTGGACGAGGCGCTGAGGCTCGGGGACGGCATCGCGATCTTGCGGGATGGGGAAGTCGTGCAGCAGGGCACGCCGCAGGATATCGTGATGAACCCGGCCGACGACTACATCGCCAGCTTCGTCCGGGAAGTGAACCGCGCGCGGGTCATCAAAGTTGAGACTGTCGCCACCGCGCCGAACGGCTCGTCCGGCGAGCTGAAGATTTCGGTGCCGGCCGGCGCGACGCTGGAGGAAGCGGCAAGAGCAATGACGCTGGCCGGGACAAGCGAGATCGCCGTCGTCGATGGCGACGGTCAGGTCACAGGTGTGCTGACGCTTCCCCAGGCGGTTCATGCCATGGTCAATGCGCAAGTCGTCTACTCGACATCCGACGCCAAGAAAGTTGCGTAGGAAAAAAGAAATCCAGAAATGGGAGCCTCAGATGTTTGACGCCGTCTTGATCAGAAAGTCCGACAGCGGGCAGGAAGCCGGTGTTTCCAAGGTCGAGACCGCGCAACTGCCACAAGGCGACGTGTTGGTGGACGTCGCGTGGTCGACCCTGAACTACAAGGATGCCTTAGCGATCACCGGCGCCTCGCCGGTCGTTCGCAGCTTCCCTATGGTCCCGGGGATCGATTTTGCGGGTGTCGTGGCTGAAAATTCCCATTCCGACTTTAAGCCGGGCGATCGGGTCGTGCTGAACGGCTGGGGCGTTGGAGAGCGGCATTGGGGTGGGCTGGCGGTCAGGGCGCGCGTAAGGGGAGATTGGCTCGTGCCTTTGCCAGAAGGGGTCAGTCTGCGGAACGCCATGGCGATAGGGACGGCCGGCTACACCGCGATGTTGTGCGTTATGGCGCTCGAGCGCAACGGTGTGCTGCCGGACAGCGGAGAGGTGGTGGTAACCGGCGCGGCCGGTGGTGTCGGCAGTATTGCAACCATGCTTCTGGCCTCACGCGGCTATAGCGTTGCTGCCGTTACAGGGCGGATGACCGAAGCGGATTATCTCACCGGCCTCGGTGCCACCGCTATCATTGACCGGGCTGAGTTCACACAGGTCGGCCGGCCCTTGGCCAAGGAGCGTTGGGCAGGAGCCATCGACGTGGCAGGCGGAGTGGTGCTGGCCAATGTACTGGCTTCGATGCGCTATCGCGGTGTCGTCGCCGCATGCGGACTAGCTGGTGGGATGGAACTCCCCACGACCGTCGCGCCCTTCATCTTGCGCGCTGTAACGTTGGTCGGGATCGACAGCGTTTTGTGTCCCAAACCCCAGAGACTGGCCGCCTGGCAACGACTGGCGCAGGAACTCGATATGGCGAAACTCGATGGAATGACAACGGAGGTCCACCTCTCTGACATTGTGTCAATAGCACCTAAATTCCTTGATGGTCAGGTGCGGGGCCGCATACTTGTGCCAATCAACCTGCAGGTTGGTTGATGTAGCCTTAGATTTTACTGTCGGCTAGGAAGCCTGGCGCAGGCAATAGCAGCGCGCATCTCCGCGCGGCGTCCTTGCGAGCAAAGGCAGCATCCAACTTCCGGAGGCGAAGGCGCTTGCATAGAGCCGCAGTTGTTGTGACCATATGGTGCCGATGCGACGGCAGTCGGACGACCGGGTCGCCTGCGCGCCAAGCGCGGATGGTGCTTATTCGGTTCGCGCCAAAGGAGGCAATCCTCGCGCCGCCTTGCTGGTAGGCTGCGGACTGAACAATCAAGAAGAGAATGTCCATTATTTGGGCAACCTCTCCCCGGCCGATGGCTGGAGAGACTATGCGTCCTATGTTCGACTATCCACGAAGCATAGCCCTAATACGTGGAGAATCGTTATGGTTGAACCAGCGTTTTCGCAACCGGAGACCGATGCTCCCCCCGACAATGGACTTGAGGCTTTGATCCAGCTCCTCTTCGAGGGCGAACGAACTTGATTGCGGGATTGTGGCACCGTGGATGGGCGCCGCACCCGATACAGAGATCACGGTAAATCGCCGAATTTGGAGAAATAAAGCATGGCCCGGCTTGTCTGGCACAGCTTCCCCTCTCGCTCCGTGAAAAATTGACCGTTGTCATGGCCGCGATGTGCTCTTCGTCCAGAATGAGGCATCATGCTAAAAGCCAAAAAAGATGCGTCCATCAGCGATTCCGCCGGCTTCCGGGGCATGTTCTCGCTTGGCCGGCTATCGCTCGGAGTGTTCTTCCCTATCGAGGCTTTCGAGAGGGACGAGCCCAGCATCCGCGATCAACCGCGTCTTGCCCGGCGCGCCGAGGAACTCGGCTTTGCCGGCCTTTGGACACGAGACGTGCCTCTGAGAGATCCGAATTTCGGAGATCTGGGACAGATCCACGATCCGTGGGTGTGGCTGGGCTGGATCGCTGCGCATACCTCGACGATCGCGCTTGCGACCGGATCGATCATTCTCCCCTTGCGCCACCCGCTCCATACTGCAAAGGCGTCCGCATCGGTCGATCAACTGACGGGCGGGCGATTCGTCCTCGGCGTCGCATCCGGCGATCGCCCCGTTGAGTTTCCGGCATTCGGTGTCGACTGGCACCAGCGCGACGTCCTCTTTCGCGAGAACCTGTCGACGATCCGCAGGGTGCTCATGGAGGAATTTCCAAGCGTCCAGTCGAGCTATGGCGCCTTGATGGGAACGGCGGACCTCGTGCCCAAACCCGTCTCTCGCCTGCCGATCCTGATCACCGGTTCGAGCCGCCAGAGTTTTGAGTGGATCGCCGAGCATGCGGACGGCTGGATCACCTATCCACGCGACCTCGCACGGCAGGCGGAGCTGGTCGCGAAATGGCGCGCAGCGGTGGAGGTCATGTCGCCTGGTGTGTTCAAGCCCTTCGTGCAGTCGCTCTATGTCGACCTGGCCGACGAGCCGGCCGAGCCGCCTCGGCCAATTCATCTCGGATTCCGAGCCGGCCGCAACTTCATGCTCGACTTCCTGAACGAACTCGCCAGCGCTGGCGTCAATCACGTCATCCTCAACCTCAAATATGGTCGGCGCGATGCGGGCGAGGTGCTGGAGGAGATCGGCCGGGAGGTCCTCCCGCACCTGGGCAAAGGTGTGGGGACGCCCCCTCTCGAGGCGGCTACTGCAAACTAGGTCGTGTACTCACAAGACCTAGCCTAACGTCCGCGTCAATCCAGGAGCGACTGAATCGCTCTAACGCCCGAAATGACGCGATGGGCCAACAACTGACATCGGAAGCTCACCTACTTTAGTGCAGCTTCGATGGCGTTAACCAAGTCGTTTTCCGTGAAGGGTTTCAAGATTATTCGCCAGTCCTTCAGTTCCTTCAGGGGGCCTCGATCGCTATAGCCGGGAGGATGACTGGCAAAGTTGGCCGCATCGCGCGTATCGCTTTCGCAAGCTCACCGCCGCTCATTTCCGGCATCGCGAAGTCCGCGAGAACGACATCTATTTCTTGATCCCTTGCGAGCAGCCGGAGCGCTTCATTGGCGCTCTCCGTTGACGCCGTTGCATATCCGAGAGCCTCGAGCAGGAGTTGATTGATGGTTGGCAGGCAAGCAGGCCTCGTCGTTCTGAGCGACGCGGATAGAAATTTCCTGTAATCTCAGGTGCGCCGGCATAAAGCGCCGCGCTCCTTGTCGGATCGATGCCGGATGGTCTTGGTGTGTGCGCAGGGTCTGCAAAGCAAAGACGTTGCCGAGCGTCTCGGGGTCCACGAGCATACGGTTGGCAAGTGGCGCCGCCGGTTCCTACAAGATGGTATTGAAGGGCTGACAGATGAATATCGTGCCGGTCGACCACGAACTGTCTCTGATGCCCAGGTTGCTCAGGTCGTCGAGCGTACATTGAACACCACTCCCAAGGATGCCACGCACTGGTCCATCCGTTCGATGGCAGCCTCCAGTGGACTTTCGCATACCACCATCCGTCGGATCTGGACAGCATTTGGCCTGCAGCCGCATCGTGCCGGGACATTCAAGCTTTCCTCTGATCTGCTCTTCGTCGATAAGGTGCAGGACATCGTCGGACTTTACATGTCGCCTCCGGACCGGGCGGTCGTGCTTTGCGTGGATGAGAAGTCACAAATCCAAGCCCTGGATCGCGAGCAGCCTGTGCTGCCTATGGCGCCGGGCGTTGCCGAACGGCGCACTCATACCTATGTCCGCAATGGCACGACCTCCCTGTTCGCCGCGCTCGACGTCGCGACTGGCGCCGTGATCGGTCATTGCTACAAGCGTCACCGAGCGACCGAATTCCCCGACTTTTTGAAGCGGATTGACGCCGAAATGCCCAATGGGCCGGACGTGCATCTGGTGATGGACAACTATGCCACCCACAAGACACCAAGGGTCAAGGCATGGCTCGCGCGCCGCCCAGACTGGCATGTTCACTTCACGCCAACGTCGGCATCCTGGATCAATCAGGTCGAGCGATGGTTCGCAGAGCTGACGCGAAAACAGTTGCAGCGCGGCGTACACCGTTCCACTGCAGAACTTGAAGCCGACATCGACGCTTTCATCGAAACCCACAACGACAATCCCACCCCATATATCGCACGCAACCAGGGGCAACGGCCATTAGTGCAGCAGGTCGAACAGGCGCCCTGGTGGTCGGATTCCTGAGATTCGGGTCGATGATCCTGAAGGTCTCCGCAAGGGCGAGGCATAGTCCCCCGGCAATCTCGGAGAACCGTGCCTGGGTCTCGTCGCCGATCGTAAGATCGCTCGGCGGCAACCCGATCTGCCCGGACAGGTAATTCGTCAGGTGCAACTCCGCATTGATCAGCCGGAAGCGGTGGATCGTCTCCTGGAGCCCCTTGGTGATCGGGAGATCCCAGGGCTCGACCACGTCGCGACTGTTGGCCTTGGCGTTTGCCTCGCCGCGAACAACAAGGTCCGTGACTTTCCGACGAACGAAAGTCTCAAGCTGCTCGAGGTCGCTCTTGTCGAGATCGAGATCGCCCGCCCGGGGAAACATCTTCTCTGCCTATGAATGGTCGCCATTGCGCACCTCACCTGCTGGACCGCCACTATGAGGCTATCTGCCCGATCGCGCCTTTACGCTCGTCAGGGCGACGCGCCGCCAATTGTTCGACGACCGCGCTGCCAGAGGCTATGCAAAGGCGCCCTCAAGCCCTGTTTAGCGCCTGCTCGACCCAATCGACGATCGCCGACGTCGGCATCGCGCCCGAGGTGCGAGCGATCTCTTGCCCTTTGCTAATCATGATCATGCTCGGAATGCTGCGAATGCCGTAGCGCCCGGCAATAGCGGGTTCCGCCTCGGTGTCGAGTTTGCCAAGCCGCACCCGCGGCTCCAGCCGCGGTGCCGCACTCTCGAAATTGGGAGTCATCATCCGGCACGGACCGCACCATTCCGCCCAGAAGTCGATCACGACCGGCAGGTCGCTCTTGAGCGCGTGCGAATCGAAGTTCGCGCCGTTGAGCTCGACGACTTTGCCAGCGAAGAGGGGGTTGTGACACCTCCCGCATTTCGGGTTGCGGTCGAGTTTTGCGCGGGGGACGCGGTTCACTGATGCATCGACCGGACAGGCGACGAACAGGATCTCGCCAGATGCTTCCGGCCGGCTATCGGTGGTCGATTGGGACATCGGCGTCTCCTTGATAGGGCGCGGCAGGTAGGGTGCAGTCGGAGCGGCGCGCTAGCTTTGGCTGATCTGCACGGGAAGGCGCCGCTTCACGCTTCGATCAGTGCGCCGATCCTGTGCGTACGGCGAATGTCGACCAACTCCTCGGCTTCGCCAACGGATTGGACCATTGCGTTGACACGGACCGGCATCACCCCCTCACCGTCTCTGGGACCAGACGGATACAGCGCGGTTGTAACCGGCTGGCAACCCCATTGGGCCAACGATCTCCTGGGCCTTATAGCAAGCCAACGCCCATCCGTCATTGACGGGCGTCAGCAATCGAGCGCGACCGGATAGTCGCCGATTCTTCATGCATGGCATGAACGATCGTTGGCCGAGCGCCGTCGTCGGTCTCGGCAGCCAATCGTAAGCCGCACTGACGGGCGTCAGTTGAGGCGGATCGCTGTGCTCCTAACATTCCGCGATGAGGGTCCTGGAGACCTGGCAATTCCACTCTCTGAAGGATGGAATATGGACGAGGCAGCTACCATTAAACAATCCCCCGGTGCTACTCATGCGCCGGACACGGACGTGCTGTTCCAGCCGTACCGGCTTGGACCCTTCAACCTGCAGCATCGCATCGTCATGGCACCGCTGACGCGCTCGCGGGCGCGCCAGCCGGGCAATGTGCCGAGTTCCCTTGCCGCCTGCTACTACGCGCAGCGCGCATCCGCGGCGTTGATCGTGAGCGAGGCAACCCAGGTCTCGATGCAAGGACAGGGTTACGCCTGGACGCCCGGCATCCACAGTCGTGAGCAGGTAGAGGCATGGCAACGGGTCACCCAAGCGGTGCATCAGGCCGGCGGATTGATGTTCAACCAGCTTTGGCACGTCGGGCGTATTTCGCATCCCGCCCTGCAGCCCGACAACATGCTCCCCGCCGCCCCGTCCGCCATCGTGCCGGAAGGGACGGCCTTCATCGAGAACGAGCGCGGCGAAGGCGAGCTGGTCCCGTTCGTGCGACCGCGCGCTCTCGACATCGAAGAAATGCCCTACATCGTGGCGCAGTATGAACGCGCCGCCAGAAACGCTCAGGCCGCCGGCTTCGATGGCGTCGAGATCCACGCCGCCAACGGCTATCTGCTCGATCAGTTCATCGAGACCGGCACCAACCGACGTACCGACTTCTATGGCGGCCCGGTCGAGAACCGAGCGCGATTGCTGATCGAGATCGCCGAGGCCGTGATGCGGGTCTGGGGGCCGGATCGCATCGGAGTGCGGCTGTCGCCGATGGGCACGGCGAACGACATCCACGACGACCAACCGGAGGCAACCTTTGGCTATGTCGCTGAGCGCCTGAGCGACTTCCGCTTTGCCTATCTGCATATCGTCAACCCGGCCATGGAGCAGATGCAGCGCGGCGACGCTCCGGATCCACGGGCGCTGGGTATGGTCGAGACGATCAGGAAAAACTTCAAGGGAACCCTGATAGTGGCGGGCGGCTTCAAGCCCGACACCGCGGCGCAGTGGCTTCGCGAAGGCAAGGCCGACCTGATCGCGTTCGGCCGACAGTTCATCGCCAATCCCGACCTGGCGGAGCGTTTGCGCACCGGCGCGCCTCTCAATGCCGAAGATCCGACGACGTATTATGGCGGCGGCGAGAAGGGATACACAGACTATCCATCACTGGCTCAGGATCGAGGCGAACAACCGAAGGCGTGCGTCGACGAGCGGTGGCGGTAAGCCGCGACGGCTTTCTCTGGAGCGGCAGTTCCCGCGATCGTTCCGGCAAACCAGCTCCTTCGAAACGGAAAAAACCAGGGCTTTCCACTGTGCCTTGAGCACGCTGTGGGTGATATGGATCCGGTCCGCGAACTCCCATACGGGCCCGCAGCCTCCGGTGCTACATCAGAGACCGGACAGATGGCAGCCTTCGACCACGTGCCAAGCTTCAAGAAACCGCTTGCGTCTCATGGGGCGTCCACAGATGGGAAGCGGACTGTCGGCTTGAGAGGGTGTCAACCGCCTCGCGCCAATTGCGGTCACTGGCCGCGAAGGCCTCTCGACGACCTGTGCAACCTTTTGCGTGCCTCCGGAGAGATGCCTTGGGCGGGGCACTGAGCGTGATACAGGTGCTTCACGCCGAGGCGGACGCAGGTGGACGTTCACCGTGGCAGCGGCCCCGCTCGCCGGGCACCGGTGGCGGCCGGGACTTTTTCACCTGTTGACATCCGTCAGGGTCACCAACCGCTCACCATTGCAGTGTGGGGGGCGGGGGAGGCCATCCGCAGGAAAGGAGCATGCATATGTCTAGCGTTGCAAGGACGGTCATAGTCACGTTGACCTTATCTGCGGGTGTCGGCCTTGGGCATGGCATGGCGCAGGACAGCACCCAGGTTTTGACCGGCACGGACGCCTTCGGCAGCTGGGAGCAGGACAAGCCTGGCGTTCGCCGCCAGTTCACGGTTGAGGATATGCCCCAGCCCACCGCCAGCGACACGCAGAATTTTGGCGCGATCGTTCCGATCCCGGAAGGCGCCAAGCCTCTCGTGCCGGACGGTTTCACCGTCGAACCGGTCGCGCTGAATCTCAAGGGGCCGCGAGCCATACGCGTTGCCCCCAATGGCGATCTGTTTATCGCAGAAAGCATGTCGAACGATGTCAGGGTGCTGCGCCTGGCAAAAGACGGCACGACGGCAGAGCCGCAAGTCTTCGCCAGCGGGCTGAACAAACCTTTCGGCATAGCATTCTATCCGCCGGGCGCCGATCCGGAGTGGATCTACATTGCCAGTAGCGACAGCGTCATCCGCTACCCTTACAAGAGCGGTGACATCGAGGCGAAGGGCGAACCTGAAGTCATTGTTCCACGCATCCTGTGGACGCATCACTATACCCGCGACATCACCTTTACGCCCGACGGCAAGATCTTGCTGCTCTCGGTGGGGTCGGGATCAAATGTCGCGCTCGATATGTTTCCAGTCTCGTTCTTGGGGGGCATCGAAGCGGTCAACAAGAACCTGCCGCTCGGCGCGACCTGGGACACGGAGGAAGGGCGCGCCATGGTCCTGGCCTATGATCCGGAGGGCAAAAACCAGCAGGTCTATGCAACCGGGCTCCGCAATTGCGCAGGCATCGCCATCCAACCGGCAACGGGTAATCCCTGGTGCGTCGTCAATGAGCGCGACGGGCTGGGCGACGACACACCATTCGAATATGCCACCGCGGTGCAGCAGGGCGCGACCTATGGCTGGCCCTGGTACTATATCGGCGGACACGAGGACCCGCGTCACGCCGGCGCGCGTCCCGACCTCAAGGACAAGGTGACGATACCGGACGTGCTGATGCAGGCCCATTCGGCGCCACTGCAGATCGCCTTTTACGAGGGCGAGATGTTCCCGGCCGAATATAAGGGCAGCGCCTTCGTTGCGATGCATGGCTCCTGGAACCGCGGCAAGCGTACCGGTTACAAGGTTGTCCGCCTCTTGTTCGATGAGACTGGCAAGCCAACCGGCGCCTATGAGGACTTCATGACTGGAATGGTGGCTTCGGATACCGATGTCTGGGGCCGCCCTGTCGGCGTCGCTGTCGGGCAGGATGGGTCGCTATTCGTCAGCGAGGACGGTAATGGCAGCATCTGGCGTATCGCTTACGGCGGGTTGGCAAAGTAAATGGTGTCCTCGGCCGCTAGAAGCCAATTTGGGGTGATCGTCATGAGTGAGGCGTGAACCCTAGGAATGCGCGGCCCGTCTCGCAACCCAAGCCAAGTTTAGCGCTCGGAGCATCCAGAACCCGTACAGTCGGATGCGATAGGGCTCACCAATCCACCCGGCAATTTGCCACAAAGGGTGCGTCGCCCACGGCTGCAGCAGATGCAAGTTGTTGGCGGCGAAGATGGGCACCGGCACAGCTTTGCCCTCAAGTCGAGGCACGCAACTGCCACGTCGTTTCGCCGATGTGCGACCCTCGACTAGTGAGACTGCGGCAACCGTCGAATATCCGTCGACCGAGTGGGGTGTGTTGCTGTAACAAGGGCGCGGACCTTAAATGTACCTCCTCGGGAATGGGGCAGTCCGGCCCTTTTCGCTAGCGGCCTGGACTGGAGTTCCGTTGGCGACCACCTGCCCCCCATCGTCGCCGGCTCCGGGCCCGAGGTCGATGCCCCAGTCACTCGTGGCAGCGACGTCCATGTCATGATTCAGGATGACTACGGTGTTTTCCGAACGGCAATCGCTTCGCGTGGGAGTTTCGCAAGGACGGTGGGGCCGTCGACTACTGGCCCACGGGCCCTCTCGTCCTCGACGATCACGAGCTTATCGTCCAAGCCATACAGGGTGGTGTCGGTTTGGGCTATGTCTGGGAGCAGCGTGCCACGGTCGGCCTGGCGGATGGCAGACCTGGTTCAGTGTCTCGATACTTGGTGCCAGCCAGAGGACTCGCTTTACCTGTATTATCCGAGCCGGCGGAACATGTACGCGGGCCTTCGTGCGGTCATCGACGACATGCGCGTTAGAGCGCCGTACGTTTAATCGAACCCATAGCCTGCGGCTGTAAAATAGTTTCGACATTCTTGGCTATTGAAGAGGTTGCAGATTGATCCGAGCG